>NZ_JBDNRK010000128.1:0-1281 GCF_047718555.1 Clostridium sp. | reverse complement strand
TTATAGACCTTATAATATATAAATCAATAACCTTTGATAATAAATAATTGCAAATTTTTATAATTTATAAAAGTTAGTCAGAAAATTAATGCCCATAAAATTATACCTAGCATTTTCATCTGTGATTGAATCTCAGGCTTTATAAGAAGCTAATTTTGAAAATAATAAAATAAATCTTTTAATTTAAGTTTACAATAATATTTACTTAAATTAAATGTATAAGTTATTTGCAAATATTTAATAATTTATAAATATTAATATATGAATATTGATATAGTTTCGATATTTATACTAAAACATTAATGAGAAATTAAATATAATTAATAAAAGTTAATATAATATTACAAGATAATAACATAATATAACATTAATTTACTAAAATGTACTAGTAAGTTTGTAAATAATTATATATAATCTTAATAAATAGTAAATAAGTAATAGAAATTGCAAATCGAAATTTATTTAGGCATGTAAAAATAATATATTAAAGACAAATGAAATTAATTATTTTTCTGCATGTTTTAAGCAAGGTGACTGTATGAATAAAATAAAATTGTTCTGTATACCTCACGCTGGTGGATCAGCTGCTGCTTATTCAAAATGGCAAAATTACATAGATTCATCTATTGAGATCTGTCCAATAGAATTGGCTGGAAGAGGAAGGAGGTTTAAAGAAGAACCATATGATAATATTGGTGAAGCTGTAGAAGATATTTACAATATTATAAAAAAAGATTTAGATAGAGAATATGCATTTTTCGGACATAGTATGGGCAGTTTAATAGCCTATGAATTAACACATTATATTATGAAGTTGAAAAATAGACCACCTGAACATATCTTTTTTTCTGGAAGAAAAGCACCTAATGTTATATATGAAAATAATTCTATTCATAAATTGTCAGAAGAGAATTTAAAAAACAAATTGTTAGAATTTTCAGGAACTCCCAAGGAAGTGCTGGATAATGAGCATATGTGTAAGGTCTTTCTAAAGATTTTAAGACAGGATTTTAAAATTTGTGAACTATATACCTATAGGAATGAATATCCGAAACTGAATTGTAATATTACCATTTTAAATGGAAATAGAGATGACATAAAAATAAATCACATTGCCTTTTGGAAACAGCATACTTCTAAAGCATGTTATATATACTTTTTCAAAGGAGGACACTTCTATATAGATGATAATATGGGAAAGCTTGCTTCCATTATAAATTCGACTTTATGCAGCTAACCCTATGATATTTCAATTTTAACCTGACTAACTTGGCGTTGTGG
>NZ_JBDNRK010000127.1:0-1732 GCF_047718555.1 Clostridium sp. | reverse complement strand
AATATATTAGTTTAAAATTTTTTATGGAAGTTTACACGAAATTATTGACAGACTCAATTTATATAAAATATTAAATGAATGGACTGCCCCTATAAGATAGACACAAAAAAGAAGCTGTGTTACCTTATAGGGGCAGTTTAATGCATTAAGAGACATATTTTTAATAACTACATTAATTTTCCTTTCGATTATTTATTTAGTTATATGATTTATAGGTGAATCTTATTTAAACTGACTAACTTGGCGTAAGTCTCCCACGCACTCTGTGAAAGCGATTCACACAAAATCGAAGATTTTGGTTCTCTGCTTGCACACAGCGAAAGCGATTCACACAAAATCCAAGATTTTGGTTCTCTGCTTTTCTTCAAGTGGGAGTTCAACGCCAAGTAATCCATGCATTTGCAGTTCTAAAATTCAGATGGGGTAAAAGAATCCCCACCTGGATTAAGAATTTGCTTCAACTACATTTAGATGAATCATCCAAGTTATACCGCTGCTCTAGGTATATTACAGCACCTAATCATTGGACAAAAGTGCATTAGATATTAACATAGGTAAATGTTTTTTAACAAGTTTATAAAACAAAGTTAATTATTTACAACTATAATCTAATATTATAGTTCAAACAATTTGATAAAACAGAGAATGCTTTATAAGGAGAAAATTGACTTGATAGAAAGATTAAAGAAGAATGAATTAACTATATTATTTTTGCTGTCTACTGCATTAATCATCTCTCAAGTAGGACAAGCCTCAGCTTTGACGGTGGTGGCTACAGCATTTTTCTTTGTACTGATGCGTTTAAAGTTCAAGGTACCCGAGAGAGGAGTATATTATGAAAACTAATGGAAAAGAAATAAAATGGCATGTGCTTTTATGGGTAATAGTTATCTTTGAAATATTTCCACTGCTTTTCATGATATCTATTTCCTTTAAGGATTTGAATCAGGTATTTACATCTGCCCCTAATATGATACTTGGTAATCTTACTCTAAAAAATTACAAGTACATAGTAGATAATCTGCCTATATTAAATTACATAGGCAATACCTTTATTATAGCAGCAGTGGTGACTATAGCAAAAACAGCTACAGCTATTCTTGCAGCCTACGTGTTTGTGTATAAAAGTTTTAAAGGAAAAAATATTCTATATTCTGTTTTAGTACTAACTATGTTTGTACCATTTACCGTTACCATGATACCAGATTATATAATAATGTCCCACATAGGACTTTTAAATAGCAATATTGGTGTGGTTTTACCACAATTGGCAGATGCTCTTGGTATATTTTTAATGATACAGAGTATGAGAACTGTGCCAAAGTCTTTTATTGAGGTAGCTAAACTAGAGAAAGTTCCGGAGATAAAGATATTGTCAAAGGTAATATTTCCTCTCATAAGAAATTCAATAATGTCTATGGGAATAATATTTTTCATAAATTCCTGGAATGAATATTTCTGGCCAATGCTTATATTAAAAAATAAGGATAAGTTTACACTTCCACTGGCACTGCAGTTTTTTATAAGTTCTCAAGGTGGAAATGACTGGGGGGCAGCCATGGCAGTAGCCTGCTTAACAGTTCTGCTTCCAATGGTTCTATATATAATTTGCCAGAGCTTTATAATAAATATTTTTATGAATTCTGGAATTAAAGGGTAAATTTCTTGGGAAACAGGTTTAACCTGACTAACTTGGCGTAAGTCTCCCACGCACTCTGTGAAAGCGATTCAC
>NZ_JBDNRK010000126.1:0-1778 GCF_047718555.1 Clostridium sp. | reverse complement strand
CTATAAACATTTCTCATGGTAAATAAATTATTTATAATTTTTTCTATTTATCCAAATAATAAACAAAACACTATCTACATATAGCCATTTTAAGATATTATGTAAAAGTATAAAAATAAAATGTTGTACTAAAACTTTTCAACATTTTAGTACAACATTCTTACTAATAAATATACACTTTTTATTCCTATTCTATTTATTTTTTAATAATTCTCCTATCGCTGCTATACTGCCAAGGGATGATAGCGTCTCATTAGGAAGTATAAGTTTGTTAGCAGGGTTTTTAGCCATTTCCTGTAAAGCTTCAACCTGTTTTAATGCTATTACAGTCTCATTAGTACCTGATTCCAATATTGCCTTGTTAACTTTTAATATAGCCTCTGCCTGTGCTATTGCAACTATTTCTATAGCCTTACCTTTACCATCAGCTTCTAACTCTTGACTTTCTTTAAGTCCTTCTGCTCGTCTTATATTAGCTTGTTTCTCTGCTTCTGCCTGAAGAATTTTTGCCTGTTTTTCTCCTTCTGCTATGGATATATAACTTTGTCTTTTACCTTCTGCTTCAAGAATCACTGCTCTTTTATCTCTTTCTGCTCTCATCTGTTTTTCCATAGCCTGTTGTATTTCTGTAGGTGGAATAATATTTTTAATTTCTACAGAAAGTATTTTAATTCCATAGGCATCTGTTATTTCATCTACTACTTCTAGCAGCTTAGAATTAATCCTATCTCTTCCAGATAAGACTTCATCTAATGTCATATCTCCCACTATGTTTCTCATGTTTGTAATAGTAGAATATATTATACCAGATCTAAAATTTTCAATATTATAGATAGCATCTTTTGCCTCCATAACCTTAAAGAAGATAACATTATCAATAGAGATTTTAACATTGTCCTTAGTAATAACACTTTGAGGTTCGATGTCCAATATTTGCTGTTTAGTTGAAATTCTTCCTCTAACAAAATCCACAAAAGGTATTACAAAATTCCAACCTGGTTGAAGAGTTCTATGATACTGTCCTAATCTCTCAACTACAAATAGGTATCCAGTAGTAACAACTTTAAGAGAACTTAATAAAATAGCAACAATAATAACAATAATAATTAATACAGGAATAATCATTGAATATCCTCTCCTTTTTCTTCTTTTTTTATGACAAGTTTATTTCCTTCCAGACCTATAATCTTAAATTTTTCACCTTTGGATAAATATACTCCTTCATTTTTAACAGTCCAGTATATTCCATCAAGTTTTATTCTTTCTTTTTCTTTAATTTCTTTTTCAGCTATAATAACTCTGCCAATAAAGTTTTCCTCCATGGTTGGAGTTTTAGGTATATCCTTATTTAAAAATTTCTTTGCAAAAGGATAACCTATAGCATAGGACACTCCAGTTAATATTACAAATACACCAACTTGTACCGGGAAAGAATATCCTAAGGATAATGCTATTATAGCTCCAATGCCGCCAATGGTAAACCATACAAAAAGAAAACCAGCCGTTAAAAAATCAATAATTAAACAAGTTATGGCTATAACAACCCAAAGCTGTAATGCATCTTTCAATTAAAATCCCCCCTTAATTAATTAATTAATTTTATAAAGTAAATATTCTAATAATAAATTTATATAAAGGATATTTATTTAATTGTATAACATTTATGTAAAATATAATACAATAAATTCATATCCAATATAATTATGTATTAAAATTCACTGTCTATACAAATTATAATATCGTATTTATATCATTAAATAAAGTTTTATTTTTACTTG
>NZ_JBDNRK010000125.1:0-1814 GCF_047718555.1 Clostridium sp. | reverse complement strand
GAATCGCTTTCACAGAGTGCGTGGGAGACTTACGCCAAGTTAGTCAGGTTAAAAAGTGCTGAAAGATGTAATACAAAATTAATGCTTCCATATGAAAAATCTTTCAGCAGTACTGATATAATCTCTATTGGCAATAAGACATCCCTGAACATTAAAATCAGAACTAACTACTTTATTATTTGCTAAAGCTACAATTGCATAGCCCCCTTGCTCTTGCCATATAAAAATGAACTTTTCCCAGGTGTTAATATGAATACTATCTGCTATAAGCTTACCATCCTCTTTTAAATTAACACTTACATATTTATTATTGTCAAGGGCTTTCAATGATACTGTACCATCATTTTCACTAACTACTAAAAATCTTTCCCGATTATCCATAAAATCAGAATGTGCCATTAAGCATCCGCCACTCTCAGTATTTACAGTTACTACTTTACTGCTGTATTCATTATCTCCATATACATAAGAGCTAAGTGAAATAATATCTCCATCTTTCAGTATTGGTGAAGCCTCATTAATGCTGCATTCTGCTAAAAAAAGAGGTTTATTTTGTCTAATTATACCGCAATTTAGCTGCTTTATAGTTTTTATTTTATGCATCCTGTTACTTCCAATATAGAAAAATACAACAGGATTTTTCTCTTCTTCTGCAGTAAATTGAAATAATTTTTCGCCTAAACTTACCTTGTCCCCCTCTTTTACAAACATTTCAATGGACTTTATATTTTTTATAGAAATAAATATTCTAGCTCCAAAAAATGTCTTTATTTCAATATTATTTTCATGTTCTTTCAACGAGGAAACAACACCTTTCACCGGTGAAACTATTGGATCATTAATATTCTCTTCATTTATATAAATTAAATGACGTTTAAGCACCTTTGTACGAGAAATAAATGGTGACAGATAATTATATAATTTACATAGGTAAAGAAAAAATACAGCTCCAGGTATAATCACTATAAGTTTAAGTGGAAATTTCAGCTCTACAATAGTAAGTATAATAAGAACCAGCGTAATTATTAATACTAAAAGCAGATTCATAAAAACATAATTATAATAGGAATTATAAATTTTACCTCCAATAGGTGTATATATTATTTTATTATAATATTTCTTTTTTTCTCTGTTTATACTTTTAGTATCTTCAGAAATCTTTTTTCTTTTTATCTGCCTTGTATAAATATTCTCTATGTATTCCCATATTCTAATTAATCTATCAATGAGAGGTGAATATACTATTTCTCTATCATCTTCTTCTGGAGCATCAATATCATCTTCTTTTGAAACATTAATATCCTCCATCTCTGAAAAATTATGTTCTCTGCTAAAAATTGTGGTATTTTCTCCATTAAAGCCTTTATTTCCTTCTTTGCTAAAGTTTATAGTTTCTTCTCTGCCAAAAGCTGATTCATCATCCATTTCTAACTGCTCCTTGCTGCTTTTTCTTGTATCTTTAAACATTATTCTAAGCGCAAAGAAAACTATTAAGTATACAATTCCTATAAATATAATCTTAAAAATAAAACTAAATTTGCTCATTAACAAGTACTTCACCATCTTATAATTATTCACCTTTAAAAATAATCAATTTATTATTTTAAGATGCTTTTTATTTTTTTAAGTCCTATATACATACAATATATTTCGTAAAGCTTCTAGAAACATCTATTGCAGCTTATTATAAATTATAACTTTAAGTATAGAATATTTCTATGCTTAATTTTAATTTTTTTGTGAACTTTATTTGGCCTTTTTAGGCATGTGAAAATAAATAGTAAGTCAAAGATGCGACGAATATTTTGAATCAT
>NZ_JBDNRK010000124.1:0-1937 GCF_047718555.1 Clostridium sp. | reverse complement strand
AATTCAGATGGGGTAAAAGAATCCCCACCTGAATTAAGAACTTGCTTCAATTGATATCAATGATTTACTCTGAACTACTTGCTGAATTAGAGTTTAATTAACAGCACCCATCTTTACACCCGCAGCCTTTAGACTTAAATTTAAGTCCAGTACTAATATAATTTTGCGGTATATCAAGAAATTCACAAAATTCAACATTAGTTGGATATGCTTTTGTTTTTACAATCTTATTCTCAACTATAGTAACAGGTAGTGCCTCCATTCCATCACTATTTAATATTTCATTTATTATTTTGTTATCAACAAAAGCCTGAGGATTATTAGTTAAATTGTATCTTTCAACTACAATACCTTTCTTATTTAAAGTATTTAGTACTGTAGATACTCTTAATAATTCCGGATCAACTCCTGGTCCACATAAACCTGTTGAACAGCACATAGCTGGTTCAAAAATAATCATTTTTTTCATAATCATTCACTCCTTGTCTTTTAGGCATCTGAAAATAAATAACAAGTCAAAGATGCCTTATTTGCATTCACATTTAGTTTTATCTTTACAGATACATTCATCTGTATCTGTTATAAGATTCATAAGAAATAACATTAATTTATTGCAGTAAGCAATATTTAATGAATAATAACTCCATAAACCATCTTTTCTACAATTAACAATCCCACATTCCATTAAAACCTTCATATGATGAGAAAGTGTAGGCTGAGTAAAGTCAAAATATTCTAACATATCGCAAGCACACTTTTCACCACAGGACAGTATATCAATTATTTGTAATCTATTAGAATCAGCTAATGCTTTAATAACTTTAGAGTTTTCTGCATAATTTAATCTCATTCAATCACCACCTGCATAGATAATCATCTATGTATAATATAGATGATTATCTATGCATTGTCAATATAATCTATTTATATTAATATATAATTAATTATTATATTTATTATTATCTATATATTATAGTATTCATATTTTTCTTTTATTGCTACTACTTATTTATCTGATGACTAGTCGCTGTAACACTCCATCGCACTCTGTGAAAGCGATTCACACAAAATTAAAAATTTTGGCTCTCTACTTTTCTAAAGATTGGGATAACAGCCACACGTCCCTGGATAATTCATCTAAACAAGTGGGAGTACGAACTCCCACTTGTACGATTCATTGATAATTAAGTTTGATTATTTATAATTTATATTATATAGTTAATATGGGTTATTATACTATTCATAACAAATTTCTAGAAAAGCATAAAGTTAAATTATAAAATTAGAAAGTTTATCCGATGACTACCATCCGTAATACTCCCATCGCACTCTGTGAAAGCGATTCACACAAAATCAAAGATTTTTGTTCTCTGCTTGCACACAGCGAAAGCGATTCACAGAAAATCAAAGATTTTTGTTCTCTGCTTTTCTATCAAAGTGGGAGATAACGGCTGCTACATCCCTGGATAACGATTTCTTTGTTTATAGAAAAATCGAAACACGTGGAGAAACTATAGACTTTTTTCATTTTATTAATCTTTTTTAATCAATAATTTGGTCACTTATGAAAGAAGATGAATGAATATAAATATAACAACCTCAATCATTAAAAGCAGATTATTATATTTATTCAAGTTTTTTCATATACAGTAAATAATGAAACTATAGATTAGCTATTCAATGTATTTTTAACCTAATGTGCGGAATTCTCCCACTCTCTATAGGTGGGAGATGGATAGCACTTGCTTACGGGCATAAATGTGATAAATTACATGAAGTTATATAAATGTGCTGTCAGTACACTTGTAAAAAAGTGTTTACGAATAGAAAGAAGCAGTTATGGAAAAAATATTTGTAAAATGGAATTTACTGACTTACAGCAACAACTATTAGTGAGAACATAGATGTAGTAAAAAATATATAGATAATAAAAGCAT
>NZ_JBDNRK010000123.1:0-2391 GCF_047718555.1 Clostridium sp. | reverse complement strand
CCCCCGCCCCCCCCCCCCCCCCCCCCCCCCGTTTTTTTTAATGATCCGGCGACCACCGAGATCTACACGAGCCTTATCGTCGGCAGCGTCAGATGTGGATTAGAGACAGGACTTATATATTAAACATAATAGCATTTAGCATTTGGTTAATAGAATCAGGTTAGCTAGTATAGCCATAAATTAAATATTATTATTAAACAGAAAGCAATTAAAATGTTCATTTTACAGATAAATTATTTCACTATGGAATTTTCTATATATTTATCAAGGTACCTTTCTAAATCATCAATCTCTTCATTTTTAGGTAAACAGCTAATTAATGTTTTTAAAACTTCCTTCTCCTTTATATAGTTAAGAGAAAATGAAAAATTCAAATCAATTATCCAACTTAATTCATATATTTTTCTATCATTATAATTTTTTAGTGAATTATTACTAATTTTTTTATTTGAACGAATATCTTTAATAAAATCTGAATTGTAGCCTGATGTAACAGGTAAATTATCAAGCGCCGGATTAGGATGATTCTTTCTTTCTCTCTCATATCCCATAATGATTCTGAAAATATCAAGTTTATCGGCATCTCTAATCAATTTGCAAAACAATGATTCTTCCTTATTTAAATCCATTGGAAGATCTTTTTCATTATGAAGATTTACAGCTTTAATAATAATCCTTCTTCTACTATCATCTAAGTTTTTTAATATTCCGTTTTCTTCTAATATTTTAACACCTAAAGCAGCATGATTTTCTGAAAAAGCATCCCTAAATGTCTTATATTTTTTGAATTGTTCAAACCTTCCTATATCATGAAATAATCCTATTATCTCTGCTGTATCAACTTCTTCTTGGGTCAAATTTAAAGATTTTGCAATATTTACAGCATGCTCTGCAACTTTTAACGTATGTATTTCCTTAAGTTCAATATTCTGATTTATTAAGCTATCTTCCCCATAAAACTTTTTTACATAAGAGCTAAACCAATCATAATATTCTTTAACTAATATATTTTCCATTTTTATCTCCTTACTATATCTAAATATATATCTATTATACTCCTTTAGCATAAATTACTTAACTATAAAACTTCCTTCTATATGAGTATAGGTTTTAATTCACATTCATTATGAACCCTTAAAGAATAAAAATACCTTGACAATATTCATTTAATATTGCCAAGGCTTTATAATTTAGGATTTGATCATAAAAATTATATTTATTTTATGTTTATATTTATTTTCCTTGTAAATACTCATCTATAGCTTTTGCTGCCTTTTTACCAGCACCCATAGCAAGTATTACTGTTGCTGCTCCTGTAACTGCATCCCCACCAGCATAAACTGCTTCTTTAGTAGTAAGACCTGTTTCTTCTTCAGCTACAATACATCTTCTCTTATTTATTTCTAATCCTTGAGTTGTTGATGAAATTAATGGATTTGGTGATGTTCCAAGTGACATTATTACAGTGTCTACATCCATAACAAATTCTGAACCTGGAACTTCAACTGGACTTCTTCTTCCTGATGCATCTGGTTCTCCAAGTTCCATTCTTACACATTTCATTCCTTTAACCCATCCATTTTCATCTACTAAGATTTCTGTTGGATTAGTTAATACATCAAAGATTACTCCTTCTTCCTTAGCATGATGTACTTCTTCTACTCTTGCTGGAAGTTCTGATTCACCTCTTCTATAAACAATATGACTTTCAGATCCAAGTCTTAAGGCAGTTCTTGCTGCATCCATAGCAACATTTCCTCCACCTACTACTGCAACTTTTTTACCAGATCTAACTGGAGTGTCGTATCCTTCTACTGCTGCTTTCATTAAGTTTACTCTTGTTAAAAATTCATTTGCTGAGCATACTCCATTTGCATTTTCTCCTGGTATTCCCATGAATCTTGGAAGTCCTGCACCTGAACCTATAAATACAGCTTTGAATCCTTCATCTTCAAACAATTGATCTATAGTTATAGTTCTGCCAACTATAACATTAGTTTCTATTTTAACACCAAGTTTCTTGATGTTTTCAACTTCATTTTTAACTACTTTTTCTTTTGGAAGTCTGAATTCTGGAATTCCATATTCTAAAACTCCACCTGCTTTATGAAGTGCTTCAAATATAGTTACTTCATATCCTTTTTTAGCCAAATCTCCAGCACAAGTAAGTCCTGCAGGTCCACTTCCTATAACTGCAACTTTAATTCCATTTTTAGGTTCTGTTGCACTTAAATCAACATTATGTGATACTGCCCAGTCTGCTGTAAATCTTTCAAGTTTACCAATAGATACTGAGTCACCTTTTATTCCTAAAACACATCTTCCTTCACATTGTTTTTCTTGTGGACATACTCTTCCACAAACTGCTGGAAGTGAGCTGTATTTTGAAAT
>NZ_JBDNRK010000122.1:0-2430 GCF_047718555.1 Clostridium sp. | reverse complement strand
AAATATTTTTTCCATAACTGCTTCTTTCTATTCGTAAACACTTTTTTACAAGTGTACTGACAGCACATTTATATAACTTCATGTAATTTATCACATTTATGCCCGTAAGCAAGTGCTATCCATCTCCCACCTATAGAGAGTGGGAGAATTCCGCACATTAAGTTAAATTTCATGAGATGGAATTGAAACCTGATATCTTTAAGTAGCATTAAGAGAAAATTAAATTGATAAATTTATTTATTTATCCTATAATTATTGGGTAGAAATATGTAGAAAAAGCTATATATATGTCTAACATGATAATTTGAGAGGCGAAAATTATATGTTACGAGATTTATTTGTAAATGCATGTATTTTGGTGACATTTATCAGTATATCACATCAGTTATTTAAAGATAAAAATTTAAGTCATAAATCACCTATAAGTTTAAAAATAACTACAGGTGTAATAAGCAGTCTGCTTGGAATAATATTAATGCTTTACAGTTTACATATTAACACTAATATAATAGTTGACTTTCGTAATATACCTATAATACTGACTGCAATTTATGGAGGCTTAATTCCTTCATTTATATCAAGCTTAATAATTGGAATTTTTAGAGTTTCTTATTTTGGGTTAAATCAATCTTCAATTTCTGCGTTTATTACAGCTTTACTTCAAGGTATAGGCTGTGGTATGATTTCTAACTTAAGGACTACTAAAAAAAAGCTTTGGATTTATTCTGTTATATTCAATCTGATAATTGTTACAGTATCCTTTAATATAATTATAAAAAATACTGAGATATTAATAAAACTTATATTAATATACTGGATAATAATGATATTAGTATCTATAGTTGTATATAAATATACAGCTTATTTGAGTGAATTAACTAGTCTATACAAACAATTAAAGGAAGGTTACTCAAAAGATTTTTTAACTGGATTAAATAATGTTAGATGTTTTGACACTATTTTTAACAAGATACTTGTTAATGTAAAAGAAAAAAATGAGAGGCTGTCTATTCTTTTTATAGATATTGATTTTTTTAAAAAAGTCAATGACACCTATGGTCATAAAAATGGTGATATTATTTTAAAGCAATTGGGCAGTGTATTAATAGATACCTGTAGAAGCTTTGATATAGTTTCAAGAAATGGTGGAGAAGAATTTTCTGTTTTGTTATTGGATTGCTCTCCAAATCATGCAGTTGAGATAGCTGAAAAACTTAGAAGTACAATAGAAAACTATAAATTTATCCTTAATGATAATACAAAAATAAATATAACAGTATCAATAGGTGTAGCTACCTATCCTGATACTACATCAGATTTGGATAAACTTTTTGAGGATGCTGATTCAGCACTCTACACAGCTAAACGCAATGGAAGAAACAAAGTGGTTTTAGCAAAAGTAAATAAATAATAGACCAAATTCAGTATACTCAATTGCAGTTGGTTCTAGATAATAAATTAGATTTATTGTTTTTATTTAATTGAATGCATAATTAAATATATAAATCTCTGCAGAATAATAAGATATGGTGAACGAGAGCCTTATGAGCTAGTTTATTTAACTAAGCTTTTGCTTCAAAAAAGTGATCTCCACCACTTTTCATAGTTGTAAAAAATATTAGACAGTATATTGATAAATGTCAAATGCTCTGCTATTGTTATTTTAGACAATATAATGTCAGAAAAGAAAGGTGAGGAGTTTTTATGGATCTTTACAGAGAGTTGTTTTTAATGCAGCAAACTTATGCTACACTTTTTTCTCTGGCCAATAAGCTTCAGGTAAAAGGTGATCAATATTTTGAGAATCTAACCTCAAGACAGCTTATGACAATGATTGCAATTGCCCATTTACCGGAAGATAAAACTACTCTGAATAATATTGCGAGAAAATTAGGTACCACCAAGCAGAGTGTGAAACAACTGATAACTATTATAGAAAATAAAGGCTATGTCATCACTGTACCAAGTCAGCAGGATAAACGGGCGGTTAATGTTAAAATTACTGAGGCAGGAAAACAGGCAGCTATAGATTGTTCTGAAAAATCATTGAACTTTTTTGCAGATCTTTTTAAAGATTTTTCCACAGAAGAGATGGAAATATTGTGGAGTCTATTAAAAAAAATGTATAGTTTTGATGGTGAAGAGCAAGATGGTTTTGAAGAAGACGCTGGCGTGAGAATTCAAGAAGGACTCAATGAAGAGCAAAAGAGAGCACTAAAGGAATTTGAAATACGAAGAAGTGAGAGAAGATAAACAGATCTTCTAATATAAATCTTTACATATTGTGATGGCAGCATCTTTATGCGGATGCTGCCATTATCACATGTAGTTTTTTTATGTGCATTATTTTATAGGTTATATGGGTTGTAATTTAGTTATTGAAGCAAGTTCTTAATTCAGGTGGGGATTCTTTTACCCCATCTGAATTTT
>NZ_JBDNRK010000121.1:0-2488 GCF_047718555.1 Clostridium sp. | reverse complement strand
ACCTTCTCACCTCACCTATGCTTTTATTATCTATATATTTTTTACTACATCTATGGTCTCACTAATAGTTGTTGTAAGTCAGTAAATTCCATTTTAGAAATATTCTTTCCATAACTGCTTCTTTCTATTCGTAAACACTTTTTTACAAGTCTACTGACAGCACATTTATATAACCTCATGTAATTTATCACATTTATGCCCGTAAGCAAGTGCTATCCATCTCCCACCTATAGAGAGTGGGAGAATTACGCACATTAGGTTAAAATGAACATATATAAGTACTGAGAAAATAATTAGGAGGAATTTCAATGGAAAAACATTCCCATGCTTACTCAGGTTCAACAACCTACAATGATGGACATGTTCATAATTATGGTGGAGTTACTGGTAAAGCTAAAAGTGAAGTACCTCATTGTCACTATATGGAAGGTATAACCACTTACTACGAAGATCATGAGCATGAATATTGTACTAAAACAGGTCCAGCAATTCATCTTGAAAATGGACTTCATTATCACTATTTTGAAACTAAGGTAACATTTGTAGATGGTCATATTCATTATATATACGGTTTTACAAGTGCCGATTAATTATATATTCAATTATTTTTTTAGCTGCCAAAATATATGGCAGCTTACTTTACATTCGTATCATTACCCAATTATCTTCGATACTTTATCCTATGGTATAATATTTTCAAATTATGCCTAAAGATTAGATTATTAATGATAGTATCTTTCTTCATATCTTACTATCTATACAAAATAAAGATTTAGCATAAAATTTAATAAAAACCCGTTGACATTGACGCTGCGTGAAGGTGTATATTTATGTTGTCAGGAGATGAAAGTATGGAGTACACGGTACAAAAGCTTGGTAAAATGGCTGGAGTCAGCACGAGGACATTACGATATTATGATGAAATTGGAATTCTTAAGCCGGCAAGAATCAATTCCTCAGGATATCGTATTTATGGAAAAGAAGAAGTGGATAGGCTGCAACAGATACTTTTTTATAGAGAGCTGGAAGTAAGTCTATCAGATATTAAAAATATCGTAACTTCACCATCTTTTGATGCAACTAAGGCGCTAAAGGAGCATCGAAAAAAACTTCTGGCAAAAAGGAAGCAATTAAATCTGTTAATTGCCAATATTGATAAAACTATAGCAGTGTCGGAGGAGGATATTACAATGGCTGATAAAGAAAAGTTTGAAGGTTTTAAACAGAAAATGATTGAAGACAATGAGAAAAAATATGGTAAAGAGATTAGGAAAAAATACGGTGATAAGCAAGTTGATGATTCAAATAATGCATTTAAAAATATGACTAAGGAACAATATAACGAGTTTGAAAAACTTGGTGCTAGTATAATAAGTACTTTAAAGGAAGCATTTGCAACAGGTGATCCAGCGGGAGAGCTAGCACAAAAAACTGCAGAGCTACATCGTAAATGGCTAAGCTATGCTTGGGGAAGCTACAATAAAGAAGCCCATGCAGGTCTTGCTCAGATGTATGTAGATGATGAGAGATTTACAGCCTACTATGATAAAGAGCAACCTGGTTCAGCAGAATTTTTAAGAGATGCCATTCTTATTTATACAGGGATGAAAAAGTGAATTTGATATAAGTATTTAAGAGTGATTGGTAGCGGCCAGTCGCTCTTTTGAGATATAGGAAATTAATAAGTTCTACTTTGGAGGTTATTGGATTTTAACAGGTATAATTCAATTAATTATTTTGCATACTATGCTAGAGGTGATATTTTTGGTAAATAAGCATAAAGTAAAGAATAATCAGTATGAAAAATTGGGTATAAGGAAAAATATTAATGGAGATTTTGAATACATTGATCCTTCTGAAAAAAATAAATCTAAATATGAATCCATTAAAAAGTATACAAGACCTTAAAGTCTATGAAATTTTGATAACACCTTCTGTATGTTTACTAGATGAGTGTTATTTTTTTATGATTATCAATAAATTTTATTTAGTTGGTTTGAATTATTACTAAGTTTAAATAGATTATAAAGAGAGAGAACTATGGTAGATATCCATAGAAAAAGAAAAACAAAAAAATATAAAAAAGTAATTGACAAGTATAAACGTTTACATTATAATAAAGACATAAAGAAGATATAAAAAACTTCTTTATAGCAACCCTAACTCATGAATATAACTAAAGAAAGTAATGAAGATAGTATTAAAGATTTAGTAGATTTAAAAGCATTTAATAGTAGAAAGCTTATAAGTAGTAAAGGTAGATATGATTAAATATTTACAGATGTAAACTGTAAGAATAATACTAATAGATGTGATGAACGCTTGATTTAAGAGAATGTTCAGAAAGCTAAAAAGACATTTAGTAATGTTAGACTATAGGATAATGTTACAAATGTCTAAGAAAAAAGTAAATATAATTGTAAAGATATATATATAGATTAGTTCACTATATTAACCTAATTATTTTATTAATCAATATATAATATAT
>NZ_JBDNRK010000120.1:0-2599 GCF_047718555.1 Clostridium sp. | reverse complement strand
TAACCACCAATTAGTTTATATATAATATATAGCTAATTGGTGGTTTGATTTTTTGAGTTGAAAATTAATGGTTTAACATTGGAGATAAAGACATTATTATAAACATATAGTTTTAAGATATAATTATCTATTGGAATTTATTTTATGAAAACACTAAATACTTTTGTTACTATAGGTGCAAATATTACAATAAATATGCCTGCAAGACCGATAGATAAACCACTCATAGCACCTTCTACTTCACCCATTTCTATGGCTTTTGATGTCCCAACTGCATTTGCGGTTGTACCAAGAGCAACTCCCTTTGCTATAGGATCTTTAATCTTTAAAATCTTAAATACTAGTGGATATACCACAATGCCAATAGTTCCACTGACTATAATGGCAACAATTGTTATTGCAGAGATTCCTCCGATTTGATTTGAAACATCTACAGCTATTGGTACTGTAACAGATTTTGGTATCATGGATAGAGTTAATTGTTTTGGAACAAGGAATAGGTGACATAATATTATTATACTGCACATTCCACTTAAAGATCCTGCTACTATTCCTACTATTATTGGAACTAAATTTTTCTTTAGAAGTTGCAATTTTTTATATAACGGTACAGCTAATATAACTGTAGCCGGAGTCAAAAAGAAGCTAATTAAATCTCCACCCTTATTATATGTATCAACACTTATATTTAGCAATTTGATTATAATTATTACCAATACTATGGCAATAATTATAGGATTAAATAATGGAAACTTAGTGTTCTTGTATATAATACAGCCTATTTCAAAAGCTATTAATGAAATCATAACAGAAAAAATAGGAGAACTAATTATCGCACTCACTTAAAATCATCTCCCTTTAGTATAATATTTAATGTTGATAACACAATTTATTTACTCACGTATATGTAGACAAATATGAAGAAACATTGGTAACTACAGAATTATGATTTATATTATTTGTATTATCAATACTATTGGATAAATTAATGATATAATATTTATAAATTAATTTATATTAAATAATGAATGAATTATATTATATATAGCTATATTTTGAATAAATATGGCTTTAAATTACTTCATTTTGAAAGAGAGAGTTAAATGGATAAGTTAGATACTAGTTTGATTAAAATTTTACAAGAAAATTCACGAATAACCATAAGTGAGCTATCAAAGAAATTAGCACTTAGCAGGCCAAGTGTTGCTGAAAGAATTGTAAAGTTGCAGGAGCGGGGTATAATTGAAGAATTTACTACGAGAATATCTTTAAAGGCAATCGGTAGAAATACTATACTATTTATTGAATTAAGTTCTTTAAAAGTATCTCCGGAAGTATTTGAGGATATGATTAAAGAAGATCAAGATATTTTAGAGTGCCATAGAGTAACTGGACATATTAATTATTTTATTAAAGCTGCTGTAAATAATATGGAGAGTATGAGTTTACTTATAGATAGGTTATTGCCCTATGGTAATGTTAACACATCTGTAGTACTTAAATCTCCTGTACCATATCGTCATATTGTTCCTGATACAGAAGATTAGTAATTTTATTTTTTAGAAATTATATATAAATAAGCTGCAGTGATATTTCATAAGGACTATAACATATTATAATTTTAATAATTTTAGTATATTTCCACCTAGTACTTGTTCTGATACTTTTCTATTTGGACTAATCATTTCAATCATTTTTCTAAACAGTTGAGGATTGCCATAAGGAGCATCTGAGCTAAATAGTGTACGTTCAGGTAATTCTTTAATTGCTATTGTAGGGGCTAAAATTGTATACACAGCTGATAAATCTAAATAAATGTTATTATTTTCTTTAGCAAATTTTATTACATCAATCCAGTGTATACCTCCCATATGCCCTAGTATTAATGGAACTTTGGGATATTTCTTAGCTAGTTGTATAAGTTCTTTAATATCATCAAAATTTAAAGGATAAAAAGTATGAACCCATATTGGTAAATGTCCTAGCTCGTTTGAAGCTTGAAAAATTATTTCTAGATATTTTACTTGACCAGATGTTGGTGAAAATTCTCCTAAACCATAAAAATTGTTTTTAACTATATTATTATTTATCCAATCGGCTGTTTCACTATAGTTTAAAGATAATGGTACCAGTCCAAAGCCTATAAATTTTGATGGATTTCTATCTATAACTTCTTTTAATATTGCTGTAGTGCTCTTAATGTTTTTAATTCTTTCATTTAATGAAACACTACTTGCTAATATATTGTTTAATATAAATAATTCTTTTTCTAATGATTTTAAATCATTAGCTTTTTCAGGATGTGGTGTTGTAGAAAACAGTATAGTTTTATCTACTCCAGCTTCCTCCATTATTAATATTTGTTTTTCTGTTGGTAATATTACATGAGCATGACTATCAATTATCATTTAAAACATCCTTTCCTTATTTAGTGATCTTTTCTATTCTGTTTAAAAGCATAACACTAAGAATAATACATTTAAAGTACGCACAAATTTGAAATGTAGTGTAGTAAATGATACTATAAAGTTAACACTTAAAAATTTTAAGACCAGCTAGTAAAAGTCAATATAAATTAAAAAAATAATTTATGAGTAAA
>NZ_JBDNRK010000119.1:0-2818 GCF_047718555.1 Clostridium sp. | reverse complement strand
GGATTCAAAATAGGCTAGCATACTGACTAGTTATTTATTTGAATATGCCTAAGTAAAAATCAGAAATATAAGTTAGCTGCAAAGGTGTCTGACTGTACGCCAAGTAAATTAACCTAGGGATGTCAGATGATGAGCTATGTATAGTCCAGTTGATTTTAGTAATCATATATATCGGAAAATTCTATTTTAATTCTTTTTATTTTGTTATTATATTTAATGCTTGTATCATTTCTGATGTTTTTATCTTCTTTTACTAGTTTTACTGGAAGAGTTATTTTAAATTCACTTCCTTGGTTTGGAGCACTTTCTAATTCAATAGTTCCATTGTGTAAAACCACTAGTTCCTTTACTAAGGAAAGCCCTATGCCGCTGCCTTCTCTGCTTCTGGATAAAGACTTGTCCACTTGAATAAACTTTTTGAATATTGAAGCTTGTTTATCCTTGGGTATTCCTATGCCTGTATCCTTTACAGAAATAACTATATTATCTTTCTTATCATATATATTAACTTCTATACTTCCCCCATTAGGTGTAAATTTTATTGCATTAGATAACAGATTCAATATTATTCTTTCCATGGCATCTAGATCAAAGGCCATAACTTTTTCTTCAATTTCTGTATCAAAGGTAATATTTATACCCTTATTCTCTACATAGTCTACAATAGATGTTACAATATTTTCTATTATAAATACTATATCGTTATTTTCAAAGTGTGTAAAAAAACTACCTGAATTAATTTTTGTTATGTCAATAAGGTTATCAATAATTCTAAGTAATCTATAGCAGTTTTGTCGCATTACAGCTGTGTATTTTTCTAAATCTTTATCTTCAATAGTACGTCTATTCCTAAGTTCTATGATTTGAAGAGCACTAAAAATTAAATTTAATGGAGTTTTAAGTTCATGAGAGATATTAGAAAAAAAGTTGGTTTTTAATTCATCATAGTATCTTAACTCCCTGATAAATTTTTCATTTCTCTCATTTTGTTTATGCTGTGTTATATCACGACCTAGTAAAATTAATCCCTTAGGACTTTTATCTTCATTGAATAAAGGAATTCTCAATGTATCGTAAATTTTATTTACGTTATCAACTTGATCCAGCATCAATTCTTCCATTCTATACATAGTACCCAATTTCCAGGCTTTTTTATCATTTCTTTTAAATTTATCAAGCACCTCTTTAGTAAAAATTGATATATTATTTAGTTTGTTCATATTGATATTTTTATAATCTTTTCTTGTAATGTTCAGCAGTTTCAAGGTTGCATCATTTATTTCAAGAAATTCATCCTTTTCATTTTTAAAATAAATTAAATCAGGAGTAGAGTTTATCAATGTCTTCAGTAAACTTTCGTGATCCGCCAGTAATCTTTCAGCAAGTTTACACTTGGATCTATTAAAAATTATAAAAAATGCTTCTAAAACAACTACAAATATGACAATAAGAATAAAAATACGTATAATCATAGATTTATATATATCAAAATATCCCATGGGCTCATTGACTATTTTTGATCCCTTAGGTAAAGAGTTTATGTCAATGTGAAATTTTTTTAGCTGTGTGTAATTGAATTCATAATTATGTGAGGTGTCTTCCGTAACAGGTATATTGGAAGGCTTTTCTCCCTGTAATATTCTTAAAGCCAGTTTACCTATACTATTTCCATAACTATCACCATATGTCATCATTCCACCTACACTTTGTTTGTTTATGGATAGGCCTTCTCTGCTGTACATAGGTATATTAGAATCTTTAAAGAGTATATCCGCAGCTGTTGTATATGGAATTATTTTATTATTACTATCTTTAAAACTTGCATTCAAATAAATAACCGTATCTTCTGGCAAGCCATCTATCTCTTTTTTTAGTTTATTTATATCGCCTTCCTCAGAAAATAAAAATTTAACTTTATCTTTATATAAGGGCATAAAACTTTTAATAATATTTTTATTGGAAACCCCATATGCACTTTTATCTGTAATTACAAATACCTGTTTAGCTTTTGGGTGAAGTTTTAAAGCAACGTCAATAGTACTTTTTACATCAGGATTCTTTGCTATTCCTGTAAAGAGTGGATGGGTATTAAGCAAAGACTTATCAAAAGAAGATACTCCCGAAAATATAATAGGGGTATTGGGAAATAATTCATTGCTATATTTAAGCATAAATTTAAAGGCACTATCATTTAAATCATCTATAGTAATTACAGCATCAAATTTAGTATTTTTATATTTGGTTTTGTATAAATTATAAATTTCCTGAAAGTATGTATCTTGAGAGACATTATTAAAGTCAAGGTATTGGAGGTTCACATTTATATTTTGTTTGCTATTTATAAAAACTGAATCTATAGAAGATAATATTGAATTATCCCAGGACATTGATTTATTTCCATCAATGAAATTACCATAGTTTTCATCTGAACTTATAATGAGTATGTTTTTTTCGGTTTCACTTGCAGCATAAACAATATTTTGAAATAAATTAACAAAGACAATAAGAACTATTAGAAAAATGCAGTGGTTTATGTATTTATACTTGAGAAAGCCCAAAATAGTTAATACCTCCGTGAAATTAAAGATTACTTGTCTTAATATGGTTATTTTTATTTCAGTCTATAGAATCTTATTTATTATATATTCTATATAAAATACAAAAATCCTCTTTTATGCATATAATTGAATTAGATAGACTAGTAAAGAAATATAGGTAAATATTGGAATATATATTAATGTATGATTATCTCACAAAAAGTATATTTAACCTGACTAACTTGGCGTAAGTCTCCCACTTCTTCAAGTGGGAGTTCAAC
>NZ_JBDNRK010000118.1:0-2844 GCF_047718555.1 Clostridium sp. | reverse complement strand
GTAGGATTCAAAATAGGCTAGCATACTGACTAGTTATTTATTTGAATATGCCTTAGCTAAAACATAAATATATTTCTTATTTTCCAAAAAAAAATAGGTAGTCGTTACGAACTACCCACAAATAGGTTGATTATATTTCATACATATATTACCATATTTATTCTGCTAATGCAATTAATTATTTGTAAATATGAAAAATAAAATTAATTACACAAATTGCTTTAAGAACATTGTTATTTAAATATATATACAAATATTGAAAAGGCACATCTGTTAAAAATGTACCTTTTCTTTGGTAGTAAACTTGTAAATAAAACTTCATAAGGAAATTTAATAAAAAGTTTTATTAATTAGATTATTACCAAATAAAATACAAATTATTCTCTCCAAAAAATTTTTTATATATTCCACACTATTTGGATATGATTTCTATATTATTAAATATTTATTAATTTATATAAAATATTTCATTATTACATTTAATTATAATATAATTTATATGTAAGACATCTTATATGGAATACTTAAGGAAAATATTTTTTATTTATGAAAGGGGAAGTGCATTATGTCAAAAACCAAAGTAGCCGCAATTACAGGGGCTGGACAAGGTATTGGTAAAGGTATTGCAAAACGATTAGCTGATGATGGATTTGCTATTGTCCTAAGCGACTTGAATGAAAATGTTTTGAATGAAACTGTTACAGAATTTAAAAATTCTGGCTATCAAGTTTCTTCATTTGTTGGAGATGTAACTAATCCACAAGATCAAAAATCACTAGTTTCAGAAGCTGTAAATACCTTTGGAAGTTTAGACGTTTTTATTAATAACGCAGGAGTAGAACATGTTGGTCCAGTATTGGGAATCACTCCTGAAAACCTGGAATTTTTATTTAAAATCAATGTTTTTGGAGTTGTTTACGGAATTCAGGCAGCAGCTGAACAAATGAAAAAACAAAAAAGTGGTAAAATTATAAATGCATGCAGTATAGCTGGACATGAAAGTTTTCCAATGATGGGTTTATATTCCGCTACAAAATTCAGTGTTCGAGGTTTTACCCAAGCTGCTGCTAAGGAATTAGCAAAAGATAATATTACAGTAAATGCATATTGTCCTGGAATCGTTGCAACTGACATGTGGACACGCATTGACGAAGCCATAGTTAAGTATCAGGGTGGTAAAAAAGGTGATGCCTTTAAAAAAGCTGTTGAAGGCATTGCATTAGGGCGCAGTGAAGAACCAGCAGATATTGGAAATTTAGTATCATTTTTAGCTTCACCAAATTCAGATTATATGACAGGGCAAGCCATTTGTATGGATGGGGGAATTATTTTCAATTAAAATGTATTATTAATCTATACACTATAAAACTTTAATATCTATAAATATAAAATTATATTTATAACTAAATTGTTTATAATATTAAAAATAGGAAACAATATATTTATTCGATGTAAAATATTAATAGGTCGTGATGAATATAAATGTTAAATAATTTTTGGAATTCAATAAAACGTAGTGGTCATATAAATCTTGTCATGGGAACAATTGTAATTGTTTCATTTATTATTGCATTAGCTATTATTGCAATAATTCTCTATAAATGTGATAAGAACAAATAAATATATTTTTCATTACAATTTCACTGCTTCCAAATGAGTACAAACCTCTATACCCTTCCACATTGCATTTAATTTACTTTCTAAAAGCACTATGAAATTCATAGTGCTTTATTATTTCCCTTATCAACTGCAATTTCAACATATTCTTTACTGTCCTGTTTTCTCCAGCCTTCTTTTTCAGACAAATCTATTAAATATTTCATGAAAGGTTCTCTCAAATCCTCCCTCTTTAATGCCATTTCCACAGTAGCTTGTAAATAACCAAATTTGTCTCCTACATCATACCTTCTTCCCTTAAATTCATAGGCATAAATAGCCTGATGACCAAGAAGATTCTTCAATGCATCTGTCAGCTGTATTTCATCACCTTTTCCCGGTTTAGTTTTTTCCAAAACTCCAAATATATCAGGCATTAGTATATATCTTCCGAGGATTGCTATATTGGAAGGAGCTTCTTCTACGCTTGGCTTTTCAACCAGATCCTTTACCTTATATACGCCTCTTTCTATATCTAAATTTTTTACTATACCATATTTTGATACCTGATCTTTTTCTACCTGCTGAACTCCTAAAATAGATGTTTTGTATTCGTTGTAACAATTTATAAGCTGCTTTAAACATGGTTCTTTAGCGTCTACTACATCATCCCCAAGCATTACTGCAAAAGGCTCTTCACCTACAAAGCTTTTTGCACAATGGATAGCGTGCCCAAGTCCTTTAGGTTCTTTTTGCCTTATAAAATGGATATTAGCTAGATTAGTTATATCCTTTACTATCTTCAGTAATTCTAATTTATTATGAGTTTCTAATTCAAGTTCCAGTTCCACAGATTTATCAAAATGATCCTCTATAGATCTTTTATTTCTTCCTGTAATTATAAGAATTTCTTCTATACCAGAGGCCACTGCTTCTTCTATTATATACTGTATAGTTGGCTTATCAACTATTGGAAGCATTTCCTTTGGTTGGGCTTTTGTTGCTGGTAAAAATCTTGTTCCAAGGCCTGCTGCTGGTATTACTGCCTTTCTTATTTTACTCATAGTCTATTTGTCCCCCTCTAAAATAGTTATACTTTTATGTTATTACAGCATATATTATTTTTCAACATATAATTTCCATTTATCTGAAATTTATTTAACTATTTGTTCAAAATTTATTTTATATATTAATTTTGAAGCAAGTTCTTAATTCAGGTGGGGATTCTTTTACCCCATCTGAATTTTA
>NZ_JBDNRK010000117.1:0-2904 GCF_047718555.1 Clostridium sp. | reverse complement strand
CTGATAGCCCACTATCATCAGAACCTGTTTCCTTGTTTAATTTAAAATATACGTCACATCTTTGATCTATTATTTATTTTCATATGCCTAATAATTGATAGAGTGAGGATGATTATATGCTTTTTTCTATAAAAAAACTTAAATGTGGACTTATAAATATGATTAAAAAAGCATGGGCAGATGATATACTGGCACTGTCTTCTCAGCTTGCCTATAGTTTATTATTTGCTTTTTTCCCATTTTTAATATTTCTAATGACTATAGTAGGTTATAGTGATATAAAAACAAGTGATATTATGAATAATTTAAGAAATGTAATTCCAAGAGAGGCTTATACTTTAGCAGATAAAACTATTTCTGAGGTAGTAAGCAGCAAAAAGGGAGGACTTTTATCTATAAGTATAATACTTACACTATGGTCTGCTTCATCTGGCTTCAATGCAGTTATAAAGGGATTAAATAAGGCCTATAATGAAAAAGAGTCCAGAAGCATAATAAAGGTACAACTTATATCTCTGGCTTTTACCTTTGGAATGGTGATAATAATTATGTTTTCTGTGTTTTTACTTATATTTGGGGAGACTAACAGCAATTTTTTGATCAAATGGTTTGGGCTCTCAAAGGAATTTAAAATTATATGGAATTTTATGAAATACATATTGAGCATTGCAATTATGATAAGTATATTTAATGCTGTATATAAATTTGCTCCATGTAAAAAACATAGTTTAAGAGAGGTTATGCCTGGAGCTCTATTTGCCTCTTTAGGCTGGATAATATCTTCTCTAGTCTTTTCCTTCTACATAAATAATTTTGCAAATTATTCAAAATTCTATGGAAGTATCGGCGCGATAATAATACTGATGCTGTGGCTTCTTATTACTGCTATTGTGATTATTTTAGGTGGAGAAATAAACTCCGTACTGATGAAAAAATGCAAATGATTTCTGGTGAAAATATTTCCTTTAAAAAACTTTATTTATGCTATTTACATAGGGATTTTTTTGATGTAGAATTCAATTTGTTAGTAAAATAAATCCCTTAAAAATTGAAGATAGAAGGTATGCAGGGTGAATAGAACCATTTTCAAAAATTTGTCAATTATAATGTTAGCAGCAATGGTACTTACTGGCTGTAGTGAAAATTCAAAGATAACGCCAAAGAATACGAAGATACAAAATACTAAAGTAACAGAGAACTCTCAGAGAAGCACTGTAGAAGAAACTGTAAAAAGTTATTACAGCAGTGAAGTAAGTAAAGATGCACAATTTCTCAGTAAATATTTTGTAAATCCACAGATGTCAGAAGTCGGTTCTGTTAAAAAGAAACTGAATGCCTTTAATGTGAATAAAATAGAAATAATAAAATTATTTAATATAAAAAAGCAGGGAAATTATGCAGTGATGATTTGTGCTTATAATACTTATTTTCAGAACATACAAAATCCAAGACCGGATGTGGAAATTGTATCTCTTGTAAATAAAAATGGTTCCTGGTATATATTAAATGACTATGGTGTTGCATCTGATCAGGATGTGACATGGCTTGATAATACAAACTTACAGGAAAAAGAGTTCTTATCAGAAAACAGCGAGCTTCAGTCCATAATAAAGCAAAATCAAAATTTTGATAAAGTCAACAGTGCCTTTATAGATAAAGGTAAAAAAGCTATGATGGAAATGCAAATCTCCAATAACTCATTTTAGTTGCTGTGGGTTTTTAGGCATAGTAAGTAATAAGTTATATTTACTAATTACTTACTATGTCTTATTTGAGTTTATCCAATGACTATCCCTTCCCACTTTGTGAAAGCGATTCACAAACAAAGACTCCAGATGATATCAAAAAGTCTATTTACGTTATGAAACGTACTATTATGTTTATGATAATATACTTACTTATGTTGCAAAATGTAGTATATCGTGTATAATCATTTATAAGAACTAGGCATATAAATGAAGATTTAATATTTAGTAAGATATCAATGAATCTTACTCAGTGGGAGTTTGTATTCCCACTGAGTTTAGATGAATTATCCAGGGACGTGCCGGTGTTATACTCTAAAGAGAAAGCGATTCACACCAAATCCAAGATTTGGGTTCTCTGCTTTTCCACCTTTAGAAGGTGGAGTGTTACAGCGGCTAGTCATCGGATAAATAGGTATAGTGATAAATCACTAAAGGGAGGATTTGGAATATATGGCTACATTAAAAAATGCACTAAAAGAATTGTCAGCTAAAGTTGATGAGAGAATTGCTTCAAATATAAAGCTATTTGGAACCACTGAAATAGATGAAAACATTGGAGAACTATTATACTTAGTTTCTACAAAATTGGCAGATCAATTTGAATATGAAAATAAGCAGGATATTCCCACTTGTAACTGCATATTTACTGATTCTAACGAAGTTACCTTTGTACTTGATTCTAATGAAGATGCATGCTATTTACATTTTTGTGTGTACCCAATACATAAATGGATAAGAAATAATTTATCTAAGATTAAAATTATGGTAAATCTGCTAGAAGAACTATGTCGTTTTTATTGGAATTTGGAAGATGAAGTACAAGTATCTTATAAAGTTTTAGAAATCATGAAAAGAGTAAATCAAAGATTGGAACTAGAACATTTTTATGATCCGGATTACATAGAACATCTATATAATCTAGGGTATAAGAGTAAATAAAAAATACTAGATATTTAAGACAAGCCTTTACTAAAAAAATAGTCCCCCCTAGGAGATAAGTGCCAGTTACCTCCTAGGGGGGACTATTTTTATTTATCTGATGACTACCCCACTCTAATACTCTTTAACCTGACTAACTTGGCGTAAGTCTCCCACTTCTTCAAGTGGGAGTACAACGCCAAGTAAGCCATGCATTTGCAGTTCTAAAATTCAGATG
>NZ_JBDNRK010000116.1:0-3053 GCF_047718555.1 Clostridium sp. | reverse complement strand
TTAAAATTAATAGATACAAATATAGTATTATCAAGGCTTACAAATTTTTTAGTTTTAGTTTGAAACTAGTTTCACTATATTACTAATTAAATGATTTTTTACATTTAAAAATAAAACCACCAATTAGCTATATATATAAACTAATTGGTGGTTAAGCAACTCCTAACTCATTTGAACAATCTGATTCTATTTGAATATCCATCACCCTTTTTTAGTTATTTTTTTATAATGTGCATTACACTATAAAAATTTACTATTTTTACTTTCTTTAAATACAATCTTCTTCGATATATTATATATTGATTAATAAAATAATTAAGTTAATATAGTGTACTAATCTATACATATATCTTTACAATTATATTTACCTGTTTTCTTTAACATTTATAAATATTATTCTATACTCCTGCATTAAGGTATCTTAAATAAATAACTAATATTATGCTGGGCTGTTTCATATTCTACCTTTCAATAGAATCTTCTGATAAGATTATTATCAGCGTTTCTATTTTATTGTATTATACTAAAATATCCTTTACATCTTTTATTAAGTATTTACTTTTAGATTCCTCAATCAGATTCTCTATATCTGACTTCTGCATTTACTATAGTCAAACATTGCTAAATGTTTTTCTAGTTTTTCTGAACATTCTCTTAAATCAAACGTTCATAGCATTTTCCAGTAATCTTCTCACAGTTTACATCTATAGATATTTAATCATATCTACTTTTGTTTTACTTATAAGCTTCCTACTATTAAGTGCTTTTAGATTTACTAACTCTTTAAATTATCTTATTACTTTTTAGTTTTCTTTATGAGTTAGGGTTGCTATAAAGAAGTTTTTAATCTTCTTTATGCTTTTATTATAATGTAAACGTTTATATTTGTCAACTGCTTTTTACAATAATTTTTAAATATCATCCACATGAACAATAAATTTATCCAGTTTATAGCTAGAATACTCTAATCTTTTCCATTTATAATCATTTCAGCAAATTTTTGTGGCAGCCCACTTTCTTCAATGGACTCTGCAACTATTTGAAAATCATAAGGAACATTTACAATCTCAACTTCTACATTAACTTAAAGTCACTACAAAAACTTTTTAATTCAGTTTTGTAGTGACTTTATGGCTTTAGTTAATTAATTCTAATAACTCTTTACCTTTTACTTCTTTAGCTTTCCATTTAACCACTGCAAAATTACCCTTAGAAATTTCATTCACCTTATTTATCCAAGTTATTTCGTTACTTGCTTTAGCCTTAAGTATTTCATTCTCGGTATCAGCTGCCCAAAAGCTTGAATTTATAACCCACCATTTGCTGCTGATTCCTGCTCTTTTTAAATCTGCTTCTAATCTAGCTGCTTCATATACAGGTGTGGTTTCAGCTAAAGTTACAATAACAACCTCTGTTTCTTTAGAATCTCTAAGCTTTGGCAATAGGTCTTTAACTGCTTCTGGTATATCACCCTGAGAACGCTGTATCTCTTTGTTATAGCTTTCAGTGGAATCTAATAACAACAGTGTATGACCAGTTGGGGCAGTATCAATAACTACTACTTCATTTTTAGATCTTTCAACTATTTCTGCAAAGGCTCTAAATACAGCAATTTCTTGAGTACAAGGAGATCTTAAATCTTCCTCTATATAAGCTATATCTTCTTCACTCATGGTTTCCTTTGCTTTTGCCAAAACTTCCTTTTTATATTTTTCCAGTTCTTTTTTTTCATCCACATGGCTTAAAGTTATACCATAACTATCATCTAAAACAAATTTTAAGTGTGCTGCCGGATCTGTAGTAGTTAAATGTACCTTTTTTCCCCTCTTTGCAATACCTATTGCAATAGCTGCTGCTATAGTAGTTTTACCAACACCACCTTTTCCCATGGTGAAAATCACTTTTTTATTGGTATTATATAAGTCTTCAATAACTTCCTTTAATCTAAAAACTTTCTTAACATCTAAACCTTTATCAGTATATTCAACCCTATCTTCCTTTAAAAAAGCTCTTATATTATCAATTCCGGTTACATTATAGGCTCTTAAAGGAATTTCATATTTTTCTAAAGACTTTAAATGTTCTGATATGCCCTTTAAAGCCTTATGTTGTTTTTCATAAAGTTCCTCTGAAAGGCTATCATCATAATTTTCTAAAACTCCATTTATAACCAGTATTTGATTGCTTATACCTATGTCCTGCAACTCTTTTGATGCTCTTTCAGCTTCCTGCAAAGGTACATTTTCCGGACGTGCTACAAGTATAAGAGTAGTTTTTTCTCTATCCGATAAAGTTTTCACTGCCTTTTTATAAACCTCTTTTTTACCTTCAAGACCTGATAGCTGCCCTAAACAGGAGGCTCCATGAGTGCTTTCACTTATAAAATCACTCCAGGCAGATGGAAGCTGCAGCATTCTTAAGGTGTGTCCTGTGGGAGCAGTGTCAAATATAATATGATCAAATTCCTTTTCTGCTTTTCCATCTGTTATAAAATTTGAGAATTCATTAAAGGCTGAGATTTCTACTGTGCAAGAACCTGAGAGCTGTTCTTCCATATTCTTTATTACTGCATCTGGAAGCTTTCCTTTATATGGTCCAACAACACTCTCCTTGTATTCTCTTGCTGCTTCTTCCGGGTCAAAATTAGCCACTATTAGGTTTGGGACTTCCTTAATAGCAACTCCTTTGTTATCTAACTCAGTGCTGAATACATCCTGTAAATTTGAGGCAGGGTCTGTGCTGATAAGCATAATTTTCTTACCCTGATCTGCTAAATTTACTGCAACTCCGCAAGCTGTAGATGTTTTTCCTACTCCACCTTTCCCTGTAAAGAACAGGTACTTTGTTAGATGTATATTATTTGGATCAAAAACACTTATCATATTTATCTCTCCCCTTTGGCTTACCATACCTTCAGCAAGTAATTCATGTAAAATTATTCATAGCACTACTTTCACTCTAAAAAATTTCATAATGAAATTTAACCTGACTAACTTGCCGTAAGTCTCCCACGCACTCTGTGAAAGCGATTCACACAAAATCCAAGATTTTGG
>NZ_JBDNRK010000115.1:0-3113 GCF_047718555.1 Clostridium sp. | reverse complement strand
CTTTGATTTTGTGTGAATCGCTTTCGCTGTGTGCAAGCAGAGAACCAAAATCTTTTTTTTGATTTTGTGTGAATCGCTTTCACAGAGTGCGTGGGAGACTTACGCCAAGTTAGTCAGGTTAAAATAACCACTGGAAAAAATGATGACAATTTTGTAATATTAAATATTATAATAATAAATATTATAATAATAAATACATTTATCTTTAGTAAGGAATGATCAAATGAGTTCAGAAATGCATTTTTGTGCAATATGTGGAAGCAGCCATGCTGTGGAAGATCATCATATAATGTTTAAAAGTCAGATAAAGCCTTTAGAAAAATGCCCCTATAATCACATTTATCTATGTCCAAAGCACCATAGGGATCCTAAAGAAGGCGTTCATTTTAATGTAGAATTAGATGAAAAGTTAAAGGCTGCTTTCAAATTGCAATTAGAAAAATTGTTTACCAAAGATACCTATACACTTAGAGAAATAAGGGATATATTGAAAATAGGAAATAATGCTGTAAACAAGCTGTGTAAAAATATGTGGACCTATGAAGGACGATATAAAAGAGATGATATTATAAGAGTATGCACTTCTAAATATATAGAATAAAACTCCAGATGAAGTAAACTCAATACTTGAAAATGGTTATTTAATATCTCAATCAAAGCTAACAGATTGCAGCTGCATAACTATAATTATTTTTCAAACTACTTTTCCATATCTCTTGCCAATAACACCAGCTTATTTATTGTTTTCCAATTGCGGACAGTATAAGGCACATCTAATCTGTGAAGATTATTGGCAAGCTTAGAGTTTCGAATACTATTGTGAAATAAAAGAAATACCTCCCGCTCTTTAATTATGCAAGCATCATTTTCATTTCTATAGGAATTCAAACATTCAACCTTTTCTTCTGAAGGAGCATGAGTCAGTAGAGAAACATATAAACTCTCAACTTTTGATAATGTCTCTGCTTCTAATATTGCTTCCTTAGAAAATGGACAATTTTCAATAATCATTTCTAACTCCTGAGCCGTTCTCAAAATAACTGTAACTGAAAATCCAAAAACTGCCTCAATCTGATTCTCAATCTTCTTGCTCAGTATTTCTTCCTCTTCATTTGACTTAAATAAGACATTACCACTTTGAATATATGTTTTAACTCCGCAAAGTCCAATGGATTCAAGCGCTTGTCTCAGATTTGCCATCTTAATAATATTCTTTCCACCTACGTTAATACCCCGTAGTAATGCAATATAAATCGTCATAATAGGCTCCCCCTATAATTATACCCTATTTACTTTCAATTTTCTTAGCAGAAATTATCATAAGTATTCCTGCAACAATCATAACACCACTCATTATAAATAGAAATGGTTTTAATGAAAATTATAACATATTTTAATATTGTTTTATGTCTTTATTTTCATCAGGAAAATTTATTAAGAAATTTTATTTAAAAAATATTTATATGAAATTTATAAAAATGTTCTGTAACTACTTGTCCTAAGACTACATATTTTATATTAGCTAGAAGAATATAAACAAGAAACTTTAGGAGGAAAAAAATATTATGGGAAAAAGACTTTTTTATAGCCTATATGCTACTGATGGTTTTATTCACCTTCCAACAGACCCCACGGGATGCTTAGATCGTAAAGAAATATACGTTTTTGGTTTTGTAGGAGGTTTATGGAAAGTACAAGATAAATCTACAGGCAGGTGCAAAATTTGTGACCCAAGCTTAGATCCTGAAAATATAACAGCACGGGACAACCTAAGAGGAACAGCTGTAATTCCATCGCCATTAATAAAAATGGACACAGATGATGAACTATTTATAACACTAACCAACCTAGGTTTGTTAAGAGCTGATGTACCAATTTTAGACGTTCATACTATTCATATCCACGGTGGGCACGTAGCAACACAGATTGATGGTGTTCCTGAAACTTCCTTTGGAGTACCAGTAACTCCTATAGGCGCCCCTTCAATAAGTGTAACTTATTATTTTAAACCTGAAATGCCAGGAAGTTATTTCTATCACTGTCACCAGGAAGCTGCGGAACATGTTCAGATGGGAATGTATGGAGGTCTAATTGTATATCCTTCAGCTAGAGATGTATCCTACTGTATTAATTCAAAGGGAATCACCAATAGGAACTTTGCAAACTCTAAGTGTTCCAGCTTTTTCGATAAAGAATATGTGATACTCTTATCTGATATCGACTCCGCATGGCACGATGATGTTCAAAAACAGGCTGGCGCATTTAACCCAGTAGATTTTAAACCTGATTGGTGGCTGGTAAATGGACGTGCCTTCCCTGACACACTTTTACCTGCTGGTGTTCCTGTAGGTGGCGGTGCTTATGAGATCCCTGCAGGATATGATTCTTATGTTCACATTAAAGATGGACAAAGATTCCTGCTCCGCCTCATTAATATGGGTTATCAACCAGTTCCATGGCATACTCATGGTTGGCATGGAAGAATAGTTAATAAAGATGCGCATCCTCAGCCACAGGGAGAAATGGGCTTTACCCAATTGGTTGGTTCCGGAGAAAGCTATGACATCCTCTTTATTGCTGAAGATAAACGACCACTTTATGCTGATTATATTTTCTGCGGCAAAGGTGGCTTTCCATCATTAATGAATCAAGTTGCTGATGCAACTACAGAATCTATTAAAGCAGGTACCTTTATGCCAGGTTTCGGAGATTCAACTACTTTATGGGCTAATAGTCCAGAAGCAGGCGGTACCACGTTGTGTCCGTTCCCAGGAAACTTTGATGTGCACAATTATGGTGAATCAGATAATTTCTTCTTTCCACAGTTTTATATTGCCCATAACCACGATGATTACAAAGTTACCAATAATGGTGTATATCCTGGAGGCCAATTAATATTTATCCAAACTGATTTGCCAGGAGAGAGACCTCATCCTACTTGTAGACCAGAGTCTGCTCCAGAGTGTAAGTAAACTGCTGCCTCCAACCGTTAATTTTCTTAATGCTTAAAAAATGGTTAAAAGGGACACCTCTCCATAAGTGTCCCTTATATTGAAGAAAGTTCTTAATTCAGGTGGGGATTCTTTTACCCCATCTGAATTTTAGAACTGCAA
>NZ_JBDNRK010000114.1:0-3156 GCF_047718555.1 Clostridium sp. | reverse complement strand
AAAATTCAGATGGGGTAAAAGAATCCCCACCTGAATTAAGAACTTGCTTCAATTGTTTTCATTTAAATATTGAAGGTCAGATAGAGGAGATATTTTTTTTACGTGCCAGATTCCGCTGGTATCCTTTGACATTTTTAAACTGTAACTTACTGTAGTGTGTGGAACTTTGGCTTCCATACCCCTTACATTTAAAATGGCATCATTTGAGCCGGAAAAGGTTATATAAGAATGATCTACATTATACAGCTTATATTTATTAAAAAAACCTGTGGTTAAGTACTGTTTTGCAACAAAATTTATATCTCTGTTGTTATTATTATTGATACTGCCTTTTATTAAAATTACAATAATGATTAAGAAGACGGCTGTAACTACATATACTTTCTTTACTTTGGATTTTTTACTCATAACAAGTTCCTCCTGATCTATAGTATAGTTATTAAAGATTGTTGCATAATTGGCTAAATGTAAAGCTTTAAGTATTAACATTAATTTATTTTCTTAATGATATTGAATTGATAAAAAATAAATGGTATACAATGCAAATAAATTATAGTATATTTGGATATATTTGTAAATAGAATATCTAAATGTATTTTTGTAAAAGATAAAGCAGTAATGCTGAAAGGAAGGATAAAATGAATTTTTCATCTTTAGTTTTAATGGAAAAAGACAAAGATAATAAGTTCTTCACCAGAGAACTTGGCAGCTATAAAGTTAATGAGGGTGCAGAATATATAACAAAAATGTACTATGACGGTGAAAAGGTAAATGTATTTTTCGATACAAAAAAAGATGTAGAGGAATGGGAATATACAGCTGTATTCGATTATTTTGATTATGAAAGCTTTACAAAAAGAGGATATATTATAGAGGATGTAGATGATGAATATAATCCAACTTGGTTAGTGAAGTTTGAACTTTTATCAAAACATGAGGATATGGAAAAAAAATTAGATGAGCTTTGTAATTTAATATCAGAAAAAGTTTATGAGGTATTTCAGAATATAAATAATAAAAGAGAAGAATATGAACAATAAATTACAATTAACATTCAAAATTATTTTTAAATAAGCTATATGAGAATAGACTACCATATTGACTAGTTATTTATTTGAATAGAATTAGTTATTAATATAAAAAGGGGAGAATTTTATGGAAGAAATAAAGAAAACCAAAACAAGAGATGAGATAGATGAAAAGTATAAATGGAGAATTGACAAGGTATATAAGGACATAGAAGCTTGGGAAACTGATTTTAATAGACTTAAGGAATTTCAACCTAAAATAAGTGCACTTAGCGGAAAGCTTAGTGATGGTAAGAAGTTATTAGAATTTTATAAGCTTGACGAAGAGGCTTCTAGAATATTAGAAAAATTATTTATTTATGCCCATCAAAGATCTGATGAGGACACAACAAATACCACTTTTCAAACATTAAAGAGTAGAATTGATGCCTATCTTTCAGAGTTTAAAAGTGCCGCAGCTTTTTTTGTCCCTGAGATCTTATCTTTGCCTGAGGAAGATATTAAAAAAGAAGTTGAAAGTGTGCCTGAACTTAAACTTTATGAATTTGCATTAAAGGATATATTGAAGGCTAAGCCATATACTCTTTCAAAAAGAGAGGAGGAATTGCTTGCTTCCGTTTCAGATTGTTTAGAGGCACCAGGAAATATTTTTAATATGCTTTCAAATGCCGATATAAGTTTTCCAAAGATAATAGATGAAGATGGAAAGGAAGCTGAGCTTACGGAAGTAAAATATAGTAATTTTATAAAATCTAAGAATAGAGAAGTTAGAAAAAATGCTTTTAACGCCTTATTTAATACTTATGGTAATTATAAAAATACCTTTGCTCAGACTCTTTCAGCATCAATTAAAAATTTTGTATTTCAATCAAAGGTAAGACATTATAAAAATTCTATGGAATATAGCCTTAAGCCAAATGACATTCCACTAAGTGTATATGATAATGTAATTGAAACTGTAAATAATAATTTAAAAGCTTCACTACACAGATATGTAGATGTAAAGAAAAAGTTATTAAAATTGAATGAAATTCATATGTATGATTTGTATGTTCCCGTGGTAGATACACCTAAAGATTATATTGAATTTGAAAGAGCTGTTGAAATTGCAAAGGAAGGATTGAAGCCTCTTGGGAAGGAATATTTAGATATTTTTGATAACGGAATAAAAGATGGATGGATTGATGTATTTGAAAATAAGGGCAAAAGGGGTGGTGCATACTCCTTTGGATGCTATGATTCAATGCCTTATGTACTACTCAACTACAATTATGAAATAAATGATGTGTCTACTTTAGTGCATGAAATGGGTCATTCTATACATTCCTATTATTCAAGGAAAACTCAGCCCTTTATATATGCTAGTTACACTTTATTCTGTGCTGAAGTGGCATCTACCACCAATGAATGCTTGCTTATAAATTATCTTATAAATACAGAAGAGGACGAAAATAAAAAATTATATTTCATAAATCAACAATTGGAGCAGATTAGAACTACTGTATTCAGACAGGTTATGTTTGCTGAATTTGAAAAGATAACACATGAAAGTATAGAAGATGGAAAACCTCTTTCAGCAGAAGATTTTTGTAAAATATGGCATGATTTAAATGTAAAATATTTTGGCCCTGATATGATAGTGGATAAGGAAATAGATATGGAATGGTCAAGAATTCCACATTTTTACAGTGATTTTTATGTATACCAATATGCAACAGGATATGCTGCGGCTAATTCCTTCAGCAGCATGATTTTAAAAGAGGGCGAATCAGCAGTGAAGAAATATAAGGAATTCTTGAAGAGTGGAGGCAGCGATTACCCAATAGACATTCTAAAGAAGGGCGGCGTAGACATGACAACACCTAAGCCGCTGGAGGACACTATAGATACCTTTAATAAACTTCTTGATATGTTAGATAAGAATTAAAATTTAATCAAATTTTAGGTTCATTATGAAATTTTGTGACAAATTATTATAGTTATAATCTATCACAAAATTAGTAATGAACTTTTTTAAATAATTAGCACTTGAATTATTATTACTGAGTACTATATAAAATATAATATTTTTGTAAATTAAATAAAAAACTATACGAAAATAGTATAATGTTTATTAAATGAAAATAAA
>NZ_JBDNRK010000113.1:0-3424 GCF_047718555.1 Clostridium sp. | reverse complement strand
TTCTCTGCTTTTCTTCAAAGTGGGAGTAAAGAGTGGCTATGTCCCTGGATAACGATTTACCCTAAAGGACAACGATTTCTAAGTATCAAAAATACTGATACTAAGAACTCTGTTAGTAAGCATCAGAGGTCATAAACAAAAACTCCACCTGATGCCAAGAATTCTGTTTATCTGTCGGAAAATAACTATTTATAGTTTTGATTATCTTTAAAAGTTTCTATATACAAGAAGTAAATATGGATAAGATGAATTTAACTATAACAACGGGGGTGGGATATGTTTGATTCATATGGAAGAAGGATAAATTATCTTAGAATATCAGTTACGGATTTATGTAATTTAAGATGTAAATACTGTATGCCTGAAAAGGGTATAAAAAAAATGCTCCATGAAGAAATTTTAAGTCTGGAGGAAATACAGAGTATAGCTGAAAGTTTTGTAGAAAAGGGAGTAGACAAAATTAGAATAACTGGCGGAGAACCTTTAGTAAGACGAGGTCTGCTAAATTTAATAGAAGGTATAGGAAACTTACAAAAGGTGAAGGATTTTGCCATGACTACCAATGGAATATTATTGGGTAAATATGCTCAGGATTTGAAAAATGCAGGACTTAACAGAGTAAATATAAGCATGGATACTTTAGATGGAAAGAAGTATTCCAAAATCACCAGAGGCGGAAGATTAGCTGATGTACTAAAGGGAATAGAAGCTGCTAAAAAGTTTGGACTTAATCCTATAAAGATTAATGTTGTATTGATAAAAGGTTTTAATGATGATGAAATAGAGAGTTTTGTAAATTTAACAAGATATGAAGAAATAGATGTAAGATTTATAGAGCTTATGCCTATAGGCGCTTTAAAGTATTGGTCTCTTAATAATTATACCTCAAATAACATAGTACTAGAAAAGGTGCCGGAATTAACAGAAGCTGCAGCCACAGATATTTCTTCTCCGGCAAAATACTATAAACTTTCAGCAGGTAAGGGTAGAGTGGGACTCATTAACCCTATATCCTGTAAATTCTGTGAAAATTGCAATAGAATGAGGCTTACTGTAGATGGTAAGATAAAGCCATGCCTTCATTCTAATGAGGAGATAGACTTAAAGGTGCCCCTTAGGCAGGGAAAAAACATTGGTGAATTAATAGATAATATTATTATAAATAAGCCTAAGGAACACAATTTGGAGGATGGAAATTATATAAGCAGAAACATGATGGACATTGGTGGTTAATAGCAATACAAGATATATATAAGAGGAGATTTTGGGAAATGGCTAAAGTTATAGCAATTAACATTAGTGATAAAAAGGGTATTATAAAAACTTCTATAAAAGAAGGTATCTTCATAGAGGAATATGGTCTTAAGGGAGATGCTCACGCGGGAAAATGGCACAGACAGGTAAGTCTTTTAGCCAAGGAAAGCATAGATAAAATGATAGAAATGGGCGTAACGGGTCTAGTGCCAGGTAAATTTGCCGAAAATATTACTACAGAGGGTATAGTACTCTATAAACTTCCTGTAGGTACAAAATTAAAAATAGGTGACACTGTTCAAGAGATAACTCAGATCGGAAAAGAGTGTCATAAAGGCTGTGCCATAAAGCAGCAGGTAGGAAAGTGTATAATGCCGACGGAGGGTGTATTTACAAGGGTATTAAAAGGTGGAATAATAAGGTCAGGAGATACTATAGAAATAATGAAATGATTTACATAATTGGGCTAAATAAATGGTGCTGCAGGAAAGCACCATTTTTCTTATTATTGGTTGTGCTATTTACTCATATTTGGCATAGTGTCCATATTATTAATTATTTCTGGATTTACCATTCCAAATATCATTGCAATATGTGCGACTACAAGAAATCCAGAAATGAGTATAAAGTGAATTTTCATCTTTTGTTCAATAGTTTTATGTCTAAAAACTATATTTAATTCCATTAAAGCAATTGATAGAAGAAAAATAACTCCACTCAAATAGGATCCAACCGCTGCAACATCTACCCAGGTATGCCACTGGGAGTTTTGTGTAATTGGTATAACTGCAGTTGTTAAAAGGTAGATAAATATACCTGTAAAATAAAAGCCTGCAAAGATTCCCACAATTTTATTTAAAGTTTTTATGGGCCCTTTATGAATTTTATTAAAGATTATAAAAAATTCAGTAATGGTAAGTGTTTCTGCTGCTATTACGGGAATAGCCATAAAAAATATAAGATTCCATGGTTGATTGTTTGCCAGAAGAGACATATAGTGAGTCATGTTCATTTTTATTACCTCCTTTTTTCATAAAATAACAATACCAAAAACTTATGTTGATTTTATGAAGATTAAAAATAGGTAATATATTTGATCTAATTATTTTTAAAATAATTAGATCAAGAAAGAACTTTCAAGTTCTAAAGGTAATCACTGCGGTTTAACATCTAACTCAATTATCTCAGGAACAGCAAAAAATCTTAAAGGAAGTCTGCTGCAGCCGAGACCTTTTGAAGTTATTATCATTGAATTTCCTTTAGTATTAATAGTTTTTATAAATTTTTGACCATAGGAGGATTCTGTTATAGGAGCGTATAGTCCAAAAAAATTTATCTGACCTCCATGAGTATGGCCGCTTAAGCCAATATCAAAATTTATATTGTATTCTTCAAAGAAATCTGGATTATGAGAAAGTATAATATTTAAATATTTTTCATTTGTTTGGAGAACATCAGTATTAACTTGTCCGCTTTTCAAATCATCAACTCCATGAAAAAGCACTGTGGAATTTTTAAAATTTATAGAGTAAGTTTTGTTTTTTAGTAAATTTATTTTGCACTTTTCCATACTCTCCAGCAATAGATTTATATTTTCCTTGAGATAATACTCATGATTACCTAAAATTGCAACTATGCCGTGTTTAGATTGTATTTGTTTTATGTCATTAAAAAATTTATCTAAATCAGTCTTATTAAATTTTGTGTTTCTTTCTACAAATAGATAATCACCACCTAGTATTACCAGATCAGGCTCAAGTCTATTAACTTTATTTACTATACTTTTTAATCTATGCTTGAAATAATAATCACCATAATGTGTATCTGATATAAATACTATTTTAATTTTATCAGTAACTTTTTTTGTTTTAAATTTAATTTTAGTTAATTTAACTATCTGAGCCTCAAGCAGTGACCAAAATAATCCTAGACCTAGGAAGAAAATTATTATATACAGTAATCTCATATAACGCACCTCCCAGAAATTTGTATGTTCAATTATAAATGAAGTAGGTCTTTTATGTCAAATTCAGATTGTGAACAATTAATGAAATATGAATTACCTCTTTTAGTGAATATGAAGTAATATTAGTTGGAAATACTATATCCATAGATTAAGGCATATTCAAAAAATAAATAGGCCAGTATGCTAGTATATTTTAAATTCTAC
>NZ_JBDNRK010000112.1:0-3610 GCF_047718555.1 Clostridium sp. | reverse complement strand
AAAATTCAGATGGGGTAAAAGAATCCCCACCTGAATTAAGAACTTGCTTCAATGAATATAGGATAATTTCCATTTATTAATTCGTTTTTAGTTTTCAAGTATGCCGCTAAGTTCAATGTTTTGTATTGCCTTAAGTATTTTTTCTTTATTTTGCACAAGGGCAAAACGTACAAAGCCTTCACCATGGTCTCCAAAACTGCTGCCGGGAACTACAATAACTCCTGTTTTCTCCATGAGATCAAAAGTAAATTCCAGGGAAGATTTATATTTTGGAGGAATAGCAGCCCATACAAACATACTGCCTCCAGTGTTATCAATATGCCAGCCAATTTTATTTAACCCATTTACAAGAAGGTCTCTTCTTTCTCTGTAAGTATTTTTTACTAATTGGACATAATCCTGAGGGCCTTCTAAGGCTGAAATCGCAGCTTTTTGAAAGGGTAGAAACATTCCATAATCTACATGGGATTTCAGGATTTTTAATTGTTTTACAATTTCTCTATTTCCAACTGCAAAGGCAATTCTACAGCCTGGTATGCTGTAAGTCTTAGATAGTGAGTTGAATTCTACTGCAATATCCTTAGCTCCAGGGATGGACAAAAAACTGCTGCCTTCTGTGTCATCAAATACAAGTTCACTATAGGCATTGTCATGAAGTACCATTATGTCATATTTTTTTGCAAAGGCCACAAGTTTTACATAAAAGTCATGAGGGGCTGTGGCAGCCGTTGGATTGTTAGGATAAGATAGTACCATAAGTTTTGCTTTTCTTGCCGTTTCTTCATCTATTGCATGAAAGTCAATTAGATAATTATTTTCTTTTAATAAGGGCAGCTTAACTATTTCTGCACCGGAAAGGTAAGGCCCTACAGTGAAAATAGGGTAGCCAGGATCGGGAGTCAATACTATATCACCAGGATCCACCAGAGCTAAAGCTAATTCTGCAAAGCCACTTTGAGAGCCAAGTAGTGATACTATTTCATCTTTTTCAAGTTTTACTCCGTACCTTTTACCATACCATTTCTGTACTGAAATCAGTAATTCATCTGTATCATTTATGGAATATATGTAATTTTCTATTTTACTTGATTCCTTCACTATTGTATCAATAACATGAGGAGCTGGTGGTATATCTGGAGTACCTATGCTAAAGTCTATTACTTGTGTACCTTCAGCTATGAGTTTATTTTTTCTGTCACTGAGCTGAGAAAATATAGCTGAAGTTAGCTTATCCATTTTTTTCGAAAAAATCATTGTATACCTCCGTAAAATATCTCATGCAGCTGATGCTGCACGGATTGTATTTATTTTTAGGTGCTTCGTATAGTGTATTTTCAGTTAATAATAACATTATATAATATTCTGTATGTCAATGTCAGGCTAAAAATAAAATACAAAAACTCAGTATAAAAAATTTTTTAACCTGACTAACTTGGCGTAAGTCTCCCATGCACTCTGTGAAAGCGATTCACACAAAATCCAAGATTTTGGTTCTCTGCTTGCACACAGCGAAAGCGATTCACACAAAATCGAAGATTTTGGTTCTCTGCTTTTCTTCAAGTGGGAGTTCAACGCCAAGTAAGCCATGCATTTGCAGTTCTAAAATTCAGATGGGGCAAAAGAATCCCCACCTGAATTAAGAACTTGCTTCAGCAGGCATTTAGGATTGTATGCTGTTTTGTATAATTATTTGGAATATAATAGCCCTGCATTTTCAGCAGGGCTAGAGGTTTTGATGATAGTATTAGCTAAGTTGAAAGCTTTCAGAAGAAGTAGTTACTAGTTTGGCATCTTTTTTTCCAGTTATATCTCCAGTTTTTGTGGAGAAAATTTTCTTTTGGATTATAAGATCCATAAGACTGTTCACTTCTGCTTCAGTTATGGATGGTTGTCCATTTACATCCTGCTTAACATTGTCTATAGATAATGAAAAATATTTACCATCTTCTGCTGTAGTAAATTTTAAAGTTAGTTTATGTGCCATTTACAAGACCTCCTTTCTTTAGGCAAATTCAAATAAATAACTAGTCAGTATGCTAGTCTATTTTGAATCCTACTGCGTCAACAGAACCCTTAGATAGCTCACTATCTGCGGAACCTGTTTCCTTGTTGGATTCAAAATATCCATCGCATCTTTGACTTATTATTTATTTTCATATGCCTTAGATAAAAATTTTTTAATAAGTTTTACTCATTAGTCAGTAAATTGTTGTCCACTTTTTGAATTGTCTGTACAGGATAATTAAGGATATTTCCAATAGCTGAAGCTACATCATATATATCCTGTTCTGCAGCTGCAGTTGTTACAGCTCCAAGGTTTAATTTTTTGCTGGTGTCTTTTCCGTTTGCATCTTTACCTGTGTTTATTACTATAACCACAGAAGAAGAAACTTTAGTTAATGTTGCTGCCATGTTATCACCTCCTTCCTGTGCTTCTGACTATATATATGACGAAGAATAAATTATTACAAAATAATTTTTAAATTTTTTTGCAAGAATTATTTGTTAATATAGGATTATAAATAAAAAAGAAAGCAAGACATTTTTCAGTCTTACTTTCCTTTCAATTTTGTTTTGTGACTAGAGATTGTAATACTCTTGGATTACATTGCTCTTCCAGGAATAATTGCATCTATTATTCCAATAACTATAGCTGCTAATATTGCACCTAATATGGAAGCGTGCATATTTGGAACTAAAAATTGTGTTAGATATATTATTATAGCAGAGATAATAAATCCCTTTAATCCTTTACCGAAAGGTGATGCATCAACTCCCATAAAGGATTCTATCAAATAATCTACTACAATTATTATAACTGCAGCTAGTAAAAATGACCATAATCCTCTAATTGAAAAACCTGGTGTCAAAAATGATGTTACTGCTAAAACAATTGCTACTAATATTAACCTCCATACCCAGTGAAGCATGCCGCCACCTGAGCGGTCTCCTCTATTGTTATTATTATGATCTTCAGTTTGTGCCATGAATAATTACCTCCCTTGAGCTTAATTAAAAATTTTATTTTTAATTTCACAAGCACCTAAATAGTAGATTTTTATGAATATATAATTAGTGTGCTCATTTTAATAAAAAATATTAAATTTTTAATATTTTTATTGAAAAAGGTAATTCTAATGAGCAAAATATTTTTTATAAAAAAAATTTTTAAATATATTGATATAACCTGAAACAAAGAACTCTGTTTATGTAGAGAATAATGTTTAAAAAGGAAGTAAGACCTATGGCTTACTTCCTTTCTTGGTTTTTTATAACGGCAGCTATTTCTTCTTTTAATTCATAAATAGATTTGATTAAAGTATCAATTTGTCCATTTAATTTAATGAGAAGAAATAGACTAACTGCTATGGGGAAACCAACGGTGTTTATGAGTTTGACTATCTCGTCATACATACTCTCAACCTCCCTTTATGCCGTTATGTTTAATATATATGATGTTATAGACAATTTTTCTGAAAACTTTATTAATTTATTACTAAAGTTTACATATAGTAAAATTTAACCTGACTAACTTGGCGTAAGTCTCCCACTTATCCAAGTGGGAGTTCAACGCCAAGTAAGCCATGCATTTGCAGTTCTAAAATTCAGA
>NZ_JBDNRK010000111.1:0-3650 GCF_047718555.1 Clostridium sp. | reverse complement strand
TATATAAAAATAGATGTAGCTCTATAAACTACATCTACAAAAATATTATAAAGGAAAAGGAATATTACTTTATGAAAAAAATATAATCCTTCATTTTTAAAATTGAATCTATTTTTTCAAAATTATAGTGTTAAAGTACTAATCAATCACTCTGTTATTTCCTTTATAGTAGAAACCCCTGCTGTTAAAAATGCTATTGCGAACAATAGTAATACACCTATATCAGGAAGAATTGAAATCAATCCTTTATTTTTTAGTACTAAGTCTGTGAGAGCTGTTACCGCCCAGCTTTGCGGCATAAAGTAAGCTATATGCTTAAGAGTAGCTGGAAAATAGTCTAATGGCATATATGAACCGCCAACTATACAGCTTATTTGGACTACCATTTGACAAACTATTGGAGCGTTACTGGCTGTATTCACAATTCTGCACAATAATATTCCTAGTCCAAGTACTACAAGTATAAGAGAAGTAAAGAATACAAATAGCGCAAAAATAGAATTTCCCCAATTCATCTTAAATAACAAAGAAGTACTTCCCACCATAAGTATTACTTCAAGCCAGCCAATTATTAAAAAGGCCAACACAAAGGAAGCCATTAATACTAATTTGCTATTAGGTGTGGTAAAGCTTCTTCTTAAAGTCTTATCATCTTTTCTTGCTATTATTTCATTAACTATAAATATTACAGTAAACATCATAAAACTAATACATAAATTAATAGAAATTTGGCTTCCAATTAAATTTGACTTGCCCTTTGTTACTATTTTTGAAGAAGCCATTATTTTATTGGAAGAAACCTCTTTAGCCAACTCAGTTGTAATATCTTTTGACATTGGAATTTGTTCTTTTAAATTTGATGAAATTTCTTTTGAAATCAACTTCTCATTTACAAAGTAATTTATTTTACTATCAGTAGTTATATTTATATTACCGTTATTTAGCTTTAAAATTTTTATATTTGGTCCAGAGCCATTTTCTAAAGACTTAGAAAAATTTTCAGGTATTATTATAGCTTCAGCAACAACATTATGTTGAACTCTATATTCTGCATCAGATTCATTTACCACATATACATTAAAACTTTCTGAAGCCTTAAACTCTTTTATTAAATCCTGTCCCATTGTCCCCTTATCTTTATTCACAAAATCAATGTAAAGTGTTTTCTCATTACTATTATTTCCATGTCCACCGCTAAAAAATGTAACTAGACAAATAACAACCATTGGCATCAAAAGTGTAAAGAAAAGTACGGCCTTGTTAGCTATCATTCTCTTTAAGTGGAGTATAGTTAATCTTAAAATTTGCATACCTGTTTTCCCCCTAATATTCACGTTTTAGTTTTACAGCACCAAGTAGAATAGCTAAAGTAGATATAATTGACATTGCAATAATTATATAGAGCATAGAAGAGAAATTATCTCCAAGCATATTACTTGTATATAGATTATTTATCCAATAATTAATTGTAAAATGGGATATACTTCTCATAAATCCAGGATAGTAATCTGCTGGGAAAAAGCTTCCTGAAAGTATGGACATTATTGAAACTATAAAACCGAATACTACAGATATTAAAGTGGTATTTTTAAATAAACTTATTAATACAGAGGTAATTGCTGCTATAATGATACCGTGAATTATTATCACCGGAATAAGCCTTAAATAATCCCCAAAATTTACTCCTATCAACAATGATGAAACTGCTAGAAAACACAGTATTTGTATTATTGATATAGAAAAGGTAGCCATTAATCTTCCAAAATAAAAAGACAGTTTACTTGTAGCTGTTGAGTATATACGAATTAAAGTACCCTCTTCTCTTTCCTTTAATATACTGATTGCCTGATTTAATACAATAAACAGACTAAACATTACCAGCATACTGGAAGCAAATTGCTGTTTAGAGTCAAGAAGTTTGGCTTTTGGAAGAGATGTATAGGTTAAATAAGTTTTATTTAAATCCGACTGTATTATGGGAAGCATACTGTTAAATATTTTTTTAGTTAGATTTTCGTCCTTTGAGTTTTCCAGTATAACACTATAAACACTTCTATTCATATTAACATAGGAGCAGTAGGCTTTTACTATGTCATATATGATTTCACCATTTACGCCGGCAGAGGGTGATTGCAGAACTTCAATTGAAGCCTGTTTATTATCTTTAATACTTTGAGAGAAGTTTTTTGGAACAATTACAGCAGAAGTATAGGTCCCCTGTAATAAATCATTATTTATATCTTTTGAACTTGGCAGCTTTTTCAAAGAGACAATTCTATTGAGTTTATCTTCATTAAAAATCTGCTCTAATGGTTTAGATTCTTCACTGTTGTCCATATCTATATATGCCACTGTAAATTTATCAATAGTTCTATTTGGGTTCAATATGTTTTTATAAATAGTTCCATACATAAATGAGAATATAAAAGGAGCAATTAGAAACACAAAAACATATATTTTAATATTTACTAAAAATAATTTTAATGAATTTATAAAAATACTAATTGTTTTCATACTTGTCCTCCCTAATCTCTTAAATTCTTGCCAGTTAAGTTTAAGAACACATTTTCTAAATTGGGAACTTCTATATTTATGTTTTGTATTTTTGCGTTGTTATGGATTAATATATCAATAATATCTTGGAGACTGTTTTTTTCAGATGTATTCATAACTACTGTAAGCAGTCCATCTTTATAATTAATTCCATTAACAGTTTTAAGTTCTTTTAATTTTAGTTCAATTTCATTAGTATATTTAGTTAAGCTTATTTCAATATTCTCTTCATTGGAAATCATTCTTTTAATTTCATCTTGAGATCCACTGGCAATAATTTTACCTTCATCTAATATCACCAGTCTATTACAAAGCATCTCTACTTCCTCCATATAATGACTTGTATATATTACTGTTGTTCCATAGTTTTCATTAAGATTTTTCGTGAATTCTAAAATATGATTTCGAGATTGAGGATCGATACCTACAGTTGGTTCATCCATTATAAGCAATTTGGGATGATGCATGAAGGCAGCTGCAATATTAATTCTTCTTTTCATTCCACCTGAATAACTTTTTATCTTATTTTTTGCTCTGTCCTTTAATTCAGTAATCTCAAGTGCTTCATCAATCCTGGATTTTAATAGATTACCACTTAGGCCATATAAAGTACCCCAAAACTTTAAATTGTCAATTGCGCTCAGATTTTCATAAAGGGCTATATCTTGAGGTACCATACCAATATTTTTCTTAGCTAAAATTGAATCCTTTGTAATGGAATAGCCATCTATCAGGATATTACCTTTATCTGGCTTTACAAGGCCGCATATCATAGAAATAATCGTTGATTTTCCTGCGCCATTAGGGCCAAGAAGTCCAAAAGTCTCTCCTTCATTTATTGAAATACTCACATTATCTACTATCAGCTTATCATCATATCGTTTAGTTATATTTTTTAATTCCAATATTGACATATTAATCACTCCTCATATACATTATATAATCACAGCTGATTTTGTAATAATGAACTAGGTCATAAGTTAAAAAAATAAACCATGACTTAAGTCATGATTTTTATTTAACTGATTTGTATATTTGAAAATTTAACCTGACTAACTTGGCGTAAGTCTCCCACGCACTCTGTGAAAGCGATTCAC
>NZ_JBDNRK010000110.1:0-3699 GCF_047718555.1 Clostridium sp. | reverse complement strand
GTACCTCCGTTTGTAATATATAAATCTTTGAAATATTAACTTTATTTAACAAAAATAAATACAAATATATGCATTAATTTGATTGTTAACTATTTCGTAAAATATTTATCAAAAACTTAACACAAATATGTAGTCAAAAGGTATCCATTATAAATATTATTATATTAGGAGTATAAAGAAAGAGGGATTAAGGGTGATAATAAATACACATATTTTATTTTCTAAAATTGTATATAAACATTGTTTAAAGGAATTAAATTTTAAATTAAATAAAAATATTTTTATGTATGGAAATATTAAGCCTGACATTTCTCCTGATACCTTTAAAAGTTCCCATACTTTAAAGGATAGTATAGGTATTGTGTCTGAACATTTTAATGAATTATCTAATAATAAATTAGATATTAAGCAGTTCTCAATGCTTCTAGGGATGATATGCCATTATACAGCAGACTATTTCTGTATATATCATACAGAAGAATACAGTAAAAAAAGTATTTTTAAACATATAGCCTATGAAATAGCCCTTCATATTAATCTAAGAATTCTTCTTATAAGAGGTAAATTAAAAATAATTGATAGCAGAAGTGTACCACAGAGAAATGTATTATCAATTATTTATAATATGCAGGAAAAGTATTTTCAAAAAAAGAGAGGGTTTCTCACGGATATAATTTATGCTGTATCAACTATAACTATGGTAATAGAATCAATAATTTATTTTAATGTTAATAAATTTGAAAATATAGAAACCTATGAACTGTCAAAAAATATAGGAGGGATAATATGAAGATAGCTGTTTTTACAGATACTTTTTTACCTCAGATAAATGGAGTTACAAATACCTTAAATAAGCTTATGGAATATTATGAGGCAAATAATATTGAATATTTAATATTTGCACCAGATAATGACATAAAGAAAAACGAAAACTACAACATACAAAGATTCTTTAGCATAAAATTTTTTCTCTATCCAGAATGTAGAATAGCTTTTCCAAATGCATTTAGATTAAATACCTCATTGTCTAGTTTTAAACCAGATATAATACAACTTATGACTGAGTTTAATATGGGAAGAGCAGGATTGAGGTATGGGAAAAAACATGGAATACCAACTATATCTAATTATACAACTAATTTTTCACAGTACTTAAATTATTATAATTTAGATTTTTTAAATAATTATATATGGAATTATATGAGATGGTTTCACAATCAAAATGATTTAACCTTATGTCCATCAGAGGAAATAAGAAGGTATCTTAAAAAAGAGGGAATATCCAATACAGGTATTTTTTCTAGAGGTATAGATTCCAAAAACTTTAATCCTGAACTAAGAAGTGAAGAATTAAGGAATCAGCTTGGTGTACAGGATAAATTAGTGTTTTTATATGTAGGAAGAGTTTCACCTGAGAAAGACTTAGATATTTTGATTGATGCTTATAAAGCGGTTTTTGAGAAATATAGAGATAAGATAGCTCTCATTATAACTGGAGAAGGTCCATACCTAGAAAAGTGTAAAAATGATTTTCCTAAAGGCACTATATTTACTGGTTTTAAGAAGGGAAGAGAATTGGCACAAATTTATGCATCTAGTGATGTTTTTGTTTTTCCATCTTCCACAGAGACATTTGGAAATGTAGTACTTGAAGCTATGGCTTCTGGTATTCCGGTTATAGGTGCTGATGCTGGAGGCGTTAAAGAGATTATTAAACATGGAGTTAATGGTCTTAAGTTTAAGACAAGGAATGTTAACGAACTAATAAACTCTATGATAGAATTAATTGAAAATAAAGATTTAAGAAATACATTAAAAATAAATGGCAGGAATACTGGATTAAATAGATCATGGAATAAAGTTTTTCATGGACTTATGGATAATTATAATGACGTTTTAATTAGCAAAAAGAACAATAGTATTAGTGCTTGATGCGTTTTAAAGAAAGTATTAGTATAATGATTATAGCATAGGCAGTGGATACATTAGGAATATAACATATATATCTGAAAGTCGTTATATAAGAGGATTTTTACATTTAGAATAATAATGGCTATAAGAAAACATAATAAGAAAGCACATAGATTTCATAAAAGAAATCTATGTGCCTTTTTCTTCAATAGAAGTAAAGGAAATTCTATTAATTTCCTATAATATAAACTTTTACAGATCTTCTGCCCCAATTATTCGCTTCATCATTTGAAGGTAGAAATAAATCTATTATATTTCCCTGAATAGCACCACCAATATCAGAAGCAATAGCATACCCATAGCCCTCTACATATACTCTAGAACCTAAGGGTATAACTCTAGGATCTACAGCTATAGTGCTGTAGCCATTTGGATTTCTGCTTGTTCTAGCACCACTTGCAGTGAAACCATCATCTGAATAAGCAGTAGCTTGCATATCTAGTACGTTTGAGAATCCTATTGGAGACGAACCACCACGATTTATAACAGTAGGAGAACTTGTACTATTAGGATTGTTGCTAGCTACTTGTTTAGATGCATTTGCAGCTTGCTGTGCTGCTAGCTCTCTTGACTTCTCTGCAGCCTGTGCAGCAGCTTCAGCAGCTTCTCTAGCTTTTTGCTCTGCGATTAAATTATTTTCCTTTGCTGTGGCTTGAGCAAGCAATTGATTTTGTTGTTTTATATCATTATTTAGATTAGCTAGAGTGGCCTCATTGCTTGATTTTAAAGCTGATAATCTTTTGTTTTCATTATTTAAAGCATCTTTCTGTTTTGCTATGTTATCTGTCTGTTCTTTTAATTGTGCAGCAAGATTATTATCGTATTTCATTATTGTGGAGATGGAGTCTAGTGATGATACAAAATCACTTAAAGTTTTAGAGCCTAGAATTACGTCTAAATAGTTACTGCCGCCACCACTTATATATAGGGCTCTTAGTCTCTTTTTAAATAATTCATTTTGCTCTTTTGAGTGTTCTTCTAGATCCTTCAATTTAGCTTCTGTACTTTTGATATTCGCATCGATTTTATTCATATCATTTTTGTTTTTATCAACTTTTTTTATAATATCATCGATTTGTTTATTTAAAGTATCCATTTTTCCCTGTATTTGTTTCTTATTATCTTGAGTTTGCTTTAGTTCAGCTGATTCATCAGTGGTCGGTGCAGCAAATGTGTTACTGCTTATGGTGATAGTTAATACTAACATCATAATGATAGACACCGCTTTTTTATTCAATATCTTGTTCCTCCTTAGACTGGTTATCAACCTATTTGTATGTTTAAAATTTGTTACTGCTTTATATTATAACATAAGATAATATAAAAATAATGTAAAAAAATGTAAATATAATCAAAACAGTATTTTTTATATTATTTTTTTATATGAATGATATTTTATTATAGATAATTTTTTGTTATATGAAATTACCATGGTTACTGGTTTCACGTGGAATGGATACTAGTAGTTTTTTTATTATAGTAGATTTAACATTATCTAAAAAATAATTTTGAATTTTTTTATAAAAAATATGTTTTACATTGATTATAAGACATTATGTAATAGTATATCGTGTGTAATTTTATTTTAGAAGTAATGAATAACTTATATTTGTAAACGTTTTATAAAATAAATTATATAACTAAATAATAATATGTCAATAATTTTTAGCATATTAGGCATGTGAAAATAAATAGTAAGTCAAAGATGCGACGAATATTTTGAATCAT
>NZ_JBDNRK010000109.1:0-3913 GCF_047718555.1 Clostridium sp. | reverse complement strand
CGTTGAACTCCCACTTGAAGAAAAGCAGAGAACCAAAATCTTTTTTTTGATTTTGCGTGAATCGCTTTCACAGAGTGCGTGGGAGTCTTACGCCAAGTTAGTCAGGTGAAATTAACAAAGCTAAATTCATCTTTCCACTAAAAAAGCACTATCAACATTTATTGAGATTCAATAAACATGATAGTGCTAATTTTGTTATTTATTACTCCAATACTATGATATTGCAATTCATTATCAATATATAATTCTATTTATCTAATATCAGCTTACTTTAAGCACATCTTTGATTTGATAAATATCCTTCTAAATATAATGATCAAATCTACTACTGACACATTGAATTCTCTAATGCATTCTTTACTGCTGTCATTATGCCCTTACTTGAGAAGGTTGCTCCTGAAACTGAATCTACTTCCGTAGATTGTTTACTTATTATCTCTTTTGGCACTGTGTTAAATGCATTATTATAAAAACTTTCTGTATCATTATTGGATATTGTCTTTATGTCAGTAATTTTCCTGTCTTTTACGGTAACAGAAAGCTTAAGATTTGGCTGAAAACCGTCTCCCGTTCCTTCGTAAACTCCGTCTTTATATTTTACTTCACTAGAGTTAGTTGTTGAATTACCATTTTGTGATGTTCCAGTATTGCTATCAGTAGCTGTAGTATTTCCAGTATTGTTATTAACTTCACTATTACCTGAATTATCACCAACAGTTGTATTATTCTTTGAGACTTCACTGCTAGTTGAAACAGCATCTCCTAAGTTTAAAGTTGCATCATGTGATTTTCTTAGAGCATCCTTAACTGCATTGATTACACCATTAGTTGATCTTGTTGCTCCAGATACTGCATCCACATCTGCAGATTGTTTTTCAATCATTTCATTTGGCAGAAGCGGCCATACATTCTTAAAGTATTCTGGTGTTTCATCATTAGCTCCCAGATCAATCTTTATTATTTTATTATCCTTTATAGTTACATTAACTGTAAGGTTTTCAGCATGTCCCTTACCCTTTCCGGTGTATACTCCATCTCTAAATGGTGCTGCTACCTCTTCTTTACTTGGATAAGTACTTGTTTCTCCTGCAGAGGTATCTGTTGCAAGAGCATTATTTATCGCTGAAATTATACCGTTACTTGATTTTGTTGCTCCTGATACTGTATCTACTGTAGTTGACTGTGCCTTAATTATCGCTTCTGGTACAGCTGGCCATGCCTTTTCAAAATAATTTGCTGTTTCAGACTGAGATATTATATCAATGTTACTTATTTTACTATCTTTCACTGTAACCTTAAGATTGATAAGATTATTTCTATTATAACCTCTTCCAGTTCCAGTAAAAGTACCATCTTTATAAACCGCCTTTTCAAGAGCCTTATTTACGGCATCCTTGATTCCATTGCTTGTATCAGTTGCTCCAGACACCACATCTACATCCGTAGATTGTGCTGCTATTATTCTGTCACTCATTGGAGTCATAGTTTTTTTTATGTACTCTATGCCCTCTTTATATGTTATAAGATTTATATCTGTAATCCTGTTGTCCTTCACTGTTACGTCTACAGTAAGATTGTTTTTAAGCCCTGTGCCTATTCCTGTATATCTTCCATCTTTGTATAGATGAACTGCTGTAGTAACAGGCTTGTTATCCCCAGAATCTGTAGGGTTATTATTGTTATCCGATGGATTAGTTGGTGTATTATTACTGCTTCCATTATTTGAATCATTGCTTGTACTATTATTATTTGATCCGCCACTTGTGTCATTATTTGGATTATTGTTAGCAATGGTTGTACCATCTAATCTTGCATTCTTTAATGCATCATTAACTGCTGATATTATTCCGTTACTAGACCTTGTAGCACCTGATACTGTATCTACATTTGTATCCTGCTTACTTATTATTTCCTTTGGCACTATAGTAAAAGGTTTTTCATAGAAACCAGTGGTTTCATTGTGTGACAATATTGTTATATCTGTTATTTTTCCATCTTTTACTGTAACAGAAACTTTAAGATTCGGCTCAAATCCTTTGCCAATACCTGTATATACTCCATCTTTGTACAATCCTTTACCAGTGTATACAGGTAAATTAGCAACTACATTCGAAACATTAGCCGAACTATTATTAGCAGCTGTACTTGCTGTTGTAGAAGTATTACCTTCTGGCAGTTCACCACTAATTAATGCCTTCTGAAGTGCATTTTTAACCGCTGTCATTATTCCTCTACTGGAAAAAGTAGCTCCTGATACTGCATCTACATCCGTAGTCTGCGCTGATATTATTTCATTTGGCACTACAGAAAATGCCTTTTCACGGAAACCTGGTGTTTCGTTATTAGATAATATTTTTATATCTGCTATCTTACCATCCTTTATAGTAACAGATACTTTAAGTCCAGGCTGATATCCAATTCCCACCCCTGTATAGGTACCATCTTTGAATTTTGCATTCTTATCCATTGAAGCATCTGCACTTGTACTCTCAGCTTGAGGTGAAGCACTGTTTTCCTGATTTTGATTATTATCTACAATTTCATTTTGAGTCTTATCTTTTCTTGCTTTATTAAGAGCATCTTTTACTGCAGATTTTATTCCGTTACTGGACTTGGTCGCCCCTGATACTGCATCTACATCTGAAGATTGTGCTGCTATTATTTCCTTTGGCACTACATCAAAAGCCTGTTCGTAATATCCTTTAGTTTCTTCATGAGAAATTATCTTTATGTCCTGAATTCTCCCTTTAGTTATTTTAACCTGAACCTTTAAGTTAGGTCTGAAACCAGTACCTACTCCTATGTATACACCATCGCTGAAAACAGCTTCATCAACTTTTGACATCTGAGCTGCACTAACCTTAGCTCCTATTTTTGCTTCTGGCTTTACAAATTTACTTCCCCAAAAGATAAAGCTGAACACCAAAATTGCCGCCGCTGTAGAAGAATACCACTGCATATTTAATTTTTTAAATATAACAACTTTAGGATTGCTTCTATAACATGTATCTACACATTTTAGACATGCTATACATTCGCCACTCTCTACTGACTCTACCTGCGATAGATTTATTCCCATTGGGCAATTTCCCGTACACAATTGGCATTTGCCACATTTTTCACTTGGCTTGCTTATGTTAATAATCTTAAATTTTGAAAGTATAGCCTGTATAGCTCCCAGAGGGCACAAATATCTGCAAAAGAATCTTTCTATAAACATGGCGCCTATAGTTATTAAGGCCAAAAATATAAAAGCTATTGGAATTTCAGGAGCCATAGTTTTAAACTGTGGTAGTTGAGCAAAGGCGTCCCAAGGATCTATGCTTTTTTCCGGTGATAAGTCCATTGACCACATAAAAATTATAATTCCCAATAAAACTATGTATTTAATATATTTTAATTTTTCATCTACTGCCTGTGATATTTTTATCTTTTTCTTAAATATCTTTCTTGAAACTAAATACACAAGATCATTAAAGGTTCCAAAGGCACATATCCAGCCACAGAAGAACCGCCCTATTAAAACAGATAAAACTACTACAGCCGCAAAAGCAGCTAAGAAAGTGAAGGAATTAGCGATACTAAAATTTTCTCTAGCTAGTCCCAAATATATACTCCTAAAACCAGTAAAAGCTAAAGTAAATAGTCCTGAGAAAAAGTATAAAAATATAAGCTGAATTATGAATCTAGATATTTTTACCAGAGATATTTTTTTCTTTAAAATAGATAATTTTTTATTCAAACCATGAACCCCCTTGTGAAATAAGACAATATACTTTTACAATTTTTAAACTGACCTCCCTATTAATTTGATAACGAATATCATTATCACTAATTATAGATAATATTTTAATTTTATTATAGATATCCAAGTTCAATATTAAATTATTTATAGTAACTTTTGGCATTAACA
>NZ_JBDNRK010000108.1:0-4228 GCF_047718555.1 Clostridium sp. | reverse complement strand
AAAGAATTGCTGGTTTACTTATTCTTATACTCTGTTTAATTTTCAAAGATCAATTCCTGTCATCAATCGACGACTTTTATAGTTTATCATCATCAATACAATTTGTCAATAACTTTTTATAACTTTTTATTGATTTAATATACTATTTTTCAACAACAGATGTTAGTATATCACAATTTTTTCATTATACAAATTAATATACACTTATTATTCAATATTATATTAAAATTAATCAATTTATCTCACTATTCCTAATAATATTTCATAATGATACACTAGGATAAGTATTTATACAAAATATATAATTTTTTAAACAAATACTTTATAATAGCAAAAGGTCTACTTCCATTTATATGAAAATAGACCTTTCTTTCAGATATTTAAATTTTTTCGAAAAATATACTGGCCATATCTTTATAGAACTTAAAGCCATAGTGTTCTAACGCTCTCTGTAAGGCAAACAAAGTATATCCTACTTTTTCTGCTTTGGCATTTTCCCCCATATGTCCTATTCTCAACACTCTTCCTTCTAAGTATCCAAAAGATCCTGTAATCATAACTCCATAATTATCAATCATATATTTTATTATTTTTTTATCATTAATTCCATGGGGAACATCAATTGCTGTCACTGTATTTGAATATCCATCTTCTATATGAATCTTTAATCCAGATGAAGCCACCGCTGCTCTTGTAGCACTAGCAATTATATCATGTCTTTCAATTATATTATCTTCCTCTAACAGATTGTCTACAGCCTTTCTAAGTCCAATAATATCACTTATAGGTGGAGTGTATGGAAACCATTTATCTTTATAATAATTTTTCCATACTAAAAGATTGCAATAAAATGATGCTATTGGTGTTTGCCTGTTTTCCATTGCACTAAAAGCATCTTCACTTATACTTAAAAATGTAAGTCCTGGAGGTGCAGATAAACACTTTTGAGAACCGCCTAAAACTATATCTATTTTCCAATCATCTACTCTTAATTCTTCGCCGCCCATGCCAGCTACACTATCAACTACTGTTAATATGTTTCTTTCCTTAAGTATAGGACATATTTTATCTATATCATTTAAAACTCCAGAAGGAGTATCACAATGAACTACCGTTGCATATTTAAAATTACTATCCTTGTCTAAAAAAGCTTTTAATTCTTCCATATCTATCTTTCGTTTTCTATTACTTCTAAAATAAAAAGGTTCTCCTCCATAAATCTTTACAAAATCCCCAAAACCTTCACCAAAAATGCCATTTTCAATTATTAAAACTCTGTCGCCTTTTTCAGTTAAAGATGCACAGGCAGCTTCAAGACCAAGTATTCCTTCTCCACTTAAAATTCTTACTTCATTATTTGTTTTAAGAAAATCCCCTAATTTACAACATGTTTCTTTATAGAACTCGTAAAATTCTTTATCTATATCAGGATTCGTAGTTTCTTCCGCTCTAGCAAGTCTAACATTTTCTCTAACCGTAGTAGGCCCTGGTGTCATTATAAGTGGCTTTTTCATTATATCACTCCCATGCATTACTAAATTGTTCATTATAAATTTATATTATAATATCATATCAATTTTTTGTTAAATGTTTGGATACAATTATCTGTTTTTTCTCCAATCACTAATACTCTCATATTTATCATTTACAACATCATAATATAATATTTCCTTAGTATTCTTATTAATAGCAAATCTATATATATTTACATTATGATCAGTATGCTCTTCGCCCACATACAATCCATAATAATCTCTTATATATACATTACTTGAGCTTTTATCTGGATAGCGCTCCACATATACAATACCTTTTGTATTGCTATTATTTTTTAATGAATTCATAAAACTTTTTACTTCACTTACATTATTGATTAAATAATTTATAAGTTCATTATCTGTATTATTGGTATTATTTTTATCATTTTGAGATTCATCAAAATAATTATTATCTTTGTTATATATTATTTGCTTTACATCTCCCTTACTTTTATCACAAATTACTTTGATATCAATATCCTTTTTTGTATCTATTATTTCATAATCCCAGTATCCATTAGCTATGGCCAATTGTTTCATTAAATTTTTATAATAGGTTTTATTATCTGAATCTATATTTTTTGTTAAATCAACATAAAATATAGGATATGTTTTATTATTCTTAAAATCAACTTTTTCAATTTGAATATTTGCATTCTTAAACACATACTTTACTGGATGATTCCAATTACTTATATCACTTATAGTATTTGAATTTGTATCTATATTGCTGCTAGGACTATTAACCTCTAAACTTTTACCTTGAGTATTATTACTATCATTAGAAATTATATTCGCAGAATTGGGAGAATTGACAGCATTATTAGTATCAGATTTATTTACTGCCACAGTTTTATTGCTACATGCTGATATTTCTAATAGAGATAAGACTAATATTATAGCTATAATTATTTTTTTCATTTTATTCCTCCTTAGTAATTAAAATTAAATATATTTTGTAAATTATTTTTCTATGATATTATTATAACGTAGTTTATCATTATTTTCTTCATTATAGACATTATACCTTAAAATAGTACAAATACAATTTATTATTATATTAAGCTGTACTAAATCATATAAACAGAGTTCTTGTTATCAGGTGGAATTCTTATTCCACCTGATACTTACTAACAGAATTCTAAGTATCGGTATTTTCGATACTTAGAAATCGTTGTCCTTTAGGGTAACTCGTTATCCAGGGACGTAACCACTCTTTACTCCCACTTTGAAGAAAAGCAGAGAACCAAAATCTTAGATTTTGTGTGAATCGCTTTCACAGAGTGCGATGGGAGTATTAGAGTGGGTAGTCATCGGATAAATTATAAAGCTTTTTATTGAAATGTAATAATTAACTTTAAATACTGAATTTTATAATTATTATTGAAACCGTATATATAAGTTTTTAAATCTTAAGCGTTATTTCAATTAAAAAGTATAGTTCAAACTTTACTTTAAGTTAAGAAAATAGGAGATACGAATTATGACATTAGATGATTTAAGAGAACAAATCAAAAATATATCAGAAAATTATAAAGATGAATCTATTGCTGGCTGGATAACAGGTGATGGTCCTTCACCTTGTAATATACTATTTGTTGGAGAAGCACCAGGTAAAACTGAAGTAGAAACTGGTAAACCTTTCGTAGGATTAGCTGGTAAAACTTTTGAAAAATATCTAAACACCATTGGTCTATCTCGGAAAGATGTAAGAATCACAAATACCTGTTTTTTCAGGCCTATAAAATTAAAAATTGGTAAGAACAATAAAACAACTGTAAGCAACAGAGCCCCTAAAATTTCAGAAATAAATCTATTTAGAGAAATTCTAAACCATGAAATTGACATTGTTAATCCTAAATTAATAATAACTTTAGGCAATATACCCTTAAAAAGACTAACAAACTTTAATAGTATTGGCCAATGTCATGGCAAGCTTATTTTTAATGATGATATAGGCAGATACATTTTCCCTATGTATCATCCTTCTGCTTTAACCTATAATAGAAACGATGAATTTTTAAAAATGTATGAAAATGATTGGATAAATTTAAAAAATGAATTAAGTAAACATGTATAATTTTATTGTTTCAGTCAATAATTACCAATATATAATTTAATATTATGAGGTGATTTTATCATGACTAAAAATAAGTTATTATTAATTTTATCATTAATTCTTGTATTATTAGTTTGCAGTAGTTTAGTATATAAAGATCAACAAAATGAGGAATCTTTGAAATCTACAGAATCCAGTTATAATATAATAAATGATTCTCCATTAAAATCTAAGCCTACTTTTGCAGAAGAATCAAATAAGAACATTGTCAAGATAAAAAATGATAATTTAGACTACACTTATATAAACTACAAAGTAAAATCTGGAGATGATCTATACAGTTTAGCTAGAAATTTTATGCCAACTTATGTTCCCAGTGGAGTTATAAATGAAATTAAAGAAAAAAACAATTTAAATAATGAGACAATACCAGTTAATAAAGTACTATCAATACCTGCAGAAAAAAATATTATAAATCAAAAATAATTAATTTTCTATAGTAAGATTTATTGATAAGCATAGTAATTAATATCAATTATAAATTTAAATTAAAAAAACATCCTTATTTAAGGATGTTTTTTTTGGTGGCTTACCGGGGAATCGAACCCCGGACAACATGATTAAAAGTCAT
>NZ_JBDNRK010000107.1:0-4460 GCF_047718555.1 Clostridium sp. | reverse complement strand
TAGAACTGCAAATGCATGGCTTACTTGGCGTTGTACTCCCACTTTCACAGCGTGCGCAGGATACTTACGCCAAGTTAGTCAGGTGAAATAAAGTCTTTTTAAGTTTATTATCATGTCTGTAGTTTTATAATATATTAACAAGCTTACATATTCTGTGATTTTAATCACTTTTAATAATATAATATTGATAATTTTAATTAAATAAGCGGGAGGGAAATTATGTACAAACTAATAGCTATTGATATGGATGGAACATTACTAAAGAACGATAAAACAATTTCAAAAGTAAATTTTGATGCTATACAAAATGCCCGTAAGAATAATGTAAAAGTTGTCTTAGCCACAGGAAGACCAGTTAAGGGCATTGAAAGATATTTAAAAGAATTGAATTTAGTGGGAGAAGATGAATATGCAGTTACCTTTAATGGCGCATTAGTGCAAACCACTGATGGTGAGCACATAATTGCAAAAACTCTTTTGACTCTGGAAGATCTTCATTATCTGTATAATCTGAGTAAAGAATTAAAAGTAAATATTCACGCACACACAAGTGAAGAATGCATTACTCCAAAATCCAGTAAATACAGTTTATTAGAAGCCGAATTAAATTCTATTCCCTTAAAAGAAGTAGACTTTGACCATCTAGATAATAATACAACTATAGCTAAAGTTATGTTTATTGATGATGAAGAAATACTTGATAGAGTGATACAATCTTTACCTAACGAAATATATGAGAAATATACTGTAATGAGAAGTATGCCTTATTTCTTAGAATTCTTAAATAAGGAATCTAACAAAGGTACTGGTGTAAAATTACTTAGTGAAAAGCTCGGCATAAATCAGGATGAAATTATCTGTGCAGGTGATGCTGACAACGATAAACATATGATAGAATATGCAGGCCTAGGTGTTGCTATGGGCAATGCTGATGATAAGATAAAAGAGCTTGCCAATTTTGTCACAAAATCTAATGAAGATAACGGTATAGCTTATATAATTGATAAATTTATATTTAATAAATAACTTTATCTGTAAAATCATGTTTTTATAAGGCACTATGAAAAATTATCAATTTGAATAGTTTTTCATAGTGCCTTATAGATTTTGTTTGCAAAATATGTAAACTGTATCAATAAATTACTATATTTTAGTACTATTACTCTCATTTATAATCACATTCAAGAGCATATAATATAAAAAATAATTAGACTTATGTGAATTTTTACCATATAATTAAGATATATATTAAGTGAAATATAACAAGGAGTGCTACAAGATGTATTTTCTTTCATTATTATCATTAATTTGCTCAATTGTTTATTTATATATTGGAGTAAATATTTTTAGATTAAAAAAAGATTCAAATTTAACAAGATTATTTATTTTATCATGTATTGATATGTTTATATGGTCGTCCTCCTATGGATTATTTTATATTACAACAGATAATACTCAAATTGTATTTTCTAAAATAGCATCTTTAGGATGGTGTTATTGTCCTGCTCTATTTCTGCACCTGTCTTTAATTTATACTAAAAATAAATTTTCTAAAAAAAAGATATTAGCTTATGCTATATATATACCTGGAAGTATATTTTTCCTTATAAGATTGTTTTTAATTGGCTCTGATACATCCACATCGCCAATATTATTAAACTTTTTTTATAAATTTAATTTTATATATAATTTAACCTTTACTTCTGCCTGCTATTTACTGCTTTTCATCAGTTATAAAAAGTCAATAACTATAAAAGAAAAGAAGCAAACCAAAATGATTATACTTACAGGTACTTTTTCCTATATTTCTAACATAGCTATGCAATATATTCTATCTATATATGGCCTGAAAAATATACCTCAAATAGGTCAAATTTTAAACATAGTAATTTTTTTAGGAATATACTATTCCACTATTAATTATAGCCTATTTGAAATATCACCAAATCTTATGATAAATAAGTTAATAGGTCAAATGCTTGGTGCAGTTATAATCATTTCTCCTGCTGGAGAAATATTAAATATAAATAAGTTTATGGAGAAACTAACTGGATACAAAACAGATAGCTTAATAGGAAAACCTATATATGAATTAATGGATTCCAAAGACATATTAGATAACATATCAAAAAATAATTATAATGTAAGCGGCTACATGAAAATAAATTGTAAGACAAAAAATAATGAAATTATTCCTATGAATATATCGCCTTTTCCAATTATAAATAAGAAGATAAATGAAATATCAGGTATACTTTTAGTAGGTTATGACATTAGGGATAAAAAAAAGCTCCACAAGGAAGCTGAAGATTATAGAAAAAATGAAGAAGAATTAAAAGAAAATGAAGAAAAATTTAAAATAATGTTTTATAAGCATACCTCCATTATGTATCTTTTTGATCCTGAAACTTTACATATATTAGATGTTAACGATGCTGCCATAAAATTTTATGGATATTCTTATGAACAACTTAAAAATATGAAAATAACTGAAATAAATAAACTAAAGGAGGATAATTTACGAAATATTATAAAGAAAATAATATACAGCAATGATAATACCCCTTATAAAACTAAACATGTACTCTCTGATTGTAATCTTAGAGACGTTGAAATATATGCAACTCCTATTACCTTTAAAAATAAAAAAATAATATTTTCAATTATAAATGATATTACTGAAAGAAATAAAAATGATAAACATATATCATTTTTAGCTTATCATGACAGTTTAACAGGATTACCCAATAGAAAGCTTTTTTACTTAAAACTTGAACAAACCTTATGCCAGGCCCAATTAAACAATATGGTTTTTGCTATACTTTATATAGATTTTGATGGCTTCAAATCCATAAATGATACCTATGGTCATCAAATTGGAGATTTTGTTCTTCGCGCTGCTAGCCAGAAATTAAAACATTGTATAAGAAAAGAGGATATTTTAGCGCGTATAGGTGGAGATGAATTTATAATCTTACTTAATGATATACAAAATTATGAGAACGCTGAATTAGTAGTGGAGAAATTATTATCTATACTTAATGATCCAATAATCAAAAACAATCATAAACTTTTTATAAATGCAAGTATAGGAATAAGTCTTTATCCTCTTAATGGAGATACTATTGATTCTCTAATACAAAATGCGGATCATCACATGTATACTATAAAAAGACAAAAGAAAAAAATTCTCTAGAAAAAATTTAAATAAAATAACTTTTCACAGAAATTTTACTATGAAAAGTTAAATTAAAATAATACTGCTGTATTTTAATATAGTGTTATTTAGACACAGGTATAAATCCAATCTTTTTTTGTACTTTCCTTAGAGTTTTGTTTGCTATATAACTAGCTCTTTTTGCACCCTCTTTGTAAATTGATTCAAGATAAGCTTTATCAGTAGTAAGATTCTTAACCTTATCCTGAATTGGTTTAAGTTCATTTACAATAGCTTCTGCTACATCTTCTTTAAATTTAGCATAGCCCTGACCTTCATATTTTTTTTCTATAGATTCAATGCTTTCGCCAGTCAATGTATTAAGTATAGTCATGAGATTTTTAACTCCTGGCTGATCATCACTATATTTTACTATTCCTAAACTGTCTGTTACAGCTCTAGAAATTTTCTTTCTAATAACCTCAGGAGGATCCATAATCAAAATAAAGCTATTTGGATTATCAGAAGACTTAGACATCTTCTTTTCAGGTTCCTGAAGACTCATTATCTTAGCCCCTTTCTCCGGTATATAAGGTTCAGGTATTTTAAAAGTAGGACTATACGCATTATTAAATCTTTCTGCAAGATCCCTCGTTAACTCTAAATGCTGCTTCTGGTCTATTCCTACTGGTACTAAATCCGTTTGATAAAGCAATATATCTGCAGCCATCAATACAGGATAATTTAGAAGACCTGCTGATACACTGTTGCCATATTTACTAGATTTATCCTTAAACTGAGTCATCCTATTAAGCTCTCCTACATAGCTATAACAGTTTAGCAGCCAAGATAATTCTGTGTGTTCTGCCACATGAGATTGAATGAAAATTGTACTTTTTTCAGGATCTATTCCTGCTGCTATGTAAATTGCCATTACTTCTAGAGTTCTTCTCCTTAAGTCCTTTGGTTCCTGTTTAACAGTTATTGCATGAAGATCTACTACACAAAAATAACAATCATATTCATGTTGAAGCTTTACCCAGTTTTTTAAAGCTCCTAAATAATTTCCTAAAGTTAATTCTCCTGAAGGCTGAATTCCACTAAATATAACTTTTTTATTTTGTTCCAATTTTTCTACCATAAATTGTTGCTCACCTCTTATTAGTTACTAAAGTTCAAGTATATTTTGTTATTGTTTCCTTTTACATGCCTAATATTATACTCCAAAATTAATTTATATTGAAGCAAATTCTTAATTCAGGTGGGGATTCTTTTACCCCATCTGAATTTTAGAACTGCAAAT
>NZ_JBDNRK010000106.1:0-4513 GCF_047718555.1 Clostridium sp. | reverse complement strand
AAATTCAGATGGGGTAAAAGAATCCCCACCTGAATTAAGAACTTGCTTCAATAATCTAATTATATAGATTATCAAGTATAATACCTATATCTTCATGAGTAAAGGTATATGCTTTATTGCAAAAATTACATCTTAATTCTTCCGTTTTGTTGTCTTTATATATTTCTTCTAAGTCCTTTTTTCCTATACTTATAAGGGCTTTTTCAACTCTTTCCCTTGTACAGTCACATTTATATTCAGGCTTTATTTCTCCTACTATCTTTAAATCCATATCTTCAAATATATAATTGAGGATTTCTTCTATATTCATCCCATCACTTATAAGCTTAGTTATAGGTGGGATCTCTTCTAATCTGTAAGTTATTAAATCAGCTGTAAGTTCATTATGTCCTGGCATCATTTGAATTATGAAACCTCCTGCTGCTCTGATACTTAAATCCCCATTCACTAAAACTCCAAGTCCCACTGCGGAAGGCACTTGCTCAGAGGCAGTAAAATAATATGCCAGATCATCCCCTATTTCTCCTGTATATATCGGTACACGCCCTACATAAGGCTCTCTTAAACCAAGATCTCTTATAAGTGTAAGAGTGCCCTCTTTTCCAATTATGCCTGATACATCAAGTTTGCCTTTACTGTTTGGAGGCAATTCAGCCTTTGGATTCCCTATATATCCCTTAACACTGGCATCACTATGAGCAGTAACAAGTACACCTTTTGCAATTCCTCCCCCATCTATTTTTAATGTAAGAGAATCCTTTTCGTTTTTCATCATAGCTCCCATAAGACTTCCAGCTGTAAGCATTCTTCCCAGTGCAGCGGCTGCGGTTGCCTCACATTCATGAAATTTTATGCCTGTTTCCACTAATTCCGTTGTAGTTGCTGCTATTATTCTGACTTCTCCATCTTTTGCCGTTGCAATCAGCAATTTATCTTCCATAATCTTCCTCCAATACTGATACCTATATTTTTTACTTACTGCATTTCAGTATATAAACTATTCTTTCTGTATTATTATCTATAGTCTCATATTTATAATTGTTTAATTTATTTATTATTACAAAGCCACATTCACTAAGTAAAGTTTCTATTTCACATTCCCTATAGGCTCTTTCACTATGTTCTTCATCAAATCTCTTATAATCTTCACCATTTTTTACAAAAAAGGTCAGATACATGTCCACAATTTTATTATCAAATTGATTTTCCCATATATATACTACCTCACCATCATCATAGTTAAAAAGATTATTGCCTATAATTTCAGCAAGTTTATAGTAGGAATTTACATCAAAAATAAAAATACCATTTTCTTTTAGATGTTTTCTAATTCCAATAAAATATTTTTTTAGATCTTTGTCCTCTAAAATATAATTAGTTGAATCCAAACAGCAAGTTATCAAGTCAAATTTCCTATTTAACTGCAAATTACAGATATCCTGCTTTACTAGCTTTGCCTTTATATTTGTCTTTCTGAGCTTTTTATCAGCTTCCCACAGCATATCTTCGGATAGATCTACTCCCCAAATTTGTTTAAAGGCTTTGCCTATAACCTCTGTAAGATTCCCTGTGCCACAAGCCAGATCCAAATAGCTTTCAAATTCAACATTATGATCTCTACATATATCCAGAATAGTGTTTCCCCATTTTTTATAATCTACGTCTCCGTGAATGAGTTCATCATAGACATGGGCAAAATTTTTATAGCAATCCATATTAACTCCTCAAAACAGCTTAAAAATCAGTAAGCATAATTAATTTACATAATATTCCTGTAATTTACACATTATTTAACAATGTTATATGACATAAAATAACAATCATTTTACAAATGATAAAATTTATTAGAATCTTATTTACATTATATCATACTTCAAATGTTACTATACAACATATAGAAATACTTGCTTACCACAATCAAAAAATTCACAAATTAAATATTATATATTTTTTCTATATAAGTCAACAAGTAAAATAAACTTACTCTTTACTTTTCTGACTTTTTTCATCATAATTCTGTATATCCACATTTTTAGGTAGATGCAGTTCCTTTTTTCGTTTAGTCATTAGCCCACCTATTCGACCCGTCTCTTCTGCTGTTAATCCACTCCAGCCAAGTTCATCAATTTTTTCACTGAGACCCAGCTCCTCGGCTATTTCATATTTTATATTCTCTCTTAATTTTTCCATCTCAGTCAGCTCTCTATTTGATTTAAGTTTTGCCTTTATTACTTTTTTTAAAGGTGTTTTCCCCATAACAATCGCTCCCACAAAATAATTAATAATTATTACTTAGTGTTAGCATAAAGAGAATTATATATACATTTTTATAATTAATTCATTAGTTTTAGGCATATGAAAATAAATAGTAAGTCAAATATACTAGCATACTGACTAGTTATTTATTTGAATATGCCTTAATAATTTCAACTAAATATATTTGTCAATTCTATTAAATTATAATATTATATTTATATACAATTTTATATATTATAGTTATATAATATAATGTGAAGGTTGGCTAAAATTTTTCAGGGGGATAATTGTAAAATTCATATTGTTTATCTACATATAAACTAAGAACTTATAATTACTTTTGAATATACTATTAATATAGAAAAATATAAAAAACATATACTTTAGGGAGGACTATTATGAGTATATTTATAGGCAGCGCTGTAGCTATTGTAACTCCTTTTACAGAAAGTGGAGTAGATTTAGAGAAACTTAAAGAATTAATTGAATGGCACATAAAATCTTCAACGGATGCCATAGTAATTTGCGGTACTTCTGGTGAGGCATCTACTATGACTACAGAAGAACGAAAGGAAACAATAAAATTCACTGTAGATGTGGTTAATAAAAGAATACCTGTAATTGCTGGTACAGGAAGTAATAATACCAGTGAAAGTATTAAAATGAGTAAGTGGGCAGAAAGTGTAGGGGTTGATGGACTCCTCGTTATAACCCCTTATTATAATAAAACCACTCAAAAGGGACTAATTGAACATTTTAAATCTATAAATGATTCAGTTAATATTCCCATAGTACTTTACAATGTTCCAGGAAGAACTGGCATGAATTTAAATCCTGAAACTCTATTAGAATTAAGTGATTTAAAAAATATTACAGCTATTAAAGAGGCCAGCGGCAATATAAGTCAAATTGCAAAGATGAAAGCTCTTTGTAAAGATAGATTTGACATCTATTCAGGAAATGATGACCAAATTGTACCTATATTATCTTTAGGGGGTAAGGGTGTAATTTCAGTAATTGCAAATATTCTTCCTACAGAGATTCATGAAATGGTAATAGCTTATATAAATGGGGATCATTCAAAGGCTCTTGAACTTCAACTTAATACATTATCTTTATGTAATGCTCTATTTATAGAAACTAATCCAATACCGATAAAAACCGCATTAAATCTTCTTGGTTACAAGGTAGGCTCCTTAAGATTACCTCTTTGCTCTATGAATGAAAAAAATCTTCAAATATTAAAAGATGAAATTAAAGCCTATGGCTTATCACTAAAGGAGGAATAACAGTGAGAATATTATTAAACGGATGCGGCGGTAAAATGGGAAGGGTAGTAATTGAATCAGCTAAAAAATTTGACAATGCTGTAATTGCAGCAGGTATCGACAATTTTACAAAGGACTCCTTTGATTTTCCAGTATTTAAAACTATTGATTCCTGCAATGTACCTGTAGATGTAATTCTTGATTTTTCAAGACCAGATGCTTTAGAAGATATTTTAAAACTTGCTGAAAAAAACAATTTGCCTATTGTATTGTGTACCACAGGCTTCAGTGATGATCAAATTGAAAAAATAAATGCTTTCAGCAAAGAACATGCAATATTTCGTTCAGGCAATATGTCTATAGGTATAAACGTGATAAACAATATATTAAAAAATATAAGTGCATTTTTATATGAAAATTACGACATTGAAATAATTGAAAAGCATCACAATCAAAAGGTAGATGCTCCTAGTGGTACTGCTCTTTTACTTGGAGATACTATAAAAGCTGCTATTAAAGCTGATACAGTATATGTAAATGGAAGAGAAGGCATTCACAAGAGAGAGCACAATGAAATAGGCGTTCATGCCATACGCGGCGGAAGTATTGTAGGTGAGCATGAAATAATCTTTGCCGGCCAAGGGGAAACTATAGAATTAAAGCATACTGCAATCTCAAGAGAAGTTTTTGCAGTAGGTGCCCTTAAAGCTTGCGCATTTATGTGCAATAAGTCAAAAGGTCTTTATAACATGAATGATGTACTAAATTCATAAAAATATTTAAGTGTACCAAAAAGCATTATAAATATAAAAGACACTATGTAATTCAACAACAAGATTTTATTATTGATTGATTTTCATAGTGTCTTTATTTTTTCTAATTCTCTTTTTCAGATTAATTAGATAATCTTCGTAATATTAATATATATTTATTTTATAAACAGAGTTCTTGGCATCAGGTGGAGTTTTTGTTTATGACCTCTGATGCTT
>NZ_JBDNRK010000105.1:0-4718 GCF_047718555.1 Clostridium sp. | reverse complement strand
TGATAATACTATATTTGTATCTATTAATTTTAATCTTGGATGTAGTTTCACTATATACTTAAAGAGTTAAATCTAAAACTTTAGTTAGAATACTAATCATATTATCAGTATCTTTTTCAGTCACTATTAAAGGAGGCATTAAACGAATAATTGAAGGTCTTGGTGAATTTAAAATCAAGCCTTCTTGCAAACATTTATCTACAATTTCAGTTCCTTTGTCACATGGAAGATCGAATGCAATGAGAAGTCCATTACCACGTATATTTTTTAATTTATACTTATCTTTTAGCTCATCTAATTTTTTAAATATATAATTTCCTTGTATTTCGGCATTAATGAATAGTTTTTTGTTAATAACTTCTTCTACCACAGCCATCCCTACAGCCATTCCTAAGGGTTGAGCTGAATAAGTTCCACCTTGATCACCAGGTTCAAATATATTTAACTTTTCTTTAGTTAATAATGCAGATAGTGGATAGCCGCCGCCTATACCTTTAGCAAGTGTCATTATGTCAGGTTCAATTCCATAGTGCTCATAGGCAAATAATTTACCAGTTCTGCCGATGCCTGTTTGAACTTCATCAAAAATAAGTAGTATTCCATGTTCTTTGCATATATTGCTTATGGTTTCAATATAGACTTTGTTTGCTTTGTTAACGCCACCTTCTCCCTGAATAGGTTCCAGCATAATTGCACAGGTTTTTGAAGTTATAGAAGCTTTTATTGCTTTTATATCATTTAGTGGTACGTGTTTAAAGCCTGGAACTTTTGGTTCATATAAATCCTCCCAGATTTTTTTCCCTGTTGCAGACATTGTAGCAAGTGTCCTTCCATGAAAACTGTCAATCATAGTAATTATTTCATAGGCACCGTTAAGAAATTTTTCACCATATTTTCTTGCAAGTTTAATAGCACCTTCGTTTGCTTCAGAACCACTATTGGAAAAAAATACTCTGTCAAAGCAGGAATTATCAGTAAGCAGCTTTGCAAATTGAAGCATGGGTTTATTGTAAAATGAAGGACTAGCATTTATTAGTGTTTTAGCCTGTTTTATAATAGCATCATTAATAATATCAGGACAATGTCCAAGACAATTCACAGCCCAGCCTCCTATAAAATCAAGATAACATTTTCCTTCAGTGTCCAATAGGTACATACCTTTTCCATGTTCCATTACGATGTTTGGACGATTTGTAGTAAACAATATTGAATTTTTATTTTCGCTTATAAGATTATTAGTATAATTTATGTTTATTTGTTTCATAAATATATCAACACCTTTCATCAATGAATTTTATTTAGTGGAAATTTGTACTGCTGTTATTGGATAAATTTATAATATATTATATGCATTATTATACAATTAAATTTATAAATATACAATAAATTATTTTAAATTTTAATTTAAATTGATTCATGGGATAAAATTATCTTAAACAAGCTGCAATTAAATTGTAGATTTAATTAATGATAGCTAGTATTAGTATATAAACGATTTGAATAGAGTAGATAGATTATAATGAATATAATTTATTACAGCTTATATATTTAAAAATTGTTGTAATTTTATATATAACTAATATAAGCATTTATGCATAAATATTAGTTATTTTCTGATGAATAGAAAAAGTCCATTAGATAAACAGAATTCTTGGCATCAGGTGGAGTTTTTATTCCATCTGATGCTTACTAACAGAGTTCTTAGTATCGGTTTTTGATACTTAGAAATCGTTGTCCTTTAGGGTAAGTCGTTATTCAGGGACGTAGCCACTCTTTACTCCCACTCGAAGAAAAGCAGAGAACAAAAATCTTCGATTTTCTGTGAATCGCTTTCACAGAGTGCGATGGAAGTATTAGAGTGGGTAGTCATCGGATAAATCAAAAAAATAGTTGCAATACACAACAGTTTTGCATTACAATTAAATCGAGGTGATTAAATGGAAAGTCAGGAAAGTAATTATTTGCGTGAACTGATTAGAGTATTGGTAAGAAACCTAGGAATATTGGAGAAGGGGGATGCAACCTGCTGTGGTGTAACAATTTCACAATGTCATGCTATTGTAGAGATTGGAAGAGCACAAGAAATTTCTTTAAATGAGCTTGCTGAGATATTAACCTTAGATAAAAGTACAATGAGCAGAACGATAAATAATCTTGTAGAAAATAATTTAGTAGTTAGGAAACTGCATCCAGAGGATAGGCGATATGTAACCATAAAACTAACTGATGAAGGAATAAAGATATTTAAAAATATTGAAGAAGGAATGAAACAGTATTTTAATGCTATTTTCAATTCTATTCCAGAAAATAAAAGGGAACAAGTGATTGATAGCTTAAAGCTTTTAATTAAAGCTGTAGGTGAAAATAAATGTTGCTAGGGGGAATTTAAATATGAAAAATAATATTAAGGGACAAGTTAAAGCCTATTACGGAGGTATAGCTAAAAAAGTAAATGCTGAAACTAAAGTTACTTGTGGATGCGGCAGCTCATGTTGTGGAGATGATGCTGCAATCAACTCAAATCTTTATACAAAGGATTATATAGAAGGATTGCCAGAGGAAGCTATTAATGCCTCACTAGGATGTGCAAACCCTATTGTACTTGCAAATCCTCAAAAGGGAGAAGTTGTATTAGATTTAGGAAGTGGAGGTGGAATAGATGTATTTATTTCCTCAAAGTATGTAGGTGAAAGTGGAAAAGTTTATGGTCTTGATATGACAGATGAAATGCTTGAATTGGCAAATAAAAATAAAGATAAAATGGAAGTGAAAAATGTAGAGTTTATTAAGGGATACATTGAAGACATTCCTCTTAAAAATGAAAGTGTAGATGTTATTACATCAAATTGTGTAATAAATCTTTGTGAGAGTAAAGAAGATGCATTAAAAGAGGCATATAGAGTATTGGAAAATGGTGGAAGGTTAGCAATCGCTGATGTTGTGGTTCTTAAAGATATTCCTGAGGATATAAAGAAAAGTGTTGAAATGTGGGTTGGATGCATTGCTGGTGCTTTGGAAGTTAATGAGTATAAAAAAATACTTGAAAATGTTGGATTTAAGGATATTGAAATTACTCCAGTTAATATATACACCAAAGAAATAATAGAGGATATTGCAAAACAGAAGAACTTAGGAGATGTATATAGTAAGATAGATTCAGAACTTCTTGATGGAGCTTTTGCAGGAGCTCATGTTAAGGCATTTAAACAGTAGTTGGGGGAGAAAAAGATGGATTATAAAATTGATGAAATGAAGGAATCAGACTGGGAGCAAGTAGCAAAGATATATCTAGAGGGCATTAATACAGGTAAAGCAACATTTCAGACGGAAGTTCCAACCTTTGAAAATTGGAATAATGGACATATTGCTTCCTGCAGATTAGTAGCACGTTCAGTAGAAAATGATATATTGGGGTGGGCTGCATTAAGTCCAACATCAAGTAGATGTGTCTATGCAGGGGTTGCAGAAGTCAGTATATATATTGGAGAAAATTATAGGGGATTAGGAATAGGAAAAAATCTTTTTAATAGCTTGATTAAAAGATCAGAAGAAGAGGGATTTTGGACATTGCAATCAGGTATTATAAGAGAAAACACTGCAAGCATAGAGCTGCATAAGAAATGTGGATTTAAGCTGGTTGGCATAAGAGAAAAAATTGCCAAAATGAGTAATGGTGTATGGCATGATGTTGCATTTATGGAGCGTAGAAGTAATAAAGTGGGAATAAACTAATTATTTAGTATCAGTGAACTCGTTTCAGCAGGCTGAAACATCGGTAAATCAGGTGGGGAGTCTACCCCACCTGATTGGAAAGTCCCACCTTCGCTTCGCTTAGAGGTGGAGGCCTGAACCTTTCAGTCAGGAAAAGATAAATGAATCTTACTTAGTGGAAGTTTGAGCTTCTGCTAAGTTTAGATGAATTATCTGGTGATGTGATGAAAAAAATTATTAAAAAATAGTTGACAAATATAAACGTTTACATTATAATAAAAGCATGAAGAAGATATAAAAAACTTCTTCTAGCAACCCTAACTCATAAAGTAAAGGTAACAAAGAATTGCAAAGATTTAGTAATAAGGTTAAAAGCATTAACAGTAAAAAACTTATCAGGTATGGAAAAATGGATATTAAGTCAAAATATACTGTGTTATTTTGGATCATATAGGGAAATAGAAAATAGATAGTGAGTTATCAAAAGGTTCTATTGGTGAAGTATGATACAGAATGTGAAGTAGTATGATGACGATTTATTTATTTGAATATACCTTAAGTAAACAAAAGTGGATATTGTTAAATATTTGCAGATGTAAACTGTAAGAAGATTACTGAAAATGCCATGAACATTTGATTTAAGAGAATGTTCAGAAAAACTAAAAACATTTAGTAGTATTAATTTATAGAAAACACAGAATACAGATACTGAGAATCTGATTTGATGTGTACTATAAAATGATATTTACAAATGTTAAAAAAGAAGTAAATATAATTGTAAAGATATGTATATTGGCTAGTTATTGATCAATATAGTATATTGAAGAAGGTTGTATTAGAGAATTTAAAAATAGTAAATTTTTATAGTGTAATACACATTATAAAAAATAACTAAAAAAGGGTGATGGATATTCAAATAGAATCGGATTGTTCCAATGAGTTAGGAGTTGCTTAACCACCAATTAGTTTATATATAATATATAGCTAATTGGTGGTTTGATTTTTTG
>NZ_JBDNRK010000104.1:0-4742 GCF_047718555.1 Clostridium sp. | reverse complement strand
TAATAATATTTACAGCTATAAATAGATAAACTAATACTCTGTTAAAATCATTAATAAATAATAATATTAGAAAAATAGATATAATAGTTATTATCAGTTGAAATATTAAGAGAAACTTAAAAAGAAATCTAAATTTTGTTTGTGGAAGCTTATTATAATCTACATCACCAAATTTTACATAAATCCCATCATTAAACCCAAAATGCAATATACCAACATATGTAATATAAAAAGTAAAAATTTTCAAATATCCATATTGCTCTATATTCAAAAATTTAGGTATTATAAATGCTGTAATTATACCTGAAATTAATGAAATTAAGTTTGCACTTATAGTATGAACAAAGTCCATTATTCTTTTATCCGAAATCTTAAACATAAACTCTCCATTATTTATTAGTTTTTATTTTAAATACATTATATTCTTTTTATAATCTTAACAGGTACTCCACCCACAATGGTATTGTCCGGAATATCTTTATTGACTAATGTATTAGCACCAATTATTGAATTATCTCCTATTATTACTCCACTCAATATTGTAACTTTAGCTCCTATCCATACATTGTCACCGATTGCAGTTTTTTTTATATCAAAACCTTGTTGATTATAATTTTTATTTTTCTCACGAAATTTGTGATCATTATCTCTTATAGAAACAGCCTCCCCTATCATACAATTATTACCAATATTTATACTTTTTCTACAATGTATAATAGAAAACGGTCCAATAAAAGTATTTTCACCGATACATAATTCACTATTCCTATAGCATTTAATATTTACATAATCACTAATAGAAGCACCTTTAAGAACTATAAACTTAGATTTACTTTCCATATATAAACTTACTTTACTACTTAAGCTTCTTAAATTATGTGATATTTTCTTGCCATATACTAATTTTATTATTATATAAAAAACAATCTTTTTTAATATAGAAATTATTTTTAATAAATACATAGCTATACCTTTCATCTAAAATTTATATCTAATTTTTTATTTTTTCTTTTATTCAAAAAATATACAATAAAATTTGGAATATATTTTTTTATTTTATTTTTATAAGTACTATTATAATTTAGATTGATCCTTTTTTTAAACTTATTATAAAATATATTTTCAATAATAAGTTTATCATTTTTTATAACTTTTTTCTGTAACTTGTAAGAGTATTTTCGCCCTTTAGAAAAATCTTTATAATTTGAAGTAATTAAATTATAATAATTTCCTGATAAATTATTAGTATGTATTCTATATTTTACAAATGAAATATGAATATAACCTATATCACCATATTCAGACAACATTAAAGTTACATAAAAATCATGCTGTATTATTTGTGGATCAATTGGAAAAATATTTTTTATATCATTAATATTTTTAAAACATATAGTATTGGAAGAGAATCTAGCATTATAATTACATAAATCATTAAATCCTGCTATTGATTTTTTAAATCTCAAAAGATTAAATTCAGAATTTACAAATTTTACATCTCTCTCATTAATAAGACTTCTATCAGTAAAACAACATACTACAGTATCATTATCTTCCAAAAACTTAATTTGTGATTCAACTTTTTTATTTTCCCATATATCATCATGGTCTGCAAATAGAATATACTTTCCTTGAGCCAATGATACACCATAATTTATATTATAAGTTAATCCTTTGTTTAATTTATTTCTTATAAATTGTACATCTATACTTTTATCTTCTAACTCTCCTATCCAATCTTGTATAATAGTTTTAGTATTATCAATAGAATTATCATCTATAATTATCAATTTAATCGGCCTATATGATTGATTATATATAGAATTTAACATTTTCAAAATATATTTTTCACTATTATAAGTTGGAACTATAATTGTAGCTAAATCATTAATCATTTAAACCATCCTTAATCTTATACCAATCTACAAAATTTTTTATTCCTTCTTTAAAGCTCACTTTAGGATTATATCCTAATACATTATTAGACTTACTTATATCTGCACAAGTTCTATTAACATCTCCAGGTTGCATTGGCATAATATTTAATTTAGCTTTTTTATCTAAAGTATTTTCAATAGTTTCTACCATTTCTTTCAAAGAAATAGTATGGTCTCCACCAATATTAAAAATTTCATAATTTTTATTACTATTATCAACCCAATCAATGGCTGATAATATTCCATTAACTATGTCATCAATATAAGTATAATCTCTTTCAGTTGTACCATCTCCGTAGAAAGGAATCCCTTCACCATTGGAAATTAATTTAGTAAATTTATGTATAGCTAAATCTGGCCTTTGTCTTGGCCCATATACTGTGAAAAATCTTAAACAAGCTGTATTTATATTATATAAATGATAATAAGTATGACATAAAAGCTCTCCAGATTTTTTCGTTGCCGCATAAGGCGATATTGGAAAATCTACATTATCACTTTCTGAAAAGGGAACTTTTTTATTATTTCCATATACCGATGAACTAGAAGCAAATACAAATTTTTTAATTTCATTTTCTCTACATTTTTCTAGCAAATTTAAAGTTCCATTTATATTTACATCATAATATAATACTGGATTCTTAATAGATGGTCTTACTCCTGCCATTGCTGCCAAATGTACTATTATATCTATTTTTTCATTAAAAACTTCGTTTAATTTTTCTTTATCTCTTATATCCCCTTCAAATAGCCTTAAGTTATGAATGGATATTCCATTAAGCTTCATACTATTATACATATCTTGTATATTTTTCTTTTTGATAATAGGATTGTAATAGTCATTAAAATTATCAATAATTATCACTTTATTTTCTCTTTTTAATAGAGCTTCACATAGATGTGATCCTATAAATCCAGCCCCACCTGTAACTAATATATTTTTCATATAAATACACCACCATAATCTAATTTATATCCTATAAGAATATATTTTAATAAGCCATTTGAATCATATTAATATATATTAAAATTTTCACTTGATTTAAATACTATTAAAGCAATTAATTAATCTTTCATAATATTTATTTATGCTATTGTTATAAGTAGCATATTCCTTGGCATTTTTAACAATACTTTTATATTCATCAATATTCATATTATAACTTTTTTCCAAAGCTCCAACTATCTCCTTAGTATCTAAAATATCAAATATAATGCCTCTATTATCTTTAAGCATATCTGGTATTCCACCACGATTACTTCCCAAGACCAAACATTCAGTACACATTCCTTCTAATACTGTATTAGGATAATTTTCCATCCAAAGAGATGGTACTATTACACTATAAATTTCTTGTAATTGCTCAATTATCTTATCATAACTTATAAATCCTAAGTATTGTATTTTATCACTATTAAGATAAGGTTTTAACTTATTAAGATTAACATTATCAGCCTTTCCGGCAATGATTATTTTAACATTCTTACCTTTAGAAAATTTATCAAATGATTCCAACAATCTAAAAATGCCTTTTTCTTCATTTATATTTCCGTAATACATATATTTCTTAAAACTATAATCAACTCTCTTATTAAAATTATTTACTTTAGAAAAGTCAAATGGATTGTTTACACACTCAATATTATAATCATGATCAATACAATATTGAGTTAATTTTTCACTAGGACATATAAACTTATTTATATGCTTCTTTCTTAATTTATTTATATTATTATGCATATACTTTTTTATTATTATTTTATAATTACTACATTTTAAAATACAATTATTATACTTTACTCCTCTGCAAATATCATGATTTTTATATATACTAGTACTCAAAGGACATACTGCATAATAATCCCTAATAGTTTGTACAGTTTTGTATCCATCTAATGCCTTATACTGAGTAATAGGTGCAAGATAAAGATTGTTTATATGTATTATATCTGGCTTAATTTTATTTAAAACTCGTCTTATACTATCAAAAAGCTCTTTATCGAAGAAAAGTTTTCTTTTAATCTTATTAATTCCGCTATTTTTAATTGGTATATTAAAAAAAAGCTTTTTAGAATTATAATTTACATCATTTTTGGGGAAATTATAATCAAAGGTTAACAAATAAACTTCATTACCTTTAGATTCTAATATGTCCTTTTCTCGTCTACTTTGTGTCTCTGCTCCACCACAAATCAACAAATCATTCATTATAAGAATCTTCATATTTATTATACCTCTACATTTAATCATTTGATTTATATTACTAATTAAATTTTATTCTTTACTAAATAAATATTAACCACACCATTACTACATTTCTTCCACGAAAAATATTTTAGTCTATCATTAGCCTTAGAAAGCAAATCACTAGACATTTCTTTATTTTTTAAAATCTCTACAATTATATTGCCTACCTCATACAAATCTTCTGGATTAACTTTAATTGCAGCATCCCCAACAACCTCAGGAATACATGTTCTGTTAGATACTATACATGGTATTCCATAACTCATAGCTTCTAATGGAGGTAATCCAAACCCTTCATAAAGTGATGGATAAACAAACAATTTAGAATTTTTATATAAAAATTTCAATTCATCATCATTTATACTACCTGTAAAAAATATTTTATTTTTTAAATCTAAAGTTTCAACTAATTTAAAAATATCTTCATACATCCAACCATTTTTACCAGCTATAATCAAATTGCAATTTACTTTATTTTTAATCATATTAAATGCTTTAATTAATCCATCAATATTTTTTCTTGGTGAAATAGTACTTACAGTTAAAATATATTCTTT
>NZ_JBDNRK010000103.1:0-5244 GCF_047718555.1 Clostridium sp. | reverse complement strand
AAATTCAGATGGGGTAAAAGAATCCCCACCTGAATTAAGAACTTGCTTCAATTGACTCTCATTTCCCTAATATTGTAGCATAGAGTATTAATTTATACAAAGTTTTTTGTTTATTTTATATACTTATTAATAAAATTCATAATTTTTTGTCAGTTAAAACATATATATTTTGAAGTAAGTTCAAGTTTATTTAAAATGTGTTCTTTAACAAATATGTCTCTTTTGGAACTACTTTCAATTAAAATTTTGGCCTCTTTATTAGCTTCTTTTAATATATGAGAATCCTCTATTAGATTAGATAATATAAGATTATCTTCCCCATGCTGCCTAAATCCGAATATTTCACCACTTCCTCTAATTTTAAAATCTTCTTCTGCTATGTAAAATCCGTCATTACTATTTTTAAGTATCTCCATCCTTTGCTTTACCTTTTTACTTTTAATATCTGCAATTAAAAAGCAATAAGACTTATTTTCCCCTCTCCCAACTCTTCCTCTCAATTGATGCAGCTGGGAAAGTCCAAAACGTTCTGCATTTTCTATAATAATCATGCTAGCATTTGGGACATTTACACCTACTTCAATAACCGTTGTTGATATCAAAACATCAATTTCACCTTTATTAAACTTAGTCATTATATCTTCCTTATCTTTTGCAGGCATTTTCCCATAAATCATTCCAACAACAAAATTTTCAAAGTATTTCTTCTTAAGTTCTTCCATTAAGCTATTTACTGAACTTAAATCCAGTTTTTCATTCTCCTCTACTAGTGGACAAACTACATATATCTGCCTTTTTTTCTCCAATTCCTTAATAGCAAACCCATATACCCTCTCACTATTTTTTTTATCTGTATAATAGGTATCCACCTTTTGCCTTCCAGGAGGAAGTTCATCAATGCTGGAAACCTCTAAATCTCCATACAAATATAAACCCAAAGTTCTAGGTATAGGTGTAGCAGTCATTACCAACACATCTATATTATTTCCTTTATTAAATATTTTACTTCTTTGCATTACACCAAATCTATGCTGCTCATCTGTTACCACCATTCCAAGATTTTTAAATTCTACATTATCCTCCAAAAGTGCATGAGTCCCTATTATCATGTGAATTTTTCCTTCTTTTAAATCATTTTTAATCCTAATTTTATTTTTTTCAGTAATACTGCCCGTTAATAATTCTATATTTATATTAAATTGTGATAAAAGCTTTTCGGCTTCAATATAGTGCTGTTTCGAAAGTATTTCTGTAGGAGCCAGCAAAACTGCCTGATATCCATTCTTAATTACATTAAACATAGCAATTAATGCTATAATAGTCTTACCGGAACCTACATCTCCCTGCACTAATCTATTCATCGCTGTAGGTTTTTTTTCATCTATTAAAATTTCCCTTATAACTTTACTTTGGGACCCTGTAAGAGAATAAGGTAGTTTATTTTTTAATTCATTAAGTTCTTGTGAAATTTTAAAAGCTATACCTTTTTTCCCTTTATTTATATAATCTCTTAGGATTAATACCTTTAAAGAATAAGTAAATAGTTCTTGAAATTTAAGTCTCTTTTTTGCCTCATTTAATTCAGTAAAGTTTTTCGGATTATGAATACATCTTATAGCCTTGTCTAAAGAATAAAAGCTATGTTTTTCTATAACCCAATCAGGTAGATTCTCCTCAATATTAATCTGTGATAATATGCCAGACAGCATCCTTATAAAATATGCACTCTTCAAATTTTCTCTCAAGGGGTAAATTGGAATAAGCTTTCCCAATTGAATATTTTCATCTTTAATAATCTGAGGGACTTCTAAGGTTATTTCTCCCTTAATCTTATTTAATTTTCCCATTAATATGTACTGATTATCTATTATAAAATTTTTGTTAATATACGGCATATTAAACCAGACGCCTTTAAAAATATTGAAACCATCTGTAAATATGAGTTTTGAAATTACTTTACCATTTTTACTTCTAAAGCTGCCTTCATTTTTTAAAAATCTACAATTTATTATTATCCTATTTCCTTTATCAGCTTCATTTATATTCTTTATGTAGTGTACATTTTCATAGTCTCTTGGAAAGTATAGGAGTAAATCTAATACAGAAAAAATACCACATTTGTTCAGTACAGTTTTGATCTTAGGACCAACACCTTTTATACAATTTATATCATTATATACATTCATTAGAAACTCCTATCTTAAAAAATCAAGTTTTTGTTGTCTATTTGTAATAAAAAAAGCCCTTAGGCTTTTTTTATTCAACTGAAATTATAAAATAATACAAAGGCTGTTGCCCATTAGTACATTGAACATCTAATTCCGGATAGGATTTTTCTATCCTATTCACCAAATCTTTAACTTCAGTTTCCTCACACTCATATCCGTAATATAATGAGATAAGCTCACTATCTTTATTTACCATTTGTTTTATTAAACCTTCGCAAATACTGCAGCTATCCTTGCCAACTTCCTTAATCTCACCTTCAATTAGGCCTAAAATATCTCCCTGCTTAATAGATTTACCATTGATCTCCGTATCCCTTACAGCATAAGTTATTGTTCCTGTAATTACCTTTGACATTGCTTTAGTCATGTTATCTATATTTATATTAGCATCTTCATATTCATTGAATTCTGTGACACAAGTTATACCTTGTGGGATAGTTTTTGTAGGTATTACTATGATATTCTTATCACTAAGTTCAGCGGCTTGAGTAGCAGCCATTATTATGTTCTTATTATTTGGCAATACAAATATGTTTTCTGCATTTAATTTGTTAATAGACCCAAGAATATCTTGTGTACTTGGATTCATTGTCTGGCCACCTTCAATTACATGATCCACTCCTAAATCCCTGAATATTTCTATTATTCCTTTACCAGAAGCAACAGCAATAAATGCATATTTTTTTAAATTATCATTTTTCTCAACGATTTCATTACCTACAACCTGACTTTCAGCAGGGTATTCAGCCTCTAAAATACGTCTATGCTGTTCTCTCATATTATCAATTTTTATCTTGGAAAGTTCTCCTAATTTCAATGCTTTAGATAAAATGAGTCCCGGATCATTTGTGTGAATATGAATCTTTATAACCTCATCTTCACCTACTACAATCATGGAATCACCATAAGGTGTTAAATCCTCTTTAAAAGCTTCTAGATCTGCCCCTTTGGATTTAATAAAGAATTCAGTACAATATCCAAATTTTATTTGTGATGGATCTATATCCTGCTGATGCATAAAATTTTCTGATGTATGTTCACTTTTTTCCGCTAAAGAGGTTTCTATATTATTATTAAGGGCTTCATACATACCTCTAAGTATTATTAAAAATCCCATTCCACCAGCATCTACTACATTTGCCTTTTTTAATACTGGAAGCATATCAGGAGTTTTATTTAAAACTTCTTCACAATGCTTACAAACCTCATGCATTAATGCAGTTATGTTTTCCTCTTTACTATTTATGGCCTTTTCTCCCGCTGCTTTAACAATAGTAAGAATAGTTCCCTCTGTGGGTCTCATAACAGCTTTATAGGCAGATTTACATCCCTCAACAAGACTATTGGCAAATTCATGACAATTAGCTTCTTCAATATCGCATAAGCCTATAGCCATACCCCTTAATATTTGAGATAAAATAACTCCTGAATTTCCTCTAGCGCCCATTAACGCTCCCTTTGAAAGTTGCTTTGATACCTGAGAAATGGGACAATTTTCTTCTTTAGCTTTAATCTCAGAAACGGCACTTCTAAAGGTCATAGACATATTTGTCCCCGTGTCTCCATCTGGCACTGGAAAAACATTCAATGAGTTGACAAATTCTCTCTGTTCTTCTAACTTATTGCATGCATTTGTCATCATATTGTAAAATCTGTAGCCGTCTATCTTTAAGTATTCCAATTTTTTACCTCCCTAGACTCTAACACCCTGAACATTAACTGTTATACTAGAGACTTTAAGTCCTGTATAATTCTCTACATTATATTTTATTTTTTGAATTATATTATTTGCTATAACAGAAATTTTTGTACCATATTCTACAATTATATATAGTTCTATATTAATATTATTATCTTTTGAGCTTATTTTTACACCTTTACTTAAATTTTCTCCCTTAATTAATTCCCAAAAACCATCACTGGCATTTTTTGAAGCCATCCCAACAACACCATAGCATTCCATAGTAGAGATACCTACAATATTAGCAAGAACATCAACTGAATAGTTAATGGATCCATTTTCATTGGCTATACCCATCATTCTAACTCCTCCTTATTCTGTACCATATAAATATTTTATATTAAACTCATTAATAATTCAAGAAATTTAATCCAATTACCTTCAGATTACTGATTTTTTGCTTGCATAATTTGCATTTAGTATGATAAAATAATGTTTGTGTTAATTATGAAGTTTATAGCTTCATTCGAGGAGGTGTTTTTTAATGTCAAGAAAATGTGATATATGTGATAAAGGGCTAGTAGCAGGAGTTCAGTATAGTCATTCACATCGTCAATCAAAAAGAACTTGGCTTCCTAATGTAAAGAAAGTTAAAGCAATCGTAAATGGAACACCAAGAACAATACATGTATGTACAAGATGCCTTCGTTCAGGTAAGGTTCAACGTGCTATATAAACAGAGTTCTTAGTATTGGTATTTATGATACTTAGAAATCGTTATCCAGGGACGTAACAACTCTTTACTTCCATTTTTAATAAGAAAGATGGGAGTATTAGAGTAGGCAATCATTGGATAAAAATAAAAAATGCAGTTGCATAGACAATTGCATTTTTTATTTTTTTACTTATTTCCTTATAAAAATTTTTATTACTGAAGCTAAAAATTTTGGAAGTTTAAAAGCAAAAATTTTCATATAAATCCTCCCTAATCATCGTGTGAATTATTAATTAAACACCAGCCTCCATAGATAAGGCCAGCCCCAACTGCCATAATCCAACCCCAAACTGGAATAATAAAAGTTATTATAATGCCTGCACCAATAGAGGCAATTATTATTCCCCATTTTTTTCTTTTTAGCTTATTATGTTTCCTTGTCAATTTAATTACCTCCATCATTACTCCTTTAATATTATATGATTGTTATTTCTGTTTATTTCCTAAAAACAAAAAACTTCTAAGCTTTTATCTTAGAAGTTTTTATCCTTTATCATATACTGCAATAAACAGAGTTCTTTGTTTCAGGTGGAGTTTTTTTCTCCAGCTGAAACTTAGAA
>NZ_JBDNRK010000102.1:0-5844 GCF_047718555.1 Clostridium sp. | reverse complement strand
TTATTATATTATCATTATCGTTATATAAAAATTATTAATTTGATATTCTGATCAGTTAAGAAGATGAATACAATTAAGTATAAAAAATTCATTAATTGTAATTAATGAGAATTTATATAGTTAATTATAAATTATTAAATTGGAGGAAAAAATATGCTCAAGTATATCTTGAAAAGATTAGTATCTAGTATTATAACCATTTGGGTTGTAATAACCGCAACATTTTTTTTAATGCACGCAGTGCCAGGCGGCCCATTTGATGGTGGAAAAGTATTACCGCCGGCAATTAAGGCGAATTTAGAGGCAAAGTTTGGTCTTGACAAGCCTTTAGGCCAGCAATATGCTATGTATCTTAAGGATCTTATACACGGTGATTTAGGACCTTCTATGATGTATGAAGGAAGAACTGTAAATGATATGATTGCCTATTCCTTTCCAGCTTCCGCTAAACTTGGATTCACAGCTGTTGGAATTTCAGTTATATTTGGTTTGATCATGGGAATAATTGCAGCCCTCAAGCAAGGCAAATGGCAGGACAACCTATGTATGATTATTTCAACGATTGGAGTCACTATTCCAAGTTTTGTAATGGCAACAATATTTATATATTTCTTTGCAGTAAAACTTGGATGGTTTCCAGCAGTAGGTTTTGATGGACCGCAATATATGGTACTGCCTGCTTTGGCCCTCTCTGGATATTCTACTGCCTTTATATCAAGATTGGTGAGATCAAGTTTACTAGAAGTAGTTAGACAAGATTATATAAAAGTAGCAAAAGCAAAAGGACTTTCAAAGGGAAAAGTTGTAGTTAAACATGCTCTTAGAAACTCACTTATACCACTTGTTACCTATTTGGGACCATTACTTGCCAGTGTTCTTTCTGGAAGCTTTATAATTGAATCACTTTTTGGAGTACCTGGGCTAGGTAAAGAATTTGTTCAAAGTATAGGTAATAGAGATTATTCTACTACATTAGGAGTAACTATATTTTTCTGTACATTATTAATAGTTGCTAATTTTATTGTTGATATATTATATGTAGTTATTGATCCTAGAATAAAGCTGGAAAATTAAGGGAGGAACTGAAATGGAATTTCCAAAAGATATGTTTGAAAGAATTCCTAATAAGGACAAGGCTAATATTGAAGTGGTAAGACCAAGCCTTACTTATTGGCAGGATGTCTGGATGAGAATTAGAAAAAATAAACTTGCTATGTTGGGGTTGATAGTAGTTATTTTAGTTACGTTGCTTGCCATATTTGGACCAATGTTTTCAAAATACGATTATCATACACAAAACTTTGCCATTGCTAATCAAGGACCTAGTGCTGCACATTGGTTTGGAACGGATAAATTTGGTAGAGATTCCTTTGTAAGAGTTTTGTACGGAGCGAGAATATCTCTTACAGTTGGATATGTTGCCAGCATATTAAGTATTCTAATTGGAGTTGTATATGGAGGTATAGCAGGATATTTTGGTGGTAAAGTAGATAATATAATGATGAGAATAGTTGAGGCCATATATGCAATTCCCATAACTATATATGTAATACTATTTATGGTTGTGTTAGGAACAGGACTCAAGAGTATTATTATTGCTCTGGCGGTGGCTTTTTGGATAACTATGGCCAGAATAGTTAGAGGGCAGGTTATGTCTCTTAAACAACAGGAGTTTGTTTTGGCGGCTAAAACTTTAGGGGCATCTCCAATGAGAATATTATTAAAGCATTTAATTCCAAATTGTATGGGGCCTATAATAGTTACATTGACCTTATCAGTACCTGATGCTATTTTCCAAGAGGCATTTTTGAGCTTTATAGGTCTTGGGGTTCCGGCACCTATGGCATCCTGGGGAACTCTAGCTTCAGATGCATTGGAAGGCTATCAGCTTTATCCTTTCCAATTGTTTTTCCCAGCAATGGCAATATGTATTACAATGTTAGCGTTTAATTTACTCGGTGATGGACTAAGAGATGCCCTTGATCCAAAGATGAGAAAATAATAGGAGGATTATAATGGAAAAGTTACTCCAAATTAATAATATACACACTTCCTTTCACACTCATGTGGGAGAAGTTAAATCAGTAAGAGGCGTAAGTCTTGATTTATATAAGGGAGAAGCCATTGGAATAGTTGGTGAATCTGGCAGTGGAAAAAGTATAACTATGATGTCGCTAATGCGCTTACTTGAAGATAATGGAGAGATAAAACAGGGAGAAATACTGTTTGAAGGCAAGGATTTAACTAAGCTTTCCGAAAAGGAAATGGAGAAGATTAGGGGAAATGAAATAAGTATGATATTTCAGGATCCAATGACTTCTTTAAATCCTGTATTTACCATAGGAAATCAGCTTATAGAACCACTTATGAAGCATAAAAAATTAAGTAAGGCCGAGGCAACTAAAAAGGCTATAGAGATGTTAAGACTAGTAGGTATACCAAGCCCTGAAAAGCGAATAAAACAATATCCTCATGAATTTTCTGGCGGTATGAGACAAAGAGCTATGATTGCCATGTCTCTTGTATGCGGTCCTAAACTTTTAATAGCAGATGAACCTACTACTGCACTGGATGTTACCATACAGGCTCAAATACTTGAACTTATGAAAGATCTTAAGGAAAAATTAAATATGTCTATTATTCTCATAACTCACGATTTGGGAGTTGTGGCTGACGTATGTAATAGAATAAATGTTATGTATGGTGGTACTGTTGTAGAAAGCGGAACTAGCAGAGACATATTTTATAATCCTAAACATCCCTATACCTGGGGCCTTCTAAGGAGTATACCTAATCCTAAAGAAGATGTAAAGGAAAGGTTAAAGCCTATAGAAGGTAATCCGCCGGATTTATTGAATCCACCTAAAGGCTGTCCTTTTGCTCAAAGGTGTGAATATGCCATGAAAATCTGTATAGACAATAGACCGGAGAATTTTAAAATAGATGAAGGTCATTATTCTGCATGTTGGTTAAATCATCCTGATGCACCTAAGGTTACGCCTGATACAGGGAGGAATAAATAATGAGTGATAAGAAAACACTATTAGAGATAAAGAATTTGCAGAAATTTTTCCCTATAAATAAAGGTTTAATGGGAAAAAAGCAGAGTTTAGTTAAAGCTGTAGATAATGTTTCTTTTTCTATAGCAAAAGGAGAGACTTTAGGACTTGTTGGTGAGTCTGGTTGTGGTAAAACTACTATAGGCAGAACTATAATTAAGCTTTATGAACCAACAAGCGGTCAGATAATATACGATGGTAGGGATATTGCAAAACTTTCTCCAAAGGAAATGATTCCCTATAGAAGAAAGATGCAAATGATATTTCAAGATCCATATGCTTCACTAAATACTAGAATGACTGTAGGGGATATAATTGGTGAAGCCATAGATATCCATAAATTAATGAATAAAAAAGAGAGAAATGAAAGAGTACAATATCTTCTCAGCAGAGTTGGTTTAAATACTGATCATGCCAGCAGATATCCTCATGAGTTTTCAGGGGGTCAAAGGCAAAGAGTTGGTATTGCTAGAGCACTAGCAGTACAGCCTGAATTTATTGTATGTGATGAGCCTATATCAGCCTTAGATGTTTCCATACAGGCACAGGTAGTTAATATGCTTGAAGATCTTCAAAAGGATTTAGGTCTTACTTATTTATTTATAGCACATGATTTATCCATGGTAAAACATATATCAGATAAAATTGGTGTTATGTATTTGGGAAAATTGGTGGAGATAGCAGAAAGCAATGAATTATATAGGAATCCGCTTCACCCATACACTAAAGCATTGCTTTCAGCTATACCTATACCAGATCCTGATGCAGCAGCAGACAATAAGAGAATTATGCTCCAGGGAGAAATACCATCTCCAATTGATCCGCCGCCGGGCTGCAGGTTTAAAGATAGATGCAGCTATGCTAAGCCAATTTGCAAGGAATTAGAACCAGAATTAAAGGATCAGGGTAATGGTCACTGTGTAGCTTGTCATTTATATTAAATTACGATTGAACCAGTAGGCTATTATTAGTGTATAATTAGTCTGCTGATTGAATATACTAAAAAAAATAAAAAATATATTTAAGGGGGAAATCTTATGCTAAAGAGTAAAAAATCAAGATTATGTGCGTTGGTTATGTCTGCAGCAATAGTGGGAACACTGTTAAGCGGTTGTGGAAGTAATACTGGCAGCACAACAAAATCAGAACAAAAAATAACTTATAATTTAGGTGCAGATCCTAAGACTATTGATCCAGGTCTTAACAGTTCCGTAGAAGGTTCTACAGTAATTGCCAATGCCTTTGAAGGTTTGACTGATTTGGATACAAAAAGCCAACCAATACCAGGAGTTGCTACAAAATGGGATATTAGTAGTGATGGAAAGCATTACACATTCCATCTTAGAAAAGATGCTAAATGGTCCGATGGAAAACCAGTTAAAGCTCAAGACTTTGAATATGCTTGGAAGAGAGCATTAGCTCCAGAAACTGCATCAGACTACGCTTATCAGCTTTATTATTTAAAGGGTGGAGAAGCTTATAATGAAGGTAAAGGAAGTGCAGATCAGGTAGGTGTTAAAGCTACTGATGACTATACGCTCGATGTAGATTTAGAAAATCCAACACCATACTTTTTATTTCTTGCTTCATTCCAAACTTATATGCCTATAAGAAAAGATATAGTAGATGCTCATCCTAAGGATTGGGCAACTAAAGGTGCAACTTATGTTTCTAACGGAGCTTTCAAGCTTCAGGATTGGAAACCAAAAGACAGTTTAACATTTGTTCCAAATCCTAATTATTGGAATGCTAAAAGCGTTAAGCTTACTACTTTGAAATATACAGTATTAGATCAGGAAACTAGTTATATGTCTGCATTCCAATCTGGTCAGGTGGATATAATAGATGCACCACCAACAGAACAGATTCCTACATTATTAAAGAATGGTACTGCAAAGACTTATGTAAATCTTGGAACATACTACTATAGCTTTAATTTAGCTCCAGATGCAGCTAAAATCAATCCAGCTGCTGCTAAGGTTATGCAGGACGTTAAGGTTAGACAGGCGATTTCTCTTGCCATAGACAGAACTAAAATAGTTAAAGATGTTACAAAGGGCGGCCAGACTCCTTCAACAAGCTTTGTACCAAGTGGTATGCTTATCAATGGAAAAGAATTTAAAGATAAACAGTACTATAAACCAGAGGGTGATGTAGCACAGGCTAAACAGCTTTTAGCAGAAGCAGGTTATCCAGATGGAAAGGGATTCCCTAACCTTGAGTTAATATACAACAATGGTCAAGGTCATCAAAGTGTAGCGCAAACAGTTCAGGATATGCTTAAGAAAAACTTAAATATAGACATAACACTTAGAAGTGTTGAAAGAACAGTTCAACTTAATGATACAACTAAGCATCAATACATTATGGCTAGAAATGGCTGGTCAGCAGACTATGCAGATCCAATGACATTCCTTGACATGTGGGTTACAGGTGCTGGAAACAATGTAGCTGGATATAGTAATCCAGATTACGATAAACTTATTGCTGCTGCTAAATCTGAGCCAAATGCAGCAAAGAGAGATGACGAAATGCATCAGGCACAGGATATATTAATGAAAGATATGCCTGTACTTCCTCTATATGAATACAATGTAGTATCATGTGCAAAGAGCTATGTAAAAGGTGTTTTCAGAACTCCAATGGATACTTTATACTTCCAAAATGCATATGTACAAAAATAATTAAGTTTTCCTCCAGATTTTCTGGAGGATTTCTTTTATTTAGAAATCTGTTAGTAAGCATCAGAGGTCATAAACAAAAACTCCACCTGATGCCAAGAACT
>NZ_JBDNRK010000101.1:0-5968 GCF_047718555.1 Clostridium sp. | reverse complement strand
AGAATTCAAGATAGTTTTCTATTGAATGTTATGACTACATTATACAAGGAGGATTAAAAAATGGGTAACGGTTTTTATTATGAAACAGAAATTGGGAAAATAGGAATTGTTGAAAATGGTACGGCTATAACTAATATGTATTTTGGAGATATAATTCCAGAAGATGTAAATATAGAAGAAACACCTTTATTGAAAAAAGCAAATGAAGAGCTGCAGGAATATTTTTCTGGAAAGAGAAAAAACTTTGATTTACCACTGGAAGCGGAAGGAACGGATTTTCAAAGAAAAGTATGGAAGGCACTGCAGGAAATCCCTTATGGTGAAACTTGCAGCTATAAAGATATAGCAGAAAATATTGGCAATACAAAGGCTTCCCGTGCAGTGGGAATGGCAAACAATAAGAACCCAATATTTATTTTTATTCCCTGCCATCGTGTTATTGGTTCTAATGGGAAATTAGTAGGTTATGCAGCTGGACTTGATGTAAAAGAGAGACTTTTAGAAATGGAAAAACGAAATGTTGGATAAGCATTAAGGCATGTGAAAATAAATAGTAAGCCAAAGATGTGACGAATATTTTCACCTGACTAACTTAGCGTAAGTCTCCAACGCACGCTGTTAAAGTGGGAGTTCAACGCCAAGTAAGCCATGCATTTGCAGTTCTAAAATTCAGATGGGGTAAAAGAATCCCCACCTGAATTAAGAACTTGCTTCAAATACGCCTAAATATGAAAAACTAAAATATAGTATTTAATTGGAGGATATTAATATGTTAAATATAGGTTGCCATTTATCAGCTTCAAAGGGCTACAAAGCCATGGGTAAAGAAGCACTTAAAATAGGAGCAAATACGTTTCAGTTTTTTACACGAAACCCCAGGGGTGGAAAGGCAAAAGAAATTGATCCCAAAGATGTAGAAGCACTACTTGAAATAGCAAGGGAAAATGAATTTGCTACAATGCTGGCTCATGCACCTTACACTTTAAATGCCTGTTCAGCAGATGAAAGCATAAGGAAGTTTGCATTAGAGGTTATGGAAGATGACATAGAAAGGATGGAGTATTTGCCAAATAATCTTTATAATTTTCATCCAGGCAGCCATGTAAAGCAGGGAGTAGAGGTTGGTATAAAATATATTACAGATATGCTTAATGCCGTACTAAAGCCAGAACAGACAACTACAGTACTACTTGAAACAATGGCAGGTAAAGGTACAGAAGTAGGACGTAGTTTTCAGGAATTAAAGCAGATTCTTGATGGAGTCAATCTTTCAGAAAAGATGGGTGTATGTCTTGATACCTGTCACGTTTATGATGCAGGCTATGATATCGTGAATCATTTAGATGATGTATTAGAGGAATTTGATGAAATTATTGGACTTGACAGATTGCGTGCCATACATTTAAATGACAGTAAAAATCCATTTGAAAGTCACAAAGATCGACATGAGAAAATTGGTGAGGGCTCTCTTGGAAAAGAAGCTATAATAAGAGTAATCAATCATCCTAAATTATATACCCTACCATTTTTCCTGGAAACTCCAAATGAATTATCTGGTTATGCTGAAGAAATTAAAATACTCAGAGAAGCCTATGAATACTAATAAAAATGAGGAGAAGACATTGGAAAATACAATAAGAGAACAGATTTTTCAATTGGCAGATGAAAAATATAGAGAATTTCAAAGTAGATTATGCCCGGGAAATGATAATATTGTAGGGGTAAGGCTGCCACTACTAAGAAAGCTGGCTAAACAGATAGCCAAAGGTGACTGGAAAACCTACATGAAGGAAGCAGAAAATGAATATTATGAAGAAGTTATGCTTCAGGGTTTGGTTCTTGGATATGTAAAAGCTGATATTGAAGAAATTCTAAATTTTGTTACGGATTTTATTCCTAAAATTGATAACTGGGCTGTGTGCGATAGTCTTTGTACAGGATTGAAATTTACAAAAACTAATAGAGATCATGTACTTAATTATATTAAGCCATATCTATCTTCAGAAAAGGAATTTGAAATGCGTTTTGCCGTTGTAATACTTCTTAATTTTTATATAGAGGAGAATTATATTGACAGAGTGCTGTTATTACTGGATGGAGCAAAACATGAAGGCTACTATGTGAAAATGGCTGTTGCCTGGGCTATTTCAATATGCTACGTGAAGTTTCCTGAAAAGACAATGGAATATCTGAAGAATAATACCTTAGATGATTTTACATATAATAAAGCATTACAAAAGATTACAGAGTCTTTAAGAGTTGATAGGGAAACTAAAACTCTTATAAGAAGTATGAAACGCAAATCATAAAAAGAAAGACTATGATAAGTATAATTTTAAGTGGGATTTTTATTACCCCACTTAATTTATATTAGCTATTCAGGAGCATTCTACTATCATATACATCTTTAGAACATATGCTTATAACTGAATAATAATTATATGCTACAAAAAGTTGTTTATCTTTTAGATTTTCTATATCCAGCTGCTTGCGCTTCTTGTTCTGTATTGAACCATTGTTCAGCATTTGTTTTATCATAGAATTGTCCGCCTGGTACATGATAAATTTTTTCACCATTAGAATTTATATTTCCTTTTATCAGTCCGTGAGAGGAAGAATTAGGATTGCTGGAACTCTGTATACTTGATTTATTCGCAGTGGAACCGGTATTAGTTGAACTATTATTGCTATTTGTGGTATTTTTAGAGTTATCAGTATTTGAACTATTAACCGAAGTTCCGCTTGAAGAAGAATCGCCCTTTGTAGTTCCATTATGATTTATAGACCATAGACCTTTATTTTCATTTCTCGCTTCAGAATTATATTTAGTAAAATATTCTTTATATTTAACATCTGGCGGATAAGTAGATACTTCAGCATAGCCATTTTCAACCAAGATGGCATTAAACATTTTAGTTTTTATTTCTGAATCAGTTATTCCGTTAGGTACATCTATCCAAACATATCTTAATAATCTTCCGTATTGATCAGTTTCAGAAACGTCTTTTTCTAGATATACAGTTTTTCCTGTAAGTTGATCTTTAGTATAATTGCTTGCTTCTTTTCCATAGGGTTCTGTTCTTGTGGTGGATTCTGGAGTATTTACTCCAATAAGCCTTACTTTATTACCGTCTGAAAGTTCTACTGTATCTCCATCTACTACTCTGGATACTTTAGCTTCTTTTAAATTAAACTTTGATAACTCTGCTGCTTTTTCTTGTGATTCATTTTCAGATTTTTGACTAGTTGATATGGCATTTTGTTTATTGCCACTGGCAACAGCTTTTTCACTGGAACATCCAGCACTAGACAATAGAAGTGTAAATACCATGGAAGTTAGTACAATTTTACTAAGAATTTTCTTAAAAATCATCATTTCATCTCCTGTTAATTCATTTTTATCTCATTGATAAGTGCTTGTATATATTATATTATCTTTGTTTAGAGAAGGATACAGAAAAATAGAGCTAGATTTGGAAATTAATAATGATTTAATTTAACAAAAATGAAAAAGAATATTAATAATTATGAGTTATTATAGTGATGTACGAAATTACCTATTGGGAAAAGTGCCAGCAGAGATGTTGGTGCTTTTTTCCTATGAAGCTTAATGTATATAAAGTTGTAATAAAGTTGTAATAAAACTGTAACAACAGCTTGATATTATAGAAACATAGAGATTACCCCTTTAGTTGTATATATATGTGTTACAGAGGGAAGCCTTATAATAGTTGGTGGCATAAGGTGAGTATATCAAGGTGGGTTAAGGGTATACAAATATAAATATATCGAAGCGCCTCAGGGCAGAGGGCAGGAAGCATGTTATAAACATACTTTCTGTAGTAGTGGTTCGATTCCGCTCTTCGATGCCATATATTTTATTAAAATTCAAAAAGCATCAAAAATGCCTTAAAATAAGGCCTTGACGGGACTTTAAGAATATTAAGATTTATTAAAAATCACTGTAATTGTAGTCAAAATGTAGTAAAATCGTAGTATTTATTGTAGTAATTACAAAAAGTTATTTAATAAGGAGGTAGCTTTTTTCCCTTTTCTCTGAAACGTGAACGTGGGGACCAAAAAACAGTGGCAGCAGTAACAGAAATTTACTCAAAAACTTTAGACGGAGTAAAAGAAATTCGTCACGAATATGCTACAAGATTTATACAATGGGTTGTAGGTGCTTCAATAGATGGGATCTTTGGAAATGAAACAAAGATAAGAGTGCAAAATTGGCGAGCATCTCATGGGTTAACACCTGATGGAGTAGTTGGACCCGCAACATGGGCTAAGATGTTAGGATAAAAGGGATTATAGGAAACTATAGTCCTTTTTTAATAAAAATAATTATAAAAAGAGAGATAACTTTTTAGATTTTATCTCTCTTTTTATTTTTATGTAAAAATATTTACTGATTATATTTGTAGTATTATCTGTAAAGGAAAATATATGCATTAAAATTAAATAAATTGAATGAGGTGTTTTATAAAATACTTTATTCCTATTGTTAGTATATCTAATGGAGAATATTAATTAATAGGTACAACATTATAGGCACTTGTTGGTATATCATATGAGTGCCGTGCACCTTGAGAATCTTTATTAAAATAAAGTATATCGCCTCAACTTAAATAATATAAAAATTATACCATATTATATTATATATGACATGCTCCTTAATATTATTATAAATGCCCTATTTGTAACGATACTAGTGACATACTCCCACCACCTACGCTATGCTAAGAGGTGGGGGTTTCTTGGGATGTACCAACTAATATCAGTATAATTACCAAGCTAACCCCGTTTGCCCAACGGTTTTTTTATATATTTTATGCACTTTTACTTTTCTCGTATATTCTTATTCCTTCATTTCGTATATTTACTGAAGCATTTTCATCTCTGTCATGAGTGATACCACAATTCTTACAAGTCCATACTCTTTCTGATAACTGTAATTTATCATTTATACTGCCGCAGGAGCTGCAAGTTTTTGATGAAGGATACCACTTATCTATTTTTATAAGGTGTTTCCCTCTATGCTGCAGTTTGTATTCTAAGAAATTTCTAAACATGCCAAAGCCATTATCCTGTACATTTTTCCCTAAAGACAGACATTGAGCAATATTTCTAAGGTTTATATCCTCTATACAGACTGCATCATATTTCTGTGACAATTCAAAACTCTTTTTATGCAGCCAGTCTTTTCGCTGATTTGATATTTTTTCCTGCAGTCTTGATATCTTTGATTTTTGTTTACACCAATTTTTTGACTTTAGTTTTTTTCTTGTGAGCTTTCTATATTCTTTTTTCAGCTTTTCTTCATTCTCCCTATAGTAATGAGGATAATTGGCTTTCTCGTCCTCACTGCTTACATAAAAAGAAGTTTGTGAATAATCAAGACCAATAAAATTTTCTGGTGTTATTTCCTTTTCTTCTTCATAATATTCTACTGTGAAAGATATGTAGTATTTACCCCTGCAGTCCTTTGACACTGAAGCAGTTTTAATACAATATCCTTCTGGTATTTCTCTATGTTTAACAAACTTTATCAAAGATTTAAGTTTGGGTATTTTCACATAGCATTCATCTACTATTGATATTGTTCCCTTTTGGTTGTTGGTAGTAAAAGAATGATGGTTTTGCCTTTTACTTTTGAAGGATGGCATTCCCTTTATATCTCTAAATGTCAGTATTTTACCTGTGGTTTTTTCAAGTTTTTTTGACTTTTTCCGGTAGGTTTTACCATCATATTCCTTATTGTATTTTTTTAATGCTTCTTGAAAATCAAGCTGGACATTTGCAAAGGCCAGACTGTCTATTTCCTTCATATACTCATACTCTTTTTTTATGGTTGCTGGTGTAGGAAATTTTACAGTTCTATAATCCACCTTTCCATTTACATAATTCTTATTTTCAAGTTTCTCATATAACATGTCTACATAGATATTGTATAATTTTCTTGTGC
>NZ_JBDNRK010000100.1:0-6859 GCF_047718555.1 Clostridium sp. | reverse complement strand
TTATACTCTGTTTAATTTTCAAAGATCAATTTCTGTCATCTGACAGCTTTTATATTATATCAAGTCAATTTAATAATGTCAACTACTTTTTTAGCAAACCTGTATAATATAATTTATATCACTTACATCATCATATTTAACAATTCCAACCACTTGATAAAGTGACATTAAGATGATATCATACCGTCATTATATTTGTCTATACGGCCCTGCCATAATAAAATTTTATCTTTGAATTGCTCACTTTTATTAACTTTTTCTTGATATTTTATATATAGATACTCCTGGTTAGGTTTATGTTGTTAAATTATAATTATCTTATATTTTATGCTATAATATATAAAAGAGGTGGTAATATGTGTAATGACGAATTAAAGCATATAATAGAAAATAGTAATAATATTGTGTTCTTTGGAGGAGCTGGAGTTTCTACTGAAAGTTCTATTCCAGACTTTAGATCCGAAAGTGGGCTATATAAAACAAAAAATAATTTTTCTTATGCTCCAGAGATTATGCTAAGTCATAGCTTTTTCATAAATCATACGGAAGACTTCTTTGACTTTTATAGAGCAAAAATGATATACAAAGAAGCAAAACCAAATCCTGCTCACTATGCACTAGCTGAACTTGAAAGAAACGGCAAACTAAAAGCTGTAATAACCCAAAATATAGATGGCCTCCATCAAATGGCCGATTCAAAAAAAGTTTTAGAGCTTCATGGTTCAATCCATAGAAACTACTGCACAAATTGTAATAAATTTTTTGATCTAGAATACATTTTAAATAGCAAATCCATTATTCCAAAATGTGATATATGTGGGGAAACTATAAAGCCAGATGTAGTACTATACGAAGAAGGCTTGAATATGGATATTATAAATGAATCAGTTAGCTTTATCAGTAAGGCTGATGTACTTATTGTAGGAGGAACTTCACTTGTTGTTTATCCGGCTGTCGGTCTCATAGATTATTTTAAGGGCAAGAAGTTAATTCTCATAAACAAAGCCTCTACTCCCTATGATAGAAAAGCAGATTTAGTGATAAACGATAGTATAGGTAAAATCTTAAAAGGAGTACTATAATATCGTATAAAAACTTCATAACATTTACAGATAATACAGCAAATTGTACTAAAAATTTAATTTTATTTTTTATAAATTTACGATATAATAAAAATATAAATAAAACTTCATCATAAGTTAAACTTGAGTATATAATTTCATATAGAGCTAGAGGGGGTTTTTTAATGGTAAATGGTAGTAAAATAAGAGAGATTAGATTAGAGAAAGGATTAACCTGCATGGATGTATCTAATTTGTCCAAAAACCTAGCAGTTCCTATTTCTAAAACTTATTTGGAGGAATTAGAAAGAGGTGCTAAGCGTAACCCATCCTTTAATGTTATAGAAACTATATCAATTATATTAAAAGTACAATTGGATGATTTAAAAGTAAGTTAAATATATTAAAACCGTTAAACTTTTAAGATAGCATATATAAGTTTAGCGGTTTTTTATTTTAATTTTAAATTTTTTATTGAAATCTTAATAAGTTTTATATTACTATATCTATATAATATCTATATTAAACATTTCTATATCTGAATTGAATTCTGAAAGTAATTCTAATAGATATTAATATTTCTATATTTATCTCATATTGGGCAAATAATCCTTGTAAACATTCATATCACTAGATTTGCCTGTAAATTTTTTATTTTTCTCTAATTCTAACTTTTAATAACAAGGAGCCTAAACCAATGAAAAAAAGTATTGTAATGATATTAATGTTGATTTTGACAATTTTGTTATCTATCTCCTGCAGTACTAAAAAAAATACTAGTGCAAGTATTATTAAAGAACGAGTATTAAATAAAAACTCAAATATAAAAATTAAATCAGGTAATTTATCTACTGATTATTCCATTGACAATACCTTAAATGATATTAATACTTTTAACCTAAACACTATAAGTATTCCTGTAATTGTAGATATATCAACCTTATCTTCAGACGATATGAATATAAACAAAGCTAGCGAAGAAAAAGCTATAAATTTAATTAAAAGGCTTAAAGGCCAGAATATATCTATAATTCTCGAACCCTATCCTTGGATAGATAACGGAAACCTTTATGAAACAGATTGGAAGCCAAATAATATAAACACTTTTTTTTATAATTGGAAAAATAAAGTCTTAAAAAGGTTAATTGATAATGTTGCCAATCCCTATGATGTAGATGCCATGATAATTGCTTCTAATTTTGTACATATGGAATTTGACGAAAAAGACTGGTGTGATACTATTGAATATGTTAGACAATATTATAAAGGACTTGTTACTTATAGAACCTGTTGGTGGTATACTGCTTCTTGGGACAAGAATTCATTAAATTTATTTAAAACAAAATTAAATAATAAATTATTTTCAAAGGTAGATTTTATATCTGTTGCTGCCTATTTTGAACTCACTAATAACAGTACAAATTCTGTAGATAATCTTGTAAAAGCTATCTCCTCTACTGAGCGATACAATAGGAAACAAAATATAAAGCAGGAATTGAAGAACTTTAATACAAAATGGAATAAGCCCATATTTTTTGGGGAACTTGGCTTTCCAAGACGAAATAGAGCTTCCATAGAACCCTGGAATCCTAATCCATCCAATATAGAAAATGATATAGAGCAAGCTAACTGTTTTGAGGCATACAGACAAGTTTTTGAAAATCAATCCTGGCTTATGGGCTTTTCTATATTTGCCATTGGAGATAAAAGCATAGACAAAAATTATTATCCCAGTGATGCTAGTAAAAAAATAATAAATAAGTGGTATAAGAGCAGTGAAAATTAATCACCGCTCTTATAAACAGACTTCTTGGCATCAGGTGGAGTTTTTATTCCATCTGATGCCAAGAAGTCGTTATCCAGGGACATAGCCACTCTTTACTCCCACTTTGAAGAAAAGCAGAGAACCAAAATTTTTAATTTTGTGTGAATCGCTTTCACAGAGTGCGATGGGAGTATTAGAGTGGGTAGTCATCGGATAAATTGCAGAAAATTACGCTCTAAAAACCACATCTTCCCTACTAAACATATACCTTGCAAATAAAAGTGCCGCTACTACATATACTATCATCCAAATAAAGGTTATGGCAATATGATTATAGTTATATATACCTACTAATAATTCCTTTATGAGACAAGATGCATTGGTAATAGGTATATTAAAATAATAACCTTCTATACTCTTGGCATCCTTAAGCATTGTTAAATAAGCCAATATCATACCTATAATCATTACTGGTGAAAGATATGTTTGAGCTTCTTTAAAAGATTTAGCATAAATACTTATGGATAATTGAATAGCCCCAAAAACCATAGTTAATAATATTGGAATAAGCATAATAAGAATAATGTTAGCAGAATTTAAGTTTAGATCAGCTTTACCTGCTGAAGAAAAAATACCATTTTTTTGCTGCATAGCTATAAATAAGCTTGATAGAGAAGCTAGTGATATTATTATCCCCATGATTGCTATTGCAAAGAGTTTGCCCCAAAGTATCGACATTCTACTGGCTTTCGTTGTTAAAAGTGGTTCCAATGTTCCCCGCTCTTTTTCACCAACGCCTAAATCTGTTGCAGCTGCCATGGTTCCTGTTATACTATAAATTATTAAAAGCAGTGGAACCAGCATTACTATCATCATTTTTCCAACTCCACTTTCCTTGTTATCAACGGTATCCTCTACTATATCTATAGGATTTAAAATATTAGCATTTATATTTCTATCTGATAATCTTTTAGATACTACTTCTTTTGAATATTGATCTATGTATGCTTTAACAATACTTACAGCAGTAGCTGCATTATTACTAGAATTATCGTAAGCCATAGTTATCTTTTCAGCAGTTTCATCTTTTATATTTTTATCCAAATCTTTAGGTATCGCTATTGACAATAGTATTTTTCCTGTTCTTATATCATTGTTTACATCTTTAGAATCAATAATTTTTATATTCTTTTGTGCCTTAATAAATTTACCTAAATTACTATTGCCCTGATCTGTTATATTTATTGATATACTTTTCTCTACATTTTTAATATCATTACTAGAGGCCTTTCCTATAAAGTAAGACAAGGCAGGCAAAACAATTAAAGGTATGAGAATGCTTAATATTAAAGTTTTTCTATCTCTAAATATATCTAGAAGTTCTTTTTTTAATACTATTAGTACAATATTATTCCTCATCATTTTCACCTACCAAATTCATAAATATTTCTTCCATATCTTTACTTTTGTATTTTAACTTTAAATTCTCAATAGTTCCCTCTTCTAATATCTTTCCCTTATGAATTATAATTATTTTGTTACATAACTTCTCAACCTCTGACATACTATGACTAGAAAATATTATTGCCTTTTTTTGATTCTTACATTTTAAAATAAATTCCTGTACAATTTTAGCAGCAGTCACATCTAAGCCTGCTGTAGGCTCATCAAACAATACCACTGAAGGATTATGAACTATAGATCTAGCAATAGCTACTTTTTGTTTCATTCCCCTAGAAAACTTACCTACCTTTCTATCTATATATTTCTCCATTTCTAAACTTTGTGATAATTTATCTATACTTTCATCCGCTTCTCTTCTTGACATACCATTAAGCTCTGCAAAATATCTTATATTCTCTCTAGCGGTTAATCTATCATAAAGTCCAACCTCGCCCCCAAATAATATACCTATTTCACCTCTTACAGTTTCAGGATCCTTGTTGATATCATACCCATTGACAACAGCAGTTCCCTCAGTAGACTTTAGCATTGTAGCTAGAATCCTTAAAGTAGTAGTTTTACCAGCTCCATTTTCTCCTAAAAGACCAACTATTTCACCATCATTAACCTGAAAACTAATACTATCTACTGCCCTTATCTTTTTAAAAGACTTACTTAGATTTTTTACAGCTATCATTCACTTACCACCTTCGCACTTTAATTCACAATAACAAATTGTTAGATTTTGTTAAAAATTTATTTGTGATACTATAATATAATTGTATAATAATGTTATTATAACATACACTTGTGAGCTAACTAGATTATATTCTTCTTAAATATTGCATAAATTCAACAATATATGACGTATTTTATACAATTATCAGAGATGATTATTGTACATGGCTAAAATGAACATTGCATAATTATTAATTTTTTGATATTATAGTCTAGTTATGTAATAAAAATATTTCTGATTTTAATAAAAAATTGGCAATAATAAAATATTTATCCTAATTTCGGCAAATAATCTACATAAGTATTAATATATTATTTATACTGTTTTGGGAGGGTAATAAATTGGAAAACATTATTGTAGCAAAATTTGGTGGCAGTTCACTTGCAGATGCCCATCAGTTTGAAAAAGTAAAACACATTGTAGAAAGTAATCCTGAAAGAAAATATATTGTACCTTCAGCTCCAGGTAAAAGACATAGTAAAGACTATAAAATAACAGATTTACTATATCTCTGCCATACCCATGTACAACAAGGTATACCTTTTGATGACGTATTTAAAATTATAGCGGAAAGATATACAGAAATCGTTGAAGAACTATCTGGAAGATATAATAACATGAAGGATCTTGATATAAATCATTATTTAAATGTAATTAAAAAAGATATTTCTGAAGGTGCATCCTCAGATTATACTGCAAGTCGTGGTGAATATTTAAATGGAATTATATTATCAACTCTATTGGGTTATGAATTTATAGATCCTGCTGATATAATTTTGTTTGACGAAAATGGCTGCCTTTCTTCAGAAGGTACTCAGGAAGCTGCACATAAGCGTCTAATTAAAATAAATAAAGCAGTAATTCCTGGTTTTTATGGTTCTCAATGCGAAGGCCAATGTGAAAGACATATAAAAACTTTTTCTCGTGGCGGATCAGATGTAACCGGTGCTATAGTTGCCCGTGCAGTAAATGCTTCCCTATATGAAAACTGGACTGATGTTTCAGGTTTTTTAATGGCTGATCCAAGAATAGTTACTAGTCCTCATCCAATTAAAACAATAACTTATAGAGAACTTAGGGAACTATCTTATATGGGTGCTACAGTTCTCCATGAAGACTCAGTCTTTCCTGTAAGAGAAGCAGGTATTCCAATAAATATAAAAAATACCAATATGCCACAGGAACCTGGAACATTGATAGTTAGTGATACTAAAGCTACAAATAATGTGGGCACTATAACAGGAATTGCAGGAAAAAAAGACTTTACAGTAATAGCAATAGAAAAAAATCTTATGAATACTGAACTGGGCTTTTGCAGAAAATTATTGTCCATTCTAGAGACACATGGAGTAGTATTTGAAAGTATGCCTGCAGGTATAGATTCTGTTTCATTAATAATTGCGGATTCACAAATAAAAAATAAATTAGAAAATGTACTTCATGATATTAAGAGACAATGCAATCCTGATTCCATAGAGGTTCTGCCAAATATGGCATTAGTAGCTACTGTTGGTCGAGGAATGTCTCAATCAAAGGGCGTTGCTGCAAAAATATTTGATGCTCTTGCTAAAAATACTGTAAATATACGAATGATAAATCAAGGCTCTAGTGAAATAAACATAATAGTAGGCGTTGAAAATAATGATTTTGAGAAAGCTATTAGATCTATTTATGAAGCTTTTATGTAATAATTTTATTTTAACTAAAAAATATTTACCGTCCTTAATACTTAAGGGCGGTTTTTTCATCTTTTAAAAATTTTCATAGAAAAAGAACAGCCCTATACAGGACTGTTCTTAAGAACCCAGCATCGACCTACTCTTCCACAGGGCTACCCCTGCAGTACCATCA
>NZ_JBDNRK010000099.1:0-7048 GCF_047718555.1 Clostridium sp. | reverse complement strand
TGAATCTTACTCAGTGGGAGTTTGTATTCCCACTGAGTTTAGATGAATTATCCAAGGACGTGCTGATGTTATCTTCACCTATAGAAGGTGGAGTGTTACAGCGGCTAGTTATCGGATAAATTAGATAATATAATTTTAGAATAAAAATAATAAGAGATTATTGTTAGATTTCTTATAATTTGAAATAAGGTATAACATCAAAGTAGTAAATTTTTATAAGGGCATTTGTAAATTACGTACTAGATATAAAAAGTGAGGTAAAATAATATGACGAACAATTTATTTAATGAATTTCCAGAAATAAAAACCTGTGAAATAATGCTTAGAAAACTAAATTTTAATGATATTAAGGATATGTTTGAAATACTTTCAGATAGCAATGTATTAAAATATAATAATATATTGCCGCACAAAAAAATTATAGAAACAGAAGAGTTGTTTTTTACATTTATTAGAGATTATAAATACAATAAAGCAATAAACTGGGGTATTATTAATCTGGAAAATAATAAGCTAATAGGTATATGCGGGCTGTATAATTTTAATTATAAATTTACTAGAGCAGAAATTAGATATGAACTTAATAGAGCTTATTGTAAGCAGGATTATATATATAAGGCTTTTAAGGAAATTATTAAATTTGGATTTGAAAATACACCTTTGCAAAGAATTGAAGCCATAGTAAATAATGAAGATGAAAGTTCTAAAGCTATAATCGAAAAGTTGAAATTTAGGCATGAAGGTTGTTTAAGAAAACGATTTTACTTTAATGGTGAATTTAAAGATGAAAATTATTTTGGGCTTCTTAAGGAAGAATGGAAATAATCATGCTATAAAAGCACTTTTATTCATTATGAATTTGAGTGCTATAATTTTATTCTAAAAAAGGCATAAAGCTAGAAATGTATTTAACTGTTAAACACTAGAGATGCAATTAAAAATATAGTATGATAAGATATAAAATGAGATATTAGATAAACAGAGTTCTTTGTTTCAGGTGGAGTTTTTTATTACGACCGCTGAAACTTAGAAATTGTTATCCAGTGACGTAGCAGCCGTTATCTCCCACTTTCACAGAAAAGCCGAGAACCAAAATCTTGGATTTTGTGTGAATCGCTTTCACAGAGTGCGATGGGAGTATTACGGATGGTAGTCATCGGATAAAATAGCTAATTTTATATAAAAAGAATTTATACATATATGACTGGATAAATATTATATAGGGGAGTGTTAAAGTATGCCACCGGCAAGCGTTTTGATAAAGCCTGCTTCCTCAGGATGCAATTTGCAATGTAAATATTGTTTTTATCATTCAGTGAGTAAAAGCAGAGAGATTAAAAATTATGGAATAATGAAAGAGGAAACTCTTGTTAATTTAGTCAAAAATATATTAGAATATGCAGATGATTACTGTGTTTTTGCATTTCAAGGAGGAGAGCCTACTTTAGCGGGATTAGAATTTTATCAGAAGGTAATAGAGCTTCAGAAACAGTTTAATTATAAAAATTTAAAGATAGAGAATACCATACAAACTAATGGGACTTTAATAGATGAAAAATGGGCTGAATTCTTTGTAAAAAATGACTTTTTAGTTGGGATATCTATAGATGGACCTAAAGATATTAATGATGCTGCCAGGGTAGAAATAGGTGGGAAAAGCATTTTTAATAAGGTTCTTAATACTATACAGCTATTTGATAATTATAAAGTACAATACAATGTACTTTGCGTGGTTACTTCATATGTCGCCAGACACATTGGACAAGTATATAATTTTTATAAAAAATTAGGAATAAAATTCATGCAATTTATTCCCTGCCTTGATGGCATAGGTGAAGAAACTACATTTTACTCTCTTAATAACAAAAAATATAGCGATTTTTTAAAAAAATTATTTGATCTATGGTATGAGGATTTTACAAAAGGTGAGAATATTGATATTCGGTATTTTTCAAACATTATTCAGATGGCAGCAGGCTATAAAGCAGAAGCCTGTGGAATGTCAGGAAGTTGTCATTGTTATTTTGTTGTAGAAGCTGATGGCAGTGTTTATCCTTGTGATTTTTATGTAACAGATTATTGGAAATTAGGAAATTTAAATAAGTATAATTTTGATACTTTAATAAAAGATCCAAAGGTATCAGAATTTATTAAAAGTTCACTGTTTGTAGATGATAAATGTAAAAAATGTAAGTTTTTTATGTTATGCAGAGGTGGGTGCAGAAGATGGAGAGAACCTTATATTGATGAAAAACCATCAATAAATCAACTTTGTGAAGCATATAAAAACTTTTTTGAATACACTCAAGATAGAATTTATAATTTGTCACGTATTTTAAAAAGATAGATTTATTTTATTATGTGCAGCTAAGAAAAGGATGAAGAACAATGAGGGAACTTACTATATTGGATATAGCAAAAATGTCAGGTGTAAGCAAATCTACGGTATCAAGAGTATTAAACAATGATTCTAATGTTAAAGAGGAGACAAGAAAAAAAGTATTAAAAGTAATAGAGAAAAATAAATTCATACCATCAACTAGTGCAAGAATTTTGAGAGGGAAAAAAACAAAGACTATTGGAATAGTAACTACTAGATTAGATTCAAATTCAGAAAATGAAGCAATCAGAGGCATATTAAGAAGATGCGAACAGTTTGATTATAGTGTAGTTTTAGTAGAAAGCCTATTCTCTATAGAAAAGACTAAAAGGCATGTTGAAAATTTGTTAAAAAGAAGTGTAGATGGATTTATTATTTTTGCTATAGGGAATGAAAAATATGATTTTATGTTGAAATTAAATAAGCCAGTTGTTATGATTGGTCAAAAGGTAGAGGGATTTAATTCTATTGTGTATGATAATTATGAAGCTATACATAAGCTTTGCGGTTATTTATGGAATCAAGGAAAGAGGAATATTGGATATATTGGTATAGGGGATGAGGATCCTACTACTGGTAAGGAAAGAAATAATGCTTATAAGGATTTTGCGTCATCAAAAGGAATGAAACAAATAATCTATATTGGCAATATGAATTATAGCGATGGGTATAAATTGGCGGAACTTTGTTTTAATGAAAATGTGGATGCTATAATTTGCGCAACGGATACTATTGCTCTTGGTACAAGAAAATTTTTATTGGAAAATGAGATTAAAGACATTTTCGTAGCTGGTGTTGGTAATAATAAGTTAGTAAAATTTATATTTCCAGAACATTTAAGTATAAAATTATTTTATGAAAACTCGGGTATAAGAGCAGCTGAAATACTAGAAAGAATGATAAAAGGTGAAAATATAAGCGAAACTATAGTAATACACAGTGAGCTGTGCTTATAAAATAATATGTAATTATAGTATAAAAAGCTTAGATTAGCTGTTTATACTATTTTTTTTATAAAAACATAGAAAAACAATTGACATTATATATAAAATACATTATTATAATTCACATAGGAATACTATGATATTATAATTGTCTTTTAAAAATCTTATTTTATTTGTATTATCAAATTTCATAAACTTTGTTTATATAAAGTTTTGGGAACGATACCTAATAAATTTTATGACATGGTATTTTAGTAATTATATATAGCTATATTCATATATATGAAGGCTTAAATTATATTGGGAACGTAATCAAATTTCTAATTATTTGAAAGGTGTTGATGCAAATAAAATGCAAAGAAAGGAGAGGAATAATAATAATAGAACTAGATTATTAAATTATAAACTGATCAGTTATGCGGTTTGAAGTACAACTATAGATGAAATGCTATTTGAAATGTATTTTCTATTAACCATCTATGTAAGTTGCAGCAAAATCAGGAGTAAAAATACTGATATAGAGGTGTTTTCTAAATAATATTTATATAAGGGGGAAGAAACAATGTTTACAGATAATGATGCAATTAAATTGTTAAAAGAGATTGGAGGGAAAGAAAACATATTAGGTGTTACTCATTGTGTTACAAGGATGAGGTTTGTTTTAAAAGATGAGAACAAAGCTAATACAGAAGAAATTAAAAAGCTGAAATTTGTAAAGGGCATTTTTAGTAAATCAGGGCAATATCAAGTGATAATAGGTACTAATGTAGGTGATTTTTATAAGATATTTGCTGAAACTACGGGCATTGAATCTGGTGATAAAGACGAAGTGAAAGAAATTGCAAAAAATAATATGAAATTATACGAAAAAATATTATCTAATATATCCGAAATATTTGTACCTTTGATACCAGCTATAGTTGCAGGTGGTCTTATTTTAGGATTTAGGAGCATAATAGGTGATATTAAAATGTTTAATGGAAAATCTATTGCGGATATGAGTATATTCTGGGCAGGAGTATATTCCTTCTTATGGCTAATTGGTCAGGCTATATTTCAATTCTTACCTGTAGGAATAACCTGGTCTGTATCGAAGAAAATGGGGGCTACACCTATTCTAGGTATAATTTTGGGATTAACTCTTATCTCTCCTCAATTAATGCAATCAGGATTAATAGGACAGAAAGTACCAGAAGTTTGGAATTTTGGTTTATTTAAAATAGCTAAGGTTGGATATCAATCTCAAGTAGTACCAGCTATTTTGGCTGCTATGGCATTAGCTACTATAGAAAAGAAAATGAAAAAAATTACACCTAATGCAATATCTATGATAATTGTTCCTTTTGTCACCATAATAGTAAGTGTAATATTAGCTCATACAATAATTGGACCTGTAGGAAGATTAATAGGAGATGGAATAGGCTATGTAATAGCAGCTTCAATAACCGGTCCTTATAGAGTTATTTTTGCAGCTGTGTTTGGTTTTTTCTATGCACCTTTAGTTATTACAGGGCTTCACTATATTAATACGGCTATAAATTTACAGCTTATTGCAAATATTAAGGGTACACCTATATTTCCAATGGTTGCTATAAGTAATATAGCTCAGGCATCTGCTACTCTTGCAATATTAATAATGAATAAAACTACTGCAGAAAGAGAAATATCTGTACCAGCTACAATTTCAGGATATTTAGGAGTTACGGAACCTGCATTATATGGTGTAAATTTAAGATACAAATTCCCATTTATATGCGGAATGATAGGCTCTTCATTGGCAGCAGTAATTATAACATCAGGAGGAACTATGGCAAACAGTATAGGTGTAGGAGGCCTTCCATCCATTTTAAGTATTAAACCACAATATTGGGGTATTTATGCAATTGGAATGATTACAGCTATAGTTGTGCCAGTAATATTGACTACTATTGTATATAAGAGAAAGTATAAGACAGGAGATAGCTTAAAGAAAGATTTAGATATACCAGCATAGAAGGGGAGATGAAATGTTTAAAAAAAGTACCATTTATCAAGTTTATCCTAAGAGCTTTAAAGATACAAATGATGATGGACAAGGTGATATAAAAGGGATAATTGAAAAATTACAGTACTTAGAAAATTTAGGGATAGATTATATATGGCTGACACCTATATTTACTTCACCACAAAGGGATAATGGCTATGATGTAGAAGATTATTATAAAATAAATCCACAGTATGGAACTATGAAGGATCTAGAAGAATTAATAAAAAAAGCTGGAGAAAAGAATATAAAAATAATGCTAGATATGGTTTTTAACCACACATCCACAGAACATAGATGGTTTAAAAAAGCATTGACAGGGGAAAAGAAATATATGGATTACTATATATTCAAGGAGCCGGTTAATAATGGAAAGCCTACTAATTGGGTTTCTAAGTTTGGTGGAAGTGCCTGGGAGTATGTTCCTAAATTAAATAAATATTATTTGCACTTATTTGATAAAACCCAGGCAGATTTAAACTGGGAGAATAAAGAATTAAGACAAGAGATGTATAATATAGTTAACTTTTGGATTGATAAAGGTATAAAGGGATTTAGATTTGATGTAGTAAATCTTTTAAGTAAGCCTACTATTTACGAAGATGATTTAGAGGGAGATGGAAGACAGTTTTATACAGATGGGCCTAATATACATAAATATTTAAAAAAACTGTCAAAAGAAACTTTTGGAAAATATTCAGATATAATTACTGTAGGTGAAATGAGTAGTACCACTGTTGATAATTGCATTAAATATACAAATCCAGCAGAGAAAGAATTGAATATGGTATTTAATTTTCATCATCTAAAGGTGGATTATAAAAATGGAGAGAAATGGACTAGAGATAAATTCAGATTTAAAGAATTAAAAGAAATTTTCAATAAATGGCAGGTGGAAATGGATAAAAGTAATGGCTGGAATGCTTTGTTTTGGTGTAATCATGATCAACCAAGAGCTATATCTAGATTTGGTAATGATAAAAAATACCATACTCTAAGCGGTAAAATGTTAGCGGCAGCAATTCATATGATGAAGGGAACTCCATATATATATCAAGGTGAAGAAATAGGTATGACCAATGCAGAATTTAATAGTATAAATCAGTACAGAGATATAGAGTCTTTGAATTATTACAAGATATTAAAAAATAAGGGTATACCAGAAGAGAAAATTATGGACATATTAAAGGAAAAATCAAGGGATAATGGGAGAACTCCTATGCAGTGGGATTCTTTACAGTATGCTTCTTTCAGTAAAGCTGAACCCTGGATAGATATATGTAAAAATTATGAGTCAATAAATGTTTTAAAGGCTTTGGAATGTAAGAATTCAATATTTTACTTTTATAAGAAGCTTATAACTCTTAGAAAAGAATTAGATGTGATTGCCTATGGAGATTTTAAGATGATTTTTAGGGACCATTCTAAAATATTAGCTTATGAAAGAAATTATAAAGATGAAAGCTTAATAGTAATATGCAATTTTTATGAAGAGAATATAGACATAGTATTAAAAGGATATAAAAATTTTAAGGTATTAATTTCAAATTATGAGGATGCAAAATTAAATGAAAACATTAGACTAAGGCCTTATGAAACTATTGTATACTACAAAAGAACTAACTAGAAAAATTAAAGATTATATGTAAGACCAGCTAGTAAAAGTCAATATAAATTAAAAAAATAATTTATGAGTAAAAA
>NZ_JBDNRK010000098.1:0-7121 GCF_047718555.1 Clostridium sp. | reverse complement strand
AATCACTTTCACAGAGTGCGTGGGAGACTTACGCCAAGTTAGTCAGGTTAAAATTAGATTCTTAGCAAACAATTATAGCAAGAATACCTTCATAAACCTTGCTTTAAAAATATTGAACTCTTAACTAACAAATTTAGGTATATGATACTTTGTCTACAAAATCTATGATTATTTAAAAATATTAGAAGGAAATTTAACTTGAAATGTAAATAAAGTTTCTACTTAAAAATATAGACAATCCATCTAATAAATTGTAGAAACTTTATTACAATATATAATTTAATACAATTTATCCGATGACTAGTCACTGTAACACTCCACCTTTAGAAGGTAGAGATGACACCGACACGTCCCTGGATAATTCATCTAAATTCAGTTGAAATACAAGCTCTCACTGAGTAAGATTCATTGATAATTTTCCAATAAGATCCAATCCAATAAAGGCAATTATATTATAACAGCTTTAGTTGTTGCTGGAGGTGTATTTCTACTCTTATTAACTAAGATTTCTCCGTCTACTACTACCATTGATACTCCTGGTAAATCACCAGCTTCTAATGCCTCTAAACTATCCTTGCCTACTGAACCCATAGGTGTGTCCATTATTACAAAATCAGCTTCTTTTCCCTCTTCAATTAATCCTACATTTAATCCAAAGGCCTTTGCTGTATTTCCTGTAGCAAAACATAATGCTTCTGCTGCTGAAACTTCTGATTCTGAAGCAATATAGGATATGGAACGTAGTATTCCCAGTGGAATAATCCCTGTACCTGATGGCGAGTCATTTCCAAGAATTACTCTTCCCAATTCACCCTTCTTGCAAACTTCGTTTGCTACATGCTTCATTATTTTGAAATTACCACATTGCACCAATTCCAATGTATATTTTGTATCATTTATTAATTTATCAACTTCTTCTACAGAAATTGCTGTTGGGCCTCCATTTAGATGTGATACTATGTCTGGATCTGTATCCATTACATTTTGTGCAGTAATAGTACTACTGCCAGGTATAGATGTTCCCCCTGTATGCATCATAACTTTAAAACCGTATTTTCTAGCCCATTTTACCATAGGACCTGCTACTTCTGGAGTATTTGCTGAACCAAGTCCTACTTCACCAACTATCCATACTCCTTGCTTTTGTAATTCTTCAAAGTCTTTTTCCTGTAGACCCTTTTCTAAAATCAATGCTCCTCCATGAAGCTTAACTCCACCAGGTCTAGCATTTTCTGAGCTCTTATGTGCTAGTACGGCTAAAGCTTTTGTACCTTCTACATCTTTTGGTCTACCAGGTGTATGACATTCTCCAGCGGATATCATAGTTGTTACTCCACCATGAAGTGAACCTGCTATATATCCCAAAGTATTTTGTCTTGGTGTAAAATCTCCAAGTACAGGATGTGTATGTGAATCAATTAACCCAGGAGCCACTGTAGTTCCTTTTGCATCAATAACCTTATGGCACTCTACTCCATGTAAAATTTCCTCTGTTCCAAGTTTCTTTATAATTCCGTTCTCTACTAATATTGTATTATATTTTAATACAGGCTCTTTTATATCACCTGAAACTAATATACCAATGTTCTTTATAGCCAATATTGACATTAGAATTCCCCCTTATCTTAATCCATCTTCACCTTTTGCTTCTTCTACCTTTAATCCGCCCACTCTAGGATGTGGTCTTCCGCAGTTTGTAACTACTAGTATTACAGCTATTTCATTATCTCTTGGACCATCTGGTATTCTTACTTCCATTGCATCAAAATGAGTTCTTACAAAAGCTGCATCCTTATAGTGAAGCGGTACATCTAAAGTACATCCTGGATAACCCATTTTCTTTGCTGAAGGAATTATTGCCTTTCCTCCACCTACTGCATCTCTAAATGGTTTACCTAGCTTTGGATGAAGAATTGCTGCTGCATGTTCTAATTCTCCGTTTCCACCTACGATAGCACCTTTTCCATAGCTTTCTACTTCTGATTTATCAATACCTGCTGCTTTTAACGCCTTCTCTACAAGCACTGGTGCTATTTCTACACTCCAATCTGTAAGCAGTGATAAATCCTCTACATATTTTCCTGCAAACGGATTTTCAATGATAACTGCTGCAGCCGCTCTTTTATGAGTCTTATCAGTTATTACTTTACCTCCATCGGCATTAATTTCTTCTATAAATGTACAGAATTTTCTTATCTTGATTTCCATAAATAAATCCCCCTATATATAGTAATTTCAAGCTCAATTTTTTAATAAATTTACATCTTATTTGTTTTTAAACCATAAATACTCATTTTAATAATTATACTTATGGCATTTAATAACAAACAAGTTATTTTATATTAAATTATCATAATAAATCTTTTAATATTATTTTTTTAGTAAAAATAATATTAATCTATTGATAAATTGATTTTATTATAACAGATATATATCCATATTAAAAATATTTTATATATATCAATCCATACTTAAAACATATGGATTTTTGAAATTTAAAAATTATAGATAGGTCTATATTTATAGTTATTAACTATTTGTGCTGAGTTAAATAGGATTCACAATATATATAATGTAATAAAATAAACAAATTTATACTAAAAAAACAAGTAATCTCATATGCTAATATAGACTACTTGCTTTTTTAATTGTCATATTAAATTTTTAGTCTTTTAAAACTATACCTTTAGTTTCTATACCAAGACCAGCTACCAATATACCTGCTAATATAAAGGCCCCTGATACAATTGCAAATACTCCACTTATACCTACAGAAGTAAGTCCAGCTCCAATAACTATAGGTGCAAGCATAGATCCTATACGTGAGCAAGCTGAGGCCGCTCCAACTCCAGTAGCACGAACAGTTGTAGGATAAAGTTCCGGTGTATAAGTATAAGTAATTCCCATAATTGCAGAAACAAAGAAGGAAGTAATAACACCTAACAATACAACTATACCTGTATTAACCCCATGTCCTAAAGCCCAACCATATATTACAGCAGCAATACCTGCTAATATCAAATTACCAACAAGCAATTTTTTACGTCCTACTTTATCCATAAGATAAGCACTGAAAACTTGATTAGGAACATAGGCTATTTGCATAATTAAAACATAAAGGAAGGATTTAACCATAGTGTGCCCAGCCTTTACAAAAAGTGATGGTAACCAGGAGAATAGTCCATAATAGCCAAACATAGCTAAGAACCATAATCCCCATAACATAATAGTACGTTTAAAATATTTATTAGAGAATAGTAATGCTAAATTAACTTTTTGTTTCTTTCCACCTTCATTTATTTGAACATCTTTTAAATTAACCTCTGGAAGTGTAAAACCTTCAGCAATTAATTTTTGTTCTATACTTTCAACTATTTTTTCTGCTTCTTCATTTCTTCCTTTAGAAATAAGCCATCTTGGTGATTCAGGTAAATGTCTACGAACTACAAAAATATAGAAAGCTGGAAGTGCCCCTGCAACAAAGGCCCAACGCCAACCTGCTGTAGGAATAATAAAATAAGATACAACTGCTGATGCAAGCCAGCCCACTGCCCAGAAAGTGTTAAGTAATCCTTGTAATTTACCACGCTTTGAAGCAGGTATAAATTCTCCTAAAAGTGATGTAACAACTGGAGTTTCTCCACCAAGGCCAACTCCTACAAAGAATCTAAAGATTACCAATGATATAAAATTCGGTGCAACGGCACATAATAGAGAAAACACTGCGAAAAATAACATTGTAATTTGAAATACGGCCTTACGACCCCATCGATCTGCTATAGGTCCTGATACAACGGCGCCAAAGAACATTCCGAATAGACCTACACTTAAGAATAATCCAACTTGCGCTGGTGTTAGATGCCAAGATTTTGTAAGCGCTGTAACAACAAAAGTAACCAATCCAACATCGAAGGCATCGAAAGCCCAAGCCGCTCCATTAATCCCCAGCATCTTATAATGAAACTTTCCAACAGGCAATCTTTCCATACGTCCAATAAGCATTTTTGAAGATGATGTTTCCATTTATATTTCCCCCTTTTAGATAAATAATTTTACTAAAATTCCTTTTACTGCATTTTGTAATATTTAATAACAATTTTCTAATTTTATATTAAATATTATAAAATTTCGCTTTTACTTAGATAATTTAATAAAAATAATGTTAATTTACTAATAAATTGTTTTTATTATATCAGAAAGGTATTCATATTAAAAATATTTTATTGATATCAATTCATATGTAAAACATATGTAAATGTTATTATTGTAACAACATGAATAAATTGGTGTTTATGCGATAAAATATCACACTTTCTATAGAATTTTACCCTAATTTTTTTAATATAATTCTATTTTTTTCTTTAAAATAAAAGAGAGATTGTTCTAAACACATCTTAATGCATTATCAGCAGCCTTTAACTTTTCTATTATTAAAATAATTTTTAGTAAGTAAATAGAGTATGTCTCAAAAGAAATAAATATTTATTTCTTTTGAGACATACTCTTAGATTACTACAATATATTATTATTTTAACACTGCAATATTATCTGGTACCATTACAATCCTATCCTTTACACACAATATTGCACCTTTAATTGTATTATTATTACATAATTTCTCTGCCTTTTTAAGTCCATTTAATAAAGCCCTATACACATTTTTTTCACTAATATCTCCTACCTTTAAGGTTACTAAATGACCAGGTATATCTGTTTCAGAATCTATCTCTTCTGCATAGCAGCGCACTATACCCTCAGCTTCTATATTAGTTTCATTACCCATATAAGTAGCACAGGCATCTGCTATAGCCGCGGTTTCCCCTAAAGAAACAGCAGCAGTAGCAATTCCCTTTGTAAAACTTCTGCCACCAAGACCACTGGTACAAATACCCTGAATATTACTTCCATAGGTAATAGTAAGTACTAATTCTGCATTATTTAAAGGTATTCCTACATTTATTGGCGTACCAGATATATCCTTTAAGGCTATATCTCCACCATTGTTTATAATAACTCTAGTTGCCCCTAATTCCAAAGCTTTTTCCAGTGCAAAATCCGAAAAGGAACCAGCCACGGCAGCAAGAGGTGTTAAACTTTTATCACCTGACCTCCCAACTGCATTCATCATTTTTTCAAGAACAATACTAGGCTTATTCTCGTTAATTTTTAAAACCTTATTGGATTTTATATATGGAATATACTCTGCAAGCCTATTAAATTCAGAAATTACATACTTTGATACTTCAAGACCTAATTCAGGAGTTTTTTCACTTCCTGTAGATATATCAAGCACCATCTGAATTGGTCCATTATTAATAAACACCTTTTGATTTTCCAGTATTTCAACCATAATTATTCCTCACTAAGTTCTTTTAGCAATTGTTCCTTTGTTATTATACTGTTTACATGTCCGCCAATTTCTTCGTATTTCTCCCTAGTCATAGTGTACTCTACAGGGGCTACAGTAGCAGGTGTTGGTACCCAAGTTGTAGCCTCTGGTACCATTTTAGAAACATCCACCATAAAATTTATCCCTCCACCAGGAAGAACAAAGGTAGGTGCTCCTGCTATAGTCATTGTAACCTCATTATTATGAATTGCATTGGTTAATTTCTTTGGAAAAGTTGTAGCTCCAGCTCTAGCACTTCCGCCTGTACCACCTGTATATATAATTGAAACATTTGATCTCTCACAGTTATCAGAAATTAACTTAACACATTTTAGTACTTCCTCAGTCATTTCAATTTCCTTTACAGATCCGTCTCCTTGTACTTCTAATAGAGCAGCTTTCTGTGCTGTAGTTTCCGTTACTAATATTTTATAGCCCTGCTTTGCTATAGTCATATCTACAGATTTCACGGCATCTAAAGGATTCATAATTTCTGTACCGCCCCAGCCGTGACCATGACCTCCAAAATATCTACCCATGGTACTTTTTCTTCCATAAGGTACTACTCCACTATATTTCATGCCTACTTCTTTTCCCGCTGCATGTTCGGACAATAAGCCAACTACATGAAAGTCAAGTATAATTGCCTCATCCACTGCCTTGCATAGACTTCTTGCAAACATACCTATAGTTGCACTACCGCAACCCACTCTCATATATGTCTCTTCAGTGCCATCTATAATAGGTGGGTGATCCTGCTGAACTTCTAGAGTACTTCCATTATCTACTTTCAGTATAACCCTTCTTCCATTCGCTAAGTCTACAATAGTTTTTGCTACTATAAAACCATCATTGCTTCCACTAAGAAGATTGGCTCCGCCTATAGTAAGCATTTTTGATCCATATTCTTCAGTGGTTACTCTTCCAACGCATTTACCATTTCTTTTTACCTTTGCCCCTTCTTCGCCTATGTCCATATTTGTGTCAATTTTAACCTTTACTCCACTATAACTAAGAGGTGCTTCAGTGACCACAGTTACAACATCTACTCCATTTACTGTATCCTGTACTATTTTGGGAGCAGGACGCAAACATGGATAATTTGTTCCACTACCCACTGCTGTAATAAGTGGTTTATAGGTTGCCTTCCATTCTGAATCCTTTGTAACCGGATCTACCACAAGTTTTCTATTTCTAATGAGTTCACCATTTACATTAGTATATCTCTTACAAGCTCCGGTTTTATCTGGAGGTACAGAGCAATTAACAGGGCAATGAGTACATGTAGAATTTTCAGCCTTCTTTTCCTCTGTTCTTTCAATAGCTTCAAAGGGACAGACCTTAAAGCATATACCACAAGACACACAATTATCATTTAATTTTGCTTTTTTATCTATAACCTCTATTGCACCAAGAGGACAATTATTCTCACAAATTTTACAAGCTTTACATTTATCAATATTAACTGAAATCAATTAAAATTCCTCCTTCACTAATCTTAAGTTTATCCGATGAATACCATCCGTAATACTCCCAACGCACTCTGTGAAAGTGATTCGCACAAAATTAAAAATTTTGGCTCTCTACTTGCACACAGCGAAAGCGATTCACAGAAAATCAAAGATTTTTGTTCTCTGCTTTTCTATCAAAGTGGGAGATAACGGCTGCTACGTCCCTGGATAACGATTTACCCTAAAGGACAACGATTTCTAAGTATCGAAAATACCGATAC
>NZ_JBDNRK010000097.1:0-7145 GCF_047718555.1 Clostridium sp. | reverse complement strand
GTAAGTTTCAGCTGGAGAAAAAAACTCCACCTGAAACAAAGAACTCTGTTTATAAAGGCTAAGTTTGTATTATCATAATTAATGTTTACCTCTCATTCTTATTAATCCTTTTAAATGTAATATATCTATAGGATAAAGAATTTTTGTTATTTTCCAGTTGTTCAGCATTGTCTACAATTTTCCAAACCTTATGATTTATATCTGGAAAGAAAACATCTCCATCAAATTCATCATCCACAGCAGTTATATACATTTTTTCTGCATAAGGTAAAAGCTGCTTATATATTTCTTCGCCACCTATAACAAAATACTCTTCATCTTTCTTTAATAAACCTAGAAGTTCCTCTATTGAATTAATCACAGTTACTCTATCATCTTCAACTTTAAATGTTTTATTTCTTGTAATTACAATATGGTGTCTATCAGGTAAAATCTTTGGTAGGGATTGAAAGGTTTTTCTTCCCATTATTATTGTATGTGCCATAGTAATTTCTTTAAATCTTTTTAAGTCCTCTGGCAAATGCCATAATAATTTATTATCTTTGCCTATAGCATTATTTTTTGCTACTGCAGCTATTATTGTTAGCATTAAACAGACACCTCCATTTTTATCTTTCCCCAGTGCTTATAATCAATTAATTTTATATCATTTATAGTAAAGTCATAAAAATTTTTGACTTTTGGATTTATCCAAAGCTTAGGTGCTTCGTAAGCTTTATTCAGTCTTTCAAGCTGCAGCTTCATACCTTCAACTTGATTTTTATAAATATGTGCATTGTTAATTACATGAGTAAAAAGCCCCGGTCTTAATCCAACTATCTGCGCTATTAGATGAACTAATACTGCATATTGAGTTGTATTGAATGGTATTCCCAACGGCATATCTCCACTCCTTTGCACTAACATACAATTGAGTCTTTCATTAGTTACATCCCACATAGTTTGAAATGCACATGGCTGCAGCATCATATCAGGCAAATCATCTATATTCCACAATGATACTATCATTCTTCTATCTTGTGGATTTGTTTTCAGAGTATTTATTAATTTATTTAACTGATCATATTTTGCTATCTGATATCCATATGCTTTACCAATGGTATTATTCTCATCTGCCCAGCTATCCCATATATGAATATTTCTCTCATCTAACCAGGTAACATCATTAGTTTGTTTTTGCCATATCCAAAGCATTTCCTGTACAGCGGTTTTAAAAGCTACAAATTTTGTTGTTAAAATTGGAAATTCTTTTTCAAGATCAAATTGCATAATCTGATGAGGTAATTTATAAGTTTCTACACCAGTTCTATTATTATCAAAATATCCATTTTCTAATATATCTTTAACTATTTTTAAATACTTTCTATCAGCTATACTCACATAACTCACCTCTTTAGTAAATAACCCTAAATGTTTTTTCTTCACTAGTAATATCTATTTTTTCAGAATATATATCTTTTACCTTTATAAATCTATTGCCTTCTTGAATTTTTATTTTAAATGCAGCTATATCATCTTCTCTTCCCTGAACTTCCATCTCAACAGTTCCATCATCACAATTTTTTACCCATCCAGTTAATTTAAAATGATCAGCTAAATACTGAGTATGAAATCTAAAACCGACTCCTTGAACTCTTCCAAAAATCTTAATAAAGTATCTATTCATAAAAATCACCTCTCAATTTCTCTTCCACTGAATTAACTAATAAATCATCTACTATTAAAGGGATTAGTTATTACTAATCCCTCTATATAGTCACATATATTATTTTCTCATTTTATTTTCAATAATATCCTTTATATCCTTTACTAACTGTATAGAAGCCTCTATTTCTACTTTTCTGATGGATAAACTTTCAATATTGCATCCAATTGGTATACCTTTATCTAATGCAAAATCCAATAACTCCTCAAATATACTTTTTGATAAATTTATTGATTTATCTAATATATCCTTTGAATGTATCAAGTCATTTTCTAACCATTTTGGTATATTTATACCAAGCCATTTCATAAATTCTAAAGTTTTTGTAGATCCGCAGGGAGTAAGCGTAAATAATATAGGCACCATTTCAATATTATTATCCTGACAATAATAAAAATAATCCGACAGTAGATTTTTTGAAGCCTCTATATTATAGATTACCTGAGAAACAAAAAATTCACATCCACGTTTTGTCTTCCTAATAATTCTCATATGTTCATCATTATTTTTCGTATGCCTTTCTGGTATTACAATACCACCTAGAGTAAAATTTTCATTAAACTTATCTTTTAGCTTATAAGCTTCTGATAAATTTAATTTAACTTCTTGATTACGTGAAGCAGCACCTACAAATACAGAAAATTTATCCTTCTGTACATCAGATGCTATAGACTGCTTTAACTCCTGTGAACTATATTTTCCAACGCATCGATAAATAATTTTTTCTACCTTCAATTCCTTCAAATACTCTTTTCCATATGTAGCAGGATCTATTGTTTCCAGAAATGGAAATGGTCTTTCATCCTTTAATCTGTCAGTTTCATCTTGTATATCATATATAATCAAACCATCTATATCTATATTTTTTATTCTTTCCAAATGTTTTTGTGAAATTTCAGCAATTTTTTCTTTTACATTATCTTTCTTTGGTGGTGTTATAGCGTAAGTTATTATTCCTGTATCTTTATTTAGTATTTTTTCTCTTAGCATAGTCTTCTCCTTTTAAAGCAAGTTTAAATTATCTAAATGGTTCAGAAAATTTTTTCATAAGATTTAGCTTTCTCATTTTTATCTATAAATACATCCTCCAGATCACTTATTCTTTCTTCAATGGAAGATGATTTTTATATCTTTATATATAATAACATATTTCAAAAGATTTTATATTCCAAGACTTTATTTTTAATAAAAAACACTAGCAAAATTAACTGCTGTAAAATATTGAAATCCTCTCTAAAATTTAATTAGAGAGGATTATATAATTAATTTGATCCCATTATCATTACATCTGTTGCTTTAACAACAACACTGACTTTTGATCCTACTTTAATACCAAGATTATTTATTGATGTAGTCGTAATTATTGAGGAAGCTGTATGTCCGCATCCAATATCTACAACCACTTCACCGACTACATCTCCTCTTTTTACTTCAGTAACAGTACCAGCGAATTGATTTCTTGCACTAAAGCCGCTGCCACTCTCATCAGCTTTTCTTATCATTACAGAAGTTGCCTTAACAACAACATTAACTCTTGATCCTACCCTGAGCCTAAGATTTCTTATTGAAGTAGATGTAATTACAGCTGCTGCCAAATGATTACATCCCAAATTTACTAAAACCTCACCTACTACATTTCCCACTTTTATGTCTGTAACTACACCCGGAAATTGATTTCTTGCACTGAGCCCCGTGCCTGAATTTCCACTATTAACATTTGATTCTGGCATAACAGGCTGATTATTTACTACATCATACCTATAGGGATAATATCCTACATACATTCCTGGGTAATAATTTACAGGTTCACTATAATAACATCCTTGGTTATTGTAATGCATTTTAAATCCTCCATTTAATATTGTGTACATAATATTTTATACAAATAAACAAGATTAGTTACAATTATAATGTATAAAAAGTCCACCCTTGCCTATTACAATGGGGGACTTCTAGTAAGCATACTATAACATAATATTAATTTTTAAATTTACATTTGAAACCATAAGGCATCTGGATCATCGCCAGTTCTCTCGTCTTTATTTAAAGCATCTATAATTTTAACTTCTTCTTCATTTAAGCTAAAATCATATACATTTGCATTTTCTTCAATACGGGAAGGCGTACTGGATTTTGGAATTACAACATTTCCCTTTTGTAAATGCCAACGAATAATTACCTGTGCAATTGATTTATTATGATGTTCTGCAATTATTTTAATAATAGGATCATTAAGTACTGCCCCTCTACCCAGTGGGCTCCACGCTTGAAATGCTATTTCATTTTTATCTGCATATTCCTTAATTTTTTTCTGACTTAAATAGGGATGACATTCCACCTGATCAATAACTGGTTTTATTTCAGAATTTTCAGCAAGCTCTTCTAAATGATGAATTTCATAATTAGATACACCAATAGCCTTAACTAATTTTTCATCATACAACTTCTCCATTGCCTTCCAGGTTTCAAAAAAACGTCTTTTACTTGGCCAATGAACTAATAAAAGATCTATTTGATCCACACGCAAATCCTTTAAGGACTGTTCCACAGTGCTAAGAGTACTATCATATCCTTGATTATAATTAGCTACTTTAGTAGTTATAAATAATTCATCTCTTTTAACATCAGACTCATTTAATATTTTACCTAATAGAGCTTCATTTTCATAAAACTGTGCTGTATCAAAAGCACGATATCCAACTTCCAAAGCCTTATTAATAGCCTCATAACCATTTTTTTCATCTGTAATCAGATATACTCCAAAGCCATGCTGCGGAATTTTTACACCATTATTCAAGGTTATAGTATCTTTAATAGATTTTACCATAGCATAAATTCCTCCTCTATAAATATAACCATTAATTCAAATATATAAAGATAACATATAAATTTTAACTTTATCTAAATACTTTATGCTGTATTACTTTTCAAACATTTTTAGTTTCTCATGTCGACGTCGACTACTTACATTATATATAAATGTATTATCATTTTCAATAAAGATTTCATTAATTAGCACAAAAATACATATTGAAGCTATAATATATTGCAATAAATTATATTCACTTAATTTAATCAGATTCTAACTAAATTTTATTTATTAAATGAAAATTTTTAATTGCAACTTATACATAACAAAAAAATATATCATAATTGCTCTATACTTAAGATAATTTATTAAAATGCATATATCATAAAGGATTTTTTTAATTACAAAATTATTATTTTTCAAAATCTTTATATAATAAACTGGTCTGAATTCCATTATTATTTTGATACTTACCCCTAGAATATCTATCATAACTACCTTCTATGGAATGATAATATATCTGGCATATTTCTACATCTGAATATATTCTTATAGGCTGAATACAGTGAATTTCTAAAGTCCAATATCCACAGAATCCAACATCTCCAAAGCCTGCCGTTACATGTATAAATAGACCAAGTCTACCCACAGAAGATCTTCCTTCAAGCATGGGAACAAATTTGTCTGTTTCAGTATATTCCTTGGTTCTGCCAAGATAAAGTTTATTTGGTTCTAAAACTATCCCTTCAGCTGGTATTATGATTTTTCTAGCCTTATTTTCTTTTTTCATATCTAGAACTTCATCTTCGTATACCAATAATTCATTATGTAATTTTAAATTATAACTATTTGGGTTTAATTGCTTTTCACTAAAAGGTTCTATTACTATTTCTTTTCCCAATCTGCCTTTGATTTCTTTTCCAGACAATATCATGTTATTATACTCCTCAACTATTTAATATTTCATTATGCTTAATTGCAAACCTGCTTCTTTATGCGTCACATTAATATATTAACATTATGGAAAGTAAAAATACAATATCTATAGTTTAAAAAATAATACATTTAAAAATATATCTTATAATATCTTTAAATGTATTACATTCATAAAGTTATTTAAATTCTTCTGGATGTCTTCTTTTTAATTCTTCTACTGCAAAGCCTCTTCCAGTTTCTTTTAATCTTTCACAGTATTTTTTTAGTTTTCCTCTACAATGATGCGGACCGCCTTCTTTCATTACTGTCCAAAGTGGATCAACTTCATAAGGCATAGTGTCCATCATCTCATCATGCCAATCATTCAACTTATACACTGCTTCTTTACATATATCTTTATTTTCTTCTGCTAAATTTATCTGCTCATTTGGATCTTCTTTAATATTAAACAGCATTTCTTTTGGAAATAAATGATAACCATCATGATAGCTTCTAATATACAGCCAATCTCCAAATCTAACTGACCTTTGACAAACATGGGAACATTGACTTAGAACCAAATATTCTCTCCCAAAATTAGTATTTTCAAATATATTGTTTTTATAACTTTCTCCATCCCATTCATTAAAATGAGGCAAATCAAATATATCAGCTAATGTAGGTAATAGATCTAAATTATAGTGAAATTCCTTGTCAACTTCATTTTTTCTTCCATTAGGCCACTTAATAATCATGGGTATTCTACAGGTGGCTACATCAGCAGTTCCATGTTCACCATATATTTCTAGTTCACCAAAATTTTCTCCATGATCTGCTGTGATGATAATTACTGTATCATCATATATACCCTTTTCTTTTAATACCTTTACAATATCAGCTATATTATCATCCATATACTTAATACCGCAATCATATCCATCTATATATTTCTTTAGTCCATTTAAATCTGTAAATTTACCTATAGCTCTTGGTTTATCAGGCTTTTGATAATCATCATACATATTTAGATCTAAGGCACTATGAGGTCCTATACTTTTCACATGTTTCTTAACTAATTTTTCAGTATACCATGAATCTATTGGGTCATTTTCAAAAGGATTGCCAAACTCCTCTGGTGCTCTATAAGGAGTATGAGGATCCCAATAATTTATATGAAGGAACCAATTATCTTTTTCTGCATTGTTATCTAACCACTCAAACACTGTAGGAGATATTTCCTCGGCTGATTCTCTGCCTCTCTTCCCTGTATTATGTATTTCACTAAATCCTGCATAAAAGGTCCAGCTTGAATGTCTTTCAGCAAAAGGACTTATAGATATAGTTTTATAGCCAGCTTTTCTCAAAGTTGCAGGTAAACTTTCAGTAGCAAGTTTATCTTGGAAATCTCTGTTAACTCCTTCTAGTCTCATATCTGCTGCAACTCCGCCGTGGTTCACAACCCCAGTATGAATTCCAAACTTTCCAGACATAAGTGAAGCTCTTGAAGGCAGGCATGGTGCATCTGACGCAAAGTAATTATCAAATCTCACTCCTTCTTTAGCTACCTCATCTATAGCAGGTGAAGTATTTCTATTATACCCATAGCATCCTAAATGATCTGGTCTTAATGTATCTAAATCAAGCATCAATATTCTCATAAGATCCTCCTTGTATAATGTAGTCATAACATTCAATAGAAAACTATCTTGAATTCTA
>NZ_JBDNRK010000096.1:0-7151 GCF_047718555.1 Clostridium sp. | reverse complement strand
TTGAACTCCCACTTGAAGAAGTGGGAGACTTACGCCAAGTTAGTCAGGTTAAAAATCATACAATTCATATGCCTGCTATAGTTAATTACTATAGCAGGCAATAGTTTTTTGGAGTTACCAAGATATCCTGCTCTCATGCTATACTTAATCCACAGTAAAACCAGTTGTAAAGGGGAGAATGAAATGAGTAAAACAACAATTGTGGGTTATCCGAGAATAGGAGTAAATAGAGAACTAAAATTTATAACAGAAGCCTATTTTAAAAATGAAATAAGCGTTGAGGAGCTTTCAGCTAAGTCAAAAATCTTGAGACAGGAATATTGGAATAAGCAAAAAGATGCAGGAATAGATATAATTCCTTCAAATGATTTTTCTTACTATGATAATTTATTGGATGCAGCTTTTCTTTTAAATGCTATACCTAAAAAATATAAAGAATTAGGACTTTCGCCTTTGGATACCTATTTTGCCATGGCAAGAGGATATCAGAAGGAGCATAAGGACGTAAAGGCTCTACCTATGAAAAAATGGTTTAATACAAATTATCATTATATAGTGTCTGAAATTGATGATGATACGAAGTTTTCCTTAAATGACACTAAGCCTTTTGATTTATATAGAGAAGCTAAGTCCCTGGGAATAGATACAAAGCCTGTAATAATAGGTGCTTTTACTTTCCTTAAACTTGCTCATATAAAGACAGATAAAAGCTTTGAACAGTATTTAGAAGAACTTTCAAAGGTTTATATAGAAATACTAGATAAATTTGAAGCAGAGGGAATCAGCTATATTCAAATTGATGAACCTATTTTAGTAACAGACCTTTCAGAAGAAGAAATAAATCTCTTTATAAGTATATATGACAAAATTTTGAGTAACAATTATAAGTTTAAAACTATACTTCAAACTTATTTTGGAGATATAAGAGACTTGTATCCACATTTAAAAGATACCAAATTTGATATTTTAGGACTGGATTTTGTTGAAGGGAAAAAGACTATTGAATTAATAGAAAATCAGGGATTTCCTAAGGATAAACTGCTTATAGCTGGTATCGTAAACGGAAAAAACATATGGATAAATAATTATAAAAACAGCATTGAAATTATAAATGAACTTAAAAAATATTTGGATGAAGATAGAATATACATAGGTACCTCCTGCTCTCTTCTCCATGTGCCACATACAATTGCAAAGGAAGATAAAATTACTGATGATTATAGAGAAAGTTTAGCCTTTGCGGAAGAAAAATTAGTGGAGATAAATGATTTAAAAGAACTAAGCAGTGATGCAAATTACAGTAAAAACAATAAATACATTGAAAATTCCGATATACTAGAAAGAAAAAATAATAATTACTTGTACTTTAATAAAGAAATAAGGGAAAGAGTTCAAAATTTAAAGGAAGCTGATTTTGTAAGAGTAGACAGCTTTGATAATAGACGTGAAGCTCAGAAGAAATATTTTAACCTTCCCATCTTGCCAACTACTACTATAGGTTCTTTCCCACAGACTAAGGAAGTAAAGAAATTAAGACAAAGTCTTAGAAAAGGAGAAATCTCTATAGAACAGTATGAAGATGCTATAAAAGATAGGATTAAAGATATAATAAAATTTCAGGAAGAAATAGGATTAGATGTATTGGTACATGGCGAATATGAAAGAACAGACATGGTTGAGTATTTTGGAAGATTACTTCATGGATTTTTATTTACTCAGAATGGATGGGTTCAGTCTTATGGTACAAGAGCAGTGAAACCACCTATAATATATGGTGATGTAAAACGTAAAAATCCAATGACAGTTGAATGGATAAAATATGCTCAGAATCAGACAGATAAGCCAGTGAAAGGAATGCTTACAGGACCCATTACAATTTTAAATTGGTCTTTTCCAAGAGAAGATTTGGAGTTAAAACAGATAGCTTACCAAATTGGATTGGCTATCGGCGAAGAAGTATTGGATTTAGAAAAAGCCGGGATAAAAATAATACAAATTGATGAAGCTGCACTTAGAGAAAAACTGCCTCTTAGAAAAGAGGATTGGAAAGAGGAATATCTTGATTGGGCAATTCCTGCTTTTAGATTGACAAATTCTAAGGTTAAAATAGATACTCAAATTCATACTCATATGTGCTACAGTGAATTCTCAGATATTATTAAGGAAATTGAAGCTATGGATGCAGACGTAATTTCCATAGAAGCTGCTCGTTCTGATTCTTCACTTCTAGATTTTCTAAGAAAAAATAATTTTAAACTGGAAATAGGTCCTGGAGTCTACGATATTCACTCACCTAGAGTGCCGGCTCAAGATGAAATAGAAGAGTTAATTAAAGTAATGATCAATAAATTGGATGTAAAAAAATTATGGGTAAATCCAGATTGTGGTCTTAAAACAAGAGGAATGAAAGAAACAAAGCTTAGTCTTATCAATATGGTTAATGCTGTCAAAAAAGTTAGAAAATCAATATAATTAAAGATTTATTAATTTGTTTTAAGGGGAGAAAATATGTTAAAAAGTAAAATATTAAATAAAGATATGGGAATAGTAACTTATGCAATAACCCCACCTAAGAAAAGCAATTCACAGGAAAAGATTATTGAAATTTCTCAAAGACATGTAGAGAGAATAAAGAATATAGATATTGATGGATTAATTATATATGATATACAGGATGAAACTGATAGATTGCAGGATGAAAGACCATTTCCATTTTTACAAACAATAAATCCTGCTGAGTATAGCAGAGAATATATGCAAGAACTAACTGTGGAAAAAATTATATATCGTTGTGTAGGTAAATATCATGAGAATGAACTAATAGAATCTATAGTCTCTGATTTGCAAGAAGATAAATTTTCAGTATTTGTTGGAGCATCTTCAAGAGAACAGGAGGTTAAATTAAAATTATCAGAGGCATATAATATAAGAGAAAAATTGGAGAATAAGCTGAATTTAGGCGGAGTTGTAATACCAGAGAGGCATACAAAAAATAACGATGAACATATGAGAATTATTAGTAAAACAAATAATGGATGCAGGTTCTTTGTTTCACAGGTAATTTATGATATAGAAGCCTCAAAAAATTTACTATCAGATTATTTTTATTATTGTAAAGATAATGATGTGGAAATGGTGCCTATATTGTTTACCCTTACACCCTGTGGTTCTATAAAGACTTTGGAGTTTATGAAATGGCTTGGTATAAATGTACCTAAGTGGATGGAAAATGAGTTAATACATTCAAATGATATTCTGGATAAATCTATTAATTTAGCTAAAAATATATTTGAAGAACTATTGGATTTTGCACTGGATAAAGACATACCTATAGGTTGTAATATTGAGAGTCTGTCTGTAAGGAAGATAGAAATTGAAGCTTCAATACAACTGGTAAGGGATATAAAGTTAATTATTGAAAATAAGTTAAAGAGAACTATAAATGTGTCGACCTTATAATCGTAATTGAAGAAAAGTCAAAAATTATAGCTAGAATCGGAGAAGGCATAAAGTATTAGGATTATGCCGACGTTGATGCAGGTATTGCTATAGAGAAAAAGGGTTGTTTTACAGCTCTTTTTTTGCTTTTAAAAATTATTTATATTGGTATCGTAGGTTACCGATTAATAGATAAAATCTCTATATAATAACGTCTATAAGGTTAAAGTACAGAACACTAAAATAATTAATAATTAAATATAATAATTTGGAGGTATACAAATGAGTCTATTTTTAGGAAAAATTCATTATTTATTATATAACAAGATACAATTAAATGAGGATTTATTGGAGAGTATATTAAATTTTGCAGAGGAAAAAAATATTCATATTGAAGAGTTAAAAAGTGAAATTTATAAAAAATATGGTTATCCAGAGAGAAGGGCTTTAGAAGAGGTTATTGATCAGGGGAATATCCATGGGTGGCTTCAGGAAAAAATACAAAGTGTTGAAGATCGGACAGCGGCAATTGTCACTGAATTGATAAATAATCATGATATAAAAATTGATGAAATATGTGAGATTTATTTTGATAATGGTAAGAAGATTATGGAAACTATTTCTGCCGATGATTTTTTGCCAAAGGATTTATTTAATCTCATATTTAGCTATATGCTTGAAGGAATGCCTTGTGACATGATTAATGAAGTTATTTTTGAGTCAGAGAATGAATTTTCATGGAAAACTACAAGATGTATTCATAAACAGCATTGGGATAAGAATGGTGGAGAAGTAAGTAATTTTTATACTTTGAGAAATGCATGGATAAATGGGTTTTTAGATACAACTGAATATTCTTATATTCGCAGCGAAAATGGAAATAATAAAATAACAAGGGGGTAAGAGTTATATGGATGCTATCAATTTGATGATGGAAGAACACAATAATATTAAGAGAATGCTTTTAGTGGTAAGAAAAGCTAGTGTTAAGGTAATGAATGCAGGTGAAATTGATTATGAGGATTTTAGTAAAATAATTTCTTTTATAAGAAATTATGCTGATACACATCATCATGGAAAAGAAGAAAAAATGCTTTTTAATCGTATGATAGATGAAATTGGTGGAGTGGCTGAACCACTTGTAAGATATGGAATGCTTGCAGAACATGATCTTGGAAGACTTTTTATAAAGGAACTGGAAGAAGCTTTAGTAAAGGTAAAAGAAGGTGATGAAGAGGCTAAAGTAGATGTAATAGCAAATGCTGTTTCCTATACTCATCTTTTACAAAGGCACATAGAAAAAGAAGATAATGTAGCTTACACCTTTGCAAGACGTGGACTAAGTCAGGATACTATTAAAAAAATAGACGAAGAATGTGAAAACTTTGAAAAAGAAGCTGAAGAAAAACATACACAGGAAAATTATATAAAGCTTTTAGAAGAACTGGAGCACAAATATGTTATTTAGGGTAAAATAAAAAATAATTTTTATTTACAATTGCATAGATGATGTTTTTTATTAATAGAAAAGTTATAGTTTACAAACGAGTTATTAACATTTGAATGCCATAATATAATTAACCTTTAAAAATCGATATTTTACGTCACTTTATGCTAAATTGTACATTGATATTTTTGTTATTGTGCAATTTAGTTTATTATATATTAAAATGTATTAAATTATATAAAAATAATATTGACAAGTATAATGAGTTTTATGTATTATAGAAACATAATATAATACTCCTTTAGTATTATGAAAAGCACTAGTAGAAATATTAGTGCTTTTGTTTAAAAAATATTCACAAATTGTTTACAATTTTTAAATAAAATGATAAAATGTTAAACGTGGAATTCAATTTAGATGTTATGGAGAAAGTCACTGATAGAAATATCGGTGCCTTTTCTTTATGTGTATAATGTTGATAATTTGTGGATAAGATGTTTATAAAATAATAATATTTGCAAGCAATTGTCTAAAGCTTGTTAATAAATTAATGCTATAATAATAAAGATATTTAAATTAATTAAATGTAAATTCTATTTAGCATAAGAATATTTCTATATCATAAACTGAATACAAAATGGAGGAATAAAAATGGATTTATTCATAACTATTTTAAAGACAAGCATAATAGAATTGCTCTATCTTACAGCATTGATAATAGCCATAGGATTATTACTAGGTATACTGGAAAAGGGTACAAATAGAAATATGCAAAGAGCTTTTGGAATGAATGGTATTATGGCATTTGCCTTTATTGGCACTCCAATTCATGAATTGGGGCATGCAATTATGTGTATTATTTTTGGGCATAAAATTACCAGAATGAAACTCATTGATACACATAGTAGAAATGGGATATTAGGTTATGTGGAGCACTCATATAATCCCAATAATATATATCAAAGAGTAGGAAATTTTTTTATAGGCATTGGACCAATTATAAGTGGAATATTTGTTTTGATTGTGGGATTGCATTTCCTCTTGCCTCAGTCATTTGGAGTTTTTCAGAGCCATTTAAAAGGCAATTTGAACTACAATATTTTAGATACAAAATTAATTAGTTGGAATCTATTTGTTTCTATTAACCTGATAAAGAGTATATTTACTTTAGCTAATTTTACAAAAATAGGTTTCTGGTTATTTATAATATTAGCTTTTTGTGTTTCTTCACATATCGCTTTAAGTAAACCTGATATCAAAGGTGCTTTAGATGGCTTCATATTTTTATTTATAGTGATTTTTGTGATTAATTTTATTTCACACTATTTAAATATTAATACCTATGATTATCTTTTAAGAATCGGAAAATACAATGCCTATGTGGCTTCATTCTTAATTATGGCATTAGTGTTTTCGATAATTTCCTTTATAGTTAGTTATTTATTGTGTTTAATAAAAGGTGCGGCTTAAGTATTAAAGGTGAGATGAATACTTAGTTCGAGATTTGTTAATTAAATGATCTTAAATATATGCAGTTGTTCAAATGACAATTTTTCATTGAATACCAATATATCTATATTGGTATAATATAATAAGACACTTACTTTTATTAAGTATATGTGATAAAATAAAAGCAGGGGGTGATTTAATGGAGAAATATCATATGTGCCCCAAATTTGAAAATGCTTTTGAATTACTAGGGAAAAGATGGACTGGATTGATTATAAGAACATTACTCAGTGGACAAAAGCGATTTTCTGATATAGCAGAAACTATTCCTAATATGAGCGCTCGCATGCTTACAGAAAGATTTAAAGAGTTAGAAAAAGAAGGAATAATAGTCAGAAGGGTTTATCCAGAAACCCCTGTTCGTATAGAATATGAGCTTTCAGAAAAAGGAAGAGAATTACAAGCTGTTATGGATGAGATTCAAAAGTGGGCAGAAAAATGGAACTAGTAAAAAGAATATCATTTACAATTTAGAAAACCTTCTAATTTAATATTAGGAGGTTTTTTATTTCTAGATATCACTTTTTATATACTAAATCATAAACAGAATTCTTGGCATCAGGTGGAGTTTTTGTTTATGACCTCTGATGCTTACTAACAGAGTTCTTAGTATCAGTATTTTTGATACTTAGAAATCGTTGTCCTTTAGGGTAAGTCGTTATCCAGGGACGTAGCCACTCTTTACTCCCACTTGAAGAAAAACAGAGAACCAAAATCTTAGATTTTGTGTGAATCGCTTTCGCTGTGTGCGATGGGA
>NZ_JBDNRK010000095.1:0-7577 GCF_047718555.1 Clostridium sp. | reverse complement strand
CAGTATAAATGATAAATTACAGTTATCAGAAAGAGTATGGACTTGTAAGAATTGTTCATAATCATTGTTAAGAGGCCTTGATTTTATGTTGTTTTTATCAATGAATCTTATTTAGTGGGAGTTTGTACTCCCTCTAAGTTTAGATGAATTATCCAGGAACGTGTCTCTGTTATCTCCACCTTGTGGAAGGTGGAGTGTTACAGCGACTAGTTATCGGATAAAACATATTTAAGTATATATTAAAAAAGTATCTATAAATACCAAAATAAAAAAATTAATGGTAAAGAAAATTTAAATAGTCAAATTTCTTACCAGACTGGAGATTAAATGATAAAAAAAAGTAGGAATAAAGTAAAGGTAATCCCACTAGGAGGATTAGGCGAAATTGGAAAGAATATTACGGCCATAGAATATGATAATGAAATAATTATTATTGACTGTGGTTTAGCTTTTCCTGATACGGAGATGTATGGTATTGATTTAGTTATACCAGATATAACATACTTGTTAAATAATAGTGAGAAGGTAAAAGGTTTTGTATTAACCCATGGACATGAAGATCATATTGGTGCTCTCCCATATGTCTTGAAGCAACTAAATGTGCCAGTTTATGGCACAAAATTGACTTTAGGTTTAGTAAAAAGCAAGTTGGAAGAACATAATATGCTCTCTGACTGTACTCTTTTGGAAGTTAAACCAGGAGAAGAAGTCAAAACTGAAAACTTCAGAGTTGAATTTATACGAACATGCCACAGTATATCAGATGCCTGTGCATTAGCTATACATACACCTGAAGGTATTATAGTTCATACAGGAGATTTTAAAATAGATTACACTCCTATAGATGGTGAATTAATAGATCTTCAGCGTTTTTCAAAGTTTGGAAAGCGAAAAGTGCTGCTGTTAATGGCAGATAGGACAAATGTTGAACGCCCAGGTTATACAGTTTCAGAGAAAATTATAGGAGAAAATTTAACAAGAATTTTTGGGACTGCAAAGGGTAGAGTAATTGTTGCTTCCTTCGCATCAAATATTAATAGAGTTCAACAGATTATTAACTCATCTTTGTCTTATGGAAGAAAAGTTGCCTTTAGTGGAAGAAGTATGGAAAAAATTTCTAATATCGCTATAGAGTTAGGTTATATGCATTTACCTGAAGATCAACTTATAAGTGTAGATGATATTAATAAATATCCTTCTGACAAAGTAACTATTATAACTACAGGAAGTCAAGGAGAACCAATGGCTGCACTTTCAAGAATTGCATATTCAAGCCATAAAAAAATCACTATTGAAAAAGGTGATTTAATAATTATTTCTGCTTCACCAATTCCAGGAAATCAAAGACTTATATCCAAAGTTATAGATGAACTTTTTAAGAAGGGAGCAGAAGTAATTTATAATGCTTTAGAAGAAGTTCATGTTTCAGGTCATGCTTGTCAGGAAGAGCTAAAACTAATGCATAAGTTAGTTAATCCTAAATTTTTTATGCCTGTTCATGGTGAATATAGACATTTAAAACAACATGAATTGTTAGCTAAAAAACTTGGTATGGATTCAAAAAATATATTTGTTTTAGAAACTGGTCAGGTATTAGAGTTAAGCAGAAACAGTGCTAAAAAATCAGGAACAGTCACTTCAGGATCAATTATGGTAGATGGCCTTGGGATTGGCGATGTAGGTAATATAGTACTTCGAGATAGAAAACATTTGTCACAGGATGGTATATTAACAGTGGTAGTGACAATAGATAAAGCATCATTTAGTATACTTTCTGGACCTGAAATTATTACAAGAGGCTTTGTTTATGTAAAAGAATCTGGAAATTTATTAAATGAAGCAACAGCACTAGTAAAATCAGAGTTAGATACATGTATGGAGAAAAAAATTACGGAATGGTCAGTAATAAAATCTAATATAAGACATTCCTTAGGAGAATTCTTATATAATAAAACGAGAAGAAAACCTATCATTTTACCAATAATTATGGAGATATAAATATATCAAAGTAACTATTAAAGTTTTAGATTCTTCTAGTAAAAAAATTATGGATAGATTATCTGTGCATAGTGATACAAGTGAAAAATTAGCTGTATGATTCAGATGCATAAGATATTAAATTAATCATTTATTGCTCATTGAATAAAAAAAGGCACTACTGCCTTTTTTATATTTATTACAAACAGTGAACTACCATCACTTATAGAAGTGGATGGCTTCCTTTAATCCATCCTAACCACAAGGGAAATTTTCTTTTACAGGATATCAGTTTCCAAGGCTATGGATTTTTTATGAGGAAAATCCTTCCCGTAGTACCCACGGTAGTGTTATCTTACAAATAACGTTTGTAAACCTATAATTTTATTGTAATTCATTTGTTGCCAATCGGCAAGTGCTATTATCTCCCACCTAAGGGGATAGGAGAATTTCGCACGTTTTGTTAAATTTTATTTTATGGAAACTACTTTTCAGCAAATTATTTCGTTTGAGCTTTATAATTCTTATGTCCGCCAGAAATATTATAAACTTTCTTAAATCCATTATTAATTAATATATTTTGTGTTGCATTTCCCGTTACTCCCTTGTTACAATAGGTAACAAATATATTATCTTTATCTAAATCTTTAGTTTTATTTCTAAATTCTGCATGTGGTATATTTATAGCATTTTCCACATGAGCCTCTTCATATTGTCTACTTACCCTAGTATCTATTACTGTAACATCATTTCCTGCTTCCCTAAGTTCGTTAAGTTCTTTTGGTGTTATCAGTTTTCTGCCTCTATTTATTGCATTATCTAAAATCATCCCAGTATACATTACAGGATCTTTTGTAGTAGAAAAAGGAGGTGCATAAGCCAAATCCAAATGGAATAGATCTTCTGCCTTTGCTCCAAAAGTTATGGCTGTAACAAACACATCAATTCTTTTATCTACTCCAGTATACCCAACAATTTGAACCCCTAGCAACTTTCCTGTATTCTTATCAGCAACAGCCTTAATAACCATCTCTTTTCCATGATAGTATGCTGGTTTATCAGGCTTAATATTGTGGCAAACAACTGTATCAAAGCCTTCACTCTGTGCCTCTTTCTCTGTGAGACCAGTTTGTGCAACAGCCATATCAAAGACCTTAAATATTCCAGTACCCAGAATACCTCTGAATTCAAGGCTGCCACCTGTAAGCTGATCTCCTGCTATTCTGCCCATTTTATTTGCAGTTGAACCTAGTGGTCTATATAAAGGCTTTTTATTGATAACAGAAAAACTCTCAGCACAATCACCGCAGGCATATATATCCTCTATATTTGTCATCATTTTTGTATTTACCCTTATTGATCCCTTAGCTCCAAGCCCTATTCCAGCATTTTGGGCAAGCTCTGTATTAGGTTTTACTCCAATGGACATTATAACAAAATCTGTGTTTAAAACCTTACCACTTTCTAAGACCACTTCATTAACTAAGGTTTCTCCCTTTAACTCTGTTACAGAATCACCTAAAATCAAATCAATATCTTTACTTTTTAAATACTTTTCAACATATGCAGCCATATCACTATCAAGCCCTGGAGTAACCTGATTTAGTCTTTCTACAAGAGTAACCTCAATCCCAAGCTTCTTTAAATTTTCTGTCATTTCAAGTCCAATAAATCCCGTTCCTACTATCACTGCTGATTTAGGCTTGTGACTTAAAATATATTCCTTTATTTTATCTGCCTGCTGTACATTTCTTAAATAAAATACATTGCTCTTTTCTGCACCTTCTATATTAGGTACTATAGGCTTTGCACCTGTGGCAATAACTAATTTATCATAGCTTTCATCAAATACGTCATTAGTATCTAAGTTTTTTATAGTTAAAGTCTTGTGATCAGTATTTATTCTTAAAACTTCATGTCTTCTGAATACATCTACATTGTATTTTTTCTTAAAAAATGCTGCGTTTCTTGGGGTCAATTCATCTCTATCCTGTACTTCCTCACCTATATAATAAGGTAAACCACAGCCGGAATAGGATATATCATAATCCATATCGTATATTTTTATTTCCGCATCTTCATCATTTCTTCTTGCTTTTGCAGCCGCAGAAGTTCCACCGGCTACAGCGCCTATTATAACAATCTTCATCAATCTTCCTCCCTCTTCTTACATGGATATTTTACTTTCTTACAGCGTGTATGAAACATTGCTTAAAATCATCTTCAAATAATAAGCAGCATTAAAATTCCCTTTACTTTTTATTCTTCTTGCTTTAATCCAAAGTATTTTCTTCCCCACATTAAAGCTACATGTACAAGTCCAATCATTACAGGAACTTCAATCAACGGTCCTATAACAGCAGTAAAGGCCTCTTTAGACTCAATACCAAACACTGCTACTGCCACTGCTATGGCAAGTTCAAAATTGTTACTGGCAGCAGTAAAGGATAGGCTAACTGTTTTATGATAATCTATTTTTGATCTATAACTTATATAGAAAGAAATTGAGAACATAATAATGAAATATATAATTAAAGGAATTGCAATTCTTACAACATCCATTGGCAATTCTATAATATATTTCCCTTTAAAAGTAAACATTATAACTATGGTAAATAGTAAGGCTATCAATGCCAAAGGACTTATCTTTGGTATAAATTTTTTAGTATACCATTCAGTTCCCTTCATAGGTTCTAACAATAATCTTGTAAGCATACCTCCAACAAATGGAATACCCAAATAAATTATTACTGAGCGAGCTACTTCACCCATAGAGATATGTACCTGCATACCCTGGAGACCTATTACTTTTGGTAATAAAGTAATGAATATATAAGCAAATATTGAATAGAATACCACCTGGAATATGGAGTTAAATGCTACTAAAGCTGCTGCATATTCATTATCTCCGTCTGCCAGGCTGTTCCATACAATAACCATAGCAATACATCTAGCAAGGCCTATAAGAATTAATCCAACCATAAAAGGTGGATAACCTCTAAGAAAAGCAACAGCTAAAACAAACATTAATACTGGTCCTATAATCCAATTTTGGATCAATGAAAGACCTAATACTTTTGGGTTACGAAAAACCTTTCCAAGCTCCTTATAATTGACTTTAGCAAGTGGCGGATACATCATAACTATAAGTCCTATGGCTATGGGAATAGACGTTGTCCCCACTGATAAATTTGACAATACATTAGATAGACCTGGTAAGGCCCATCCTAAAAATACGCCTAATCCCATTGCAATAAAAATCCATAATGTTAAAAAACGGTCAAGACATGATAATCTTAATGATTTACTACTCATAATAATACCTCCATTTTTAATTAGTTTTAAGTATAATTTCAATCTCACAAATACATCAATGAATCTTACTTAGTGAGAATTTTTATTAAGTACAAAATACTTGTTACACTTATATGATTATATTCAGTTTTAATCATATGATAGATTAGATTAATTAGTGCCAATTATTCCGACTATTTAGCATACATTTAACATTGTTCTAAATCTTTTACCCATTACAACCTGATAAAGATTATTTAAATTTTGTAAAGAAACAATAATTAATCACCGTTATTCCATATGATTATCACAAAAGCATACTTTTCCAGCTTTTAAATCATCACAATTTAAACCGCTGCCCTTATACTTTTTCAGTCTTCCATAGTCAATTTTACATTGCTCAAGTTTCATAGTTTCTATCTCTATAATTTCTTTTATAAATGGATATTCCAGCAGAGTATTTTCATTTATCTTATAATACACATATTTAGTTACTTTATAATAGTCAAGTATTTTAGCATTTGCCAGCTTTGTTAAATGTCTTGATACATTTGACTGTGTAATATCAAGTATCTCTTCAAGTTCACAAACACATAACTCTTCATCTCTAAGTATATTTAATATTCTTATACGTGTTTCGTCTGCTAATGCTTTCATCACTTGTATTAAATTCAAAGTTGTTACCTCCTCTGTAAAGTTTAAAATATATTATATTCATATATTCAATTATAATCATATAATAATTATTTGTAAATTGCAAGAGGTCAAAAAAGATTGATTTCGTTTTTGACCTCTATTACATATCTATTCATTCTACCCTTATTAATTTTTTCTAACTCTATTATATTCTCATTTTTCATTCACTATCTATTTTAAGCCTAACATCCTGCTTAAAGGCTTGTTCTTTGTCACTATGGCTCCCCTTGGACAAAGTTCCTGGCAACAAAAGCATCGTATACAATTACTATATTTCCATTTTGGTATTACTTTGTTGTTATGCTTTACAAAAGATATTACTTTAGATTTTTCCGGGCAAACCTCGCCACATTTTTTACAACCTATGCATTTTTCCTCAATCAAAACTGGATTAGGTGCAGTCAAGGAGGCCACAAGATTATTTAATGAAGGACTTATAAAATTAATTACCTTAGCACTTCGTGAGAGCTTAAAGTCTTTACATTTCATATCCTCAACTTTTTCTCCCAAAATCTCTATTTCTTTTGGAATTACAGTTCCCCATTTTGTATCATGAGCCACCTTCAGAATAGGTATAGCTAATACATTATCATAGCCAATTAATCTTACTGCTGTAGAATCAACTGCTGTAAGGCATTTTCCCATAATTATAGTATCCATTTTTTTAGGTGTTCCATTTCTAGGGCCATTTCCCTCCATTGCAGTTATACCATCAAGAATTGCAAAGCTGGTTTTCACAATAGAATTTAAGTCTAGCAACATTTTACTGAAGTTAACTGCATCCGGTAATTTTGTGTGCCATGCTGCCTTCTGAGAACCAGGTATACATCCAAATTGATTTTTGACCGCTCCAGTATAATACATCATGGCATGAGTTTTAAGCTTAGGCAGTGTTATAACTACATCCGCCTCGTAAGGTGCCCTGGCAACATTCCAAAATTTGTACATTAAGGGGTTTTCAAGTTCCACATGTACTTCATCATTGAAATCAGCAAACCTGACTCCATATCTGCTTGCTACCTCCATTAGCCCTGATTTCTCGGCAGCTTTTCTCGTATCTCCTGAACCTGGAGAGTCACCAAATATTATATTATTACTATATTCCTTAACTATCCTGACAACAGCTTCAAACAACGCATAATGTGTTATAACTGGAGAACCTTTTTCAACTATACTAAGGAAATTAGGCTTTAATAATACTGTGCTGTTTTCAGGTATAAGAGTTCTCAAAAAAGAAGTTCCCCCCAAAAACTCAAAGCCTTCTCTAAGTTTTTTTTCAATATTATTAACATCATAATCTGTACATTTTAATAAAGCAACCTTTTCCACAACATATCTACCTCCGTATTTAACTCTTTTTCATACTTTCTCCACCATAAATTATTCATAAAAACACCAATATTCATATAACTATAGCAAGCGAAATCATATCTAGAATGTATTTATATAATAATAAAAAAGTTAACACTTTAATTATGACATTAAATAGGAACTACAGTCTACAAAAATAGCTAATTTATTAATATGTCATTTTGAGATTAAATATAATTGCATACAAAAAATCAAACCACCAATTAGCTATATATTATATATAAACTAATTGGTGGTTA
>NZ_JBDNRK010000094.1:0-7649 GCF_047718555.1 Clostridium sp. | reverse complement strand
TAATTTTCAAAGATCAATTTCTGTCATCTGACAGCTTTTATATAATATCATTATTTAGACATCCTGTCAACAATTTTTTCAAATTTATTTTATCCGATGACTACCATCCGTAATACTCCCAACTTCTATCAAAGTGGGAGATAACGGCTGCTACGTCCCTGGATAACGATTTCTAAGTTTCAGCTGGAGAAAAAAACTCCACCTGAAACAAAGAACTCTGTTTATAATCTATAGGTTGAATTACTTTTAAAATCTAACTATAATATATTTTTTCATAATGGTAAAACTATCAATGAATCTTACTCAATGGAAGTTTGTATTCCCACTGAGTTTAAATGAATTATCCAGTGACGCGCCCATGTTATCTCCACCTTTAGGGAAGCAGAGAACCAAAATCTTAGATTTTGTGTGAATCGCTTTCGCTGTGTGCAAGCAAGCAAAACAAAATTTATTTTGTATTTGTTCGCTTTCACAGAGTGTGGTGGAGTGTTACAGCAGCTAGTCATCGGATAAATAAAATTATAGGAAGGAAATAACTGCGATATAATATATTAAAACTTCATTGAAGATATAATTTTTTATAATAATATCTTTACTGTTATACTAATATTTCTTTTAAGCAGTGAAAAACGATATGACAAAAAATGAAACTACTTACATACTAGGAGCAGGCTTTAATCAATGCGTAAAAAATATTAATGGATTAAAACCACCTCTTTCAACAAATTTTTTCAACAATATATTAAAAAATAAGAAATCAAATATTGCGGAGGAGAAAACACAACTAGTATATGATTATATATATAAGTATTGGAAAAAATCAAAAAAAAATCTTCTCTACGATGACTTTGATTTAGAGGAATGTTTCACGTTATTACAGCTGCAACTATTGGAAGCCTCCAACAATAATGACCAAGAACTGATAACTAATTTGCTAAAAATAAATTCCACATTAAAATTTATTTTTATAGAAAGTCTATGTGAATTTGAATCTATCAGTAATTCATCTAATTTAATGCTAAATTTTGCTTCACTTATATACAGCAAAAAACCAAATATTCTTACCTTTAACTATGACTGTAACTTGGAAACAGCAATAGAAACTGTATCCAGCAATAAGTGGAGTTCTTTTCTTAGTTATGGAGTGAAATTTGATAAAATACAGACAATGAAAAATAATGGTATAGCCTATATAAAAAAAGATGGTTTTTATAATATGCCAAATAGTTCTTTTTATAATTGGAATATTTTAAAACTTCATGGATCGCTAAATTGGTTCAAATGTATACCTGCAAGTGAATACATTTTATTTAAAAATCATAGAAATGGTTCAAATTGTAAAAAAGTTCAATTTATACTATCTGATACCAACAGATACTTCGATGAATATGCTGACAATAATTTAATAGTAGACCCCCTTATAATACCTCCCGTTCTATATAAAGATTATTCTCAAGACATAATCTCCACTTTATGGGATAGTGCTAAAGAGATTTTATCTTGCTGCAAAACTCTTATAGTTATCGGTTATTCTTTTCCTCCAACAGATTTTGGCATAAAAAAACTTTTATTGGAGGCCTTTGAATTTAACAGATTAGATAATTTGATAATTGTAAATCCAAATACTTCAGTCATAAATACAGTAAAACAACTTACTCATTATAATAAACCTGTACTTGTATGCAATGATTTGAGTGAATTTCTAGACAATATCCAAGTCATGCCTATTTAAAATATCTATTTTATTGTATTTAATTTTTTAATATTTCAATGATATCAAGAATAAACCTTGCTGTTAAGCCCCATATAACTTCTTCTTTATATTTATAGGCATAAATACTATGTTTATAATTTCCCCAAGGCTTTGAATAAATCTTCGGCAAATTAAGCTCATCATAAGGTAGTAATAAGGTTTCCTTTCCATTGCTATCAATGGTAGATGGATGAGCCTTTATATTAACATAGTATTTTTCGGGTTTGTTTTTTTCAAAAAATGATACCGGTACAGTAAAAATATATTGAACTTCAGAAATATTAATTTTTATTTCTTGTAAATCTTTAATATTTAATATACCTACATATCCATCTACCATAGCCCCTATTGGTGAAAATACTGTATTCGTCCTGCCTATAATATTTATTTTTTCTTTTCCTATAGAGAATTCTTCATAAGTCTCTCTCAATGCAGTTTCTTGTGAGTCCTTATCAATTACAGGGTCAATTTTGCCACCTGGAAAGCATATTTCTCCTGCTTGACTTATATTTTCACTTCTCTTTTGAAATATAAAATAATATTCTTCTTTTATTAGAATCAAAGGAATCAAAACCGAAGAATTAAAAAATTCATCTCTTCCGCTTATATCTATAACTTTAGGAAAAGATTTTTTAAGCTTATTTAAATTATCATTATTCATCCATTCACACTCCGCTAATTCAATAATAATTGATCATTTGCAGAATTCTAATTATGAAATTTCAAGACTTTCAAGCATCAATCTACTTTTTTCATGCACTTTACCAGCGGTCATAAAAGTTCCTTAAAAATCTTGAAAATTTTCACTACTCTTTGTCTGCAAATTACCCATTCACTAATTACTTTCCAGCTATAGATACATCAAACATTTCAATTGCCTTAGGACCAATAAAGCCATCAGTATTTTGTAATTCCTTAGATAAAAATATATTAGAATGTATATTATTTATGTTCCCTGACAATGATCCCCCAGTTATTGCCATAATATCATTCCCATCAAAGTACCATCCTAATCTTATTTCCCCACCAAAATTTCCTGTTACTGAATCCAATTGAAAATCTGAAAAAGCAACTAATTCCACATATTTTTCCTTCTTCATATCGCTTATATTCTTAGTTCCTGATTTTATTTTAAAGTTACTTATGTTTCCCGTTACTTCAGTATTTAAATAGTGACTATGTCTAAAATCTCCATGGTACTTTTTTAACTTTCCATCTTCAATTATATTAATCTTTGATAGACTAATACCATCATTATCAAAAGGCTCTGAATATATAGAATTTTTAACGTTTGGATCAAGCTCTAAATTTATAAAATCACCATTTATTTTATCCCCTTGAATATAATCACCAATTTTTAAATTAGACAGTTTATTATATAATGCATCTACTCTTGTTTTATCAACATAATATTTTAATATTTCCTTTACTGGTTCATCTCTCAAAATAACTTTATATTTCCCTGACTCAACAGTTTCCTCAGCATTTGCTCTTTCTTTAGCTAAAAATATTGTTTCTTTAACTGCATCTGAAATAAACTCAGGTTCATAGTCAGAAAATGTAAGCATTTTATATAATTCTATCTCTTCCTTCTCTTTCCAATTCACTACAAATTCTATCATACCTTTATAATTCTCAAAACTCCTATCTATACCTTCTGAGGTAATAATCCTTTTATATACTTTATTAAGAAATAATTCTGCTGAATTTATACCTCCTTTTTCTTCTTTATCATTAATATATAAAGCTTCCGTAAGCTTTGGCATCCAATCACTTAATTCCTTAGTAGAAAATTTACTTTCAATATTAAAAATAGTTTTATTATCTTTCTGAGGCAATGTATAATACTGATTTTTCACAAATTGAGCAGCAAAGATATTGCTTTCTACAATTTTTTGTATCTCATCATCATTCATACCAGGATGAACATCAAAAGTTGAACTACCTGTGAACTTTTCTCCATTCTCTTGAAAATGTTTATAAACAGTAATTTTAAAATGCTGAACCTCTTTACTTCTAGTAATATCCAATTCTTTCTTTATAAAAAACAATTCTTCAGAATTAGTTTTTATCTCAATTATCTTATATCCATCTAATTCGTTAAAATTGTCTAATACATTTTTAATTTTATCTATCATCATCCTAACCTCACTCTTGCCTTAATATATGGTCCACCACTTGATACTTTTACAAATTCCTTATATCCCTTACCACAAGCACCTGAACCTTTTAATTCAGACTCATCAGAAATCATTGAAATAGACTTTAAAAGATCTGGAACATATCCTGTCATAACCACAGGCGACACAATATTGCCCGTAAATTTTCCGTCTTTTATTTCTAGACCATAATTACCCATACATTGAATTCCCCAATTCTTAGGATCTTCCATACCACTTGTAGGACAGTCTAAAAAATACCCATATTTTATTGAAGCTATCATATCCTCTAATTTATCTGTTCCATTTTCAAAAAATGTATTTGTCATTCGTGTATAAACTTTTCTTTCAAAAGATTGCCTTTTTCCATTGCCTGTTGGCTTTATTCCCAATCTTAAAGAAGATAACAGATCACATATACCTGTTTTTAGAATTCCATTTTTTATTATTGTTGTATCTCCGCCCATGATACCTTCATCATCAAAAAGATAAGAAGATACTTCCATGGCTGAAGCTGCACCGTCTCTCATGGTCACAATAGGTGAAGCAACTGGTTTATTTATATATTCCCTTGCTTTAGCTCTATTTTTAACAAACATATCCATCTCCACTCCATGGCCAAAAGCTTCATGAGCAATTATTCCAGATACATCTGGCGAGCATACTGCATCATATTCACCTGGCTCCAGTGGTTTTGCACCTAATAATCTAACTGCCATATTAACCGTTTCATCAACTTTAGAATCCATTTCTTCTAAAATTTCTGCACCTTTAAGTCCAGAAAATGAACAAAAGTTAAACTTTGTATTCTCTTCTTTCCTAGTTATGGGAAAAATATATCCCTCGCTCCAAACATAAGATTGACTTAACTCTTTCTTATTTGTAATAAATATTTTTGAAACATGCACTTGCTGTAATTTAAATTTACAATCAATTAAAAAATCAGAAATTAATGTTGCCTTTTTACTCAATTCCGTTAATTTACCTATTATCTCTTTATCGCTAATTTCCTCAAAGGAAATCTCAACATCTCCTAGAAAACTTTTACTTATTTCTTCTTCGGATATAATTGGATATGCTGTTATATTTACTAATTTCCTTATTTTTTGTATTTGGTCATTAACCCTCTTTTTTATATTTTTTACTATTTCTTCAATGCTTATAGTGTCAATATCGTTAAAAGAGTATTCCGAATAACCTATACCATTATATACCCGAACAACAAAACCTCTTTCATTCCAAAAAGAATCTTCAACAGAAATACCTGTTTTTTGAACTAAGTACTGTTTTCCAAAGGAATCTGTTCCTAATACAGATACGTATTTAAAATCTATAGACAAAATGTCTATTAATTTTTTTAGCATGGACTTCTTTTCTAATAAAAAGTTTGATATTTTAACTTTCATACTTTATCACCTCTATTTTTCCATTATAAATAAAATGCTTAATTTAAACAATATATTAAAATAATAGCTAAAATCTACTATTAGCTGTATACATATAAATTTATACTTTTTATATATTAGCTTTAATACAATTTATATTAAGCTTATATATCATATCCTTTCGTTCTACTACTATACTTATCTTTTTACCAAGTGATTCATTCAATAATATTTTTTGTAAAAGTTCCCTAGTTGGATTTATACAAGTAGGATATCTTACAGCTTCCAGCATGGTTAAATCACCAGAAGTATCTCCATAAGCATAAGATTTACTTAGATCTATATCATAAAGCTTAATTAAATCATCTATAGCTTTTCTTTTACTATTACTATCCCACATTGGAATAACCTCACCTGTATATATATCTCCATCTAATAGATACTTAGCTCCTCTATAGTCATCAAAACCATGTTTCATTGACATTTCCTTTACTAGCTCTAAAGGACTTCCTGATATTGTTATTATCTTATGTCCTCGTTCCTTATGCCATTTTATTCTATCTCTAGTATAAGTATAAACCCTATCTCCTTTTTGAGAGACAACCTGCTTTGCTATAAATTCAACCTGAGACTTATGCAATCCTTTAACTGCTCCAACATATATATCTGCCATCTTTAATAAATAATTATCATAATTACCTATTCTTATATCCCATTTTTCATACTCAGGTTTAACTTCTTCAAACCAAGTTCTTTCTTCAATTATTTCATATTTTATAAGTTTTTTAAATACTTCTGTAATAAGTGCTTCCCTATATAAAGTTCCATCTATATCAAAAAAAGCTGCTATAGTCTTCACGTATATCCCACCTTTTAATACTTAATCTATACTATAATTTATTTTTTAAAATTATCACTGCATAAAATCAATTATACAACTAATAAATAAAATATACTTTCTCATATTATTCCTCATATATTTATCAATCATTTTGGTTAAATTAATATTAAATCATATTTACAAATATATTAAGACTTTATTCCATGCTATCTCAAGAATCATTATTTATCAAGATAGTTCTGTATTAAATACTATGACTACATTATATTAAGGAGTAATGAAAATGGATAATAATAAAAATTTAAACAAAACACAACCAAAATCTAATCCTGAACTAAGAAAAATATTTTTTAAAAATGGAGGAAATATAGGCATTGAAAATGGAGAAAAAATTGGTGCTGATGCAAATTCCAAAAAATACACAAAACGTTCAAAACTCTCTCATAACAAATAATAGTAAATTAATATTATTAGCCTTAAAAATATCTGTTGCACTATGAATTTGAGATAGATCACTATGAAATTATTATGTCAATGAATCTTACTTAGTGGGAATTTGTACTCTCACTAAGTTTAGATGAATTATCCATGGACGTGTCGCTGTTATCTTTACCTAAAAAACAGAAAAGCAAAATTTTAAATTTTGTGTGAATCTCTTTAACAGAGTACGATGAAGTATTTCAGTGACTAGCCATAGGATAAATTAAAAATTCATAGTGTTTTATTATTTTATTCTTGTTAATTATAAAATATTCAAATTAATATAGTATTGATATTTAATATTGATTATTATATAATAATTATAGTGATATAAAATATATAAAGTTGGTGATTCAAATGGATATAAAAGAAGGCTTAAAAGCACCAGATTTTATTTTAACTGGTTCTGATAGAAAGCAGCATAAATTAAGTGATTATATAGGGAAAAAAGTAATCCTTTATTTTTACCCTAAAGATAACACTCCAGGATGTTCTAAGGAAGCTACTTGTTTTGTTGATAGTATTGAAAATTTTAATAACTTAAATGCTATAATTTTAGGAATAAGCAGAGATACTTTGGATTCACATGATAAATTTATAAAAAAATTAAACATACCTTACATACTACTATCAGATGATAATGAACAGGTATGTAATTTATATGATGTATTAAAAGAAAAAACTATGTTTGGAAAAAAGAAAATTGGTATTGAACGTAGTACATTTATAATTGATGAAACTGGTAATATAAAAAAAATATATAGAAAAGTAAAAGTAGATGGTCACATAGAAGACATACTTAAAAATATTCAATAAACTGGATTATAATATATATTTACACTTGCTATTATACTTTTTATATTGATATATAATTAATTTATTATCCCCCAAAGATTAGTTTTGTTTAAGTATAGGAAAAATCCTATACTATTTTTTTACAATAAAAAAAGACTTAAGTAATAAACTTAAATCTTTTTGGTGGCCAATCCAGGAATCGAACCAGGGACACGAGGATTTTCAGTCCTCTGCTC
>NZ_JBDNRK010000093.1:0-7720 GCF_047718555.1 Clostridium sp. | reverse complement strand
TACCTATTCCACCTTTTCCATAAATAGCTACCTGTCTCATTTATAAAATCCTCCTAAACAAATTAAATTTATTATTTTAATTCTGTGTAATAAAATTTACAATCATATTAATATTTATTAAAATTCAGCAATAAAACTGCGTTAATATGAGTATATTATCTTTTAATAATAAAATCAATACATTTTTTAATTTTTTTTATATTTTTATGTTAAATTATCAATAAACAATATTTATATTTGATATTTTAACAAATGACAAGAAATCATTTACATTGGCTAAGATTATATGTTTATATAAAAATTAAATTTACATATTGATAAAATATTTTGCTTTATTTTTTTAATTTATAAAATATAATCTAGATTGTATCCTTATACTTAATATCTCCTGAACTTATAGCCATTACCGGACATACTTTAGCACATAGATGACATCCTACACATTTATCCTGAAGTAAAATTGGTTTTCGACTATCTGCCTCCCATTTTATAGCCTGATGGCCTCCATCATAACAGGAAATATAACATCTCCCACAACCTACACAAATATTTTCATCAAAAGAAGGATACAAAATAAAGCTTCTATCCAGTTCTTCAGCTGGAACTATATTTTTAAGGGCAAGTCCAACCATATCTTCAAGTTTATCAAATCCCTTATCCTCCATGTAATAGGACAATCCACTTATTAAATCTTCAATTATTCTATATCCATATTGCATTACAGCTGTGGTAATTTGAAGGTTAGTAGATCCAAGAAGTATGAATTCCGCAGCATCTTCCCAGGTCTCTATACCACCCATACCACTTATAGGTACTCCTTTGAGGGTTTCATTCTTTGCTAAGTCATGTATAAATCTTAGTGCTATAGGCTTTACAGCTTTTCCAGAATAACCAGAAACAGATGATTTACCATTAACTATTGGATATGATAAAAAGCTGTCTAAATCTATTTTAGTAATACTTTTAATAGTATTTATTGCAGCAAGCCCTGTTGCTCCACCTTCCATAGCAGCAATTGCAGGAACCTCCATATTTCCTATGTTAGGTGTCATCTTAGCAAGTATAGGTAAATTAGTTCCCCTTCTAGTTGCTTCACAATACTTTTTAACTAAATCTGGATTCTGTCCAACATCACATCCCATATTATTGTCTGCCATTTGAGGACAAGAAAAATTACATTCTATTATATCGGCACCTACTTCAGTAACTAACTTTGCCAGATCCGTCCACTCCTGCTCATTTTGTCCCATTATAGAAGCTACTAAAATCTTAGTTGGATATTTCTCCTTAAGCCGTCTCATCCACTCTAAATTTTCCTCCAAAGAATGCTCTGAAATCTGTTCCAGATTTTTAAAACCTATAAAAGGAGTTCCCTCTTTTCCTATAGTATCAAAACGAGGTGAAACTTCCTTTGATACATAAAAACCAATAGTTTTAAAAACAACTCCACCCCATCCCATTTCTAAAGCTTTTGCACACATCTCAAAATTATTTCCAACTACCGATGAGGAAAGAAAAAAAGGATTCTCACATTTTACACCACAAAACTCTATTGATAAATCTTTCATAATTAAACATCTCCCTCACTCTTATTTTTATCTTCTACCAAAAATTCATGAACCATATTTATCTGAATAGGCCTGTCTATCTTTCCTCGTATACAATTTCTCTGACAAAATCTGCCGTTATTACAAGCCTCACCACATTTTCCTACCACTTCACTATTTCTCTTTACAGCTTCCGCAGCACCCCTAAAATTTTGAAATCTAACAGACCTCATATTCTTAGATGGATTAAATCCCACCGGACATGCCTTGCTGCAAGGTGCATCATAACACAAAAGACATCTTGCTGTTTCTTCTATAATCATAGTTTTTGTCACTTTCTTTTTAATCATAATAATTTTCCTCCATTTCTTGCTCAATTTTATTTATCCTATAATCATCTTCTCAGTACTCTGCTAAGATAATTTCATCTCATAGATATAATGAACACTCTGATATATGAAAATTTCACTTATTATTTCACTATATCCATACTATTTTCTAAATTCTATATAATAAACTGCTAACTATGCAGTATATTTCTAAATCAAATATTTATATACTCATATGCTTAATAGTTCTAATATTTAAAATTTTCAATCAAATTAACAATGACTTATTCTAACATGCAAACTAATAAAAGTTCATGTATTCTCAAATGACTAAATTCCATAACACTAAATTAAACACATCAAACTTAATAATACTTCCTAAAGCTCCAATATACTTGTCTATTCATTTCTTACATCTATTAGCTAAAATAATTTTCTCTATTCATCAATAACTTGAAGTACCTTAACCTTCATTGTAAGATTTTAAAATGAATCTCATAATAGTATATTTGCGTTGTAGATAACATTGCAGCAAATACTAGAAAATCTTAGTTTTGCGTGTTTGAAACACGTTAAGTGACTTTTACTGTCTGGCCGAAGGGAGTTTAAAAGTCATAGTGTTTTAAACTAAGCAAAACTTTAGATTTTCTTTTGAAGCTGCACGTTATCCTAAATGAAGATATACCATTAGTTTTGAGACTTATTTTAAAAAACACACCCCCACTTCAAGTGATCCTATTTTCTTCTACGTTTAAGCATCTTGCCCCAGCCAGCTTCTCCTAAAAACTCTCCATCTTTAAACACTATACGACCTCTTGAAAAAGTCATAACAGGATACCCCTTAAGTTCAGTACCCTCCCAAATAGTATGATCCACATCTGAATGCATATTATCCTTTGAAACCACAAACTCCTTATTAGGATCATAAATCACTATATCCGCATCACTACCCGGCATTATAGTTCCCTTTGCAGGAGCACAACCAAATATCTTAGCTGGATTTGATGAACAAAGTTCTACTACCTTGTTAAATGAAATTCTACCCTTGTTAGCCTCACTAAGCATATAAGGATACATGTTTTCTATACCCATACAACCATTTGGAATCTTTGTAAAATCATCTTTTCCCCAATCCTTCTCATAACTTTGGAAAGGGCAATGATCTGTAGCAATAGTTGCAATATCTCCTGTCTTTATACCTTCCCATAAAGCATCCTGGCTTTCCTGACCCTTCATTGGCGGTGAGCAAACAAAATTTCTTCCGTCTTCTCTCTTATACACATCACTTGTAAAGTGTAAATACTGAGGACAAGTTTCTGCATAGATCTCATAGCCTTCATCCTTTGCCCTTTTAACTTCTTCCATTCCCTCTTTATTTGCAAGATGAACTATATAAAGTGGAGCATTTAACGCTTTTGCCCAGTGAATAGCTCTCTTATCAGCCTCTGCTTCTACAAATTCAGGGCGACTTAAGTAATGATACCAAGCTGAAGTTTTTCCTTCCTTTAAAAATTGCTCTACTCTTAAATCTATTAAATCTGGATTTTCAGCATGAACGCTTATAAGTGCTCCTGTCTCCTTAGATTTCTTTAATATCTTGCAGAGTACTCCGTCATCTACCATAAGACCTTCTTTTTTATAAACCATGAATACCTTAAAGCTAGGTATTCCATAATCCACAGCAGTTTGGAATTCTTCAAGCACCTCTGGTCTTAGATCTGTGATTGCCACATGAAAAGCATAATCTACACAAGCCTGAGGTTCACAAATTTTGTTTCTTCTCTTAGCTGTTTCAATAATTCCTTCTCCTTTAGTCTGAAGTGCAAAATCAAATACTGTAGTAACTCCACCACAAGCAGCAGCTCTTGTTCCTGCCTCATAATCATCTGATGAAACTGTCCCCCCAAAAGGCATTGCCAAATGAGTATGGGCATCTATAGCACCAGGTAAAACAAGCTTTCCTTCCGCATCTATTACCTCTGCATTTCCTGCATCTATGTCAGTAGCTATAGCCTGAATCTTTCCATCTTTAATTGCTATATCAGCTTTAAAAGTATCTGTAGCTGTTACTATGGTCCCATTTTTAATTACTATATCCATAATTATCTTTAGTAAGAAGATGTATTATAAGTACAAGATCCCACTAAAGCTCACCTCCTCTATAAATTTTTCTTTGATTTTTCAATTCATTTATAATATATTTTACTTATTTAAAATCTAGTATTTTCAATAGGAATTTACTTTGGCCAAATATCATTTGTAACTAAAAAATCTTAAACCATTAATATTAACACTCCTAAAATAAAACTTGCTAATACTAATGGTCTATAAGTTAATGTTCATTAAAACTGATAAATACTTAAAACAATCTATAAACTATATACTTTAATGTACTTTTAGGTAGCTTTATATATAATCTAATTATATATCTTAATAAGTTTATTATTTAAATGTGTTGTTATATAGCTGAAGCTCCTTCTGTTCCTGTCTCTTCAGTACCAGTTGCTTTTCCTCTAGGGTTTAGTAACAAATAAACTATAAAGGATACTCCAAAACCTGCAAACCATGAGTAGTCAACTATTCCTGCTAATGCTGGAACTACCTTACCTATAAGAGCTACAACAACTCCAATTATTAATGCTATAATTGCGCTTTTATTAAAACCATTTGAATAACTGTAAATTCCATTTTCAGAAAAAAGATCTTTAAGATTAAGTTTTTTATTTCTAGTAATCCAATAATCACAAATTATAATTGCTGCAATTGGTCCAAGTATTCCTGAATAAGTTCCAAGCCAATTGAATATATATCCACTAGGGTCAGATAAAAGTCTCCAAGGCATAATAACTATACCTAAAATACCTGTAATAAGTCCTCCAGTTTTAAAATCGATACGTGTTGGCATCATGTTTGAAAAATCATTTGCTGGTGAAACAATGTTTGCTGCTATATTAACAGATAATGATGCAATAACTATTCCAGCAAAACCTATGAAAAGTACTATAGGATTTGTGAATTTTGAAACTATATCAACAGGATCCCACATTGCTTTTCCAAATATTACAACAGTAGCTGAAGTTACTATTATACCCATTGCTGAGAATATTGTCATAGTTGGTGGCAAACCGATAGCCTGACCTATCATCTGTTCTCTTTGACTTCTTGCAAATCTTGTAAAATCAGGTATGTTAAGTGATAATGTCGCCCAGAAACCAATCATACCCGTTAACGAAGGAATAAATACCTTTATAAACTCTCCTGTAGTTTTAAATTTACTTGGTTCATTAAATAATGGTCCAAAACCGTGTGCAGTATAAACTGCCCAAATTACAAGAATAAGTGCAAGTATTAATACCACTGGAGCAGCCCAGTTTTCAAACTTTCTAACTACATCCATTCCCTTATATATGATATATATCTGTAGTGCCCAGAATATCATGAAGGTTATGGCATTAGGTAATGCTAATCCAAGTATGGTAAAGCTTCCGCCCATAGTTTTCCATCCTGGTATTATTGATGAAAATAGTACATTTAGTGCACTTCCACCTATATAAGTATTTATACCAAACCATCCACAAGCAACTATAGCCCTCAGCACCGCCGGTATATTAGCACCCTTTGTTCCAAAAGAAGCTCTCGCTAAAACTGGAAAGGAAATTCCATACTTAGCTCCAGGATGAGCATTTAATAACATTGGTATTAAAACAATAATATTACCAAGTGTAATAGTTATTAGTGCCTGTATCCAATTCATTCCTAGGGCAATAAGTCCTCCAGCCATCATATAAGTAGGTATACAATGCGCCATACTTATCCATAATGCTGTATAATTGTAGGTATTCCATTTTCTATCCTCAATAGCTGTAGGGGCAAGGTCTTTATTGTATAATTTGCTTCCACTTATGTCTTCTTTTAATTCATACATTTCTTCTTTCATGATAAACTTCACTCCTCTTTAATTTAGTTTTTTAAATAATTTTTTTGCTCTCACTAAGTTTAAATGAATTTCTAAAAATTATCAATATGTTAATATTATTTACTTTAAATTTTTAATTTATTAATTTATATAGTAATTTCAGAAAATTTTTACCAATTTAATTTTTTTACCTTTAATTACATTTAAGAATACTGCAACATTATCAGCAACCTTTTCAATATTTTTAGAGAAATTGCTTCAGAGGAAACCATGGCATTATCAATGAATCTTACTCAGTGGGAGTTTGTATTCCCACTGAGTTTAGATGAATTATCCAGGGACGTGCCGATGTTATCTCCACCTTTAGAAAAGTAGAGAACCAAAATTTTTAATTTTATGTGAATCACTTTCACAGAGTGCGATGGAGTGTTACAGCGGCTAGTCATCGGATAAATCCTTTTTCTAGGAAAGTCTTTTCAACTAATGCATCACTGAAACTAAAGAGATACCTCTACTTCTTATCAATATCCAAAACTGTTTGCAGTAATACATTGGCCCCCTTTAAACAATTCTCCACAGGGGTTTTTTCTATTTCACAATGGCTGTGTCCGCCAATACTTGGAACAAATATCATAGTTACAGGCAGCATATCAGCTACAAACTGAGCATCATGTCCAGGACCACTGTACATTCTCATATTGGAGTATCCATAAAGATTTGCATTTTTTTCAACGAAATTCACGAATTCTTCATTGTAACTGACGGTTTTACGTGACCACAATTCCTTGTAGCTAACCTTACACTTTGCGAGTTCAGAAGGAATTCTCTTAATGACTTCAACCACTTGCTGTACTACTGCCGGGTCTTGATGTCTTGCATCCAAGGTAAACTTAACATCATCCGGTATAATTGTATGTACATTAGGTGAACAAATAATTCTACCAGTAGTATAAACTAGTCTTTCATCAAGTTTATCAAGTTCTCTATGCAGATACTGAATAGCCTCGGAAGCTGCTAAAAGAGCATCCTGTCTCATTTTCTGAGGAACGGTTCCAGCATGACCGGCCTGGCCGATAAATTCAAATTCATAATTGACCATTCCAACAACGCCTTCTACAACGCCGATATCCATTTTTGCAGCTTCAAGCACTGGCCCCTGCTCAATATGCAATTCTAGAAAAGCCATATAGTCCTTAGGATTCATTCTGTTCTTCTCATAACCCTTATATCCGCTTGCATCAAGAGCTTCACCAAAAGTCATTCCTTCAATATCCTCTGACGCCAACATCTTTTCCTTATCAAATTTACCAGTAATAACACCTGATGACATCATGGCAGGGTCGAAACGAGCCCCTTCTTCATTGGTCCAGATCATAACTGTAATTGGATGGCGGTGTGGAATTTTCTCTGTAGCAATAGTTTCAGCTACTTCCATTCCTGTAAGTACACCTAAAATACCATCATAGTTTCCACCTTGTACTACTGAATCGCAATGTGATCCCATGGCAATATGAGGAAGATCTTCTGATCCCTTAAATGTGGCATATATATTTCCCATATCATCTGTTACGATCTCTGCGCCAAGTAGCTTCATTCTCTTACAGAATTCTGCTCTTGCCTGAAGGTCTGCTTCTGATAAAGCTAACCTTGTTATACCACCTTTCCCAGTATCACCGAATTTACTAAATGTAACAATTTTATCTTCCATTCTTTTTATGTCACAACTAATATTTTTCATTATACATCCTTCTCTCTAAAATTCTTTATGATTTTCGCCTACCCATATTATCTATATAGTTTCTACATTATCTTTCTTTAAATACCTTCATCACTGCTCTGGTTTTAAAATAATGCTCCTGGATGTGATATTTACGATTGAAGCAAGTTCTTAATTCAGGTGGGGATTCTTTTACCCCATCTGAATTTTA
>NZ_JBDNRK010000092.1:0-8178 GCF_047718555.1 Clostridium sp. | reverse complement strand
GCAAGCAGAGAACCAAAATCTTCGATTTTGTGTGAATCGCTTTCACAGAGTGCGTCGGAGACTTACGCCAAGTTAGTCAGGTTAAATCAATTTCTATCCTATGCACTGGCACCTACTGTAGTGGTATAAATTTTTTCAAGAAGAGTAAGGGCTCCTCTATATCCTACATAGGACTTTGATATAACCACCTCATAGGAGGCCGGAAAGCCTATTTCCACTATATGCCCTTTTAGTTCCTTTGCCAAATCTCTCTCCCAGGTAGTACCAAATATAATAGGCGGTTTGTTTCCAAAATCCGTTTTTCTTATTTTTTCATGAATAATATAGCTGTCCTCTTCAAACTCCACTTCGGTAGACACATCCTCTGCTATATTCCTATATTCTCCCACAATAAGCTTTCTGTATTTCTCAGGCGGATTATCTGTAATGATCTGTCTTGCAGGTATTACCCCCAGCTGATTGACTAAAAATTTTGTTATTGCCAGGTTATAAGCACTATCCCCTATAACTGCAAATTTTGCTGGAAGTCCCCAAAAATACTCTGCATAAAAATCAGAAAATCCTTCTAAATAGTTATAATATTCCTTTCTTTCCTGTTCAATAAACCTTTCTGCTCTCCCTTTATCAATTCCTGCAAAATCCACTACTTTTCTAAGAAAACTGCTGGTTTCCTTAGCTCCTATGGGAATTACAGGAATATGCAGATAGGGCTGCCCATACTTTTCTTTTAAGTGTTCTGCAGTCTGAAGCCCTAGCCAAGGAGATAGCACCAGATTAAACTGTGCCCTTTTTATATTTTTCCACTCTGAAACCCCATCACTTTTATTTCCGAACAAAATATTGACCTTTAATCCTACACCCTCTAAAATTCTCTTTATTTCTGTAAAATCACCCTTCCAAAAAGTATTGTGATATGGAAGCAGCGACCATAAATTTACAAGACCCTTTTCTTTAGGTCCATCATAATCACCTACATACTGATCAATAATGGCCCTGGTAACAAGTTCATGACCAGTGAAATTATTACCTTTAAAACCTCCTGTCTCTGCATATACAATAGGAAGTCCTTTATTTTGAAATTCTCCTACCACAGCTCCTACGTCATCCCCCACTGTGTCTGGAATACATCCTGTCATCACCACAAATAAATCTGCCTTTAAGACTTTAAATGTGGCTTCAATTAATTCTCTTAATCTATTTTCTCCCCCAAATACCACTTCTTTTTCATTTATATTAGTGCTTGGAATAACAGCACCACCTCCGTAACCACCTCCTTGGAAACCGTTGTTAAAGGATATGCTGGTAACCTGCTTCTGCGCACAGCCCGGACCGCAATGAGTAATTGGTATTACTCTTGGAATAGCAAAGGCACTGTGTATAGCTCCCAAGGCACATCCATATCTAACCTGTTCTATAGAATTTGTCTTCTTTAATTTTTCACATTTTCCAAAATCTTTATCTGTATCTTTTGTTCCTGAAATAGACATTATGTTGACTCCTTTTATGTTAAATAAATCTGACTTAGTATAAGTTTGTATTTATACTAAGCTTATATGAATTATATACAGCAATGCTGCTGAATTTAAATAAACTAATTTCACATATTTTACTTTGCAAGTACATAAGGATCTTTTTGACTGAGCCACCAGCCTGTATAAGGCAATTCTACATTTTCAGATAGATCCTTGTGAAATTTCTTACGTGCCAGTATCTCTAGAATAGTTTCTCCTAAATTTATAATTCCCTGATAGCCTACAGCATGATGGCCATCTCCAAGTGGTGCTGCTGGAATCCCCATTCGTGAAGCTAGTGGAGCAAGTCCATTATGTCTTATGATGATAAAATCAGGATTTATATTTTTAAGAAGTCCATAAAATTGATACTGCTGACCATTACTTACACTAAATTGTGAAACATCCCCATAGTTCTCCACTAAAAATTTTAGAGAATCCTTTTTATCGGCATCCTCACCATCAAATATTGGTTCATGGTGAAAGGTAAGAGATCCATCTATATCCACTCCAAGATCCCTAAGCACTGCAATAATCCCATGGGCATAAGAAGATCCTGTGGCTACATATCCTACTTTACCCTTAAGCAGTTTTCTAAGTTCCTGTAATCTTTTTTCTATTCTCTTATGTTCTTTTGCTATATAGGCTTCTGCTCTTTCCTCTCTATGAGTAACCCTTCCCAGTTCTCTTATCCATGCATCTGTGGCAAGAATTCCATAGGGCTGAGGAGCTTTAACATCTATAACTCCAAATTGTTTTTCCAAAGCAGCAGACATATAGGAAGACAGTGTATAACAAAAGGAAACACTGGCAGCAGCTTCTGACATCTGCTCCAAATCCTCTACGCTGGCTAGATCCACCACGTAATTAACCCTAAGGCCCAGTTCTCCAAGCATAGGCGTAAATATATCTTCACCCCAAAGATCAATTACATTAACTAAATCCTCCTGCCTCTTAGGATTTTTACGGGCTATCTGCCTTATAATCCCATGATAAGCTGCATCAAAGCCTGTAGTCCAGTGTTTTGATCTGAAACCTTCACAGTAGGTAGGAATTACAGGTATTTTTAGTTCCTCCTGCAATTTATTTGTTACACTTTCTATGTCTTCTCCAATAACTCCTGCAGCACAGGAGGTGCCAACAAAAATAACTTTAGGATTGTGTCTGTTAAAAGCATCTCTTATAGATTGTTCTAACTTTTTTAATCCTCCAAAAACTACGTCACTTTCATCCATATTTGTATTAATTATTCTAACATTTTCTACCGGCAATCCTCTTATAGCAAGACCATTACGATATAAGGAATTGGATAATACCTGACCTGCACCACATCCTATAGGAGAATGCTGAATAAAAACAGCATCTCTTACATTACTATGCTGGCATGATACCATCTCTTCACTGCACTTGGATCCCTGACTAAAAGGTCCTCTGGCCTCACAGAGCCTCTTGCCTCCATTGTCTTTGCAGCCGCCGCAGGTGTATTCAGAATCCCTTAAAATTTCTGATGCCTTTCCGGTTTTCCATGCAATGATGGTTCCAAGCCTCTCTTCACGAGTCTGCACCAAGGAATTATCCAGATTCAGTTTCTTCATAAAATTCCCCCTTTTGCTTTTTGATACAATTGGTTAAATTCAAGTATTTAATTCTGCAAATTATCCAGCAAATTTATTCATCCCTTATTATGGTAATTCCAACTACTTTTATACCCCAGTGGTGTATTTTAAGGTAATTTTGGTTATTTTTACACCTCTGGGGTAAATAAAAATAAATGAGAATAAATAAAAAACACTAGAAACCTATCCCACCTTAAAAAGTGAAGTGATAAGCCTCTAGTATACCTAGTCAACTTTAAATATTGAAGCAAGTTCTTAATTCAGGTGGGGATTCTTTTACCCCATCTGAATTTTAGAACTGCAAATGCATGGCTTACTTGGCGTTGAACTCCCACTTGAAGTAAAGCAGAGAACCAAAATCTCTTTTTTGATTTTGTGTGAAGGCTGTACAGAGTGCGTGGGAGTCTTACGCCAAGTTAGTCAGGTGAAATTTATCTTATGATCATAGTATCAAATCATCCATAGTTTGTCAATAGGTTTAGTATATATTATGCTTTATAGTCCAGATTGTTCAAACTTTTTTTCCATAAATTCTGTTATTTTGTGAAATAGAGGCTTTAAAATTACAAGGAGTAAAAATATAATTGTAAAATATCCTAAGGCTTTAAAACTGCTGTATACATTACTCCATACTGGCCCGGCTATAGCTTCCCTGAAACCATTTATTGCATAGGTAAAGGGCCATAGCGGCTCAAGAATTCCAAATATTTCAGGATTAGTTTGTATTGGATAAATTCCTCCAGAGCCTGCAATTTGAAACACCATCATTACTACTGCAATGGCTTTTCCCACATTACCCATTAAAGATACCAAAGTAAATATTATAATGGTAAAGGTAACTGCAGATGCCAATGAAAATTCCATCATAAGTGTCATATTTTTAGGATTTACTCCAAGTATGTACTTATCCCCAAGAGTAACTATGGCAGCCTGAATAAGTGCTAACACTAAAAATAAAAGCAGTTTTCCAAAATGTTTTTGTATAAAATTTAATTTCTCCTTACCCTCAAAATCTCTGTATTCTGTAGTCAATAGAGCACATAAAAGCAGCGCACCTACCCAAATTGCAAGTACAGTATAAAAAGGAGTCAATCCAATTCCAAATATACCTTCTCCGTATACATCAACTTCTTTTACGTCCATAGGTGAAGATATAAAACTTGACAATTTATTTGGATTCATTTTAAGTATCTTTACTAAATCATTTAAGTCATCCCCATTTACAGTATTCATTTTAGAAGTTAACTGATTTAGCTGATTTTGAATAATGCTTAATTTATCCTTTAATTGATTTGCCTGGTTAACGGATAACTTACTGGTAGCTATTCCATACTGAGCTAAAGCATTTAACTGGGGAACTATGACTTTCGTTGCTTCCAGTACAGAATTAACATCATCTAAACTTGTATTTAAATTATCCCCTATATTATTAAGTACTGGCAATGCACTGGAATAAAAATTATTTGATGTATTATTCAGGCTATTTGAAACTTGATTATTTTCTGCCAAAAGTTTATCTATTTCATTATTTAAGGAGTTATCCTTTGAGTTATTATTTCCCGCATTTATGTTGTTTCCCAGCATAATTTTTAATTGATTTAAATTATTACCCTCTGTCTTTATTAATCCATCTAGGGACCGAAGAGAATTTATGGTATTAGTTAAAGCACTATTATTATTAGTTTCAGCTATGGACTGAATAAAATTAATATCAGTTGCTGCAGTTTTATCTAGAGAATTATTTATATTTATAAGCTCATTTATATTCTTTGTATTATCCGTAGAATTAGCTAAATTACTGGCACTGTTATTGGTATCCTTAATTTGCTGCAGCAGTGTTTGAATTCTATTATTTATAGACTTAGCCTGAACCATATCATTATTCAGTGTACTGGCTGTGGAATTTACAACCTGCTTTGTATCTGAAACTAAGGTTCTACTGCTCTCTGTAGCCTGCTGCAAACTATTAATCTGCTGAGTTATCTTAGGAAGATTATTTTGTACCTTTCCCAAGTAATTCTGTAATCCTAAAGAATTTGAATTTGCTTCATCTATATATTTTTTTATATCCGTAATATTATTATTTGCTTCATCCAGAGTTTCTTTAAACTGAATAATTTGTGCCTTCTGTTTATCCGGATTATCTACTATGGAATTCAGGGTGTTTAGTGTTTCCCTATTGACAGTACTCACAAATTCAGCCTTTAAATCACTGGCGAATCTTTCTTTTACTGAGTTTGTTATCTTAGCAGCAATAGCATTTAATTTTTCATTACTTCTGTATATAATATTAGGCTTTTTAGGATTTGCAGAGGCTAAACTTACCATTCCATCTGAAAAATTATTTGGAATTTCTATCAGTGCATAGTATTTTCCTTCATTTAGCCCATAGTTTCCCTGCCAATCATCTACAAATATCCAGTCTATTGTCTTATTCTTTTTAAGATTGGCTACAACCTGATCACCTACATTTATATTTTTTCCATTAAAGGTGGCTCCCTCATCCTCATTGACTATGGCAATAGGAAGATTTCCTGTATTGGCATAAGGATCCCAACAGGCTTTTATATTTATCCAAGCATACAAAGATGGTAATATACACAGTCCTATAACTATTACAATGGCCGCAGGATTCACTACTATATTTTTTATGTCTCTCACAAATATGTTAAATAATTTTTTCATATCTTCACCCCACTTCTAACTATTCCCCTATACCTGACTTTTTGAATTTAGTTTCAAATTTTGAAATTATAGGATCCAGTGGTCTTTTAAAAAATAATCCAAACAGTATAAATAATATTGATATTAGTATCAGCATGCTGAAATCCATCATTACAGTGCTTACAAGAGGGCCTCCTATGGCCTCTCTAAAGCCACCTACACTATAAGTAAAAGGTAACATTGGCTGCACTATTCTAAATGTCAATGGATCTAATTGTATAGGATATGTTCCGCCGCTTCCTGCCACCTGGACTATGAGCAGTATAATGGCTAAAGCTTTACCTACATTCCCAAGTACTGAAACTAAAGTGTATACAATTATTGAAAAAGTTATTCCTGATACCACTGCGAAGGCTATCATTAAGGATGTATTTACAGTATATACCCCTAGGAGAAATTTATCTCCCAAAGAGACTATGAGGGACTGTATTACTGATAGACTGATAAAAGTCAGCATTTTACCAAAATGTTTTTCTCTCAGACTAAGCTTTCTATATTCTTCTGTAGGAACGGTCTTAGTTGTAAGTATGGATGTAAGTAAAAGTGATCCCACCCAAATTGCCAGTACAGTATAAATTGGTGCCATACTGGAACCGTAATTTGGCGTAGTATATATGGATTCATCCTTCAGATTAAAGGGGTCTGCTATAAAATCTGCCATAAACTGCGGATTACTCTGAAGTATGGATATTATTTGCTGCAGATCATTATTGTTAACCATTTGAAGTTTGCTGGCCAATTTTGCAATTATATCTTTGAATTCTAAAAGTCTGCTATTTAAATCACCACTTACTTTAGAAGCTAAAGTAGTACCTTCAATTGAACTGCCCATAAGTTTGTCTATTTGCTTATTTGTGTCCTGTGCCTGCTGCATTAGATAAGTAGCATCATTAGTTGCGGTTATAAGACTGTTTCCTATGGAATTTAATGAACCCCTTGCTTTTGAATTGTACTGATTTATTGAATTTGTCAATTGGCTGTTTACACTGGCAGTACTATTGTTTAGAGAATTCAGTATACCTTTGTTAATATTATTTGTCTTACTGAAATTCTGCTGCAAATTATTAACATTGTTTTTTTCATCATTTAAAGAAGTCTGTATATTATTCAAAGAACTTACCATATTTGCTATATCTGCATTTGGAATAGCACCATTAATCTTTTGCAAATAATCAATTATGGCATTATTGGAATTATTGGCCCCATCTATAGCCGAATTGATTCCAGATGCAACAGAATTAAACTGCGAAGTATTGGAATTTAAGCTCATTTCATTCAAGTCATTAAGCATACTCTGAATTCTATAAATTGAAGCATTTTCATTATTTAAATTGGTCTGAATATTATTAGCAGAATTATTTAATGTAGTCTGTGTAGATTTTATCATAGCTGCATTATTCTCATTACTTTGTATTACCGAATTCAAGCCACTTTCTACAGAGGGAATAGTGGCTCTCAGTTCCGTTAAAAATGTCCCTAGATTTCCAGAACTGATATTTATGCTCTGCAGTGTACTAGTTATTAAATCCATATTATTATTTATATTTATTATGTCATCCTTCACCTTGATTATATTATCTCTATTTTTTTGCGCATCTTGTCCAACTTCATTTAGAGAAGAAAATAAAGTCTGATTCACTGTAACAATAAAATTTGAAGTTATCTGATCTATTAAGGTATTCTTAGCTACATCTGTTATTTTACCGGCTACTGGATTTTCTTTTGTATTTACCTTATAGGTTATCTGAGGCTTTTTAGGATTATCTGAAAGAATACTTACAAAACTTGAGGAAAAATCTTCTGGTATTTCTATCTCCGCATAATATGTACCATCTACAATTCCCAAATCTGCTTCTCTTTCACTTACAAATTTCCATCCAATCTTATTGTTGCTCTTTAATTTTTTAACTATCTCATTTCCCATATTCAAATTTCTATTCTTAAAAGAAATCATTTTATCCTTATTCACCACAGCTACAGGTATTGTACCAGTATTTTCATAGGGATTCCAACAAGCCTTTATATTTACCCAAGCATACAAAGAAGGAAGAATACAAAGCCCTGTAATAATTATCAATGCTATGGGATTATGTATTATGCTCTTCATATCTCTTTTAAAAATAGTAACTATATTAAAAATATGTTCCATTATCAATACCCCTCTGTTTATTAGTATTTCACTGAAAGTAAAAATTATTTATTCTATTATATGATAGCTTTTATTATATAATTATACTTTTATTCTATTGAAGCAAGTTCTTAATTCAGGTGGAGATTCTTTTACCCCATCTGAATTTTAGAACTGCAAATGCATGGCTTACTTGGCG
>NZ_JBDNRK010000091.1:0-9327 GCF_047718555.1 Clostridium sp. | reverse complement strand
GTATTAAATTAGCTGAATAGAATGTATAATAATAACAATACTTACTAAATACTATTTAAAATATAGTATATATAAGTTGCAGTTAAATTTACACCTTTGATTGATAATAAATAATGAATGATATTTAAATAAATATTATTTTATGAGTGAAGATAATTTATTGCAATATGTATTAAAAATAATTAGTGGAGGAAAAATATGTATAAAAAAATTCCATTTAAAGTTAGAGTAGTTATACTAGGTCTATTATGTGTATCTGCTATTATAATATTAATTTATAATGCAAAGTTTAATTATGCAAATAATAAACAGGTTAACGATATTAGAAATAAAAATAGCAGTACGCAATCAAATACAACTATTAAAGCAAATGAGGATAAGCTTGCCCAGGATAAGAAAAAGGAAAAATTAGATGAAAAAAGAAAACAATTAGATGATTTATGTGAGAAGGGATACAACGATTTTGGAGCAAAAAAATACTCCCTGGCTATAAATGAAGAAAACCAAGTTTTGGCCGAGGATCCCAATAATTATAGAGCGCATGCAGTGAAAGGTATAGCTCTTTGCTATTTAGGATCAAGTACATATGACGAGGGTATGCAAGAAATTGATAAGTCTTTACAAATTGAACCGAACTATGGATATGGAACTTTTAATAAGGCTTTGGCTTTAGAGTTGTATGGTCACTATGATGAAGCATTGATATGGTATGATAAAGATTTACAGATTGAGAATAGAGTATGGAGTTATTATGGAAAGGCCTCTATATATGGCAGAAAAGGTGATGTTGCTAATACAGTGGCAAATCTTAGAACTGCTATAAACATGCAAAGTAATGTAAAAGATGTAGCTAGAACTGAAGAAGATTTTGCAAATGTGAGAAATAGTCCTGAATTTCAACAAATAATAAAGTAACTAGATTTTTAGTCATATTTGAAAGTTTATATATTAGATCATATTTGAAATATAGAAATATATGCTGGATATGTACAATACTTGAAAGTTCATAGATTTACAAGTATTGTACACTTAATTATGCTTTTTAAATTTTTTGCGATATAGAAATTATTTATTTGTTATTAGGTTTTTGTCGGAGTTACAATTAATAGTATATATAAAAGCATAAATATACCTATTATTATGTTTAAAAAAGTTAATTATGTCAATTGTTATCAATATAATGATCAAATAAAAAAATAATCAAAAACAAACAAAAATATATTGACAAATATGCAGTAAAGGTTTACAATAAGTACATAAAAGGACATATACAAGTACAAATTTATTAAAATGAGAGTGATAGATATGTTTGCAGAAGAACGTCAAAGAGAGATTAGTTCAATATTGCATGAAAATGGTAGTGTAAAAGTGAATGAGCTTTCTGAACATTTTGGTGTCTCAGAGGCTACCATAAGAAGAGATTTACAAGAAATGGACAGTAAAAAACTTCTTAAAAAAACACATGGTGGTGCAGTAAAAATACAAATAATAAATTTTGAACCATCTTTTATAGATAAAAAGGATAAAAAGAATGAGGAAAAATATTTTATAGGTAAAGCTGCAGCTTCCATGATAAATAATGGAGATACAATAATCCTTGATTCAGGGACTACTACCTTAGAATTGTCAAAGAATATAACTGCAGACGATATAACTGTCATAACTAATTCAATAGATATAGCAGCAGAATTATCTAGTAAAAATAATGTAAAAATAATTTTAACAGGAGGTGTGCTAAGGGAAAACACTAGATCTATGGTTGGATACACTTGTGAAGAGATGTTGAAAAATTTTAGGGTGGATAAAGCCTTTATAGGGGCTAATGGAATATCTTTGATCGATGGTGTTACAACACCCGATATAACAGAAGCACAGGGAAAAAAGGCTATGATAAATTCAGCTAATAAAATAATAATTGTAGTAGATAGTTCAAAGTTTGAAAATGTCTGTTTTTCAGTTGTATGTCCTATTACACAGGTATCTACGGTAGTTACTAGCGGAGATATTTCAAAAGAAATAATTAATGATTTTACAAGACAGGGAATTGAGTTTATAGTTAGTGAATAAATTGAGTATAATGCGAAAATATAAAGGAGGAATTTTCAATGGAAACTAAGGATATGTTTTCAAAAGCAAGAATTAATTTTGATCTTAAAGCTAATAGTAAGGATGATGTTATTGATGAACTTATAGAGGTATTGTATGAAGATGGTAAAGTTACAAATAAGGATGAACTAAAGAAAGCTGTGATAAAAAGAGAGGAAGAGTTTTCTACAGGTATAGGCATGGGTATAGCTATTCCACATGGGAAATGTTCAGCAGTGAAAGAAGCAACAATAACCTTTGGATTAAGTAAAAAAGGTATAGATTATCAGTCAATGGATGATAAACCTGCGCATTTATTTTTCTTAATAGCGGTTCCCGAAGAGTCTAGTGATGTTCATTTAAGAGCGTTAAGTGAGATATCAAGAAAACTTATGCATCCAGAAGTGCGTGAAAAATTATATAATGTAAGTGATTTTGAGGAATTTATTGAGATTTTTAAATAATAGTATAAATATATAAGAATTCATATCATGTAAACGTTATTATAATTTAAATGGTGTTTAAGTACTAATAATATATCTTGATCTTTCTTATGGTATATAAGTTGTAATTAAAATCCTTTACTTAGTAAATAGCATTTAAATAACAGTTACTTAAATAAAAAATTATATCATGAATATGATTTATTGCATCATATGTAATAAATATTTTAAATAATTATATTAATAAATTAGGAGGGGTACTTATGAAAAGACTAGTAGCAGTAACATCTTGTCCTACTGGAATTGCACACACCTATATGGCAGCAGAGGCACTACAGATAGCAGCTAAGGAAATGGGCTATGAAATTAAAGTTGAAACTCAAGGATCTGTAGGGGCTGAAAATGTCATAGATGAAAACGATTTAAGAGAAGCTGACGCAGTTATAATAGCAGCAGATACAAATGTTGATAAGTCAAGATTTGTTGGAAAGCCATTAATAGAAGTGCCTGTTAAAGAAGCAATAAAGGATGCAAAGGGACTTATAACTAGGGCATTAGAAGTAAAAGTGTCAGATAAAAAGGAATTAATGGATGATGTACAGAAGATTAAATCAAAAGAAAAATCTAATAGAACTGGTCCTTATAAACATTTAATGACAGGTGTATCCTTTATGATTCCATTTGTTGTAGCAGGAGGTATACTTTTAGCTTTAGGTTTTGCTTTCGGAGGAATTTATGTTTACAATGTACATGGTTCCATTGCAGAAACTTTATTCTCAACAGGTAAACAAGCCTTTGGCCTTATGATTCCAGTATTAGCAGGATATATAGCTTATTCAATTGCAGACAGACCTGGTCTTGTTCCTGGTTTTGTAGGTGGAGCACTGGCAAGTACTATAGGTGCAGGATTTTTAGGAGCACTAGCAGCAGGTTTTGCAGCAGGTTATGTAGTTATAGGAATAAAGAAATTTGTTAAACTTCCTAAAGCATTAGATGGTTTAATGCCTGTATTGATTTTACCAGTATTATCTACAGTTATTATGGCATTATTGATGGTATATATTTTAGGTAGTCCGGTAAAAGCGCTTAATGATGGATTATTTGCATGGTTAAAGAGCTTACAAGGGGCTAATGCAGCAATTCTTGGTTTAATACTTGGGCTTATGCAGGCCTTTGATATGGGAGGTCCAGTTAACAAAGCGGCTTATGTATTTGCAACAGGAACAATAGTTGCAGGAGGTTCAGGAATCATGGCAGCAGTAATGGCTGGGGGTATGGTACCACCACTTGGAATAGCACTTGCATCAACAGTAATAGCTAAGAAGAAATTTACAGAAGAAGAGAGAGAAGCAGGAAAAGCAGCATGGGCTCTTGGCGCATCATTCATAACAGAAGGAGCTATACCATTTGCTGCCGCAGATCCATTAAAAGTTATACCTTCAATTATGGCAGGATCAGGAGTAGCAGGAGCATTATCAATGCTATTTGGCTGTAAACTTGCAGTACCACACGGTGGATTGTGGGTATTAGTTATACCAAATGTAATGACAAATCTTCTAGGATATTTAATAGCAATAGTAGCCGGTATGCTTGTAACAGCTGTTATGCTTACAATTCTTAAGAAAGATGTTGTTGAGGAATAATATTAGAGTTATAAAAAAATAGTTAATTCATATAAAGGGCAGCCCTAAAATATATAATTATATATTTTAGAGCTGCCTATTTTCTATTCATTTATATATAAGCATTAAAATTTATTCCTAAACTTCTATACCATATTTTTTGCACTTTAAAGCTACAGTTCTATGGGTAATTCCAAGAGCCTTACCAGCCTTGTTATAAGTTTTATATTTTTTCATTGCCAATGTTATTATTTCTCTTTCATAATCTTCAAGCCTCATTAAATCATCATTTTCTTTGAAATTAATTAGACCATTATTTTTAGGTATTATATTAGTTATATACATAGGCAGATCTTTTGATGTAATAATATCTTTGTCACACATATTGATAGCTCTTTCAATAATGTTTTCAAGTTCACGTATATTTCCGGGCCAATGATAATTTTGCAGATATTGCAGACTTTCGCTGTCAATAGAATTTATAGGTTTATTTAGTTTTAAACTTAATTTTTTTATAAAATGTTCAACTAATAAATTTATATCTTCTCTCCTTTTTTTTAGAGGAGGAAGAGGAATTGTTATAACATTTAATCTATAATATAGATCTTCTCTAAAATCACCAGTTTTAATCATTTCCTCTAAGTTTCTATTAGTTGCAGCTATTATTCTTACATCTACTTTATGAGTTAATAATCCTCCTACACTTTCAAATTCTCTCTCTTGAATTACTCTTAGTAATTTTACCTGCATAGGTTTTGGCATGTCACCAATTTCATCTAAAAAAATTGTACCTTCATTAGCTATGCTGAATTTACCAGGTTTGTTTTTTAATGCTCCAGTAAAAGCGCCTTTTTCATATCCAAATAATTCGCTTTCAAATAAATTTTCTGGTATGGCAGCACAGTTTATTCTTACAAAAGGCTTATCTCCTCTAGCACTATTATTGTGTATAGCCTTTGCTACCAGCTCCTTTCCAGTACCACTTTCACCTCTTATTAAAACTGTAGATGTGGTAACAGAAGCCTTATCAGCTATAATTAATGCATCCTTTAAAGCTCTTGAATTACCAATAATATTATTAAAGCTTCCACTGAGCATTGTATGTCTTTTTAACTCAGCTTTATAGTAGTTTAACTCTTCTTCAGATTTTTCAAGTTTGCTAGCCATGTCCTTTATTTCATTTACTGTTTTTGATATGGAGAGAACGCCTTTAAAATAATTATCTATAAAAATCGGTTCTACTGTTGAGATAATATCAACATTATTTTTACTATATAATTGGTTTTCAATAGGCTTTTTTGTGTTGAATACTTTCATTCTATATCCTTCTGGGGAAATATCTATTAAGTCTTTTCCTAGTATATCTGAAGCTTCTAAATTAAAACTGGCTTCATAGGGGGGATTCACATAACTTATTTTTCTATGTTCATCTACAAAACATATTAGATCATGGGAAGTTTCCAGTATTTTTTTGAATTTTTCGTTTAGTTCCTTCATTCCTAATACTTCTGAAATATCTTGAAAAACTCCAATGGCTCCCATTACTTCACCATTTGAAATTATGGGAGACCTGTTTACTAATACTATCTTATTATTTATATGCTGTGTTTTACCTAGCTGTTTTTCCTTAGAAGAAATAATTGATGGTAATTCAGAAGTTGGTATAATGTCTGAAACAGATTTACCAAGTACCTCTTCACTATTTTTTTTAACAATATCTAATGCATATTGATTCATTGAGATAATATAAGAATGGGCATCTATTACTATTATGCCAAGGGGAATATTTTCAAGAATCTGCTCATTTGCAATAGTATTCTGCTCAATTATGGCATCTAAGTTGGAAATAGGAGTATCATTAAGCTCTAATTCACTAGATATAAAATTACAGAGTTCAAGTACTGCCTTTTGTCCGGTAAGAGAATCTTCTTTGCAGGAAACTTCAATCATCTCTCCATTCTGTATTCTTTGTGAAATTAGAGCCAGCATACTTATAGCCATTGGTTCTACTGCATCTATTTTTTTAATATAGAGATTTATATTATAAATATCTTTAAGTTCAGAAGATTTGTGAACTATCATGGCAGCAATTCTTGTATGAATACCATTTTTACAATTTACAACAATACAATTTTTAAACATAATAATCTCCTTTGGCCGCTATTGATAAAAAGTATCAGAATTATAAAAATCGTTGATATTTTTTATCAAGTAGATTGTACACCTTATTTTATAATAAATCTATAAGTTTATTATAGGAATTTATAAAATCGATGTAAAAATATGTTGATAAAAAATATCAAGTAATATGTACATAAAAATTGATTTTATATAGAAAACTATTATATATAACAAATCATCATGAAATAAATAATTAGATAGTATGTTAGTTTATTTTCTATCATACTGTGGTAACAGAGCCATTTGACAGCATTATTATCATTAGAATCTGTTTCCTTGTATAATGAAAAATACATCTTTCAGTTTAGAATTATTAAGCTTTTTATTTATTTTTAGATGTTTGAATTAAATTTGGCATAGCTTTTGCTTAATATATTAATATAGAAAATTAGTGTAGAAATTAGGAGGAAGAAAGATGAAAAAAGGAATTGCTGCTTCAAAAGGATATGCTATTGGTAATGTTGTAATAAAAACTAGTACTGAAGTTGAAATTAACGATAAAAAAATAGATGATATAAATGCTGAAAAGGAAAGATTGAATTCTGCTATTGAAAATTCAAGAACACAGTTACAAAAAATAAAAGAAAAAGCTGAAAAAGAATTAGGAGCTGATAAGGCTGCTGTTTTTGAAAGTCATATTATGCTTCTAGATGATCCTGAATTTACTGGAGCTGTTGAAGGTAAAATAGATTCAGATTCAATAAACGCAGAGAAAGCTGTTTCTGATGTAGTAGAAATGTACATGGGTATTTTTGCTGCTATTGAAGACGAGTACATGAGAGAAAGAGCAGCAGATGTTAAAGATGTTGGAAAAAGATTGATTGGAAATCTTGCAGGCACAATAACTGGAGATGAGGATGTTAAGAATAATACTGTAATAGTAGCTCATGACTTAACACCATCTGATACAGCTCAACTTGATAGAAGTAAAGTTATTGGTTTTCTAACTAACATTGGAGGAAGAACTTCACATAGTGCTATAATGGCTAGAACTCTTGAAATTCCTGCAGTAGTTGGTCTTAATGATATAACAGAAAATGTTGAAAATGGAGATTTAGTTATTGTAGATGGTATTGAAGGTGAAGTAATAATAAAGCCAGATGAAGCTACTTTAAAAATATATACTGAAAGAAAAGCTAAATTCGAAGAAGAGAGAGAAGAACTTAAGAAACTTATCAGTGTAGAGACTAAAACTAAAGCAGGAAAACGTGTAGAAGTATGTGGAAATATAGGTAAGGCACATGATGTTGAAGGCGTCTTGGCAAATGGTGGAGATGGTATAGGCTTATTCAGAACAGAATTCTTATATATGGATAGAGATTCAATGCCAACAGAGGAAGAACAATTTGGATCTTATAAGCATGTTGTAGAAAGAATGGAAGGCAGACCGGTAGTTATAAGAACACTTGATATAGGTGGAGATAAAAAACTTCCTTATCTACCATTACCAGAGGAAATGAATCCTTTCCTTGGGTATAGAGCTATAAGATTATGTCTTGGTAGAAAAGATATATTTAAAGTTCAATTAAGGGCGTTACTTAGAGCTTCGGCTTTTGGTAATTTAAAAATAATGTTCCCAATGATTTCTTCATTAGAAGAATTTTTATCAGCAAAAGAGGTTCTGGAAGAGTGTATGAATGAACTAAAGGCTGAAGGAAAAGAATTTAATGCTGATCTTGAAACAGGAATAATGGTAGAAATACCAGCAGCAGCAGTAATGGCAGATGAACTTGCTAAATATGTAGATTTCTTTAGTATTGGAACCAATGATTTAATTCAATATACATTAGCAGCAGATAGAATGAATGAAAATGTATCTTATTTGTATAATCCAATGCATCCAGCAGTTCTTAGACTTATAAAAATGACAATAGAAGCTGCTCATAAAGAAGGTAAATGGTGTGGAATGTGCGGAGAAATGGCTGGAGATGAAAAAGCTATTCCGACACTTACTGAATATGGCTTAGATGAATTCTCCATGAGTGCATCTTCTATATTAAACGCAAAAAAATATATCATGAATAATTAATTGCCAATTCTAGTTTTAAAATATATATATTATAAGATTGGGCATAGTATAGCTATTATACTATGCCATTTTTTTATCCGATGACTAGCCGCTGTAGCACTCCCGCCTGCTTTTCTCTAAGGGGGAGATAACAGCGGCACGTCCCTGGATAATTCATCTAAACTGAGTGGGAAAACAAACTCCCACTCAGTAAGATTCATTGATAATATACTTGCTATTAGGTATCTATCTGAAGATGCCTTAATCGAAAAGATACAGGTAATCTTCATAACCTTCTTTTTTAAGTTTATTTTTAGGTATAAATCTTAATGAAGCGCTGTTTATGCAATACCTTAAGCCACCTTGCTCTTCAGGTCCATCATTAAAGACATGACCTAAATGAGAATCACCATATTTACTTCTTACCTCTGTTCTGACTAAGCCATGAGAAATGTCTAAGTTTTCCTTTACACTTTCTGCTTCTAGGGGTTTTGAGAAACTTGGCCATCCACAATCAGATTCAAGTTTATCCCTTGAGGTAAATAGTGGCTCTCCGCTGCAAACGTCCACATACAAGCCATCTTTGGTAAAATCCCAGTATTCATTTTCAAAGGGTTTTTCTGTGGAATTTTCCTGTGTAACTGTATATTGTAATTTTGTAAGCTGTGATTTCAATATTTCTTTATTTGGTTTAATATAATTATTTTTTTTCATAGCTACCTCCCAGATTTATTATACTTTACCACAATTTACTCCAAAATAAAACTATAAGTAGGTAGGATTAATTGATAATTAATGAAACTAGCATACTTTATTTTGATTATTATGCATCGCTCTAGGGTATTTATTCTAAATTTATATATTTAATTATGAGAAATAAGGATATTAAATTTAATATATAAGCTGATTGAACCATAAAAAGCTGTAAATTAACTTATACTATACTATTTATAGTGTTTTGATGTAAAATGTTTACAGGATATAGTAG
>NZ_JBDNRK010000090.1:0-10345 GCF_047718555.1 Clostridium sp. | reverse complement strand
AATGAAGGAATAAGAATATACGAGAAAAGTAAAAGTGCATAAATTACATAAAAAACCGTTGGGCAAACGGGGCTAGCTTGGTAATTATACTGACATTAGTTGGTACATCCCAAGAAGCTCCCACCTCTAAGCATAGCTAGGTGGGGGGGAGTATGTCACTTTACTAATATAATTAGCATATTTAGGTTAAATTATTATTGTAAATTTATATTAATTCATTGAATATCAATAAATTGGGAGGAATACAAAATGTCTCATAAGGGAAATAAAAATGATAAAAGCAATAAAAAAGTAGGAAAAAAAACACATAAGGAATTGGAAGAATTGGAAGAAAAATTAAAAAAATAAATATTCCTAAAACTATAATTTAAATTAATTTATTTTGAAATAAGGCTGTCCTGAAATGCATTAAATGTATTAGGGATAGCCTTGTTATTATTCTTTTATTTAGTTTAGGCATATGAAAATAAATAATAGATCAAAGATGTGACGTATATTTTAAATTAAACAAGGAAACAGGTTCTGATGATAGTGGGCTATCAGAGAGTTCTGTTGACGCAGTAGAATTTAAAATATACTAGCATACTGTCCTATTTATTTTAACATGCTTTATTGAGTTGATTTCACAATGAGCCGTACTTATGTTACTATTAATTGTAGTTCATTTGAAAGGAATGTTAGAATGAGTAAAATATTAGTATTAGCAGAAAAACCTTCCGTAGGTAGAGATATAGCGAGAGTTTTAAATTGTAATAATAAAGGAAATGGATTTATAGAAGGAAGCAAATATATTGTAACTTGGGCATTAGGTCATCTAGTTACATTGGCTGACCCTGAGGCTTATGATGAAAGATACAAAGCCTGGAGAATTGAAGATCTTCCAATGATGCCAGAAAAATTAAAGCTTGTGGTTATAAAGCAAAGTGGAAAACAATTTAATGCAGTTAAGACACAGATGAGTAGAAAAGATGTAGACGAAATTGTCATAGCTACAGATGCTGGCCGTGAGGGAGAACTTGTTGCCAGATGGATAATAGAAAAGTCTCATGTAAAAAAGCCATTGAAGCGTCTATGGATTTCCTCCGTTACAGATAAAGCTATAAGAGATGGTTTTAATAAATTAAAGAATGCCAGAGAGTATGAAAATCTCTATGCTTCAGCTGTGGCTCGTTCAGAAGCTGACTGGTTTGTAGGCATCAATGCAACCCGTGCATTAACCTGCAAATTTAATGCACAGCTTTCCTGTGGAAGAGTTCAGACACCTACTGTTGCCATAATTGCAAAGAGAGAAGAGGAAATAAGAGATTTTAAACCAAAGACTTTTTATGGCATAATTGCTGAAGCAAATAATCTTAAGCTGTCCTGGCAAGATAATAATAGTAAAGGCTTTAGAACTTTTGATAAAGAAAAAATTGATAAGATACTTATTTCTATAAGGAATAAAGATGCTCAGATTATAGAGGTAGATAAGGCTTATAAGAAAAGTTATTCACCACAGTTATATGACTTAACAGAGATTCAAAGAGATGCAAATAGAATGTTTGGATACTCTGCAAAGGAAACTCTTTCCCTAATGCAAAGATTGTATGAAAGCCATAAGGTATTAACCTATCCAAGAACAGATTCAAGATATATTTCTTCTGATGTAGTGGATACTCTAAAGGATAGAGTTAGAGCTTGCAGTGTGGGCCCATATTCAAGATTAACTGTTAGGGTGTTAAAAAATCCAATAAAGGCAGATAAACACTTTGTAGATAACGGCAAGGTTTCAGATCATCATGCTATTATTCCAACAGAACAGGCAGTTACTTTAAGTTCTTTAAATGATAGGGAAAGAAAAATTTACGATTTAGTAGTTAAGAGATTTTTAGCTGTACTTTATCCTCCTTTTGAATATGAGCAGACTACAATAAAAGCAAAGATTGGAGAGGAATTGTTTATTGCAAAGGGCAAGATTGTTAAATCTCAAGGCTTTAAAGAAGTATATGAAAATAATTTCCATGAGGAACATTCTGAAGATGATATTTCAGAGCAAATACTACCTAATATAAATAAGGGGGATGTATTAAAGGTTAGTAAGGTTCTAGATACTAAAGGCCAAACTAAACCACCAGCACTATTCAACGAAGGAACACTGCTTTCAGCTATGGAGAATCCAGCAAAATACATGAATAATGAGAGCAGAGATTTAATAAAAACTATAGGAGAAACAGGTGGACTTGGTACTGTAGCCACAAGAGCGGATATTATAGAAAAATTATTTAATACTTTTCTCATAGAAAAGAAGGGAAAGGATATTCATGTAACCTCTAAGGGAAAACAGCTTTTAGAACTTGTTCCAAAAGGGCTGAAATCACCTACTCTTACAGCAAAGTGGGAGCAAAAGCTTAGTTCTATTTCAAAGGGTTCCTTGAATAAAAATATCTTTATTAATGAAATGAAAACCTATGCTAAGGAAGTTGTAAATGAAATTAAAAATAGTGAAGAAAAATTCAAACATGACAATATGACAAGAGTAAAATGTCCTCAATGCGGTAAATATATGTTAGAGGTTAATGGTAAAAAGGGAAAGATGCTGGTTTGTCAGGATAGAGAATGTGGATATAGAAAAGGCATAGCGAAAGTTACAAATGCAAGATGTCCAAATTGCCATAAAAAGCTTGAACTGCGTGGAGAGGGAGATGGACAGATATTTGTATGCAGCTGTGGTTATAGAGAAAAGCTTTCTGCTTTTAATGATAGAAGGAAAAAAGACAATACAAAGCTTTCTAAAAAAGATGTATCAAGATATCTTAAAGATCAGAAAAAAGAGAATGATGAACCTATTAATTCGGGGCTTGCAGAGGCATTGGCTAAATTGAAGTTAAAGTAATAAATATAATATAATTTATCTAAAAAGATTACAAATAACATTTCATGAAATAGTTTTTCATGGAATGTTATTAAGTTCGCTCTTTTTTAATTAAGGAAAATCATATTTACAAATCACATATTTTTCACATATTATATTTATAATGTTTTTAAAATTACATGGTAAAGTTATAATAAGGTATATGAGAATAAATAGACTAGCATACTGACTAGTTATTTATTTGAATGTACCCAAAATAAAAAGGCATTTTATACATTAATGCTGCCATATAGAGGTGATAAATTTGCCAAAAAGGATATACCTTGTAGAAGATGAAATGAGTTTAAATATTTTATTGGAAAAATACCTTCAAAGAGAGGGCTATGAAGTAACTACCTTTTCAAATGGGGAGTCTGCTCTTGAGAAAATAAAAGATATGCCTGATCTTTGGATTCTTGATATAATGCTGCCAGACATTGATGGGTACGATATAATTAAAGCTGTTAAGCAAAATAATAAAAAGACACCTGTAATATTCATGTCAGCTAGGAATGAAGAGCTTGATAGAGTAGTAGGATTGGAACTGGGAAGTGATGATTATCTATCAAAACCATTTCTCCCAAGAGAACTTGTTATCAGAACTAATAAGCTTTTAGAGAGAATTTATGGAGAGGAGATAAAGAATAAAGAAGAATCTTCATTGAATATTAATGGATATAAAATAAGTAAAAGTCAAAGGACAGTATTTTTTGAGGATAATGAAATTCAGCTTACAAATAAAGAATTTGAATTGTTGAATTATCTTATAGATAATAAAAATAATTTATTATCACGAGAACAAATTTTAATTAGTGTTTGGGGTAATGATTATTTTGGATCGGATAGAGTGGTAGATGACACTATCAGAAGACTGCGCAAAAAAGTAAGCGAACTTTCTATTGAAACTGTATATGGATATGGATATAAGATGGTGATAAGATGATAAAATTAAAAAAAGTAAAATTTAAATCTTTAACCATGAGGATATGGGTTACTTTTACCGCTATAATTTTAATAATAATATTAAGTATTTCAATTATTTACTTGGTAGCTTTTAGGAGTACTAATGAAAAATACAATCTTCAGTTATTGAAAGCTTCTCATGATACTTTTAAGGAAAATAATTTTAACCAGTTAAAAGGCTTCGATGATGTTAGAAATCTTCATGGAAGTAGTCACTTTATTGTAAATGTAGATAGCAGTAATACAATTAATATACAAGATTTCAATAAGAGAGGAGGACCACCAGGTCAGCCCAATATGGGCTTTCCTCCGAATTCTGGTGTTACACAGGATGATATACAAAAGTGGATGGCTGGTTTTATTGAGAATAACAATATCAGTGAGAATGAATTTAAGGAATCATATCATGGAAGAAAGTTTCTTTTCATAATCAGCTCTGTAAATAATATTGATGGAACTAATGGAAAATCCTATTTAATATCCTATATGCCGGCAATGGAGGATAATACATTATTATATATGGTTATAGGCATTGGAATCATGTTTATAGTCTTTGGTTTTATAGCAGCAAAATTAGTTGCAAGTCATATTGCAAAACCACTTAAGGCACTTGAAGATTACACAGTGCGAATAGCTCATAAGGATTGGAAAGAACCTATCCAAATTAAAAATGAAGATGAGATTGGAAGGCTTGCAAATTCAATGAATCTTATGAGAACAGAATTAAAACGTGCAGATGAAGAGGAAAAGATGTTTTTACAAAGTATTTCCCATGATTTAAAAACACCTGTTATGGTAATTATGAGCCATGCAGAGGCCATAATTGACGGTATATATATAGATTCTATAGAAAAAACTGCTGGTATAATAAGAGATGAAGCTGTAAATCTTGAAAAAAAGATTAAACAATTGTTATATTTAAATACTTTGGATTATGTTCTAGAAAATAATAGTCAGGTTAGTAAAATTAATTTACGGCAGTTGCTTTTATATATAATAAATAGATTTGAAGTGGTCAATAGTAAAATTTATTGGGATTTGGATATGGAAGATTGTTTTATTATAGGAAATTCAGATAAAATTCAGGTATCTGTTGAAAATATACTTGAAAATTCTCTTAGATATGCAGAGGAAAAAATTTCAGTAATTTTAAAGGAAGAAAATTCTTCTGTAATATTAGAAATATATAATGATGGCCCCAATATAGATGATAAGCATATAAATCATATTTTCGATAATCATTACAAGGATAAAACGGGAAACTTTGGTCTTGGTTTGGCTATATCTAAAAAAATTATAGATTTTTATAATGGAAAGATAGAGGCTGTTAATAGGGAAAAAGGAGTAAGTTTTATAATTAAAGCACCTACAGCCTAATATATGGTTTGCTATAGAAAAATTGGTCATTAGACAGAAGTAAATAAATTAAAATAGCAGGTGTATTTTGTTCTTGTGAATGGTAAAATAAAAATAGTTTATTCTATTGTAAAAATAAATTTAAAGGAAACAGGTTCTTATGATAGTTTTGATATCATAAGAACCTGTTTAATGAAGTATGATGTAAAATAGACTAGCATACTGACTTGGTATTTATTCAAATATACATAATATACAGAATGGAGAAAATACAATGATGGATAAAGATAGAATTGAGAAGGCTGTAAGGGAGATTTTAATAGGAATAGGTGAAGATCCTGATAGAGAAGGACTTATTGAAACTCCCAGAAGGGTAGCGGAAATGTATGAAGAAATATTTGCAGGACTTCATAAAAATCCATTGGATGATGTTAAAAAATTTCATGAAGAGCATGACAATGGTATGATAATAGTTAAGGACATACCAGTATATTCTATGTGTGAACATCATTTATTACCTTTTATAGGAGTAGCACATGTTGTATATATACCTGGGGGCAATGAGGTCTTGGGATTGAGTAAATTGGCTAGAATTGTAGATACTGTGGCAAAAAAACCTCAACTTCAGGAAAGATTATGCAATGAAATTGCAGATGTTATTTTGGAGTCCGTAAATTCCAAAGGTATTGCAGTGGTGATTGAAGCGGAGCATTTATGTATGACTATGCGCGGAATTAGAAAACCAGGTTCTAAAACTGTAACCTCGGCTTTAAGAGGTTTAATGAAAACTGATTCTCAAATTAGAATGGAAGCAATTTCACTTATTAATGGGAGAGGCTTATAATTGATTTTAAGGAGCAGTTTTTATGGATAAAGTTGATAGGATTAATTTAATATTTCATAATGAAACTTACAGAAAATATTTAGAGAAAAATAGGAACTGTGAAAAAGATAGATGCTTTTGCCTTCATGACCTTCAGCATTTTTTAGATGTGGCCAGAATTGCTTATATAATATCTCTGGAAAAAGATATAAATATTAAAAAGGATATTATTTATGCTGCGGCTTTGCTCCATGATATTGGAAGGTGGCAGCAATATGAAGATGATATTCCACATGATGAGGCAAGCTCTCAACTAGCTGTAGAGATTTTACAGACATCTAAATTTACAAGTGATGAAATAACTTTGATAGCAGAATCTATAAGGAGTCATAGGAAGGAAGACAAAAATTCAGAACTTAGTTTTTTATTATATGCTAGTGATAAGCTTTCTAGAAAATGTTACTATTGCAGTGCCTTCAAGCAGTGTAATTGGAGTGAAGATAAGAAAAATCTGGATATAATATATTAATATATATGCTTTTATGATAATAGTGGTACGTACCTGTATAGTTCATCTAAACTTAGTGAAAGTACAAACTTATACTAAGTTTAGATGAATTGAGAAAAAATGTGAATATTTATCGGATGCCTATATGACGACATTATTAATTATATAGGATATAGAAATAGAAACAAAAGGTGTATAAAGGAGTAAATTATGAAAATAGGGAATAAAAATTTTGAAATAGGTAAAAAAACCTTTGTAATGGGAATTTTAAATGTAACACCGGACTCTTTTTCCGATGGAGGAAAATTTAATCATATAGAAAATGCTGTAAAACATGCAAAAGAAATGATTGAGGCTGGAGCTGATATAATTGATATAGGGGGAGAGTCTACAAGGCCAAAGCATATTCCTGTAGATGAGGATGAAGAAATCACAAGAGTTGTCCCTGTAATAGAAGTACTATCAAAGGAAATAGAGGTTCCAATATCTATTGATACCTATAAGGGGAGAGTTGCAGAGCTTGCTATAAAGGCGGGGGCTGATCTTATAAATGATGTATGGGGATTTAAAAAAGATCCATATATGCCAGAGGTGGCCGCAAAATATCAAGTGCCTTGCTGTATTATGCATAATAGGGAAAACAAGGTGTATGGCGATTTTATAAGAGATGTATTGAAAGACTTAAAAGAATCTATAGATATAGCACTGCAAGCTGGAGTAAAAAGTGAGAATATAATAATTGATCCAGGAATAGGCTTTGCAAAAAGCTATGATCAAAATCTTATGTTAATGAATAATTTAGAAAAATTAAAGGAGCTTAACTATCCTATATTACTTGGTACTTCAAGAAAATCTGTTATAGGGAATACTCTTAATTTGCCAGTAGAAGAAAGAGTAGAGGGAACAGTTGCAACTTCTGTAATAGGAATAATGAAAGGCTGTGATTTTGTAAGGGTTCACGATGTTTTGGAAAACAAAAGAGCCTGTGTTATGACAGATGCCATAGTTAGGAGATGATGAATTGGATAAAATATTTATAAAAGATTTTGAGATATTTGCAAAGCATGGAGTATTTAATGAAGAAAAAAATCTAGGTCAAAAATTTATATTATCTATAGAACTGGGTATGGATTTGAGAAGAGCCGGAGTTACTGGCGATTTAAAGGAAACCGTAAATTATGGAGAGCTCTGCCTTAAAATAGAAAAAGAATTTACAAAGGAAAAATATGATTTAATTGAAACAGCAGCAGAAAAAATGGCTGAGTTTATTCTTTTAGAATACGAAAGGGTAAAGTCAGTAAAGCTATTATTGAAAAAACCCTGGGCACCTATAGGTAGGCATGTTGAATATGCAGCAGTAGAGATAGAAAGAGCCTGGCATACAGTATACGTAGGTATGGGTTCAAACATGGGTGATAAAGAAAAAAACCTTAAAGATGCTATTAAATTAATAGAGGACAGTTCCAAAAGCAAAGTTACGAAAATTTCAAAGTTTTATATTACCAAGCCTGTAGGATATTTAGATCAGGATGATTTTTTAAATTGTGCTATAGAAGTTAAAACTATCTTACCTCCAGAAGAGTTTATGACAGCTTTACTTAAATTTGAAAAAATCTTAAAAAGAGAGAGAATAATACATTGGGGACCTAGAACCATAGATTTAGATATTCTCATGTATGATAATTTGGTTACTTCAGAAGAGGATTACATAATACCACATCCAAGAATGTCAGAAAGGTTATTTGTCATAGAACCTTTATGCGATATAGCTCCATATTTAGTTCATCCTATTTTGAATAGAAGAATAGTTGATATAAAAGCTGAACTTTCTAAAACAAGGCTTTAATAGCGGGGTTCTAAAGTAAGTACATTTATTTTAAAAGCAATTCAGCAAATTTTTCATAAGGGTTAATTTTTTCATAGGAATAGAGTTTAACACCAGAAAACGGATTCTGAGGTTAAGCTCTATTTTAGGCACATTCAGATAAATAACTAGTCAGTATGCTAGTCTATTTTGAATCCTACTGCGTCAACAGAACCCTCAGATAGCTCACTATCTTCGGAACCTATTTCCTTGTATCATTCAAAATATACGTCGCATCTTTGACTTACTATTTATTTTCATATGCCTTATATAAAATATTAAAAACACTTCATAAAAATCATTAAGATATAATTCATTATTTAATTTTCAAGAGATTTTATATCAGCTTGTGCCCTGCCATTAGTAAGCTTGTCCTGAATAGTTGCATTTTTAGTTTCCAGCAATGAAGATGGAATTATTTTTGAGGAAATAAAGGCTATTATAGGCACTGTAAAGATTATAGCAAAACTGCCTGTTAGACCCTGGATAATTTCTATACTTACCATATCCATATTCATTAATTGTGTAAAGGAAACATTATAAGAGTATATAACCATTATCATGTTTAATGAAGAGCCTACAAAGGCCAAAATAAGAGTATTTGCCATGGTTCCCATCATATCTTTACCAACATTCATACCAGAACGAAATAATTCCGTTGTACTAAGTTTTGGGTTTGATGAGTATATTTCCTGAACTGCAGAGGCAATAGACATACTCAGGTCTAAAACAGCTCCCAAGGAAGCAATGAGAATACTTGCTAAAAGCAGTCCCTGTACCTGCATACCAGATTTAGTGGAAATCATGTTTAGTGTTTCCACATCATTGGAGTTTATTCCGCTTAAATGTGCCAAGCCTCCAAAAATAACTGCTATTATGGCAGCAATTATAACTCCAGATATGGTACCTAATATAGCAGAAATAGCTTTATTGCTCCAGCCGTCTAGTAAGGATAAGGTAATGCAAGTGGTGATAATTACTATTAAAATTGAAGCATATATAGGAGAGTATCCGCTATATATCATTGGAAGGAATAAAAATATAATGCATATGAAAGTAAATATAAGACCCAGAACAGATTTTACTCCCTTTCTTCCACCTATTATACCTAATGCCAAGAAAAAAATAAAAATAAAAGCATATTGAATTGGAGCCCTGTAATAGCTATACACCGTAGCACTATAAGTATTTTTATTAACGGAGTTGATATTTGCTATGAACTTCATGCCTTTTTTTAAGAATACATTATGAGTATCACTTAAATAATTTGACACATTAGTTATTTCACCTTTATATTTTCCAGTAAGTATTTTTGCTTTTATTTCCTGGCTTCCAAAATAGAGGCCTTTCATAGTTACACTTTTTTGTAGATTATTATTTTGTACATCTAGTACTTCTGCCTTTTCGTAATTTACGTTTGCTGTATCTCCATTTGGTTTAAAAACTATTGGATGACTAACGTTAAAGAAATACAAGAATAGAAAAAAGACACCTATGGATATTAACGAAATTATAATTTTTGAAGGTTTTAAATTATTATACATAAATTTCCTCCTAATATATGGCTTTTTAATTCACAATTAACAATTATTAAATAAAAGTATTAGTATTAATACTTTACTAACATTATAGGGCAGTAAAGATACAAAACAGTAAAGTTTATGTAAAAATTAGGTTAAAAATAGATAATATTAAAATAATTGTTATGGTAATTTTACATGAAGTTTACATAAATCTAGAAATTTTACATAGTCATAAAGAAAAACTTGGGATTAAATGTTAACATAAGATTTGTATAAAGTAATTTGGATAAGTTTGGAGATGATATATGAGTATAAATGAGGTGAAATGGGCTTTTTAGATAAAGACTTAAAGTTTATAAAATATTAAGGCATATTCAAATAAATAACTAGTCAGTATGCTAGCCTATTTTGAATCCTA
>NZ_JBDNRK010000089.1:0-10532 GCF_047718555.1 Clostridium sp. | reverse complement strand
TCTAAGTTTCAGATGGAGAAAAAAACTCCACCTGAAACAAAGAACTCTGTTTATGCTCATCGTTGAACCTGATTTTTATACTTCTATATATTCAAATGTTCTAAAAAATCCACCAATAAATTTATTGCTACTTTCTTTCTATACTCTTTATTAGATCTCTGATCGTCAATAGGTGTTATGAAATTAGAATACTCCGCCGCAATATTATCTTTAATTAAAGCTATTTCCTTAAAAGTTTTTCCGGCAATGCTCTTTTCTATAACATCTGATTTAACAACAGCAGCAGCCACCGCTCCAAAAGCTATTCTTATATCTTCTACTACATCCTCTCTAACTCTTGCAATTCCTACAAAGGAGAGCTTTGATATAGCTGTTGCCTTTCTAGTTCCCACTTTTTTGTAATAGAATTTATTAAAGCCTTCTATAGGTAGTTTTATCTCCGTTACCATTTCATTTTTACTCAATATATGCCTTCCAGGTCCTGTAATAAAATCCTTTATATCTACTAATTTTTCTTCATTTAAGCTTTTAATTACAATCTTAGCATTCAATGCGTATAATAGTGGCAGAGTATCTCCGGCCGGAGATGCATTGCATACATTTCCCACCATAGTTGCTGCATTTCTTATGCCAAGAGATGCAAAATCTGATATTACTATCTTTATATAGTCAGGTATTATGCTGTTATCACTTATCTGAGAGAGTGTACAACCTGCTCCTATATTTATATAACTGTTATCTTTATAGATATTTTTAAGTTCCTTTAAATTATTTACAAATAGAGTATTCTTATCAAACCTCGGTATAAGACCTGATGGACTCTTTCTTCTTACCATAAGGTCGGTACCTCCGGCAAGAATTATAACTTCATCTTTATCTAATATTTCTAGGGCTTCTTGCAAATCTTCAGGCATATAAGTTATTATTTCTTTTTTATTTTCATTATCTACCATATGTCTTCACCCTTTTTCGCTGCCAACTTCACAGCATCGATTATTTTATCATACCCTGTGCATCTACATATATTCCCTGATATACCTGCTCTTATTTCATCTTCATTAGGATTTTTATTCTTAGTAAGCAGTGCATAAGATGCCATTATCATGCCAGGAGTACAGAAACCACACTGTACTGCTCCGGCTTCATCAAAGGATTCTTTAAGAATTTCAAATTCCTTTGTTCCCATAAGCCCTTCTATGGTTATAACCTTAGCCCCCTCTATATTGCCAACAGGAACACAGCAGGAATTAATTAGATTTCCATTTATTATGACAGAACAAGCTCCACATTCGCCTTGTCCACAGCCTTCTTTAGGAGATGTCAATTTTAAATCCTCTCTTAGTAAATCCAGCAATCTTCTTAGTGGATTTACTTTTAAGTTCATATCCTTATTATTCAGATTAAAATTAATTTTCACTTCCATTTTCCATCACCTCCATTAACAATTCTGGAGTTATAGGTATTTCATTAAGAGGTTTCCCTATAGCATTTTGTACTGCAATGGCATAGGCCGCTCCTGATCCTATTGTTGTAAGTTCTCCTACACTTTTAGCTCCAGAAGGTCCATTTTCATAAGGACAATTAACTAATTTACTGTGTATTTTAGGAAAATCCTTGGCAGTTGGAACAACATAATCCGTATTAGTTCTTTGAATAAGTCTGCCTTCCTTGGATTTCATTACTTCCATACTGGCATAGCCAAGACCTTGAGCTACTCCACCTTCTATTTGCCCTTCTACTATTCTTTCATCTATAGCTTTCCCAACATCAAATGCTGTCCAAACACCATTTACATCCACTTCATAGGTTACTGGATCAACTTCCACTTCCACTACGTTTGCTCCCCAAGAATAGGTATTGTAAGCATCTCCAACAAACTTTTCCGCATCCCATTTAAAACCTTTTGGATGTTCATATCTTTTTATAACTTCCATTTCCTCATCCTGCTTCCAGTTTGCCTTCATATCACGGGCAGCATTCTCTATAATCTTTCCAACTATCATAGTAGTTCTGGATGCTACTGTGGGGCCTGAATCAGGTACTCTATCCGTATCTGGATTGGTAAATATAATATCTTCAAATGGAATTTCCAAGATATAAGCTGCAATCTTTTTAAGTGTAGTACTGGCCCCTTGACCCATTTCTACATTTGCCACAAAAATTTCAACTTTGTTGTCAGCATATTTCTTTAATTTTACCTTTGCCTTTATAATATCTCTTTCTCCATTACCGGTAAAACCGCCACCATGGAAAAATACAGACATTCCAATGCCCTTTAGGGTATTTTTATATGCTTTACGTTTATTACTGTAATCAGACATATTATCCACAGTATCAATAATCTCTGGAAGAAGTATATCCTCTCTAAAGGTTCCTCCAGTGGAAGAAAAGTCTCCTTTTTTAAGTAGATTCTTTCTTTTAAAATTAAGAACATCTATATTAAGCTTTTCAGCAATATACTCCATATTAAGTTCTGCTGCTAAAAAGGCTTGTGGTCCCCCAAAGCCTCTATAAGCTCCTGTTACTACATTATTAGTAGCAAAGGCTCTTCCTCTAACTTTTACATTTTTTACATTATAGGCTCCAATTACTGCAAAGATTGTTCTTTGCAGCACTATATTTGATATTCCCGCATAGGCACCAGCATCCAACTTTACATCTGCCTCTACACCAATTATCTTATAATCTTTATCTAAATAAGTTTTTAATGTTATATCTGAAGGATGTCTCTTAGTAGTGCATTGTATGTCTTCGTCTCTATCAAATATAAGCTTAACAGTTTTCTTTGTCTTTAAAGCTGCTGCTGCCACTTGTCCTCCTAATATAGAAGGATATTCTTCTTTACCGCCAAAGCCACCACCAGTATTACTTTGAACAATCTGTACCTTATCGTATTCGACTCCAAGTGCTTCTACTACTGCATCCTTAATATAATAAGGGCACTGCATAGAACCTACTATTTTTACCCGCCCATCTTCATAAGAACCTACCATCCCCTGAGGTTCAAGATATACATGTTCCTGATATCCTGTTTTGTAATTTCTCTCAAACACATGAGCCGCTGTATCTTTAATACTCTCAATGTCACCTTTACCATATTTATAATCTGCAAAGCAATTATCCTTGCCATATATGATTTCTGCACACTTTTCAGCATCTGCTATGGTAAAAACTCCTGGAAGTTCCTCATAACTCACCTTTATTTTAGATGTTAATTCTTCTACTTTTTCCTTTTCAGGCCCTACTACAAGAAGAATTGGTTCTCCTATATAATTTACTATATCCTCTGCAAAAAAAGGTTGATCATAAAAAATCATTCTTACCTTATTTCTGCCTGGTATACCATCTTTATCTATAATAAAATACCCTTCTGGCATTTCAGGCAATTCTATAGAAAGCAATTTAGCTCTTGCCTTTTCTGATCTCAATGTCTTTGCATATAATGCATCTTTAAATTCCATGTCAGCTAAATATTTTGTAGTACCGCATATTTTTTCATCTACATCTATTCTCTTTACTGGCTTACTAATATCCTTAATAAACATATAATTTTCCCCCCTTCTAAAACCATAATTTTTAACCAAGCTGTTTATAATATTTTAAAGCTTTATAGCCCCAACTGGACAACGAGTGCTGCAGAGTCCACAGCCAAAACATCTAGAATTATCCACAACCGCCTTTTTATTATCCACAGTTATAGCCTGATATACACAGCTTTCTTTACACTTTCCACAGCCAATACAATTATCTTCAGTCACTACTGGATAAACAGTATCATATTGTGGAGCCTTTCTTTCCTTCATCTTCTCTATAGTCATACCTCTTATATCATCTAAAGATTTATAACCATGGCTGTCTAACCAGTTATTTGTTTCCTTTACTATTCTACCAAAAGCCTTATTTCCTTCAACTATAGCTTGAGTACAGACCTGAACTGCTGCTGCTCCAGCCATAAGCATTTCAATAACATCTTCCCCCTTGGTAACCCCACCTACTGCAAGTACAGGAATTTTTACTGCCTTGCAAAGTTCATATACATGTCTTAGTGCAATTGGCTTTATAGCTGCTCCAGACATCCAACCGTATCCTGCTTCACTGCCCATTTGTGGTAAACCAGTTTCTATGTCAATAGCAAAACATGGTCCTACCGAATTTATGGCAACCAGCCCATCTGCACCAGCAGCCTCTAGTGCCCTCCCGAATTCACCTATATCCGCAATTCCTGGACTTACCTTCATGAATACTGGCTTTTTAGTATGAGCCTTTGCTGCCTTCAAAGTATTTAATACAGGAGTTATGTCTCTTCCCACATAGTGACTGGATATTTCATAGGCATCTGCAAATTTATCCACTCTAGGAATTAGATTTTCTATTTGTTCTGGAGTATAGCCCATTCCAACAATTAAAGGTGCTCCGCAGGTTTTAGCCTTTTCATATTCCTTCTCAATCCAATGCTCCGGGCTAAGTTCTGACCAAAGCTCTGTGTTTAAGAATCTTGTCTTGTAGTCAGCCATGCAAGGCTTAGGTATATGAGCTGCTTCTGTAGATATAGTCTTACTTACTACTCCACCTGCTCCATTTTTTACACAATCTATAATCATATCTGCATTTCTCGAAGGTGGTCCTGCTGCAACCATAACAGGATTTTCAAATTCCATACCACCTATTTTTACCTTTAAATCTGCCATATGTTTTCCTCCTTATTAATAAATCTCATTTATTTATTATTTAGTCTATCCCATAAATTCTTAGAAACTTCTCTTGACTTCTTCATAACCATTTCTTCATCTATATTTACAAGTTTTCTATCCTTCATAACTACTTTTCCATTTATTATAGTGCTGACTACATTATTACTGTTCATTCCAAAGATAAGATGTCCTCCTGCATTTGAGCTATTGAAAGGAGTTGGGCTATTATAATCCACTATTATTAGGTCTGCAAAGGCTCCTTCCTTCACTATTCCAGCAGGTTTTCCAAATAATCTCTCAACTATTTCACTATTATTTTTGAAAGCAATTTTAATAGTTTCCGGCACACTCATAACTCTTGGATCTTTATCTACAAGCTTATGCACTACATAAAGGTTTTCTATCTCTCTAAACATATTTCCTGTAAATCCATCTGTACCAAGTCCTACTAGCACATCTTTATCCATCATATCTAAAATAGGAGGAATTCCAACTGCGTTATTCATATTGGATTCTGGATTGTGAACTACTATACTATTTGTTTTCCGTAGTATATCCACATCTTCCTTCCCTATGTTTACACCATGTACAGCTATGGTCTTCTCTCCTAGAACCTTCATATCCCTTAGTCTCTTTACTACACTCTTTCCGTAGTTATACTGGCTGAGTTCTTCATCCATATTTCCTTCAGATACATGAACATGGAACCCGCAGCCAAGTTCATCTCTCATAGCCACTGCCTCTTTTAGAGTTTCATCTGATACTGTAAATGAAGCGTGAAGTCCAAAGGAGCCTGTTATTAAATCATCTTTGTTATCATTACACTTCTTTATAAAATTATAATTTTCTAGAAGTCCTTCTTTTGCTATATCCATACCATCTCTCTCAGACACTTCATAGCAGTAATTTCCTCTAACTCCTACCTTTGAAAAAGCCTTGCTAAGTTCTTCAAGACTGCCTGTGCAAGCATAGGGGCTGGCATGATGATCTATTAAAGTAGTAGTACCACTTTTTACTGCATCTATAGCAGAAACTAAACCGCTGTAGTATACATCTTCCAATGTAAGTTTTTTGTCCAGTCTCCACCAAACTCTTCTTAAAACTTCTATAAAGTTTGAAGCCGGATCTCCATCTAGAATCATACCTCTGGCAAAGACACTGTATGCATGATAGTGGGAACATATAAGGCCAGGCATCACTATTTTTCCCTTGGCATCTAGTACTTCTTCTGTTTTATATTTTTTCTCTAACTCAGAGGATTTTCCCACTTCTCTGATAATATTATCTTCTATATAAACAGCAGCATTTTCTATAACTGTATTTTTCTCATCAAAGGTAACGATTGTTCCATTTTTTATAAGCATATTAACGTTTCATCCTTTCCAGAGATATCTACTTAAAAATTCTCCATAACCTTTTTCTCCTGTAAATACATTGTCCCGTGCAATAACTTTTCCTCTCACCATGGTTAGAACAGGATATCCTTTTAACTTCATGCCTTCATAGGGTGTATAATCAACATTTTCATGAAGCATTGTCTTTGATAATGTAACTTCTTTATTTTTATCGATGATTACAATATCTGCATCTGCTCCCACACTTATAACTCCCTTTTTAGGATATAATCCAAATATCTTTGCTGGATTAGTACTTACTACATCTACAAAGGTTCTTATATCAATTCTACCCTTCATGACTCCCTCAGAAAACATAAGAGGTATTCTAGTCTCTATGCCAGGTCCTCCATTAGGACATTTTGTAAAATCATCTTTTCCCCTCTGCTTATCACCTTTAAAATCAAAAGAACAATGATCTGTTGCAACCACCTGTATATTATTATTTGATATATTATTCCAAAGTAAATTCTGATTTTCTTTTTTCCTTAGAGGTGGACTCATTATATACTTTAAACCCTGCATATCCTTCTCCCTATATTTATCTTCATCTAGAAATAAATATTGAGGACAGGTTTCTGCCATTACATTTTTACCTGCCTGCTGAGCTTTTATTATATGTTCCATACTCTTTTCACAGGATACATGGACGATATATAATGGTGCATTTCCAGCAACGGATGCTAGACTGATCATCCTATTTACGGCCTCTGCTTCGCTTTCTTCTGGCCTGCTTAAGGCGTGGTATATAGGCTGAATTTTACCTTCTTTAATAAATAAATTTCTGAAATAATTTATTACACCATCATTTTCACAATGTACTGTAGTAATAGCTTCCAATTCCTTAAGTCTAATCATAACCTTAAGAGCCTCTTCATCACTGACTTTATTGTCGTAAGTTAAATATATTTTAAAGCTGGATATGCCCTCTTTTGTTACCATGTCTTCCATTTCTTCTAGTATATTTTCATTTACATGCTGAATAACTCCATGAAAACTATAATCTATAACTGAATTACCCTGTGCATATTCATGATAGACCTTTAACTGATGATGTAAATCACAGCCTTTTGGTCCAAAGCCCATATGATCTATAATAGAAGTAGTTCCGCCACAAGCCGCTGCCACAGTTCCAGTATAAAAATCATCTTTAGCCACAATATCTCCCATGTGAATATTCAGATGTGTATGGGCATCAATACCTCCAGGAACTACAAATTTATCACTGGCGTCTATAATCTCATCTGCAATTTTATTTATATTCACGCCTATTTCACTTATTATATTGTTTTCTATATAGATATCACCTATTAGTTCTTTATCTTCTGCTATTATGGTTCCATTCTTTATTAAAACACTCATATCCCCACCCCCTTTTAGATTATCAATAAAAATACTGTCTGCTTATCAAATGAAACTCAAACAAGATTAGCTTTAGCTATTAAATAATATCCCTTCACAGCTTTTAACAATTGATCTATTTCAATATATTCATCTATAGTATGTGCTAAATTTTCCTTTGAAGGTCCAAAACCTATAGTCTTTATACCTGCTTCTCCGGCATAGTGGCTTCCATTAGTACAGAAGGAATAATGAGTAATTTCTGGATTTAATCCCGCTTCAACTAAGCCCTTATAAGATTTTTGTACATATTCATCCTGCTCATCAAGTACCCAACCAGGGAAAAATCTTTCACCTTCAATTAAATTTCCTGTGTAACATTTTTCAGTTCCAGCAGCAAAACTTGCCTTTGCCTTAAAACTTGAATCTTTTTCTTCTGCTTCACTAATTATATCCAGTATAGGTTTCAGCACACTTTCCTTAGTTTCTCCCACTAAAAGTCTTCTATCGTAAGTTACCTTGCAGTAATCCGGTACTACAGAAGCTCCTGGATAAGGTGAAGATTTAATATCTGTGAGTTCTAAAATTCCGTCTCCTAGAAAATCGTCATGCTGTTTGCTTATATGTCTTATCTTTTCAATTAGTTTATTCATTTCATACACTGCATTGATTCCCTTTTCTGGATTGGCAGAATGAGCTGGTTTTCCAAAGGTCTCTACTACTATCTCCGCTCTTCCTCTCTGGCCTCTTTTAAGATTGCAGTTTGAGGCTTCACCTATGACTACATAATCCGGTTGAACCTTCTTACTTATCTTTCTAGAGGCAACCCCTTCAAAGCATTCTTCATGTACAACTCCTGATACATAAATATCTCCTGCAAACTCCTTATTTGTATCCTTTGCAAAATATGAAAGGGCACAAATCATTGCACAGAAGGCACCTTTCATATCAGAGGCACCTCTACCGTATATCCTTTTATCAACTATATCTCCACCAAAAGGATTCTGAGTCCACTTTGTCTCATCTGGTACTGTTACTGTATCTATATGTGCATCAAACAATATTTTCTTTCCATTTTTATTTCCTTTTATGTGACCTATTACATTTCCATAATCGTCCACAAAGAAATCATCGTAACCCATGTCTACAAAGGCTTTTTTAGCTCTTTCAACCACTCCATCCTCTTCTCCAGAGTAACTTCTTATACGAAGTAAATCCTGACATAGTTCTATTATTTCTGCTTCTCTTTCTTTAGATATCATTTTTACATTACCTCCAACACAGTATAATTACTAAACCTTCATTGTCCACTACAAATACCCTATTCAAGTTATCTTACTACCATCTTAATTTGAACAAACCATACAAAATTTGTTATTTTGGTGAAACAGCTTGCTAATTTTTAAACTTATATTCTAATAACCTTACCTGTTAACTTATCAGACCTTTTGCCCCTATTTAATATTATCTCTCCATTTATAATCACAGTTTCAATTCCATCAGAATACTGGTCAGGCTCTATAAAACTTGCTTTATCTATTATGGTGTCAGGATTAAATATTACTATATCTGCCTTTTTCCCTTCTGCCAGTTCTCCTCTATCCTTAAATTTAAACACCTGAGCTGGTTTTAAGGTCATCTTATATATGGCTTCTTCCAGTGTAAGAATTTTTTCTTCTCTAACATATTTTCCTAATATCCTTGGGAAAGTGCCATATACTCTGGGATGTGGTTTTCCTGCAAGCAGTCCATCTGTACATACGTTCTGCTCTTCTCTTTTCATGAATTTAATTATATGTTCTTCCTTACCATAATAATCATACATACCTACTGCATTTTCCTCTTCATATAGTAAATCAAAAACAGCATTATAGGCATCTTTTCCTCTAAGCTTTCCTATTTCATTGAGATTTTTTCCTATACAGTCCTTATTTTTCTCAGTTTTAACGCTGGTTACATATATATTATCAATACCTGCAAAGTCTATGAAATTATCCCAACCAGATATACCATTTTCTATATCACAAATCATCTTTTTTCTTAATTCTGTATCCTGAAGTCTCTTTAAAAGCTTATCAGTACCTCCATCGTGAACCCAAGGAGGCAGTATTACTCCAAGCATTGTACTTCCTGCTGCATATGGATATTGATCAAAGGATACTCTTATTCCCTCCGCTTTTGCCTCATCTAAAAGCTTCAGCATTTCATCAATTTTATCCCAGTTCTTTTTTCCACAAACTTTAAAATGAGAAAAATGAATTTTTACGCCACTTTCTCTTCCTATTTTTATTATTTCCTTCATGGATTCCACTATAGTGTCAGCTTCACTTCTCTGGTGCACTACAAAAACTTTGTCATGTTTTGCTACAACCTTGCAAAGTTCAATTATTTCACCAGTTTCTCCATAAGCACAAGGCATATATATAAGTCCAGAAGACAGCCCAACTGCACCAGCTTTTAATTCTCTCTCTGTTATAGCTTTCATTTTTTCTACATCTTCAACAGTTGGCTTTTTATTGCCAAGGCCCATGGCTTCCATTCTTATATTTCCATGAGGAACAAGGTATGCCATATTGGGACCAACACCTGATTTTTCTAATAAGTTAAGGTAACCCTCAGTATTCTCCCAATCCCAGGAGAGCTTATCGCTATCTCCATCAAGTCCTGCCAAGTTTTTTCTCCATGGACTTACGTACTCCTTTGGAAGTGGTGCCATAGAAATACCATCCTGGCCAAGAATTTCTGTAGTTATACCCTGTCTGACCTTTGGCTCTATATATCCGTCTATCAATACTTTTAAATCAGAATGACTATGAGTATCTATAAAGCCAGGACAAACTACTTTACCTCCAGCATCTATTATATGGTCAGCTTCATTTTCCTCTATGCTGCCAATTTTATCAATATTCTCACCGGATATAAGTATATCACCAGAAAATCTCTCTTTACCTGTGCCATCTATTATGAATCCATTTTTTATAAGGACTTTATTCATTTAATCACCTACTTTATATTATTAGGCATGTGAAAATAAATAGTAAGTCAAAGATGCGACGAATATTTTGAATCCAACAAGGAAGCAGGTGACCAGGATAGTGGGCTATCT
>NZ_JBDNRK010000088.1:0-11704 GCF_047718555.1 Clostridium sp. | reverse complement strand
ATCGCTTTCGCTGTGTGCGTGGGAGACTTACGCCAAGTTAGTCAGGTTAAATTAAGCAAAACTTAGATTTTCTTTCGCAGTGAAGGCACTCATAATTGAAAATATTACATCCTGCTTTAGAGCATTATTTTAAAGCTACTCCCATTAATAAGTTAAACTATCTGCATAATCAAGAACTTCATCTAGTATTGCCATAGCTTCTTTAATTTCCTGCTCTTTTATTATAAGCGGAGGTGCAACTAATATACAACTCTCATGAGAATAAGTTGAAAAACCCTTCTCTTTTAACATTCCAACAAGCTTTGACATTACCTTTTCTGGATCCTTTCCATAAGGCACCATTGGCTCTCTTGTTCCCTTATTTCTAACAAGTTCTACTGCTGAGAACAATCCTATATATCTTACATCCCCTACGGAAGCATGTTTTGCTTTCAATTTTTCAAGTTCTGCTCCAAGTACTTTACCCATCTCTCTTGAATTTTCAATAAGCTTTTCTTCTCTGTATACGTCAATAGTAGCGCAGCCAGCAGCACAGCCAATAGGATGAGCACTATAAGTTAAACCACACATAAGCACATTGTCATCAAAATGTTTTGCAATTTCCTTACTTACAATAACACCACCTAGAGGAACATATCCGCAGGTTATGCCCTTTGCAAAAGTAATAATGTCAGGTTTTACATTCCAATTGTTACAAGCAAACCATTCACCAGTCCTGCCAAAACCGGCCATAACTTCATCACAAATCATAATTATGTTAAACTCATCACACAATGCTCTAACCCCTGCAAGGTATCCCTTTGGAGGTATTATGACTCCATTACTTCCTGTTACAGTTTCCAATACTATTGCAGCTACAGTGTCAGCACCTTCATAAGTAATCTGCTCTCTAAGCTTATTTACATAATACTTTGATGCCTCTTCCTCACTTTTAAATTCTATCTTTTCTTGATATACATAAGGATCGAAGAATTTTACGAATCCAGGTATTCCAGGTTCACAGGTATATCTTCTAGGTTCACCTGTAAGATTTGCTGCACCAAAGGTTGAACCATGATAAGAACGATAACGTGAGAATATTTTATATTTGCCAGTAACCATTCTAGCCATCTTTATTGCATTTTCATTAGAATCTGCTCCTCCTAAGGTAAAGAATACTTTTCCCATATTATCCGGTGCAATTTCTATTACATTTTTAGCAAGTTCTGATCTTACATCTATAGCATTGCCAGGTCCTGTGAAAGCAAGCTTTGCTGCTTGGTCTTGTATAGCTTCTATTACTTTTTTGTTACCATATCCTATATTTAAATTTACAAGCTGTGAAGACATATCATAATATTTTTTACCCTCTTCGTCCCAGAAATAAATTCCCTCTGCCTTTGTAATTACCATAGGATTTAATTTACCCTGAGCACTCCAGGAATGTAAATTGTATTTTTTATCATATTCTTTTATTTCATCTACTGTCAATGCAGCCTTTTCTTTATTTATTGTCTCTTCCATAATAATAAAGCCCCCTAAATGTTTATATTAATTGATTTATATATTTACAAACTATACTAATTTCATATTTAATATATAAAAATAAAAAACTAACTATTTACTAATTGATTGATTTTTAACATACCCTAGTAAATACTCTTATAAATATCTATAAGATCTTCCAAACTAGCTTTTCTCGGATTAACTAACGCACTTCCACTTTTAATAGCATCCTTGGCAAGAGTTTCTATCATCTCTTCCTTAACTCCTACATCTCTTAACTTTACTGGAAGTCCAGTTTCTGCGTATAGTTCCTTTACTGCCTTTACAGCAAGATTACTTGCTTCCCTTATGGATAATCCTGATGTATTCTCTCCCATGGTTTCTGCAATATCTTTAAATTTTTCAGCACAGGCTGCTCTATTATATTCCATAACCCTTGGAAGAAGTATGGCATTTGCAAGTCCATGTGGTACTCCAAAATATGCACCAAGTGGTCTTGACATTGCATGTACTAGTGCCACAGAAGCATTACTAAAAGCAAGTCCTGCCTGCATTTGTGCAAAAAGCATATTATTTCTTGCATCCATATTTTCTCCATTTTGTACAGCCTTTGCTAGATTTTCACTTATAAGCTTTATAGCAGAAAGCGCTTGTACACCAGTAGCTGGCTGAGCCTTTTTTGATATGTAAGCTTCTATAGCATGTGTTAATGCATCCATTCCCGTAGCAGCAGTAACATCTGGAGGTACCATCAATGTCAATTCTCCATCTAAAATTGCAACTTTTGGTATTAGTGTCTCTCCACCTATTAACATTTTAACCTTTCGTCTTGTATCAGTTATAACTATAAACTTACTCACTTCACTTCCTGTTCCTGCTGTAGTTGGAACTGCTACAACCGGTACTCCAGGAACTTCCGGCTGCTTTTTCTCATAATCCACAATACTTCCACTATTAGTGAGCATAATGCTTATTCCCTTTGCTGCATCAAGAGGACTTCCTCCTCCTAAAGCTACAATTACATCTATCTTTTCCTCTTTGGCAATTGAAGTTCCAAGTTCTACTGTATCCACGCTTGGATCAGACTCAACTTTATCAAAAATTACATATTGAAGATTTTCCATTTTTAAACTATCTATAACTTTGTCCAATGCTCCAGTTTTTTTAGATGAACTCTTTCCTGTAACAATCATTATCTTCTTGCCATATTTTTTAGTTTCTTCACCTATTTGTTTTACTGTGCCTTGTCCATATATTATTTTACCTGGTGATTGAAAAACTGAACTTATCATCATTGTTGCCTCCCAATTGAATTTATTGTCATTTCATCAATTTATTTTTAGTAAATTTGATAAATTAACAATTATCATGTAAGTAATTTATCATATTTGAATTAATTTTTATATGTCCACCATGTACAAATATATATGAGTTTATTTGTTTATTGATATCTATTATTTTTTAAGCATCTAAATATATTTTAAAAATTTTCCTATCTTTAAAGCTTCATTAAAATCAAATAGAGTGTTTATATCTCTAAGATTACACTCTAAAATTTCTTCCATTCTGCTCATTCTGTACTTCATAGTATTTCTATGGATAAAAAGCTTTTCAGCTGCTTTGCCAAGATTAGCACCTTCAGATAGATAAGCTTCTAATGTCTTAACCAGATTTGTCTCATTTTTTGAATCATAATCAATTAATTTACCTAGGGTTTCATAGTAAATTTCTTTCATTTCACTCTGTCTATTTCCATCAAAGAATATTCTATATATACCAAGCTTTCTGTACTCTCTTAAACTACTTTTTTCCCCGCATATTTTTATAATTTTTAATGCCTTTTGTGCTTGATTAACACTCTTCCTAAAATCCTTCAATTCGCTCCATTTATTGCCTATTCCTATGCTTACAGTTAAATTTTTTAATTTTTCCTGAACACTTTTTATAATATCCTGTCCAATAGCTGCAGTTCCATCATATTTATATCTTACTTCCCTTATAGGCATCATTAAAATAATGGCATCACCCTGTATTACATAAAGTACTTTTCTATTCCATTTGTTCATAACGGACAATATAATTTGTTCTATATTTTGTTTGATTTCTATAATGGTATCTTCCTCATTTATCTTTCTTTGTTTAATAAAATTTTTAAAATTATCTATATCTACAACCAATGCACAATAAATCTTATTGGGATTATATCCATATGCAGAGGCTCTATTTAAAATCTCATCTGTAAAAAGTGAATCCCCCATAATAATTTCTTTCATGAAACTATGCATGGATTCATGTTCTACCTTATTCATAAAAATTGCTCTTGATATACTTTGGGTTACATCTATTAACTTAACTTCAAAGGGCAGTTCAAATATGGGGAAGTCAAATTTGTCGGCCAATTCTTTTACTTCTCTAGGTGTTTCTTTTATATAAGGTCCCGTATTTATAACAAGTCCCGAAAGATTTCTGTCTATTAAGTCATTTACAAATTTCAACAAAATGTCCACATCATTTTTTATAACTACCCCTGTTATAAAAAGTAATTCTCCCCCTTTTACCCATTCAGATACCTGGGGACTTTCTACCACATGAATCCACCTTATAACTTTATTAATTCCGCCCTTTCCAGCTACCAATGTCATTTTCTCAAGATAAGGTAATTTTAAAATACTCTCACAAGTAATAAGCAAAACTTTATATCTCCTCTCTCTTAATTAATCAAAAATGTACAATTCCTAATTTACACTTACATATACTGTTATTATATATGATTATTGTGACATACTCCAATACTTAAGCTACGCTTAGAGGTAGGGGCTTCTTGGGATGTACCAACTAACGCCAGTATAATTACCAAACTAACCTCATTTGCCCAACGGTTTTTTGTGTGATTTATGCACTTTTATTTTTCTCGTATGCTCTTATTCCTCCATTTCTACTTAGGAAATATTCTTTCCATAAATGTCTTTTCAATTCCTAAATTTCTTTTTTACAAGTCTACTGCTAGCACTTTTATAAAATGTCATAAAGCATTATAAAGGAAAATTATCGGATAAATTTAGAAATTTACCTAGTATTTTGTGGAATTTTATAGTAATATAGTTTTAATTGGTCATAATTTAGTCACATTATTGTAATTTTGTGGCTAAAAATTATCCTGGATTTTGTAATATTAACTGTAATCCTTTATCATCTGTGTATTACTTAAATATTTATCTATTAATCATTCATAAATAAATCTTACTTAGTAGTGGTCTCTATACCCATCACTGAGCTTAGATAAATTATCAAAAAATAACCTTAAACTAAAAATTATACTTTATATGAAGGGAAGAGATATATGCTAGAAGTATCAAAATTAAGTAAAAACTATGGTAAAACCCAAGCAGTAAAAAATGTGAATTTTACAGTAAATGCTGGCGAAATAGCAGTACTTGCAGGCCCTAATGGAGCTGGTAAATCTACTATAATCAAATCTATAGCAGGCCTATTAAAATATGAGGGTACAATAGAAATTTGCGGTTACCCTAATAAAAGTATTAAAGGTAAAAGTTATTTAGGTTATATACCTGAAATGCCTTCCATGTTTCCTCTTCTAACTATCAAAGAACACATGACTCTTATGGCCCACGCTTTTAATATTAAAGAATATGAAGTAAGAGCAGAGCAGCTCCTAAAATTATTTGATTTATGGGACAAGAAAGATAAATATGGCAGTGAATTGTCTAAGGGAATGCAGCAAAAAGCAAGTATTTGCTGTGCACTAATTACAGAACCAAAAGTACTATTAGTGGACGAGCCTATGATAGGCCTTGATCCAAAAGCCATAAGAAATATGAAGCAGCTTTTGCTGGAACTAAAAAATAAAGGTGTTTCCATAGTTTTAAGTACTCATCTTCTGGATTCCGTTCAGGAACTTTGGGATAGAATACTTATCATGAAAAATGGTGAATTTGTATTATCTAAGGCCAGGCATGAATTTGACAATGAATTTAAATCTTTGGAAGACATATTCTTCGAATTTACGGAGGAATAACATATGAAAGCTCTAATTTATCTACTAAGAACCAGTATAATCAATTATTTTAAAAGAATTAAAGAAAAGCCGCAAAAAGCTATAGGTATGATTTTCCCAATACTTTGGGTTGCAATTATGCTTCTGCCTAGAAAAATTCTTCTAATAGCGATATTCCCTTGAATGCCTCCGTAAGCATATTTGTAATTTTAATCCTGATAACCTTCTTTTATTCCCTCTATAGCGGCACAAAAAAGGTTAAATCTAGATTCAATATGAGTGATGTAAATTTGATATTTGTATCACCTATAAAGCCACAAACAGTAATGCTTTATGGCATAGTGAAGAAAATAGCCCTGGAGTTTTTCACATCAATTTATGTATTATTTCAGATTTCAAATTTTATGAATAATTTAAATATAAATGCAGCTACAAAAATACTGTTTTCCATAACCTACATTATTTTTCAGCTTATTTTCTGCAATGTTTTAAAATTATTTGTTTTTGCACTATGCAGTAAATATAAAAAGCTTGGCAGTATAATACGTAATTTTATAAAATCAATTATTGTAATAGCTATTGGTTCAATAATTATATTAATAGTAAAAAATGGCTTTGAAAATTTCCTTGTAAATTTCTTTGTAAAGTCTGCGGATACCCTAACCTATACTGCATTTTTTAAGTACATACCAGTATTCGGATGGATGAGAGAAATAGCTCTTCAAACTCTTACTGGAGTTAAATTCTCCTATTTTATATATATAATCTTAATTTTACTTTTAACTGCACTTTTAATCTATATAACCTACGCTATAAAACTGGATTTTTATGAAGACATGCTAAGCTCTGCAGAAATTAATGAAAGAATGAAAAATATAAAAAGCGGTAAAAAATCTTACAATACCGATAAAAAAGGCTTTATATTAAAACCTTTTAAAAATGTAAGTCTAAACTTAAAAAAAATATATGGATCTAAAGTTCTATTATTTAAACACATAAATGAATATTCAAAGAGAAGTTTAATCTTCTTTATAAATACCTATTCAGTAATACTGCTATTGATTTCAATACTTTTAGGCATTTTTGCAAAGGGTATAGATATAAAGATTATACTTATTGTAGTTTCAGGAATTCTGTTTTTTAGTTCCGGACTTGGTGGAAAAATATATACTGAAATAAGCTATTATTTTATATTTATCTTGCCAGATAGTCCACAGAAAAAACTATTTTACGGCATAGCTTCCTCTCTTATAAAACTATTTTCTGATGCTGTAATTTTATTTCTTCCCTTTGGAATTTTAAGCAGAAAATCACCCTTTGAAATACTACTTTGCATACTATGCTATGTTACTTTTGGAGGCATGCTTTCCTACAGCGGACTTTTATCCTTTAGAATTGCACATGCTTTAGGCTTTACAGGTCAGGTATCAAAAAGTGTGATATTTATGTTGTTTCAGCTGCTTCTGGCTGTTCCAGCTGCAATGATAGTGCTTATAATTGCATTTTTATTTAAAGACTTTAACAGCTACGCCCTTTATTTTGCACTGTTAATATACAGTATAGGTACAGGAGCCTTGATATCTTTAGGTTGTGTAGGTATATTCAATCATATGGAATTAGAATAAAAAGAGCTGAATTTATTATCAATACATAATTCAAAAAAATATTCAAAAATAGGAAAATGGATATATTATACATATATAATATATCCATCCTTTATATCATTTGTGGATAAATTGTTTGGATCTATTATTCCCTTCAAAGTAATATTCTGATAAATAGTGAAGAACCAATTATATTAACCATGCCTTTTTTAACAATTTAATGCCTTCATCAATTTGCGTTTCCTTCACACCACTAAATCCTAAAATAATTTTAGGAGGTAGACTATTTTCATACAAATTATAATGAATTGAAATTGGACAAACTTTTATATCTAGTTTGTGTGCACTTTGTATGAGTTCCTCCTCTGACATACCATTCTTAACACATAGTAATATATGCAATCCTGATTTAGAGCCAATAATTTCAACATTTTTTCCCATATAGTTATTAATCGCAGTAAGAAGCAATTTCTGCTTCTTACGATATAAAGTTCTCATTTTATTTAAATGACTTGACCAGTATCCATCTTTCATGAATTTATATAGCGTATATTGGTGAAATCGAGATACTGTTTGATTATATATTGTATAATGCTCATTATACCCTTGTAATAATCTCTGAGGTAAAACTAAGAAACTTAATCTAATTGAAGGAATTAGAGATTTTGAGAACGTTCCAGTATAAATAACTCTTTCCTTTGAATCTAAACCTTGTAGAGATGGTATTAGATTTCCTTTATATCTGAATTCACTATCAAAATCATCTTCGATAATATATCCATCTATCTCCTCAGCCCACTTTAAAAGTTCCATTCTGCGTGAAATTGACATAACCATTCCGTAAGGAAATTGGTGTGAAGGAGTGACATAGACAACTCTCGCTGCACTCTTCCTTAGTTGTTTGATATTTATACCTTCATCATCTAAAGAAATAGGATGTACTACAGCCCCTTGGTCTTTTAAGACAATTCTTGCTTTATAAAATCCAGGGTCCTCAATTGCATACTCATATTCTTTTCCAATCAATTTATACAGTAAGGAAAGTAGAAATTGTGTCCCAGCTCCAATAACTATCTGTTCAGGCAAACATTTAACTCCTCTTGATTGAAAAATATACATAGATATTTCTTTGCGTAAGCACTCTTCACCTTGTGGGTCACCATTTAAAAAGAGGTCACTTTGGTCAGCATCTAAAGTAAGAATTGACAACCTTTTCCACAAATAGTATGGGAAGTAATCCAAATCTATATTACCCAGGCTAAAATCGATTTTGTATTTAATTGAATCCTTTTGTTTGCTGTTTTTGTTAAGCTCAACAGCATTTTTGGTGGTTTCAAATAAGTCATGCTCTGTCATTGCAACAAATATACCTTTGCGCTGTTTGCTTTCCAAATATCCTTCTGCACATAATTGTTCATAAGCTGTTATAACCGTATTCTGACTAATACCAAGATGCTTTGCCAGATTTCTTTTCGATGGTAGTTTTTCTCCCACTTTAATTGTTCCAATTTGGATTTCATTTTTAATGTATTCATAAAGTTGAACATATAACGGTACATCTTTATTACTGTGCAAGTACGGCGTAATTTCTATCATTTTCCACTCGTCCAATCTGATACCATACATAATTAATAATCTGGCACTTTAAGTGGTATCAGAATAATACTAATATATAAATATAAAATATTCAAGTAGTCCTTATGAATATCAAATATATTATTATTCATTATCTAAACTTGTGTATTTAAGACGTTTTAGCTTTTAGATTACCTTTTCGTGGCTTATATCAAAGTACCTTATTAAAAAATCAAGAATGGATATAGTAGAAATATCACAAAAAACTTAGGATTTAGGAGAGATGTCAATGAATGAAGCTTCACCTCAAATATTAATTACTAAAGCCCAACCTGTCTCTTTGTGGCAGCTATTACTGATGTATTTGCGTATAGGTCTCACCGGGATTGGTCCATCCTTTTTCACGGAAACAAATAAACATTTAGTGAAAGACCGGCACTGGATTAGCGAAGAGGATTTTATTAACGGCCTAGCTTTGGCGCAGCTTTTGCCCGGAGCCACGTATGTCTCGCTAACTGTATACATCGGCTACAAGTTAAGGGGCATAGCCGGAGCTTTTACCAGCTTCTTCGCTTTCCTGCTGCCTCCCTTCGGTATCATGATGATGTTGTCATATATCTATTTTGCCTTCGGATCGCTACCGCAAATCAGCATTTTATTCAAAGGGGTAGCATTGATTGTGGCTGGTCTGTTGCCTTATGCCGTCATAGAAATAGGCAAGTCTACGGTGACTGATTGGCGTGGATGGATCATTGCCATTGGAGTTATTGGGGTGATGGTTTACTACTCGAATATTTTTATGCTACTATTCATAGCCATAGTCGCCGGTATTGTGCTGTATTACCGGCCGCTGAAACGCCAGAATATAACGACTAATTCTGGAGGAAACTTGCGGTCAGGTATCGGAGCAGTGAACATACCAATCAAACTCATGGTAATGCTTGTGGCTGGGCTTGCGAGCATAGTTTTTGCTGCTTCCTTCAAGCCGCTCTTATTACTGCTTGGTTCGGTGTTTTTCAAGATGGGGATGTTTCTTTTCGGCGGGGGAACTTCGATGATCCCTTTTATGCAACAGGAAGTGGTAACCCACTATCACTGGCTAACGATGGAAGAGTTCTTAGTTGGAATTGCCTTGGGGCAGGTTACACCGGGACCGTACCTTATCACGGCGACTTTTGTGGGCTATAAGGTAGCCGGTGTTAGTGGAGGCATGGTGGCTACACTATGCATTTTTCTACCTTCCCTGTTTTTAGTTATGGCTACCGCGGAAATCCACCAAAAAATCAAGCATAACCTTTGGGTAAGCGCAGCCATCAAAGGAATTGCTGCGGCCTTTACTGGGATGATGTTTGTAGTTGCGGTAGGAGTAGTGAGACATTCAGTGGGTGACATCCCTTCTGCCCTTATTGTCCTGTCAGTTTTCGCCACGCTGCTATTCGGCAAACTGGATACTATATGGGTTGTCACTGGAGGAACGGCAATTTACTTGCTAATGAATGCCTTGGCGAAATGGTTAACCTTATAATTTAATATCTCTAAAAAATAAATAATAATTGTTATAATAGTTAAGAGCGTAAAAAATCTGTGCAACCTCTACTATTAAAATAGAGGTTACACAGATTTTCCATAATTAGCTATGTTTTATTTTACACAAATCTACAATTCGAATATTTTGAATTATAATTATGTCTATTGTAAACCAGAAACTAACAGCAGCAAACTGGAGTATTGTTCATACACATCATAGCAGTACATCCGCATTCCATCATGCTCATCATACAATCACAACATTTTTGAATCATAGAACACATCATTTCATCACCACTAGTCCAAGTCATGCACATTCCGTCCATAGTCATTTCACATTTGCACATTCCCATCATCATGTTGCATTCCATCATTTTCATTCCATTCATCATCATACACATACTAGTCATTCCGCCGCTTAACATTGAGCAAAGATTCTGCATCATTGCAACTGCTGTTTCATCTTTTGACATGCACATCATTTTCATTCCATTTTCACATTTTTCCATTTTCATTTCCATACGTGGAATCATCATCATGTTCATTTGTGTCATTGGCATATCCATCATACCCATACCGTTATTCATCATCATTCCTTTGTTCATCATCATATTCATACCTTTACCCATCATTTTTGTTTCCATTTTTATACCCTCCTAAAATTTTTGAAATTTAATAATTGCTTGCCTCTAGTTTACTAGTTAACTCACATTTCTGGTTTATTAAATAAGCTTTGCCTCTGGTTTCTCCAGTAAGCTATACTTCTGGTTTGTCCAGTAAGTTGTGCCTCTAGTTTATCTAGTCAGCCCCCTGCCTCCAGTTTTCTGGTCAGCAGTGTTAATACAGTCCTATTTTAATAACAAAAAACTACAGCAGTATTTATAAAATATTTCATAAATATTACTGTAGTTTTATATTTAACATATTCAAATTTTTTATTTATCATTTTACATAAGCAACTGCACATCATATTCTCATTATTCATTATACAGCAACATAAACATGACATAATCATACAGCATGCAAAACACATAGTATTCATTAACTTATTCATAGCCATAGAAGGGAACATATCATTGATTTTTACATTTTCATTTAATAAATTTAGTTTTAATGATTTCATGTTTGCACCCTCCTCAACCGATATTTTCTCTCATTAATTGTATTTTATTCCATATTGGTATTAATGTCAAGTGTAAAATCAAATATTACATTACATTTATTTTTTTAATTGATAGAAGATGGTAATTATAGCTTTCAAAATCATCCTTGAAAATGTTTAAAAATCTATCTCCAATGTTCAAAGATACCTTGAGATTTTAAAATACTTAAATACTTAGTAATTCATTGACAAAATATTTTCTAAAAGCTATAATTGGTCAGTATTTATTGGGGTAGTCAACAGTTATTATATTCTTTAACTAAGAATAACTTAAAGTATTGAGTATTGAAGCAAGTTCTTAATTCAGGTGGGGATTCTTTTACCCCATCTGAATTT
>NZ_JBDNRK010000087.1:0-11821 GCF_047718555.1 Clostridium sp. | reverse complement strand
GAATTATATTAATGTAAAAATAAATTTCACAGGTATAATGATACAATTTGCAACAAAATACAACAAAGAAAAAGACGAATAACCATTAAATGGTAGAATGGTAAAGAAATTTTTACAAAATTTTTAATGGTTTACATGTAAAATTATAAAATATTTGAAAATTAAAAAAATAGATATTCTATTAAAGTTGTAACACTTATTTACAAATATTAATAATGAAGCTATTTATTTGAATATATCTGAATATATAAATGCAAATATTAACAAGATATAATTAAAAATATCTTAAAAATTTTAAAAATCTATTTAAATAACCAGTAATTTTAGGTAGTATATTAGATAGTATATAAAGAGAATTTTAATTTTCATAATAGTCAACACAAGGGATAAAGAATAGGTTAGAACTTTTTCAAGACAATATCAAAAATACAAAACAGATAAAAGAGGAGGGAGTTACCAAATTTATAGATCTTATAATATCTTCGTGTAGTTTTATAGATTTTTGGTGACGAAAGATAATGAACAATTTAGATCAACAAGTAGTAAATACTATAAGGATATTATCAGCAGAAGGGGTTCAAAGGGCAAATTCAGGACATCCGGGATTGCCTTTAGGAGCAGCTCCAATGGCCTATGCTCTATGGAGTAGAGAAATGAAGCATAATCCTAAAAATCCAAACTGGGAAGATAGAGATAGATTCATACTATCCGCAGGACATGGTTCCATGCTGCTATATTCTTTACTTCATTTATTTGGATATGGCCTTAGCGTAGATGATCTAATGAATTTTAGACAATGGGGAAGTAAGACTCCAGGCCATCCTGAATATGGTCATACAGTAGGAGTTGAAGTTACTACAGGACCACTTGGGCAAGGAATAGCCAATGCAGTGGGTATGGCTATAGCTGAGCAATATCTTGGAAGTAAATTTAATAAACCTAATTACAAAGTGGTAGACCATTATACCTTTGCTTTAGCTGGTGATGGCTGTATGATGGAAGGAATTTCAAGTGAAGCAGCTTCTCTAGCTGGTACATTAGGACTCAGTAAACTTATAGTATTGTACGATTCCAATAATATATCCATAGAAGGAAGTACTGATATTGCCTTTAGAGAAGATGTAGCTAAAAGGTATGAAGCCTATGACTGGCAGGTTATAAAGGTTGAAGATGGAAATGACATTCAGTCTATTACAAAGGCTATTGAAACAGCAAAAGCTGAAGATGGTAAACCAAGCATTATAATAGTAAAAACTCAAATTGGATATGGATCCCCAAAGCAAGGTACTGCAGGCGCTCATGGTGAGCCTTTAGGTGAAGAAAACTTAAAGAAAACAAAAGAATTTTTAAAATGGCAGGGTGAGGGAGAATTCTATGTTTCAAAAGAAGTAAGAGACCATATGGAAACATTACAAAAAGCTGGAGCAGAAAAAGAAATTCAATGGAACAAGCTTTTTGAGAATTATAAAAATGAATATCCACAGCTGGCAGATGAATGGAAAATATGGTATTCAGATGGTATTGCATCAGATATTTTAAAGGAAGAGGATTTTTGGAAATTTCAGGGGAAATCAGCTACAAGAGTTTCCTCAGGTGAGGTTATAAACAGACTTGTTAAATTTGTACCAAATCTAATAGGTGGCTCGGCAGATTTGTCTCCCTCAACTAAAACTTATATGAAGGATAAAGGAGATTTTTCTAAAGAAGATAAAAGTGGTGCAAATCTTCATTTTGGAGTTAGAGAACATGCTATGGCAGCTATTGGAAATGGTATAGCATTGCATGGGGGACTTAAAATTTTTGTTTCAACCTTCTTTGTATTTAGTGACTACATGAAGGGTGCTATGAGACTTTCAGCATTAATGAAGCTTCCTGTAGTCTATGTACTGACTCATGATAGTATTGGTGTTGGAGAAGATGGACCAACACATGAGCCAATAGAGCAATTAGCTGCTTTAAGAAGTATACCTAATTTCCATGTATTTAGGCCAGCAGATTCTAAGGAAACAGCTGCAGCTTGGTATTCAGCTATTAGCAGAACCGATGGGCCAACGGCTTTGATACTTTCAAGGCAGAACCTTCCTCTATATGAAGAGAGTTCAAAGAATGCATTAAAGGGAGCATATATATTAAAAGAAAGTTCTAAGGAAACACCGGATATTATTCTTATGGCAACAGGTTCGGAAGTGGAATACATTTATGAAGCAGCAAAATTATTAGAGGAAAAAGGTATAGCTGCCAGAGTAATAAGTATGCCTTGTTTAGAAATATTTGATAAGCAGGATGAGGACTATAAGGACAGTGTTCTTCCTAAGAAGGTGAGAAATAGAATTGCAGTAGAGGCAGCAGCATCCTTTGGATGGCACAAGTATGTGGGCTTAGATGGAGATATAGTAGCTATAGACCATTTTGGAGCATCTGCACCAGGAGATATATTGTATAGAGAATTTGGAATTACTGTAGATAATATTCTTGAAAGGGCTTTAAAACTAGTTAAAGCTAAATAATATAGATTTTCAAGCTCTGTGGTTTTATACCATAGAGCTTTTTAGTTGAATTTTTTAAATGTATTGGATGTACACTCCTGTAAGCCTATAAATCAATATTTAGATTTGTCAGGCTTATTTCATTTTTTATAACTATATTATCTTTTGATTCCTTATGCTTTAGTATATTTATGGTTACTATTTTCCCATCAGTAGGCTTTATAGGGGAAGAGTTTGGACTTGCCAATGCATTTTTTATAGCAGCTTTAGTATTTGTTCCACTAACAATTTTCATGGTAGATAAAGTTAAAAATAATAATAAAAATTAAATACTTATTCATATATTTGTAAGATTTAGTCTACAAATGGCACTTTAAATTTTAACATATATGTGATATCATTATTTATTAATATAGTGTAATTTTAATAATAGAATTTTAATATATATGTGTTGCAGAGTAAAACATATATAATATGTATACTCTACATAAGAGATGTAATAATAGAAGTTGAAAAAGGTTAAAGTAATAATTCATGGAAGGTAGTGAGTATGCTGAAAGCAAAAAAAAGTAACACTAAAATCCTTACAAATAAAAGACTTTTAGGTGTTTTTATGTTATTTGGATTAGTGCTTATATTGGTAATAGGAAGATTATTTTATCTTATGGTTTCTGATTCTAAATTTTATAAAGTTAAGGCTCTACAACAATGGACAAGCCAGATAACTGTTCCAGCAGAAAGAGGACGCATACTTGATAGAAATGATAATGAGCTTGTTGTGAGTTCGGAAGCATATAGAGTTGATATAGATATGAACACACTAAGGCAGGCTTTAAAAATTAAGTCTATAAGTATGGATCAGCTATCTAATGGATTATCAGCCATATTAAATATGCCTGTTAAACAGGTATCTAATATATTATATTTAAAGTCTCCTGAAGGTATGCCTGTTAAATTTGCTACTCTTGCAAGAAAAATAGATAAAACTCAGGCTGATAAAATTAAGGCATTAAATATATCTGGTTTTATAATATCTAATGATTCAAAAAGAGTTTACAAAAATAATAATTTTCTTGCCAGTACTCTTGGATATACAAATTCAGATGGAAATGGTGTTTCAGGAGTGGAATTAAGCTATAATAAAGAATTAGCTGGAATCCCTGGACAGAAAATTTTGGAAACTGATAATCGAGGCAATCAGCTTCCTTATGAGAATTCGCAATACATTGCTCCTGTCAATGGTAAGGATTTAGTCTTGACTATTGATCAGACAATACAATTATATGCAGAACAAGCTGCACAGAAAGCTTTAATAGATAATAAAGCAAAATCAGTTACAATTACAGTCATGAATCCTAAAAATGGTGAAATACTAGCCATGGTAAATAAGCCAGATTATGATCCTAATAATCCTAACGGAGCTAAAAATCAAACTGGAGAACAGATTGCTACATCCTGGAAAAATAATGCAGTTCAAAATACCTTTGAACCGGGATCTATATTTAAAGTAATAACTTCCTATGCTGCAATGGCAGAAAATGTTGTAAATGATGCCACTAGATTTCCTGATCCAGGATATGTAATGGTAGATGGTGTTCGTATTAATGAATGGAATCTAACAGGATTTCCATCTCAAACTTTTCAGGATATAATTAAGAATTCCAGTAATGTGGGATTTGTAAAGCTGGGTACAGAATTGCTAGGTAAAGACAAGCTATTTAAGTACATAAATTTGTTTGGTTTTGGCCAGAAAACAGGTGTAGATTTACCTGGTGAGTCTACTGGAATAGTGAGACCTATTAATAATGTAAACAAGGTTGATTTAGCAAATATATCTTTTGGACAAGGCATCTCATTAACTGCAATGCAGTATTTGTCCGCTTTTAACTCTGTGGCAAATGGGGGAACTTGGATTAGACCTCATATAATGAAGGAAATTGTGCATACAGATAGTAATAATAAGCCGGTTGTAGATACCACATATAATAATTTGGGAGAGAAAAAGATACTTGATCCCAATATTGCCAGCACTTTGAGGACGTATTTAAGAAAGGTTGTTACTGATGGAGTTGGATCTGCTGCTGAAGTTCCTGGACTTGATATAGCAGGAAAAACTGGAACAGCCCAAAAATCAAGCCCTACCGGAGGTTATGCACCAGGAAAATATATGTCTTCATTTGCTGGTATGGCACCGGAAAACGATCCTAAGATTACAATGCTTATATCTATAGATGAACCAGATCAATCTAAGTATTATGCTGGACAAACCGCGGCTCCTGTGGCGAAGGATTTGTTTAAATTGATATTTGATTACATGAATTCAAAGGGGATAAATTAATTTATCCGATGACTACCATCCGTAATACTCCCAACTTCTATCAAAGTGGGAGATAACGGCTGCTACGTCCCTGGATAACGATTTCTAAGTTTCAGTTGGAGAAAAAAATTCCATCTGAAACAAAGAACTCTGTTTATATGGATTTTTAGATGCAAGAGTATAGAATATACTTTTGCATTATTTTATTTTAAAGGATTTTCATATAAAATATAGAATTATAGTATAGGTAAGTATCAAAAGAGTAACCGGTATATTTGTGTTATTATTTAGCTGATAATACTTAAGGGATAATATTTAGGAGGTGCTCAAATGCCTGTAGCCATAGTTATTGTGCCCATATTGACTTTTGTCATATATATAGTATCCACCCTATCCTATTCTGTGAGAATTGTTGGAATAAAGACTGGAAGAATAGCAATTTCTTTTGCTGTGTTTAATATATTCTCTCTAATAGCTAGAACTGCTAATACAATTCAAGCTCCTCTATTGTCTAAGAGCATAGAAGAAAGTATAAGGGTAGGTCAAGCTGGTGAATTTTTGTATGTTTTTAGATGGATATTAGCCTTGTCTACTATAGGAGCCATAGTAGGAGCTATATTAATGCCAACTTTTATAAAATTATTCAGTAAAACTGTCAATAGCTTTAGCGTGTATAAATCTGTACCGAAACTATTAGTACATAGTTTTTCTAAAGCTGGAATAGAGCAGTTTAAAAAAAGTATATCTAAACCTAAAAGGGAAAATATATCTCAATTAAAAAGTTTAAGAAGGATTCCTAAAAAGATTATAATATTAAATATAATGGCTTGCTCAATTTCTACTGTAGGTGTAGTGGCAGCCCTTTATGCTGGATGTTTAAATCCCGACCTTAGAACTACCTGCAGCAATTTAGCACCAGTCATAAATGGGGCATCAACCATACTTATAACTATATTTATAGATCCCTATACGTCTATGCTGACAGATGATGTCATAAGAGGAGAATGCAGTGAGCTTCAATTCAGTAGATGTATAATTTTCATAGTTTTTGGACTTATACTAGGTACAATTCTAGCACAGCTGCTGCTTGTGCCAGCTGCAATGATAATTGAGTCCATAGCAAAATTTATTTGATAGAATAAATAAAAATTACAATAGTAGACAAAATAACTTAAAGGAGAGGATGTTATGTTAAACTTTGCATTTATATCGGATTTTGATGGAACATTAACTGAAAAGGATTTTTATAAAATAATAATGGATGAGTACCTAAAAGATGAATGTATGCAGATGTATAAGGATTGGAGAAGTAAAAAAATAAAAGATGTAGATTATTTAGGATATGTCTTCAAAAATATAAGAAGAAATGAAAAAGAAATAGATGAAGACATAATGAGTATTTCATTTGACCCTTATGCAGGTGAATTTATAAAGAAAATTAAAGCAGCAGGTGGAGATTTTGTAGTTATCAGTGCTGGAACTAGCTATTACATTAACAAAATATTTGATAAGAATGAAATTAAAGATGTTGATATATACTCCAATGAGGCTATTTACAAAGATAAAGGAATACATTTTGTGTTAGATGAAAAAAGTGAATTTTATTCTGAGATATACGGAATTGATAAGCTAAAGGTAGTAAAAAAATTAAAACAAAAATATGATAAGATTTTTTATGCTGGAGATACAGAGCCAGATTTAAAGGCAGCTCTTTTGGCAGATGTAGTCTTTGCCAAAGATGTTTTAGTGGATTTATTGAAAAAAGAAGATAAAGAGTGCATTGAATTTAAAAATTTTAGTGAGATATGGCCAACGGTAGAAAAATATATAAAGGGGTGGAACAAATGAAGGGAAGTACCCATAGAATAGCTATTCCATCTATACTGGAAGTTGGAAAGGGAAACATAGAGTATATAGGAAGTATAATAGAAAAATGTATGTTTAAAAGAGTGTCTATATACTTTGGTGAAGGTATATATGAACTGTTTGGAAAGAAAATAGAAAAATCAATATTAAATGTGGGAATAGATATATCAAGTATAGGAGAAGTTACAAATATAGACTTTGAAGGAATAGGTATACAGGCCTTCGAGATACCAAATGATGTAGATTTATTAATTGGTGTTGGTGGAGGAAAGGCAATTGATGCAGTAAAGTATATGGCTTTTTTAAGAAAATTACCTTTTATAAGCATACCAACTTCTACCTCTAATGATGGTTTCGCCAGTGCTGGAGCTTCTCTCACTTTAAAGGGCAAAAGAACATCGCTGCCTGCAAAGACACCTTATGGAATAATAGTAGATATTGATGTAATAAAAGGTGCACCTGAAAAATTCATATATTCAGGAGTAGGGGATCTAGTTTCCAATATAACTGCATTGTATGATTGGAAGTTTGAAGAAGATAATAAAAAGACCGTAGTAGATGATTTTGCCGTAATGATATCAAAAAAAGCTGTAAATAGTTTTGTAAGAACAGAGTTTGAGACTATAAAGGATGACTTATTTTTAAAAGAATTAGTAGATTCCTTAACTATGAATGGAATATCCATGGAGATTGCAGGGAATAGTTCACCTGCAAGTGGCGCAGAACATTTGATTTCGCATGCATTAGATAGTTTTTTAACAGTTCCTCAGCTTCACGGAGTTCAAGTGGGAATAGCAACTTATATAATGTCAAAAGTACAGAAGCACAGATATAAGAGAATTACTAAAGTGTTACAGGATACTGGTTTTTTTAACTATGTAGCCACTTTAAAAATGAAAAAAGATGATTTTAAAAAGGCTGTGGAGATTGCACCCTCTATAAAACCTAATAGATATACCTATATTCATGTTAAGGAAAATGTAGAAATTGCTAAGAGAATTATTGATGAAGATGAAATATTAAGTAAGATATTAGTTTAATTCTGTATTCTATGTTGTATTGTGGAGAAAGCCTTAATAGTATATTATATAAATGGGTGATTTTTCAATATTTGAATGTGCCTTATTATAATAATATTTAACCATTAAGAAGAAAGGTTGGATTCAATTGCTTAGAATATTGGCTATTGCAAATGATTTAAAACCCATTTATAATTTAACCCTACAGGAATTGGATAATGAAAATATTAAATGGTATTGGATTGATTTTAATAATCCAACAGCTACTGAAGACAATTTACTTCGCAGTTATTTTCATTTTCATAGCTTGGCCATAGAAGATTGTATGTCAAATTTAAATAGTCCCAAAGTGGATTATTATGATAAATATAATTTCTTTGTTTTCAATGCTTTAGATAAAAACAGTTTGAAACCAATAGAAGTAGATGTTTTTGTAAGTGAAAAATATGTTGTATCTTATCATAAATCCATGTTGATTGAACTAGATGAAGCTTGGGAGAAAGCTAATAGAAATGAAGGGGATTGGGGAAATGGGACAACATATATTGCACATCAGATACTAGATAAGGTAGTAGATAATTTTTTTCCGTCAGTATATAAAATTCAAGATGTATTGGATAATATAGAAGATGAAGAAAAGGATAAGTCTATATATGATTTAATAGGTAACGTGTTTGAGATAAGAAAAGAATTGTTGGTATTGAGAAAAACCATAAATTCTATGAGGGACTTGTTATATAGGATACTTAATTCTGAAAGGTTAAAGAGTTTCAATGATCACAAAATCTATTTTTCAGATATATATGACCATCTTTTAAAGCTTTCAAGTATGATAGAGTCCAGTAGAGAAATGACAGCAGATATAAGAGATAATTACTTATCTATAAACTCAGCTAAGATGAATAGAAATATGATGGTTTTGACAGTTATAACTACTATATTTATTCCTTTAACTTTTATTGCTGGAGTTTATGGTATGAATTTTAAATATATGCCGGAATTAGATTGGAAATACGGTTACTTTGGAGTAATGATAATAATGGCAGCAATAGCTGTAATAATGTATCTTTGGTTTAAGGGCAAGGGCTGGATGGATCAATAACACATTTAAAAATACATAGGGCATATTTCTAGTGTGCTTAATTTAAACTAACAGGAGAAAAATATATGGATTATACTTTAATAGCAACTACCACCTTTGGAATAGAGGCAATTACTGCAAAAGAGCTTAAAGGACTTGGATATGAAGAACTTAAGGTAGAAGACGGAAGAGTTACTTTTACTGGAGATGAAATGGATATAGCCATTTCAAATATATGGCTTAGGACTGCAGAGAGAATTTTAATACAAGTAGCAAATTTTAAAGCTGAAACCTTTGAAGAACTTTTTCAGGGAACAAAGTCAGTACCTTGGGGAGATATTATTCCTGTAAATGGCAATATGCATATAGTGGGAAAATCCATAAAGTCAAAGCTGTTTAGTGTACCAGATTGTCAATCTATAGTTAAAAAGGCCGTAGTTGAGGCAATGAAAAAGAAATATAATAGAGAATGGTTTTCAGAAGATGGCCCAGAGTACAAAATAGAAGTTGCATTGCTAAAGGATATAGTAACTCTTACTATAGATACTTCCGGGGAAGGACTTCACAGGAGAGGTTATAGAAAGAATTCAGGTGGTGCACCACTAAAAGAAACTCTTTCAGCAGCTCTAGTGCTTATAAGTAAATGGGATGCTTCTAAGACCCTTGCAGATGTTTGTTGTGGTTCAGGAACAATTGCAATAGAAGCAGCTATGATAGGAAAAAATATAGCACCTGGACTCAATAGAACTTTTGTATGTGAAACCTGGCCTGGTGCTGATAAAAAGATGTGGGAGCAAGTTCGTGAAGGTGCTAGAAAAGCAATCAATAAAGAGAACTTTAGAATTTTAGCTTCTGATATAGACACTTGGGTTTTAAGAACGGCTAAAGATAACGCAGTAAAGGCTGGAGTTGCAGAATCTATTGCCTTTCAAAGACTATCTATGAGTGAGTTCTCTTCTAAGAAAAAAGGTGGTTATATTATTTCAAATCCACCCTATGGAGAGAGAATGGGGGAGCAGAAGGAACTAGAAAAACTTTATAGAGACTTTGGTAAATTATATTCACAGCTGGATGACTGGTCTATTTTTGTAATAACACCCTATAAGGATTTTCAAAAGCTGTTTGGGAAAAAAGCTGATAAAAATAGAAAGCTTTATAATGGTAGAATTCAGTGTTATTATTATCAGTATTTTAACAAATAATGAGAAAAGATTATTTGTTTTAGTTTAAAGTAGATGAGAGTATTAGAGTGGGTAGTTATCGGATAAAATAATAAAGCCACAATGAAATCTACATAGCTATTAGTTGAGTTTCATTGTGGTATATTATTTTATAATTCTAAATCTTCATATATTTTTTCAGTAATAAGTATTTATGCTTTTTCTTTTGCAAGTATTTTAACGATAAGAACAGTAACAAGTACAAAAACTGAGGTCAGTGCAATTGTTCCACCTGGTGCACAATTGAGATAATAAGACATAATAAGACCGAAAATTATATCTATAAATCCAAAGATAACAGAATAAATAAGCGTTTTTTTGAAGCTGCCATTAAGCTGCATAGCCGTGGCTACAGGAACTGCCACCATGGAAGAAACTACAAGGATTCCTATGATTCTTATGGAAACAGATATAGAAGCACCAACTAGAAGAGCAAATACATAATTTATAAGTTTAACATTTATATTGGCTACTTTTGCACCATTTTCATCAAAAGTTATATATACAAGCTTTTCATATAATATCTTTAAGAGAATAACGCATATTATACTTAAAATTAAAATAGTGTATAAGTCACTTTTTTCCACAGTAAGAATACTTCCAAATAGGAAAGATTCAATATTGCCATGAGCTTTGCCGCTGCTGGTAAGGGTTATGGCAATTCCTACAGAGAAGGTAAGTATAATTGGTAATATTAAATCGGAATATTGTCTATAATAGTTTTTTAAAAGTTCTATTAATACAGCGCAGATAGAAGTAAATATAAAGGCATATATTATGGGGCTTTCACCCAATACAAGGCCAATGGCTACACCAGCAAAAGAAGCATGTGAAAGAGTGTCACCTACCATTGCATATCTTTTTAAAACTAAAAATACTCCTATAGAAGGACATAATATAGATATTAATATAGCTGCCATAAATGCATTTCTCATAAAACTAAGATGAAAAACTTCTAACATTATCTAAATCCTCCCTAGTAGTTCTTAGGTAATCATTTATAGTTAACAGACAACCATTGCCTTTATCCATTTTAAATATATGAGTTGAGTTTTCAATAGCAGCCTGTAGATTATGCTCTACTGAAAGTATGGTTATACCTTTTTCTTCATTTAAATTTTTCACAAACGAGTATATCTCACCCTGGCTTTTTACATCAATTCCAGTGGAGGGTTCGTCTAAAATCATAAGTTCGGGTTCTCCCATAAGAGCTCTGGCAATAAATACCTTTTGCTTTTGACCCCCTGATAATTCCCCAATTAAATTATTTTTCAAAGTATCCATTTTAACAATGGAAAGAGTTTCATCTATACATTTAGAATTCTTTATTTTTAGAGCTGATCTATGACATTTAAGTATTTCACCTACAGTTATTGGAAAGGAACTATTGAAATTATCTAGCATTTGAGGAACATAGCCTATTTTTTTAGTGGATATATCAATTGTTCCTAAAGTAGGTCTTATCAAGTTAAGTATCAGTTTAATGAGAGTACTTTTACCGCTGCCATTTTCACCTAAAATGGAAATATAGCAGCCTTTTTTAATGTTCAAGTTTATATTATTTAAAATATATGGCAAAGATTTAGTATAGGAAAAGCATAAATTTTTTATTTCAATCATAAAATGTCCTCCTGAAAATTAATTAAGGCTATTGGATTATATAAAGTAAATATATTAACTATATAGATTATTAACAAATTATTGTAAAAATAATAGATATTTATAAAAATCCATACATAACTAAAATAATTATATACCTTGTTGCAAATCGTTTGCAAGTAGAAATTATATATAAAAAATTTATATTAAAATATATATAAATTGGTGATATA
>NZ_JBDNRK010000086.1:0-12228 GCF_047718555.1 Clostridium sp. | reverse complement strand
TGTGCTGATGGTACTGCAGGGGTAGCCCTGTGGAAGAGTAGGTCGATGCTGGGTTTATAGTATTTTTAATACTATTTTATGGCCCCTTGGTCAAGCGGTTAAGACACCACCCTTTCACGGTGGTATCATGGGTTCAAGTCCCGTAGGGGTCACCAATTACTTATGCTTGGTTTTACCTTAGTATGTTTAACTAAGCATTTGTTTATAAATTTTGTGCAGGTGTGGCGGAATTGGCAGACGCACTAGACTTAGGATCTAGCGCCTATGGCATGGGGGTTCGACTCCCTTCACCTGCACCAATTTTAAGCGGGAGTGGCTCAGTGGTAGAGCGTCACCTTGCCAAGGTGAACGTCGCGAGTTCGAATCTCGTCTTCCGCTCCAATATATGCGGGTGTAACTCAATGGTAGAGTGCCAGCCTTCCAAGCTGGTTACGAGGGTTCGATTCCCTTCACCCGCTCCAATAAAATGCGTCTTTAGCTCAGCTGGATAGAGCAACGCCCTTCTAAGGCGTGGGCCAGGGGTTCGAATCCCTTAAGACGCACCAAGAGAATCTTCTTGAAATATAGAAGGTTCTTTTTTGTTATCTTATGAAAGTATTAGAGTGGATAGTCGTCGGATAAATAAGATAAATTTATAATTGTTTTGTTATTAAATTGAAGTTTTATGTTAAAATTTTTAAGAAACTGTGGATAGATTTAAACTTATCCACAGTTTCTTATAGATATTAACAGGAAGCTGTGAATAAATGTAATAATTTTTATATATTTTGTAGTTTAAAAATATAAATTATCAATATATAGTGCTGTGTATAATGTTAATAACTTATATACATGGCTAAGCCCTTATAATATAAGTATTTATAGAGTTATAATATATACTGTGTATAACTTATTAACATTATATGTTGATATTATCCTTAATTTTTAGTAGTTTATAAGAATACTGATAGTTTTTTGTTAAGTGTGTCATAATATTATATTGAATGGAAGATGATGATATGAATATAGATAATACAATATCTGCACAATTTATAAATAGACCTAACAGATTCCAAGCATATGTAAAATTAAATAACGAAATTATTATGGTTCATGTGCCTAATACTGGAAGATGTAAGGAAATATTAATCCCTGGCTCTACAGTAATTTTAAGAGAAGAAAATGGCGTGAATAGAAAAACTAAATATGATCTAATTGCTGCCTATAAGGGAGATAAACTTATAAATATAGATTCACAAATACCCAATAAAGTAGTTCACGAAGCATTAATAGAAAAAAAAATAGAAAAACTAAAAAGTTTCACTAATATAGAGAGGGAAAAAAGCTATGGTAATAGTAGATTTGATTTTAAACTTACAGATTCTAAGGGTGGCATATATTATCTGGAAGTAAAGGGAGTTACATATGAGGAGGAGGGTAAGGCTAAATTTCCAGATGCACCTACAGATAGAGGAAGAAAACATTTAATTGAGCTAATTGATGTGAAAAATGATGGAATGAATGCAGGCGTTATCTTTGTTCTTCAAATGGATAATATGAAGTCTTTTAGTCCGTACGATTCTATGGATCATAAGTTTGGAGAAGCACTTAGAAAAGCTAAAGAAAGTCAAGTTGATATTTTTGCCTATGAATGTAATGTGGGAGAAAAATTTATAACTATATCTAGTGAAATAGATGTTATATTATAAAATAATGTACATTAAGTTTTATTTTACTTATAATGTTTATATAAATAAAATAAAACTTAAATTAGCTTCTATAACTAATAATAAGATTATAGCTTAGGGGGATAACTTATAATTATGAAATTTAAATATTGTCCTATATGTGGTGGGAAATTAGAGGAAAAGTTTAGTTATGATGAGGGTGGAGTTCCATATTGTCCAAAAGACGATATTATGTATTTTGATACTCCTACACCTTGTGTAATAGTAGCAGTTGTTAAAGATGATAAAATATTGCTGTTAAAGCAAAGTTATATTTTTAAGCATTCAAAAGTATTAGTATCAGGATATGTAACTAATGGAGAGATTGTAGAAGATACAGTACTAAGAGAGGTCAAAGAGGAAACCGGAATAATTGTGAAAGAGCCAAAGTATTTAGGAAGTTATTATTTATCCTCAAGAGAAATAATAATGCTGACATTTATGGTGAAATATGAAAGCGGCGATATAATAAAGTCGGATGAAGTAGAGTGGGTTGATTGGAGCAATTTAGAGGATGCACTCTGTGAAATGTGCGAAGATGAAATAGGAAAAAGCGTAGTAAGAAAAGTACTTGAAAATATAGGGTATAAAGATAAAAAGGCCTATAGATGTGATGATGGAAGCTGTAAGTTATAATAAAAAATTAAATATAAAAGTTACATAAAATATATGTTAAAAATAATCGGCTCAAAATGTATATTAGTACATTTTGAGCCGATTATTTTCTTTCTTTTTAATAGTATATAGGCGTTAAATTTATGAAAAAATAGTGATATTAGAAGCTTTTTTACAAATTAAAGTATGTTTGCTATATGGGTTTTTACATAAGATATTATTCTAAAATAATCTTTTAATTTTTGTATATTTTATAATAATAAATCTTTTTTTCTAAATACGACATGAGAAATAATATAGCAAATAATGCCTATAGCAATTAAAAATATAACAGAGAATAATGGTGTTGCATAGGTTACACCCAATCTAGGAGCTAAAGAGTTACTTAGTACGCTTCCAGCAGAACCATAGGTTGTAAATAAGAAAGGCCATATTTTCTGTAAATAAGGTATTTGACCTAGTATTATAAATACAATTGGTATAAGAATACTTATAGTCATGGATATTGAACTGCTTTTTAAAATTGTAGAAAGTAAGAAAAATATAGATGAACAAGCAAATATATAAATTAGTTGAAATAAAAATATAAGTATAATAAACTGCCATGCAGGCATTATTGATGTACTTCCAAATACGGGTATTAATGAAGTTTGTCCTGCAGTAGCTGATATAATGGCTTTAGTGTAGGTGGTACCTACAGTTACTGGATTTAGAGGATTTCCAAAACCGAAGATTAAACCCATTATTACGTAAGAAATTAATTCTATTATTATAATTACTGCAAAACTTGATAATATGGCAGATAAAAACTTTGATAAAAGTAATTTATTTCTTGTAATAGGTCTGGTTAATAATACTTTCATTGTAGGTGGGGTATATTCTCCAGAAACAATATCAGCTACAAGTATAGCTATTATAATAGGTATAAAAATTGCACCTATTAGGGCAATTAATCCTTGCAAGAATGATTGTGCTGATACATCTCCACTTTTTTCTGGCCTTATGTTATGGTCAATGTAATATTGATTGGTTATAATTTGTTTATTAAAATATTCTTTTGAATTTGCTTCAGTTAAATCAGATGCAGTATCTCTCTGCTGTTTTAATTCGTTTATGCTATTATTTAAACTATCTTTCCAGTTATCTGAATCTGCGGCCTTTGATAGTTGAAGTTGATTAATTTGAAGGTTGATCTGATCTATTTGATCTTGAAGTTGAGCTTGTCTTTTTTCATCTTTTGTATTATTTTTTTCATTTTGAATTGAAGTAACAGCCTGCTTATAGGTATTTATTTGTGCATCGGGAGTTTGGAGCTTAGAGAATTTTACATCAGCAAAAGCGAATAATGCACAAAGCGCTGCTAGAATTATCACAGTAATTATAAACTTTTTTCTATATCTCAATTTTATAAATTCATTTGATATCAATCCAAGCATTATTTATTTCCTCCTTGTACTAGTTCTATATATCTATCTTCTAATTTTAAATGTTTCTTATATATTTCCTCAACAGGTACGTTTTCTTTTGCTAGATTAAAAATTAGATTTGGAACAGAGCCTTCAGTAATTTCTATATTAATTTCATTTTCGGTTTCAGTTACATTTTTAATATAATTTATTGAGTTCAGAATTTTAATACAATTTTCTTTTTCTTTTGTACTGATAACAACGTGTTCAAACTTTTCTTTAGTATCTACAGTAGTATCATCAGCATTATAATTGCCATTTATGGTCTCAATAGATTGTATTTCCCCATTATTTATAAAAGCTACAGTATCGCAGAGCTTCTGAATTTCACTTAAAATATGAGATGAAATAAATACAGCTGTTTTTGTTTCTTTTGCTGCCTTTTTAATAATATTCCTAAATTCTATAATTCCTGTAGGATCTAATCCATTTGTTGGCTCGTCTAGTATTATAAATCTAGGTTTTCCTATTAATGCTTCAGCAAGACCAAGACGCTGTTTCATACCAAGAGAGTATTTTTTTACTTTGTCATCAATTCTGTCTTTTAAGCCAACAATTTCAGCTATATTTTCAATATCTTCTTCAGTTATGCTTTTTTGTATTCTTGCAAGTTGTTGTAAATTTTGTCTTCCAGTTAAGTATGTATATAATTCAGGTGTTTCTACAACAGCACCTACATTTTTTAATGCTTCAACTTTGTTTGTCTGTATATCATTCCCCATTACTTTGATGGAACCTCTATTAGGGGAAATAAGTCCTACAAGCATTTTTATTGTAGTAGTTTTTCCAGCACCATTGGGGCCTAAGAATCCAAAAATTTCACCCTCTTTTATTGAAAAACTTATTCCCTTTATAATCTCTCTTTTTCCAAGAGTTTTATAAAGATCATTTACCTCTAGTACATAAGACATGAATTAAAACCTCCTTGTAAATTAGTAATTATTAGTAGAATAAAACTATTATTATATATAACATAATAATTTTAAAGTTGCAATTATATTATAACAAATATTACATTAATAAGTAATTTATCTACTAATTAACTATCGTAGTGTTTTAGGCTTATAACTAATATTGTGGGACGTGTTATATTTAAATAGTACACTGTACGAATAATTCTGTCAATGCTATTTTCCATAGATGTATAATTTACAATGCAAATTACATATTTACATAATAATAGATCATATTCAATATTTAAATAAAATAACTATTTTTTACTCAAGATAATTTATTACAATGTGTGAATTGCTTTCATAGAATGCTGTGGAGTGTTATAGTGATTAGTCGTGAAATAAATTTATTTTATTAAATCTAAGTAACAATTATTGTTTAAATGTAGTAAAATTAAAGTTAACGTGATAATATAGTTTTAGAAATATTTGTATATTGAGTTCTAAAATTTCTAGTCTGTATTTTAATTTTTTCAATTTGTAATTATTAAAAAACAAGTTCAAGTAAAAGTATGGTTAGAGGTGAGTATATGAGTAATAATAAATTTGTTCCAGATATAAAGGGAACTTTAAGAAGTCATATGATAGAGTTACCAGAGGTTATAAGAAATGCAAGTGGCATAAGAGTATTTGGTAAAAGACTAAAATCTTTTGTTTTTACTACAGATGTTGCAATAATAAGAAATACTAATGCAGATGCTGTTATTGCAGTATATCCATTTACTCCCCAACCTGTAATTACAGCAGCTCTGGTTTTATCAGCAGATGTACCCGTATTTTGTGGAGTAGGCGGAGGATTGACTACGGGAAAGAGAGTTATAAATTTAGCCTTAGATGCGGAGTTCAAAGGTGCTATGGGAGTCGTCCTAAATGGACCTACCTCTAATGAAGTCATAAGACTTGTAAGAGAAACTGTAGATGTACCCATCGTTGTAAGTGTGCTTTCTGAGTATGATGATATTCAGGCTAGAATTGATGCCGGAACTACAATTTTAAATGTTACAGGCGCAAAGAGAACTGCATATATAGTTAGAAAAATAAGGGAACAATTTCCTGACTTCCCCATTATAGCAACTGGAGGAGCTACTGAGGAATCAATAATGGAAACTATTGAGGCTGGTGCCAATGCAATAACCTATACACCGCCAACTAGTGCTAAGATTTTTAGCGGAATAATGAATACTTATAGGGAAAGATATAAGGAACAAGAAAATAGACAGAAGTAGATGTTCTATATAGAGGTGTTATAAATGATTAAAGAAGGAGCAAATTGCAAGTATTGTTCGGAATTAAAAAATGGTAATTGTGATGGTAAAGTTACGGATTGTATGTGTAAAAAATGTCCTAGAAATCTGGGGCAGTGTTTAATTACAAGATACTGTAGAGAAACGGAGTCAGTATTATGTAGTTAAATAATATTATATTCTATGGAGGTATGTAAATGGCAAGAGAATTTCAACAAAAATTAGATGGTCTAAAGGAATATTTGAAAAAGCTAGAATATTTAACAAGTTCAATAGCTTTGATACAATGGGATAGTATTGTTAATATGCCTAGTAAGGCAGTTGAATATAGAAGTGAAATATTAGGTTATCTTTCTGGAGAAAGCTATAAGATATCTACATCAAAAAAAATGAAACAATACATTGATTTTTTTAGTAATTCCAAGAACCTAGATGATATAACTAAAGGAACTATAAAGAAAATATCAAAGGATTATATAAGAAATAATAAAATACCTAAAAAAGAATACAAGCAATATGTAGTTGCAGGATCTATTTCAGGAGCCGCTTGGGAAGAGGCTAAAAAGAAATCGGATTTTAAAATATTCCAGCCTCATCTAAAAAAAATGGTAGAGTATAATCAAAAATTTGCTGATTACTGGGGCTTTAAAAAGAATAGATATGATGCTCTTTTGGACATATATGAGCCAGGTATTACTACAGAAAAATTAGATAAGGTATTTGGCAATTTAAGAGATGCAATTGTAGAATTATTAAATAAAATTAAAGAGTCCGGCAGTAGTCCTGATATTAAGTTCTTCAATGGAAATTTTACAAAAGAGGCTCAGGAAGAGTTTGCAAAAAAGATAATGAGTAAGATGGAATATGATTTTAAAGGAGCAGGTAGAGTAGATGAATCTACGCACCCTTTTACTACTAATTTCGGTAATAAAGATGTTAGAATAACTACTCATTATTATGAAAATGATTTTAGACCAGCACTATTTAGCTTTATACATGAAGCGGGTCATGCAATATACGAACAGGATATTCCAGATACCCTTCAGGGAACTCTTCTTGCACAGGGAGCTTCCATGGGTATTCATGAATCGCAGTCAAGATTTTATGAAAATATAATAGGTAGGAGTAAGTATTTTTGGGATTTTTTCTACCCAGAAGCATTAGAACAGTTTCCACAATTTAAAGATGTATCTTTAGAGAATTTTTATAGAGGAATTAATTTTGTAGAACCTTCATTGATTAGAACAGAGGCTGATGAGTTAACCTATAGCTTACATATAATAATAAGATATGAAATTGAAAAATTACTTATAAATGGTGATATTTCCGTAGAAGAGCTTCCTAATATATGGAATGAAAAATATAAAGAATATCTGGGAGTAGAGCCTAAAAATAATGCAGAGGGTGTATTACAAGATATACATTGGTCTGATGGTAGTTTCGGTTATTTTCCTAGTTATGCTTTGGGTAATCTCTATGGTGCTCAATTTTTAAATAAGATGAAGAAAGATATACCTGACATCTATGAAAAAATATCTGAAGGTAATTTAGCTATTGTTCATAAATGGTTAAAGGAGAATATTCATAAATATGGGGCAATATATAAGCCTACAGAATTAATTAAAAGGGTAACAGGAGAGGAACTTTCAGAGAAATATTTCATTGAATATTTAAATGAAAAATTTAAAAAAATATATAACATAAATTAGCCTATAGCCAGTATAAAAATTTAATTGATTTTTATACTGGCTTTTTATTATTAAAGAGAATTTTTTTCATAATTTGAGTAATAATAATAAAAAAACAATATAGGCGGTGTTTATATGCTTGACAGTGAAATGAAAAGTGTAGTAGCAGAGAATTGTGGTTCTTATGAAACTAAGTTTAAAATAGTTACTATGAGTGTAGGAAGGCTTAGTGAAAGCTGCAGCAATTGCATAAATTTTAGGGGAGATAAGTGTTCGAAAGGCCTATTTAATGAGATGAAAGATATGATAAGTATAAATTAATAAAAATACAAAGTTTAGGTAGATACAAAATATCCCTATTATAATTCTTAGATTCACATGAAGTTTAGTTTACTATATATGAATCTAAGAATTTATTATTTTAAGCACAAGAAATTGAAGCAAGTTCTTAATTCAGGTGGGTATTCTTTTACCCCATCTGAAATTTAGAACTGCAAATGCATGGCTTACTTGGCGTTGAACTCCCACTTGAAGAAAAGTAGAGAACCCAAATTTTAATTTGGTGTGAATCACTTTCACAGAGTGCGTGGGAGACTTACGCCAAGTTAGTCAGGTTAAATTAAAAAGCATGTCCATAAATACAATATTATTGAAAGCTGATGTTTATGTCATAGTTACTACTTGATAGAGATTGAACTAAAGTTTTCATTGATTTCTCAGAGTTATCTATAGCTGTATTATAATATTGATCTTGCAGCATCTTACTTTTCATCTTATCTTTTACAACTCCTAGTAATTGTTCATGTTCTTCAGGAGATAATTTTATATCACCAAATCTAAGTGGTCCTCTTTCAGGAGTTTCATATACTGTTTTTTCTTCATCTAAAGTAATAGTTTCTATAGAAGGTTTTGGTAAGGTAATGGATATTAAATTTTTATTTATGTTAATATTATCAGAATTTATATTAGAAAGATCTAATACGTAAATACCAGTGCCTATAAAATCTATGTTTTGCATTTTCTTAAAAATGCTAAGGCTTCCCCAACTATTATCTATGGTCATTTTTTGATTTAAATTTACCTCAGTAGTTATAAGTTTTTGCTTTTGTTTAATCTGAGTTACTAAAGTATCCTTTGTAATAAATTTTTTAGAACCATCTGCTGTTTTAGTGATTGTCCAGGGTTTAGAATCAGCTTTAGGTGTAACATAAATTCTATAAGCAAAGGCAAAACCTATGGCTAGGCACAATAGCATTAGTATAATTGTCCTCTTTTTAACAATTACCCTCATTAATTTTAACACCATCCTAAATTTTAATTTTTATTATTATATATTTTATCATATATTGTACTTATTAATAGATAAAATATGTCAATTAAAGTGAATATTTCGTTAATAAAATCGTTAAAAAGAGTTTATACCTTGACTAGTGTCTGGGTAATTCATCTAAACTTAATGGGAGTACAAAATTCACACTAAGTAAGATTAATTGATTAAATAGTTTCTATAAAAATTTATTTTAGTTTAATAGATTTTTATAGTGATATAAATTTATTAAGATAGTGATTAATAAATTTATTTACAAAAATATGTTTAAAATAAAGCTTTTCTATGAGGAAACTTACCAGTTATTAATAAAATCATATAGAGCTGGGTAGACATTTAAATCTGACATAAGCTGAATATAAGAATTCAATAAATTTTCATTTTCGTCTTTGGTTTTAAGCGCTCTTATCATAAGGTTTTTAGGTGTTTCTAAAGGGGATATGTATTCAATTACAGACACATCGTAGCCCTTAGCTTCTAACATAAGAGATCTCATACCATCGGTTAATACATCTGCAAGACGTGTTTTAAATACACCATGCTTCAGTATTTCTTTAAAGGGTTCATACTTATATTGACTTGCAAGTTCTTTATGGCAGCAAGGTACAGCAATTATGGCATTGGCTTCAACTTTTATACCTAAAGCTATGGCCATATCTGTAGCTGTATCACAGGCATGGAGAGATACTACAACATTAATTTTTTTGTTTGGATTATATTCTTTTATATCTAAGGCTTTAAATTCCATATTCCTGTAACCTAAATTTTTAGCCATTTTTTCAGAAGATTTGATAACTTCTTCTGAACGATCAAGGCCGATAAAGTGACACTTAATTTTCTTTACTTCTGTTAAATAGTAGTTAAGTACAAAAGTTAAATAGGATTTTCCACAACCACAATCTAATATATTTATTGTATTATTTTTTGGAAGTTTATCAATTATTCCTTCAAGTAATTCTACATAATGGTCTATTTGATTGTATTTTCTTATTTTATCATTTTTTATTTTAGAATCTTTACTCATTATGCCCAATTCTTTTAAAAGAGCATCTGCTTTACCAATTTTAATATAATAATTACGGTTTAAGAGAGAGGAAGTAGAATTATGATTATCACTTGTAGATTCCTTTTCTTTTACAGCAATATTGGACATTTTTACATCTTTATTATCTGCTGAAATTAATAGATTGGAACCTCTTTCACTATATACTAATGCTAGGGAATCATAATTAATTGCATTAAGTATTATTTTATCTATTAATTCATCTATAGATAGATTTTCTGTTTTACCATTAAAATTATATCTAATTTTATTATTAGAATATATACCGTTACCCTTAAATTCCTTTAAACCTGCGGTATATGAAACTGTTATACCATTAAATGTGGAACTATCACTTTGAAATCTACTTTTAATTCCAACAAGAAATAATTTTAGCTTATTTAAATTTTGCTTATTCATATTGATTATCACCCTTATGCCTTTCAAAAATATTATAGCTTTATTATACAATAGGATTAAAATTATCTGCATATAATTATCTTGGATTAATAGTTATTATTTTAACCTAGATTGATTAATTAATCCTTAGAAGATGATATATCTATTATTAACCTGCGATGTGAAAATTTTTATCCGATGACTATCCACTCTAATACTCCCATCTTCTTCAAAGTGGCAGTAAAGAGTGGCTACGTCTCTGGATAATTCATCTAAACTCAGTGGGAATACAAACCCCCACTGAGTAAGATTCATTGATACGATGACTAGCTGTAAATATTATGATTGCTTTCACAGATTAAAGTTAAAAAATCTTTAAGGTATTAGAAGCTTTTCAAAGATAATTAATGATGCAATGGAAAAAATCTATGATATAATGTTTAAATGGAGTAAATTAGAATAAATCTCATGAAAAATCAGGTGATATTATAATGCTTAAAGATATGCACATAAATATGGAGTTAGCCAAGGGTTCTAAAAATGAATATATAATAAGGGATAAGTTAGGTATAACAATCGGGAGAATAAATATTATTTATGCTTCTAAAGAAAATAAATACTGTTATGCTAAAATTAAATTTTATAGAGATGATTCCGAAGGAGTATTGTATCTTAAGGAAGCAATTAAGCTTTTTATAGATTCTTTATTTAGGGATAAACAAATATATAAAATAAATATATCTGTGGATGAAGAAACCCCTAAAGGGCCTTTTAGTGACTTAGGATTCATTTTGGAAGGTATAATAACAGATAGCATTTTTTATAATAATTTAAGAAAAAGTGAATTGCTATTTGGAATAAATTATAATATTTATGGTAGCTTGAATACTACAAATATTGTAAGACTTAAGGCTAATAATATAAATTTAAAGATATTAACTCCTGATGATACAATAGATTTATTAGAATATTATATTAGAAATAAGCAGCACTTAAAACCCTATGAACCTAAAAGAGAGGATAGCTTTTATTCAATTGAGGCCCAGCATCAAATATTAATGGACAATTATAAGCAGTTTATAAATGGAACAGCAGCTTGTTTTGGTATATATAAAGATAAAAAATTTATAGGTAAAATACAGATATCTGGTGTTATCTATGGTGTATTTAAGAGCGGAATAATAGGATATTCTATGGATAGAGAATATGAAGGAAGAGGATACATGAAAGAGGCATTAGCGAAGATTATTGAATATGCTTTTAAAGAGATGGAGCTCCACAGATTAGAAGCATCTACTTTAATTGATAACAAAAAGTCTCAATCAGTATTAAAAGGCTGTGGGTTTAAGGAATTAGGAGTTAATGAAAAGTATCTTTTTATTAATGGGGAATGGAAGGATCATATTACATTTTACAAAACTAAAGAATAATAAGACGTCATAGTGAGAATATCTAAACTCTATAATGTTTAATGAGTCTATAAAAATTATTATATACTTGTCCAGGTGTATCAATAATAGTAATTTAATGAATTTTGATGATAATAGTATTATGAAGAAAGTAATTCTGTTGAATGACGTTTAAATAATAAAATATTATAGATTACTATGTTATCATACTACATGTTGCAAAGAACAAGGCAATATTTTATTAATAGGTGTAGGAAAAATATTTTTTTAAGTATTGACACCAAATAATAATAATGATATTATATAAAAGCTGTCAGATGACAGAAATTGATCTTTGAAAATTAAACAGAGTATAAGAATAAGTAAACCAGCAATTCTT
>NZ_JBDNRK010000085.1:0-12787 GCF_047718555.1 Clostridium sp. | reverse complement strand
TTCTAAGTTTCAGCTGGAGAAAAAAACTCCACCTGAAACAAAGAACTCTGTTTATCTCCATGTAATTTTGTATGAATGCTTTACAGGGCTTTAGGAAGTATGATTGGGTGTTGCTGCGGTTAGTCATTGGATAAAAGTTTAATAAAGGAGTGAAAAAATTATGGCGGATAAACTTATATATCTTCCACAAATGCTTTTAATAGGTTCCTCGGGACGTAATAGTGGAAAGACAACTCTTGCAGCTAGTTTAATTAGAAATTGGAAAGATAGATTTCCAATTATAGCCTTAAAAATAACTACCATTGAAGAAAAAAATGGGAAGTGTCCTAGGGGTGGAAAAGGTTGTGGAGTTTGTACTAATATAAAAGAAAATTTTCAATTAATAGAAGAAAAAATTTCAGAGAGTAATAAGGATACTTCCCTTTTACTTGCAGCTGGAGCTGAAAGAGTATATTGGCTTAAAGTATTAAAAGCTCACATTAAGGAAGGTATAGAGTATTTTCTAGCAGAGATCTCTAAAAACAATTTAATAATATGTGAATCAAATAGTCTTAGAAATATTGTGAAGCCTGGAGTCTTTATAATGCTAAAGAATACGCAAAATTCAAACATTAAAAAATCAGCAAGTGAAGTTGTGGATAAAGCTGATTTTATTGTAGAAGGAGATTTTAGAGACAATATTGGAAATATAATTGATGAGATAAAGGTTAATAAAATACAGGAATGTTTAAGTATAAATATAGAATAGAAGGAGGCTGTCTATAAGACAAACCTTCTATTGCATTATTTTACGTTTGTAAAATTTCCAAATGAATAAAAAGGATAAAATTAGTACTAAGGTAACTATAAGACCACCCTCTGGACCAAATTGTCCGCCATTAATTATATTATCAGCAGTATTTCTTACATTATATATGCCATTAGTTTCATTTCCACTGACCAAAAAGCCAAATACATTTCCTTCAAAATAATTCCAAGTTATGTGAAGACCTATGGAAAGCCATAAATTTCCTGATTTGATTGTCATATACATAGCCAAAAGGGCAAATAAAAATAAATTTACATAACTGAGAAAGCTTATGCCTGAATTTAGAGAATGCATGGCAGCAAATATAATAGATGACACTATTAGGGCTATCCACTTGTTGGTGGACTGTTTAAGTACTGTAAAGCAGTAACCCCTGGCAAACATTTCTTCATTTATACCTACGAAAATGAATAATATTAGACCTGTTAAAGCAGATATATTAAAATTAGGTCTGTTTAAAGGGGCTATAAGCTTTACATTGCCAGTAACAAGCAGTATAAAAAACACTATGGTCAAAGTAACTGCACCGAAAATTAAGCCTATAATGAGATCTTTACAGCCATCCTTTAGATTAATCAGGCCAATGTCTCTTAAAGGCTTCTTGTCAAATTTTCTCCAAAAGATAACTATACTTAGAATCATGCAAGCACATTGTAAAATCGTAGATATAAAGCCCAATGGAGTACTTAAAGTTAATGATTTGTTTAGGTCGCTGGCAGTCTTAAGTAAATCCTGATGGTATAAGAGTTGAATTATAGTATAAACAATCTCAACAGCTATTTGAGCTATGAATGTAAGTATAATAAAGAAAATAAATACGATAGCTATTTTCCAGCCAGCTCTTGGCTGAGAATTTTTGTTAATAAAAATATTTTTGAACATGTAGGACCTCCTGTTTTGGTGAATTTTAAAATTATTTTGTTATTAAATTTATCCTAGCCAAGATATCAATTGTGACACTGCATCCAATAAATCTTTTTTATTTTTTTCAATATCCTTTTCAGGCCCAGTAAACTTTAAACTCTTTAAATTTTCTTTTATTCTAGTTAATAGGGTAGTGTTAAGGTTGTGATTCGTATTATCAATTTTATTAATCATGCTTTCTAAATCTTTTTTATCATAGGTGGATATATGGCGGGGTTTTTTGATTTTTAGATACATTTTTTCCAATATTTTTTTATATTCATGAAAATTATTTGAATCAGTCATACACAACATCTCCTTTAAATTTAGTCACCGCCAATATTTTCTTGTATATTTCATTTACGACAATAATTATATCAAATTAAGTATCTTATGTGAAATTTAAGGAAACATTTGTAGGAAATTTAATCAAAAATATTTAGAAAAATATGGTATAATAGTTTGTAGATGGTAATAGGAGAAACTTAAGAGGTGATAAATATGAATTGTAGGACAAAGGTAAAAAATTTGTTTTCATATCTATTGAGCATAAAGAATATGGACGAGGATGTAATAAGAAATATAAATCAATATGAAAAAATTTATTGGCAAGGGGATTTAAATACAACTAGTAATAATTTGGAAAGTAACCAAGGTGAAGAGGAAAACTGGTTTTACATTGATAGCAGTAATAAGGAACTGTATGATGAGTTCTTTCAATTATATCTTTCTGTACAGAAAAGTGGAGAAAGTTTTGAAATCATTTGGGGAAGTTATATTCTTGCTTGGACTACGGAGGATAAACAGATTAAACATCCTATTTTTACAACAAAAATGGAGCTTTGCTTTGATGCAGAAAAAGGTATTTTCTTTTTAAGGCCCTATGATAGAAAAATAAATATGGAGTTTGATATATTCTCAGGGATAAATATTCCTAATATAGATAAATTATTAGAAATAAAAGAAGCTGTGGAAAATTCATCTATAGATCTAAGGAATTTGGAAGCTGTAGAAAATATACTACATAAGATATTACATTATTTAACTTCAGACATAAGTCCTCAGGAAGAAATTCAAAGGGATATATGTACTGCCCAGGATATTAATCCAAATAAATATCCTGTATTTTATAATGCTCCAGCAGTTATAATACGAAAGACTGATCATAGATTGTGGCATAATGAATTGACTAATATTTTAAAGGCAATAGATAATGGATATGAAGTTCCACCTACTATAGAGGCCCTAGTCAGTTCAGAAGAAATACAGGAAAATTTAAAGGTAAAAGCTAGATGGCAGGAAATTGGGAAAAATCTTTTGTTTCCACTTTCCAGTAATGAAGAACAAAAGGAAATAGTTAAAAAATTATCTGAAAACTTTGGAGTAGTTGTACAAGGCCCGCCTGGTACTGGAAAAAGTCATACTATTGTAAATTTAATATGTCATCTTTTGGCCCATGGAAAGAGGGTTTTAATTACCAGTCAAACTGGGAGAGCATTAAGAGTTTTATCAGAAAATATACCAGAAGAAATAAAACCTTTATGTATGAGTATTTTGGGAGACGATACAAAAGCTCTTAGAGAATTAGATGAATCAGTAAGAGTTATTACAGAAAATCTTGCTATGAATAAGGATAATATAAAAAGAGAAATGATACCTATTAAAAGACAATTGGAAAATTGTAAAAATAGGCAGAAGGATTTATATGATAAATTAAAAGAAGCTGAATGTATTGAAAATAAAAAGCTAAGGTTTCAAGGTACTATAAGCAAATTAATGGATATAGCAAAATGGGTAAGATTAAATGAAAGAAAATATTCATGGATAGAGGATGATATAAAGCTTGAGAGCAATTGCCCTCTTACGGAGCAGCAATATTTACGGTTGTTGTATCTTTTAAATACTGTTGAAAGAGAGGATATAGTTAAAGTAAATAGCATAATGAATGTATTATCAGCACTTCCTGATTGCAGTGATATATGCTTAAAAATAGATAGTTTTAAAGAGACAGATTCGAGGTATGAGGAATATAAAAATAATTTAAAGGATTGGTCATTAAGCTATGATTCAAATATAAATTATAAGGAACTTATAGATATTTTATCAAGGGCAGAGAAAAATATGAAAAAGATAGAGGGTTCCTGGCTGAATAATGTAATGAAATGTTATTATAGCAGTGAAATTGTGAGGCCTATATTAAAGCATTTATATATAAGAAGTAATTTTTTAGTAACAGAGCTTTCAGAAATTCAAAGAAGACTTACAGTTCATAAAGTGCAGGTACCGGAAATAGATGATTTTAATAAGTTTAAATTGGATTTTCAATATATATACGATATTATTAGGGCAAGAGGTAAAATAACTAAAGTCTTTAAGGTAATGCACAATGAATATGCGTATATATTTAATAATTGCTTTGTGGATTCAGAACCAATAACTTCAAGAGATGAAGCTGAAATATTAAGTATATATATAAAAAAGTTAGCTTTAGAAGAGGAATTTAAGAGTTTATGGAATAACACCATGAAGGATTATGGAGCTTTTCAGATAAAAGATTTTGGCGTTAATTCTATGATGGTTCTTGAAGAAAGCGTAAAGGGTTTAGGTAGAGTTATTGATTGGAACATGGATTTTAAGAGTAAAATTATAAATATTTTAGGACAAATAGCTTTCCTTAATAAAATTAATTGGTATGAGGAAGAAACCTATACTTATCTCAAAAATGGCATAATAAGTCTAAAGCATATAAATGAGTATAAAAAAGACAAAGTGTATATAAACAATATAAAGAAGCTTTGTAACAATGTATCACAGTTTCAGCAGCTCGGTAATGCTGTTGAAAACATGGACATAGAAAATATTAAGGAGAGTTATAAAGAAGTCATAAGGCTAAAGGAATTATCAAAGAGTATACAGGAAATCAATTTATATATGGGAAAGCTTGAAAAATTAGCACCTATGCTCTCTATGAAGCTCTATGAAAGCAAGGATAGAAGTAGCTTTAAAGAGTTGAATATGTCATGGAAATGGAGGCAATTCAGCAGCATGTTGGAAAAGGTTCATAAGGTCAGACCAGAACTTATAGAGAGATTATTAAAGGGAGAAAAAGAAAAAGAAAAGGCTTTAATAAAGGAATTAGTAGCTAAAAAATCCTGGTATAATCAGATAAACCATACTACAGATTCTCAGAAAAGAAGTCTTTATGCGTGGCTTCAGGCAGTGAAAAAAATAGGAAGAGGCAAAGGTAAGTTTACTGATAAATACAGGAGCATGGCTCAAAGAGAAATGGAAATATGCAAGGACTGTATACCAGTATGGATTATGCCCTTAAATAAGGTTATTGAAAATATAAAACTAAATAGCAGTACACCCTTTGATGTGGTAATCTTTGATGAAAGCAGTCAGAGTGATATATTTTCCATTTGTGCTCTCTTTAGAGCCAAAAGAGCTGTAATTGTAGGAGATGATAAACAGATAAGTCCTCAGGCAGTAGGTATAGATCAAGATATGGTAAATGATCTTATTGATAGATATTTAAAGGGTATACCTCATGGGGAATGGTTCGATTTAGAGACAAGTTTGTACAATACAGCCCTTAGGGTTTTCCCGGATAGACTTTTGCTAAAAGAACATTTTAGATGCTTACCTGATATTATAGGATTTAGTAATGATTTATGCTATTCCGGTGAGATAATACCTTTAAGACACCCTAAAAGAACAGAATTATTTAGTTCGCCAATAAAAGCAGTAAAAGTAGTGGATGGATTAAAAGATAAATTAAAGAATATAAATGTAAATGAAGCAAAGGCTTTAGCAGAACAAATAGTTAAATGCTGTGATGATAGAAGGTACGAAGGTATGACTATGGGAGTTATATCACTTCTTGGAGATGTACAGGCAGAGCTTATTGAAAATTTAATAAGAGAAAAAATAGGCGAAAAAGAAATGATGAACAGGAAACTTATATGCGGGGATGCTTATTCATTTCAAGGAGATGAAAGGGATATAATATTTTTGTCTATGGTGGTAGGGGACAATGTGAGATTTACAGCACTTACCAGGGAGGTTGATGTAAGAAGATTCAATGTAGCAGTAAGCAGGGCAAAAAATCAGCTTTGGTTATTTTACTCTATAAATACAGAAAATTTAAATCCAGACTGTGTTAGAACCAAGTTATTAAGATATTGCCTTGATCCTTCTGTAGTTAAGGAAGATAAAGCAAAAGAAGAATATGTGTTCCAAAGTGATTTTCACAAAGAAGTATTTAGAATGATAGCTAAGAGGGGATACAATATAACACCAGCAGTAAATCTAAAGCATTATAAAGTTGATTTTGTGGTGGAAGGAAATAGCAGTAGAGTTGCGATAGAATGTGATGATGGAGAATGGAATGGACTAGAAGAGTGGGAAACGGGTCATGAAAGTCAAATGACGCTGGAAAGAGTGGGATGGACTTTTCATAAGATAAGAGCCAGTGAGTTCTATAGAGATCCTGAAAAAACTATGGAACGCTTATGGTCTAGACTTAAACATCTTGGAATTAAGAAAATAATAGCTTAGTCATAATTTTCAGAGGAGTGAGCCACTTGAGTAGTAAAAGGACTATAGGAATAATTATTTTTTTACTCATAATTCTATTTACTCTATTAGCTTGTGATAAAAATAGCAATAAGACACAAGAAGAGAAGACTTTGGAATCAGTTTCTATAAATGATACAGCCGCCATTGGGAATAATGCGGAGAATAAGGCTAATAAGGATATTGTTAATACATCAGCGAAAAACGTATATATCAATGCAAAATTTGCCTATAGAATAGAATATCCTAAACAATGGACTGATATTATAGAGAGTGAAACTCAAGATGGTGCACTAATATATTATAAAGACGGTAATGATATAAGAACTTTTTGTGAAAAAGCTCCAGATGGATATATTGATTTTGAGAGAGAAGAATATAAACAAGAAGGAAAAAAAATAGAGGATTTTTCTACTGATGATGGTACTAAAGGAATTATTGTTACTGGGGATGAAAATAAAAAGAAACTTACTCATGCAATAATATTTCAAAATGGAAAGCATTATGATTTTTATGCCTTAGTAAACCCGGATTTTTATAAAGGCAATGAGAATAATATATTGGGCATGGCTAAGAGTATAAAGATTTTGAACTAAAAAGTATCTAAGAATTATTATGTATGGTCCAATCAGTTATTTAAGAAAAGTACGAAACAACTTTTCTTAGCTGAAAGTTGATAGTGGATAGTGTAAAGTTGAAAATCAGTTAAGAGTTAAGAGTTAAGAGTTATGAATTAAGAATTAATAGTTAATGATGCTTTTTCGCCGCTATGCTATGAAAAACTTTTAAATTAATTATTTTTCCGTAGTGTAGCGGAGAAAAAATATCCATCACTCTCAACTTTCAACTGTCTTTTTAGTTCGCCATTTCTTACTAGTATGAATTAAATAACTACAAAGATAGAATTTATATGTTAATTTTATCTTTAAACCTTCGATATAATAAGTATAGACATTTATAGGGGGTAATCTAATGAAGCTAAGAAGTAAATTTATGTTATATTTTCTATCCTTTGCACTTATTCCAGTTATAGTAATTGGAGCAATTAACTATTTTGAGACCAAAGTTTCCAATATGAATTCAGCTTTTGATACCTTACAAGGGCAAGAAAATTTGAGTAAAGTTTTTATTCAGGATAAGATAAAGACTATAGGAAATATAGGAAAACAAAATGCAGCAAGTAATTTAATAAAAGATTATGTGAAAACGATTAATAATTCTAATCAGGGTAATGCAGCAAAGGATAGTATAAAAGCTGTACTTAAAGAAATGAATCAAGATTTTCCGTATTATGCTAATATTGCATTAACTGATAAGAACGGAAAATGTATAGTAGATAATGAAGGATCTCTTGAAACTAAGGATTTAGGACAGGAGAATTATTTTACAGGAGCAAAAAATAATAATAAAACTTATATATCACCGGTTAAAAAGAGTGCAACTACGGGTAATCCTGTAATTGTAATTTCAGAGCCTATAGTTGTTGATAATCAGTTTCAAGGTATTTTATTGCAAAGTGTTGATCTAACAACTATATCAAAAGATTTGCTTACAAATATGACTATTGGTAAAGCTGGAGACATGTATGTTATTGAAAATGATGGTACTATGATAATCAATAGAAATAAAGGTGAAATTTTTAACAAAAATTTCTTAAAAATTAATGTAGCAAATAAGATAATTAAAAATAAAAAGGGTACTACAGAGTATACATACAATGGACAGGATAAACTTGCAGCTTATGACTATGACTCTAGTCTTGGTTGGATATTTGTAGCTAATATACCAAAAGCAGAGCTTATGGGGACAAGTAGTATGATATTAAAAACTACTGTGACGCTTTCTATAATAGCTATAATATTATGTGCAATTCTTTCATTTTTTATCACAAAGCTAATTTCGGGTCCAATAGTAAAGGTTTCTGAATCTATGAATAGGCTTGCAGAGGGAGATTTTACTATAGAAGTAAATTCTAAAGGTAAAGATGAAATTGGTCATATGTCAAGAAAACTAGGTCAGACTATTAGTAGAGTAAGAAATTCTATATCAGATGTAAAAAGTACTGCACTTACCATAGGCGAATCTGCAGCTGTATTATCGCAAACCTCTGGTGAAATGGTTACTTCTGTAAATGAAGTTTCAAATGCCATACAGGATGTAGCCGGCGGAGCAACTTCACAAGCACAGGATTTGATGGATGTAGTAAATATGGTATCAGATTTTACTAAGGAATTAGATGCTGCCAATAGTAAGCTCTTAAAGGTTAATGAAGAAATAAAAAACAGTGAAGATAAGGCAAAAGAAGGTAGTGAGCAGATTAATGTGTTGATACAGAACATTTGTGATGTAAAAGAGGCCTTTGATAATGTATTGGAAAAGGTAAATGGTCTTTCCAATTCAGTTTCTAAAATAGGTAATATCACAGATGTTATTAATGCAATATCTGAGCAGACAAATTTACTTGCACTTAATGCAGCTATTGAGGCTGCAAGAGCGGGAGAGCATGGAAAAGGCTTTGCTGTGGTTGCTGAAGAAGTAAGAAAACTAGCAGAGCAATCTAAAGAATCTTCACAGGAGATAATATCTTTAGTTAAGTCTATTGGCAGTGAGACAAATGAGGTTAAAGTTACTTCTAGCAATGTAGGGGATGTTCTTGAGCATCAGGCAGAAGCAGCAAATAATACAATTATAATTCTCTATGATATAGTTGATGCAGTTAATGCAGTAGGACCTATAATGAATGAGGCAAATAATTCTATAGATACAGTTATGAGAACTAAGGATGATGTATTGATGAAGGTTCAAAATGTTTCCGCTGTAGCAGAGGAAGTGTCAGCTTCTTCACAGGAGATATCAGCTTCCTCTGAGGAGATGTTAGCTTCCGCAGAAGAAGTTAAGAATCACGCAGAAAGAGTAAATAATGCGGCTTCAGAATTAACAGATAAGGTTAAAAAATTTACAGTATAAAGTTATGAGTAAATATATTTAACCTGACAATTATTCATTTAAATGTTATATATTTATTTATCAATACAAGGTCGTAAGGTAAAGAAAAGGCTTTAAAATGACTTTAATTATATGTCATTTTAAAGCCTTTTCTAGCATTATGATTATATTATAGCTATTGAGTTATTTAGTTGTAATGAATTATAATTATTAATTAGGAACAATATATTAAAGAAATAAAAAAAGATGATAAAATTAGAGCAAAGAGTGGCTACGTCTCTAGATAACGATTTAGCCTAAAGGACAACGAGTTCTAAGTATCAAAAATACTGATGCTAAGAACTCTGTTTATAAGACAATTAAATAAGCAGGAGGAATATGTTATGTATAGTGCAGTAGAAAGATTATTAAAATATGTAAAGTATGATACTAAATCTGATGAAAATACAAGAGTAACACCCAGTACAAAGGGACAGTTGGTTTTAGGTAAAGAATTAAAAAAAGAACTAGAAGAACTGGGACTTGAGAGTGTATCTATGGATGAGAATGGATATATAATGGCCACTTTACCTAAAAATATAGATAAAGAGGTAAAAACTATTGGATTTGTATCCCATATGGATACTAGTCCAGATATGACAGCTACAAATGTTAATCCTCAAATAGTTAAAAATTATGATGGTAAAGATATAGTGCTTAATGAAAAAGAAAGCATAGTGCTATCACCAAAGGATTTTCCTGAAATAACAAATTATATAGGAAAAGATCTTATAACTACAGATGGAACAACTCTCTTAGGTGCAGATGACAAAGCAGGAGTTTCGGAGATAATGGCGGCTGTGGAATATCTTGTTAAGCATCCAGAAATACCTCATGGTACAATAAAAATTGGTTTTACGCCAGATGAGGAAATTGGTGAAGGTGCAGATCACTTTGATGTTAAGAAATTTGGAGCAGACTTTGCTTATACCGTGGATGGTGGACCGATTGGTGAATTAGAATATGAGAATTTTAATGCAGCTTCTGCTAAGATATTTGTTAAGGGAAGAAATGTTCATCCTGGAACAGCCAAAGATAAGATGATAAATTCAATGCATATAGCCACAGAACTTATTGATATGCTTCCTTGTAATGAAAGACCAGAGTATACAGAAGGTTATGAAGGCTTTTACCACCTTATTTCCATTAATGGTGAAGTTGAAGGCACTAAGCTTTACTTCATAATAAGAGATTTTGATAGAGATAAATTTGAAGGTAGGAAAAAGCTTATGCTTTCTACTGCAGAATTTTTAAATGGAAAGTATGGAGAAGGAACAGTTACTGTAGAGTTAAAGGATCAATACTATAATATGAAAGAAAAAATTGAGCCTGTAAAATACATTGTAGATGTAGCTTATAAAGCTATGGAGGAAGTGGGAATTACCCCTATAGTAAGTCCTATAAGGGGAGGTACAGATGGTGCAAGACTATCCTTTATGGGACTGCCAACACCTAATTTATTTACAGGAGGACACAATTACCATGGTAAATATGAGTTTATACCAACCTTAGCCATGGATAAAGCTGTGGATGTAATACTAAAAATAATAGAACTTCACTCTAAATAGAATTGTAATTTTAATAGGATGTTTAAAGAAGGGTAAACTGTATTCTGTAAGATAGACACGGAAAAGAGGCTGTGATAGCTCCAGGGTATAGTTTGCCTTTTACCTTTTCTACTAATAAAAATAATTATTAAAATTTTATTTTTATTAAGCGAATAAGATTATATGAGATTTAATGGATAATTATTTCTTTTGAGATAACCTATTTAAAAGTATTCTATTTTCCAAAAAACATTTTTACTGCCACGAGAACTAAAAATACGGCAAAAGCCTTCTTCATAATATCTTGAGGAAGAGTATTTGCAAATCTTCCACCGAATTTTGTACCTATAAACATAGTGATACATATTAAAATTCCTGCAATTACATTTACATTTCCCCTCTTATAATATTCTAAAAAACCTAGAAGCCCAACAGGAGGTAACAATATAGCTAAAGAAGTTCCTTGTGCCATAAGCTGGCTAAAGCCCATGATATACATTAGGCAGGGTATGATTAAGGTTCCACCTCCAATACCGAATAATCCACATCACATGAAGTTATATAAATGCGCTGTTATTATACTTGTAAAAAGAAGAATTTTACGAATAGAAGAAAGCAGTTATGGAAAGAATATTTCTCAAGTAGAATTTACTGACTTATAACAACTGTTGGTGAGATTATAGATGTAATTAAAAATTATATAGAGAATCAAGGCATAGGTGAGGTGGAAAGGTGGGTATTAAAAGAAATAAAGGTTATAAATACAGATTAAAACCTACTAAGGAAGAAAAAGAGTATTTTGAAAAAGTCTTTGGATGCACAAGAAAATTATACAATATCTATGTAGACATATTATATGAGAAGCTTGAAAATAAGAATTATGTAAATGGAAAGGTGGATTATAGAACTATAAAATTTCCTACACCTGCAGCCATAAAAAAAGAGTATGAGTATATGAAGGAAATAGACAGTCTGGCCTTTGCAAATGTCCAGCTTGATTTTCAAGAAGCATTAAAAAAATACAATAAGGAATATGATGGTAAAACCTACCGGAAAAAGTCAAAAAAACTTGAAAAAACCACAGGTAAAATACTGACATTTAGAGATATAAAGGGAATGCCATCCTTCAAAAGTAAAAGGCAAAACCATCATTCTTTTACTACCAACAACCAAAAGGGAACAATATCAATAGTAGATGAATGCTATGTGAAAATACCCAAACTTAAATCTTTGATAAAGTTTGTTAAACATAGAGAAATACCAGAAGGATATTGTATTAAAACTGCTTCAGTGTCAAAGGACTGCAGGGGTAAATACTACATATCTTTCACAGTAGAATATTATGAAGAAGAAAAGGAAATAACACCAGAAAATTTTATTGGTCTTGATTATTCACAAACTTCTTTTTATGTAAGCAGTGAGGACGAGAAAGCCAATTATCCTCATTACTATAGGGAGAATGAAGAAAAGCTGAAAAAAGAATATAGAAAGCTCACAAGAAAAAAACTAAAGTCAAAAAATTGGTGTAAACAAAAATCAAAGATATCAAGACTGCAGGAAAAAATATCAAATCAGCGAAAAGACTGGCTGCATAAAAAGAGTTTTGAATTGTCACAGAAATATGATGCAGTCTGTATAGAGGATATAAACCTTAGAAATATTGCTCAATGTCTGTCTTTAGGGAAAAATGTACAGGATAATGGCTTTGGCATGTTTAGAAATTTCTTAGAATACAAACTGCAGCATAGAGGGAAACACCTTATAAAAATAGATAAGTGGTATCCTTCATCAAAAACTTGCAGCTCCTGCGGCAGTATAAATGATAAATTACAGTTATCAGAAAGAGTATGGACTTGTAAGAATTGTGGTATCACTCATGACAGAGATGAAAATGCTTCAGTAAATATACGAAATGAAGGAATAAGAATATACGAGAAAAGTAAAAGTGCATAAATTACATAAAAAA
>NZ_JBDNRK010000084.1:0-12929 GCF_047718555.1 Clostridium sp. | reverse complement strand
AAATTCAGATGGGGTAAAAGAATCCCCACCTGAATTAAGAACTTGCTTCAATAGTTAAAAGAAAACATAATTTTATTTGAAATTTAATTTAATATGAGCTGAATAATCCGATTAACTATTCAGTTACATACTATATGGGAGGATAAATTATGAGTATTATTTATGATGGAAATACGAGAACATTTCACCTTAAGGCTGGAAACAGCAGTTATATATTGCAAGTACATGATGAAAATTATTTAGTTCATCTTTATTGGGGAAGAAAACTCAGAACCTTTAATGCTGAGGAACTTTTATCCATCAAACGAAGGGGCTCCTTCTCACCAAATCCTGATCCCGATAATGAATTACTATCCCTTGACACATTGCCTCAGGAGTATCCTTCTTACGGTACCAGTGATTTCAGAGTACCTGCTTATTCCGTTCAACTGGAAAATGGATCAACTATAACCGATTTAAGATATGCTTCTCACAAAATTACAAAGGGTAAGCCAAAACTTGAAGGCCTGCCTGCTACTTATGTGGAAAGTGATGATGAAGCGGATACCTTGGAAATAGTATTACAGGATTCACTAATAGGTCTTAATGTAATTTTATCCTATACAGCTTATAATAAATATGATGTAATCACAAGAAATGTACGTTTCATAAACAGCGGTAATACAAAATTAAAGCTGCTCAGTGCCTTAAGTGCAAGTATTGATTTTGACAATTATAATTATGATTTTCTTCACCTTCACGGATCTTGGGCAAGAGAAAGACAAATTGAAAGAACTCCTCTTATAAACGGAAATCAATCTGTAGAAAGCAGACGTGGTGCAAGCAGTCATGAACATAACCCCTTTATTGCACTGCTGAGTAAAGATGCTTCTGAAGAATATGGCGATGTATATGGCTTTAATCTGGTTTACAGTGGAAATTTCATAGCTCAGGCAGAGGTTGATCAATATAAAACTACAAGAGTATCTCTTGGCATAAACCCCTTTGATTTCTCCTGGATCTTAGAACCAAATGAATCTTTTCAAACTCCTGAAACTGTGCTTGTTTATTCCTCAAAGGGCTTAGGTGGAATGTCAAGAACATATCATAAGCTATACCGCAGCAGATTATGCAGGGGAAATTTCAGAGATAAAACAAGACCTGTTCTGGTTAACAACTGGGAAGCAACTTATTTTAAGTTTAATGCAGAAAAAATAGAAAACATAGCTAATGTTGCTAAGGAACTTGGTATTGAACTCTTTGTACTGGATGACGGCTGGTTTGGAAAAAGAGACAATGATGACTGCTCCTTAGGTGATTGGGTAGTTGATGCAAAAAAACTTCCTAAGGGTTTAGGTGATCTTGCAAATAGAATAAATAATCTAGATTTAAAATTTGGACTGTGGTTTGAACCTGAGATGGTATCCCCTGACAGTGATCTATACAGATCTCATCCAGATTGGTGTCTTCATGTACCGGACAGAAGACGTACTCAGGCTAGAAAACAACTGATACTGGATCTTTCAAGAGAAGATGTATGTGAATATATTATAAAATCAGTATCAGATATTTTAAGCAATGTCCATATAGAATATGTTAAATGGGATATGAATAGAAATATGACGGAAATAGGATCAGAGTCTTTATCTCCTGAAAGGCAGAGAGAAACAGCTCATAGATATATACTTGGACTATATAAAATTTATGAAAAACTTACTACAGACTTTCCAAATGTGCTCTTTGAAGGCTGCTCAGGCGGCGGCGGCCGATTTGATGCAGGTATATTATATTATATGCCTCAAATTTGGACCAGTGATGATACAGATGCAGTAGAGAGATTAAAAATCCAATATGGTACCAGTATAGTTTACCCTATCAGCACCATTGGTGCTCACGTTTCAGCAGTTCCAAACCATCAGGTTCACAGAAACACTTCTCTAAAGATGAGGGGTGATGTAGCTATGTCTGGTAACTTTGGATACGAGCTGGATCTTACAAAATTTTCTGAGGAGGAAAAGGAAATTGTAAAAGATCAGGTTAAACAATACAAATCCCTTAGGGAGCTTGTTCAATTTGGAGATATGTATAGACTCTTGAGTCCTTTTGAAGGCAATGAAGCCGCTTGGATAGTAGTTTCAGAAGACAAAACTAAAGCTTTTGCTGCCTATTTCAGAGTACTTGCAACTCCAAATGAACCAGTAAATAGAATATATTTTAGAGGCCTGGATCCTGAGAAAGATTACTCAATTGAAGGTAGGGAAGGTACATTTTCCGGAGATGAGCTAATGTATGCAGGACTTAATATTCCAGATTTACAGGGTGACTACCAGAGTACTACCTGGGTGTTAAGAAGTGAAGGATAATTTTTAAAACTTAATAATTTTAAAGTACCGTAAGATTTATTAAATTTTACGGTACTTTTGCTGTTTACTTCAAAATTCAACTTTATTCAATAATAATATTAATTTTTTATTCATCAAAATTCCTCAAGCTTCACTCTAATTTCCTTGCCTAAATTCATATTTTTTATCTTCACTTCATTTTTTATTACTTCTTCTTCCCCAATTAATACTACATTTTCTACCCCCAGCTTATTAGCATAATTCATTTTTTTCTTTAAGGAATCATCTTCGAGATATATGGTAGCTCCAATTCCCTTTTCCTGCAGCCTTTTCATTACAGCGCCGCAATATTCCATTGTATCATCTACTGGTATTATTAAATATTCCAGCTTTCTCTTTATATTATAATTATCAAGAAAGCCTATTTCCTTTAAAACAAAAAATAATCTTGTTATTCCTATGGAAATTCCAACCCCAGGCAATATATTATCCGTATAGTTTTCAGCTAAATTGTCATACCTTCCACCCGAACAAACAGATCCGTAGCCTTCATTACCTATTAAAAGTGTTTCAAAAACGGTTCCTGTATAATAATCTAGACCTCTTATAATCTTTAAATTGATTGTAAATTCTTTATCCTGTACACCTAAAATCTCCAATACCTGTTTTACTTTCTTAAGTTCCTTAACTCCTTCAGTAAAATAATTATCTTTAATATCAAGCTTTAATAATGCTTCTAATATTTCTTCATTCTCTCCGCTAATATCTAATACACTGCTTAAATATTCACTTTTATCTTTGCCAATTAATTTTGTAAGTTCTTCATCAAAACTTAATTTTCCGATTTTATCATATTTATCAATTAATATCATTACATCTTTGGAATTATCTATTTTTAACTCATTTAATATGCCTTTTAGTATTTTTCTATTACTTATTTGAAATTTATACTTTTCTAGGCCTATAGCTTTAAATGCCTTTGATGCTAAACTTATAACCCAGGCATCATTATTTATACTTAGTTTATTCCTGCCTATTACATCTACATCACACTGATAAAACTCTCTATATCTTCCCTTTTGATTTCTCTCTCCCCTATAAACCTTTCCAAGTTGATATCTTCTAAAGGGAAAGGTTAATTCATTATAATATTGAGCTACATATCTGGCAAAGGGTACGGTTAAATCGAACCTCAATGCCAGATCATTTTTTCCCTTTTTAAAGCTGTAAACCTGTTTTTCTGTTTCTCCTCCTGTTTTAGCAAGTAAAACATCGGCCTTCTCTATTATGGGCGTATCTATAGCCATACATCCATTTTTCTCATAAACTTGGAGTATTTTATTTACTATATCATTAAATTTTTCCTGTTCCTCTGGTAATAACTCCATAAAACCTGGTAATATACTTGGCTTAATTATATTATTATTCATATATTTTCTCTCCCTCTATAATCTTTGATTTTTGTATAACAAAAAACCATGCAGGCATATATCCCACATGGTCTAACAAATTATGAATTACACTTAATTCATTATCACTCAGAGACACAAGCCTACATAAACAGACTTGTATCCACCTTTAAGCAGAGCAAGTCTCTAGTGATGATGATGCATTAAATTAATTTTATTTATATTAAGTGCTTTCTTCATAATTATCCTCCTAAACTTTATTGTAAATATTATATATTGAAATTATATAATATTCAACTAAAATCTACTTAAAAATGTTCATATAGTCAAAGAAAAAATCTTATCATTCTACGCCGTTCTGTGAACTGTTTTTCCGTCAACCTCTTCATCTGCAGCAATATCTGCCTGTTCAGCTGTACTATAATTTTTCAATTTTATATATACTCTCTTGTAAATCCATATTGCATTAAAAAATAGCAGTGCACTTGTTATAAAAAATACATATTTTATTCCCAAGCGGGATGCTATCTGTCCGCCAACTACAGATCCGGTGAAGGTTCCCATATAATAAGCCGATATATTAAATCCAAATATTCTTCCTGTAAGTCTCTCTGGAGTTATTTTCTTTAAGAGAGTATTAATAGATGGTGATAAACCTGCTGTTGCAATTCCAAGACCAAAGCGCAAGGCCATAAGCTGCCATGGATTTTTTACAAATGCCTGTGGTATAAATATTATTCCAGCCAAAATAAGTGCTCCTAATACCACCTTTTGAGGACCTATTCTATCAGAAAGTCTTCCAAGTCTTGGTGCAGCTATAATACTTGCAAGTCCTGAAGCTGAAAATGCCATACCTGAAATAAGGGCAATATGATTTAAATTTCTAGACAACTGACCTATATAAACGGTTATTATAGGTTCTATTGAGTAGTAAGCAAATTGTAATATAAAAGAACTTACAAATAAAGTTAATATGATTTTAGAATTTGGCAATTGTCTCCAAACTTCTTTTGTACTCTCCACCTTTTTCTTTGCAGATGGAACAAAGTTTTCCTTTACAAAAAATAGCGTTGTGAAAAACACAACAAACATTAGTCCACCAGTGAGGAAAAAAGTGAATTTTAGTCCCAAAAACTCATCCAGATATCCTCCCATCAGTGGTCCGAGCAATGAGCCGGATACAAAGGCCGTAGACAATACTCCTAGTGCCCAACCAGCATGTTTTTTCTCCGTTTGAGTTGCTATTAGAGTAGTACAGGCAGTACTGTATCCTGTTATAACTCCCTGAAGCATTCTAAGCGCAATGAGTTCATATACATTCTGCGCAAGCCCCATACTCCCTACTACAATAGCCATACCGAAACTAGCACGTAAAAGCATAGGCTTTCGTCCAACCTTATCTGCTGCATATCCCCAAATGGGCGAAAAAATTGCAGACACAACAAAAGTAACTCCAAAGGCAATTCCGGCTATTTGCTCAATTTGAGAAGTATTGTGAATTCCTAACTGCTTTATATAAAGAGGCATTATAGGAGCAATCTGACTCATACCTATAAGTGTCACAAAGGTTCCAAACCAGCATACTATTAAATTTCTTTTCCAAATTTTCAATAGATAAACCTTCTTTCGCATTTGTAAGAAAGGACGAACTAACAATAAAGATTGATCTAACTAACAAGCAGAGATTTTTGCTCATTGATGGGTGAAAGCTTTCACTGGTTAATGAACAGAAACTTTCATGCTAGTTCGCAACATTCTTATATTTCCAATTAAAATAAACCTAAATATCTTAATATATTTTTTCCTTAATACTTTGATTATTATGTATTAATTATAAATCCAAGAAAGCCTTATTACCATGTAATATTTTAATTTTCATGGACATTTCTGCTGTAAAATTCCCTTGGACTTACACCTTCTACTTTTTTAAATAGCCTGCTGAAGTAGAACTCATCTTTAAAACCAAGAAGCTCTGACACTTCCTTTATTTTTTTATCTCCTTCACTGATAAGCTCTTTAGCTTTATCAATCTTCATTTTATTAAAAAATTCAATAACAGAATATCCAGTACTTTCTTTAAATATTCTAGATAGATAAGTGGGTGACAAAGTTACAATTTCTGAAAGACTAGTAAGTGTTACTACAGAATTTATATGCTCATTCATATATTTTATAATTTTCTTAATTTTTATGGTTGTAGCATAATTAGCGGTCTGTCTTTTTAAATTATCTTGAATTTCAAATATGAGCTGCTGCAATATAATCTTAGATATAAATTCATAGCTAGGCAGCTTTACATCCCAAGTTTCAACCAGCTTTCTAAAGGTATTGAAAATTGGATAATAATCCTTAAGTTCCTGCATATTATTAAAATTCATGGCCTTACTTTCCTCAGCAAGACTCCACTTTTTGTCATAATAGTTAACGTGCACAAAGCTAAAATGTACAGATAGAAATTTAAGAGAATTTTCTAAATCTGACTCAATAGAATGCAAAACATTAGGCTTAAAATAAAAGAGCATACCCTTTTTAACAGAATATTTTTTATCTTCAAGAGTTATATAGCCCTTTCCACCAGCTACCAAAAAGAGTTCATGATGCTTTATTCTTCTTGTAATTTTATTTTTATTATGCCAATCCTCATATTTTTCTCTATGATTGCAGTAATGAATATGAAAATATAGATTATTTTTATTCATAACCACCCTCCAATTATTATTCACCCCAGGAGTGCATCCACAATACATTCACCTCTGGATAAACAGAGTTCTTAGTATCGGTATTTTCGATACTTAGAAATCGTTATCCAGGGACATACCATCCGTTATCTCCCACTTTGATAGAAGATGGGAGTGTTACGGATGGTAGTCATCGGATAAATCATATTTGATGTGCTTGCTTCTTTGGTAAATGATGTTATATGATAAAATTCCTCAATATATGATACCATTTTCTATACATTAATTCATCCATACTGGCTTAGATTAGAACAGAAATCATATCACTATTAGCATCTCCGATGTGACATGAAGAAGACGTTTACTCGCTAAATTTAAAACACTGATATAAACAATCTATTATGAAATTTCGCCTATTGTGAATAGTATATCATATTTATGTCATACATTATACGAATTTTTTGTTGTAATATTTTTGGAAATAAAAAAGAAGCTGTCTTACAATTAATAGATATGCATTGTAAGACAACCCCTTTTTATTTATATTAAATTCCCCATGTAATTCATAAAACTTATTCATTATAGAATAAATTAGTATACTGCTAACTATTTCCATCAAATGACTAATCTATGGATAATTCATCTAAACTTAGTAGTGGTAAAAGTTTTAACTAAGTAAGAATTCATTGATCCGATTCCTTAATCAACCTTCCAAGTACATCTGGATAATTAGTTATAATACCATCTATCCCCAATTCTATAAGTCTTTTCATGTCTTTTTCTTCATTTACAGTATAAGTATTTATAGCTATTTTACTATTTTTAATGTCTTTCACTATATCTTCCTTCATAACAGATGGAAAATATGGATGAACAGCATCAGCTCCAAGCTTTTTGGCATACTCTTCTACCTTATAAAGATTAGCAGCATATAGAAGTCCCATCTTTATACTATTATCCAGTTCTTTAACCTTTACCATGGAATAATGATTGAAGGAGGATAGAATAAGATTATCCTTTAATTTATATTCATATATCTTTTCTATAATCCTCTTCTCCAAATTTTCATATTCAATTATTCCATTTTTAAGCTCAATATTTATTAGCAAATTTTTATCCTTAACGTAATCCAAAAATTCGTCTATGTTTGGTATGGTAGAGTTTTCAAATTCCCCTCCAAAGTTTACACCAGCATGTAAGTTTTTTATCTCCTGGTAGGTGAGATCTTTAATAAAACCCTGTCCATTTGTGGTTCTATCTACTTTTTCATCATGACATACCACAATTACTCCGTCTCTTGTAATATGCACATCTGTTTCGATTCCATCACAACCAGCTTCTACTGCTTTTTGAAAAGCTATCATGGTATTTTCAGGATATTTTCCACTAAACCCTCTATGAGCTATATTTAAACTTTTAACCATAGTTACATCCCCTATCTCGATTACTATAACAGAATAATATTATATTTATATCAAGTATAATCACCAAGCTAAATACATACACAATTAATTTAATCCCCATAACTAAATTAACTCAAGTAAAAAATCAAAGATTTGCTCTGGTATAATGTATCATCATACAACATTTATTTTCTACTGCTTATTATCTTCGTTGTATTTCTTTATGGATGCATTTATACTATCTGCTGCACTCTTAATAGCCTGATCAGGAGTTTTACTGTTTTGAAGCATTTGTTCTATATTTGATTCTATTGTCTGTCTTGCTTCTGGGAATACTGACATTAAAGCTCCCTTAGCTGTTTTTGGTGATGCATGAAGCTGATCTATAGCAGTTTGGAACTGTGGTTTCTGAGCTAGATTATCCTTCATTACCTGCTCATCATAAGCTTTTTTAGTAACTGGAAAATAACCTGTCTGGGAAGCCCAATAAGCTTGTTCCTTAGGTGATACCATATATTTCATAAATTCCCAAGTTGCTTTTTGTTTGTCTTTATCCTTACTGTCAAGTGCCCATAGAGAAGCTCCACCTATAGAAACTCCACCGTCTTTTACATCATCAAAAGTTGGAAGTGGTGCTGTTCCCAGTTGAAATTTATTTCCAATAGCAGTTAAATCTGCTGACAAATCTGCTGTAGATTCAATGTACATTGCTGTTTTACCAGCTAAAAATGCATTTTCTGTAGCGTCTTCATCTCTTCCAAAATTAGCTGCATTGCCTGAATCAACAAGTTTTTTCCATTCATTTAACACTTTAAGTCCTGCACCATTTTTATCAAATTCTACAGCTGTAGGTGCTTTTGTTCTACCATTATCATTGTTTGCATAATTTTGTCCCTGTTTAACTACAAACTGCTCAAAGAACCAACCATAAATAGCCATGGCATATCCATACTGAGTAACCTTTCCTGATCCATCCTTCTTAGTCAATTTTGCTGCAGCCTGTTCTAATTCTGAAAATGTCTTTGGAGGACTATTAGGGTCTAAACCTGCTGCTTTGAATGCATCCTTATTGTAGTAAAGTATAGGCGTAGATGTGTTAAAAGGCATGGAATAAAGTTTATCATTAACAGTATAATATCCTGCTATGTTTGGCTCTATAGCTGATACATCATATTTTTCATCATTTATAAAATTCTGTACTGGTAAAACCCAGCCGCTGTCTATCATGAATCTTGTACCTATATCATATACCTGCATTACATCCGGTCCATTTTTTACTTTCTCTGCACTTTTTAACTTATTTATTGCATCGTCATATTTACCTTGGAATTGAGCGTTAACCTTTATATTCTTGTGGCTGCTGTTAAAATCATCTACCATTTTAGTAATTGCCTGACCATTTTTACCTGACATTGAATGCCAAAATGTAATTTCCACTGGCTTATCACTTGCCTGTGCACTGTTTGAACTGCTGCAGCCTGTGAAAATGCTTCCTACTAGAACTGAAGCCAACAATATGCTTATAAGTTTCTTTTTCATTGTATTTCTCCCCTTAAAATTATTATTTTATCCGATGACTAGCTGCTGTAATACTCCACCTTCTAATTGTGGAGATAACAGCAACACGTCCCTAGATAATTCATCTACACTCATTTGGAATAAAGACTCCAAATAAGTAAGATTCATTGATATATGAGTACTAATCGTTGCAATATAAGCATGTACATATTCTTAAAAGTTTCCTTTAAGACTACTTATAAAGACGATAGGTTTCCAATAATTAATTACTTACAAATCTCTAACCTTTTACTGCACCAGAAGTCATTCCCTCTATAAGCTGCTTTTGACCAATTATAAATATTATAATTGAAGGTAAAATAACCATTACTATACCTGCCATTATTAGACCATAAGACTGATTCTCAGAAAATTGAAGCATACTTATACCAATCTGTACTGTTCTTGAATCATCTTTACTTGTTACAAGCAGCGGCCACAAATAGTAATTCCAGCTGGATAAAAAGGTATAAACCCCTAAAGAACCTACAATTGGCTTTGACATTGGAAATACTATGCTGATAAAAAATCTAAAATTACTGCAGCCATCTATTTTAGCTGCTTCATATATTTCTTTAGGAAGAGTCAGATAGTATTGTCTTACCATGAATATTCCCATGGCAGAACTTAAGAATGGAATAGCTAATCCCCTGTAGGTATCCAACAAATCAAAATTACCTATTGTGAGGTAATTTGATATCATAGCTGATTCATCCGGGATCATCATGGTAGCCAGAATGATGATAAAAATTATCCTCTTTCCCTTAAATTCGAAGAAAGAAAAAGCAAAGCCTGCTAAGCAAGAAGTCACAATCTGTCCTATAGTTATTATTGAAGATACAATGAAGCTGTTTACTATAAATTTAAGTATAGGTGCCACCTTAAGTACATCTATGTAATTTTGAAAATACAATTTTGTAGGTATTAATTTAGGTGGATATGTAAATATCTGATCATGGGGCATAAGACTAATATCCAGTGCATACAAAATTGGTAATATACTTAATAATGCAAAGATTATATTTATGCCGTAGAGTGATATCTTTCTTATATTTTTCTCCATTTTTATAATGCATCTCCCTTCTTAGGCACACTCAAATAAATAACTAGTCAGTATGCTAGTCTATTTTGAATCCTACTGCGTCAACAGAACCCTTAGATAGCTCACTATCTGCGGTGTTGGATTCAAAATATCCGTCGCATCTTTGATTTATTATTTATTTTCATATGCCTTAGTTTTTATTGATAAAATACTTTTTTCTTCTCATATTTGAACTGAATAAGAGTCACAACAAGAATTATTACAAATAAAATTATGGATTCAGCACTGGCTGTGGCAAATTTATTATTAAAAAATGCATCTCTGTAAATTGAATATACAAGTACATTGGTTGCTCCTGCTGGGCCCCCCTGAGTCATTATGTTTATTTCTCCAAAGGCTTGAAAAGAACTCACAACATTTATTACTAATACAAAGAAAAGTGTAGGTGAAAGACAAGGCAATATTACATTTTTTAAACGCTGAAAATAATTGGCCCCATCTATAGAAGCACTTTCACTCAATTCTCTTGGAATATTTTGAAGTCCTGCAATTATAAATATAAAATTCATACAGCCGTGAAGCCATATATCAACTACAGCTACCGCAATAAATCCCCAAAAGGAACTACTTAACCATCCTATACTTCTTCCCAGTACAAAATTTACAAGACCAATACCAGGATTAAATAAAAGCAACCATATGATAGCTGCTGATGAAGAAGACACCGCCATAGGCATAGCATAAAAAGTACTGAATACTCCTTTTAGCCTCAATTTGTTATTAGCTGCAAGAGCTAATATAAGTCCGATTATTATAGATGGTATGGTAGTTACAATAACAAATTTAAAGGTAACTAAAATACTATTTATAAAAGCAGCTGATTTAAACAGATCTGAATAATTTGACAACCCTGCAAAGGAACTTAGGTCTCCCTGGGCATTTGTATTATATAAACTCATGTATATGGTCTTAAAGAAAGGAAAGTAAGTAAATGCTATAAAGATTACCAAACAGGGTACTATGTACATATATGGTTCTAAAAAACTCAAGCTTTTCTTTTTTTCTACAATTTTACTTCTGGTAAAATACTCTTGTTTGGATGTTTCTTCTATCTGCTCTGCTGCTTTTTCCATATCTACTACCTCCACAAAAATAATTGTCTAATTACAATATTAAATTATAGACTTATATAATTAACTTTAGTTTATGTGTTTGTTAAAAAACTTTTACCTGCAATAATTAAAATTTACATAGGTAATTGCTGATTGTTACATTAGCCAATCAATTCTATCTCTTTTTTTGTATCTTCAGCATAGCCGAAATTGATGCCATCTTTATGGAAAAAATGTACCTTTGACCAGTCAATACTGCAATATAGGCTACCCAGATTATCAACACTATAACTGCTATCCATAGTTGCTATCATTTCATTTTCATCCAAATAAAAATATATACATTTTCTGCTGCCATGGTTTTCTATATATTTAATTTTAATAGAAAAAGAATTTTTATTATTTATATTTCCTATAGTAATGTGCTCTGGTCTTACTCCAAAAATAACATTATTTTCATTGCTAGACTTTATTATATCAAGCCACATCTCTGGTATTTCAATGTTATTGCTTCCAAGCATTAATCTATTTCCAATGACTATAGTATTAATTAAATTCATAGAAGGTGAGCCCATAAACTTTGCAACAAAAGTATTTACAGGTCTGTTGTAAACATTCTCGGGGGTATCCATCTGCTGAAGCTTTCCCTTATCCATCACTGCAATTCTATTCCCTATAGTCATAGCCTCAACCTGATCATGAGTCACATATACAAAGGTTGGATTGTATAGCCCATGTATTTTTACCAATTCACCTCTTGCAGAGGTTCTAAGCTGTGAATCTAAATCTGACAACGGCTCATCTAAAAGAAAATAAGGTGCTCTCTTAACTAAGGCTCTTGCCAGTGCCACTCTTTGCATCTGTCCCCTAGACAGCTCCTTTGGGTATCTCTTTTCAATACCAAATAAATTCAGTATTCTAATTGCTTCAGAAGCTCTCTTTTTTATTTTATCCTTTGGTACCTTATTCATTGTAAGTCCAAAAGTTATGTTATCAAAAACAGTCAAGTGAGGATAAAGCGCATAATCCTGAAATACCATAGCAATATTTCTATCTCCAGGCTCTATATCATTACCTAATTTATCCCCTAAATATAATTCTCCTGATGATACACTCTCAAGGCCTGATATCATCCTAAGTATTGTACTTTTTCCGCATCCAGAAGGTCCCACAATTACAATTCTCTCTCCCTGCTTTATTTCCAAATTTAAATCTTTTATTACACTCGTACCATCATAATCTTTACATACATTTTTGAATCGTATACAATCCATTTTTGCCAAAGCTCCTTTCCTGTTAGCCTACAGGCGGTAATATAGTGTATTCTTTTAATCATGTAAATAAACAAAAAGTATTGAAGCAAGTTCTTAATTCAGGTGGGGATTCTTTTACCCCATCTGAATTTTA
>NZ_JBDNRK010000083.1:0-13279 GCF_047718555.1 Clostridium sp. | reverse complement strand
CCAAAATCTTCGATTTTGTGTGAATCGCTTTCGCTGTGTGCGTGGGAGACTTACGGCAAGTTAGTCAGGTTAAAAAATAGACAATATATTGACTATTTTTTTAATATTATGCTATTCTCTTTTTGGACAATATACTGTCTAAAAAGGGGGATGTTTATGAATAATGTTGTTACAGTTAAAAATTTAGAAAAGAATTATCATACTAAAAAAGCCGTTGATGGAATCAATTTCGTAGTCCATAAAGGTGAAATTCTTGGACTGCTGGGACCTAATGGGGCAGGCAAAAGTACAACTATCAATATTTTGGCTACTATATTATCAGCTGATAAGGGCGAGATAACCATTTTGGGACATGATTTAAAAAAGGATATAAAGCCAATCAAACAGGGAATTGGAGTGGTTCCGCAGGATTTAGCTATTTATGAAGAAATTTCTGCCGAGAAAAATGTACGTTTTTTTGCAAGTCTGTATAACATCAAAGGAAAACAGCTGGAAAGTAAGGCAAAGGAGGCTTTGAAGCTGGTAGGTCTTTTTGATAGAAAAGATGATAAGCCAAAGACCTTTTCAGGAGGTATGAAAAGAAGATTAAATATAGCTTGTGCCATTGCACATCAACCTCAGCTTATTATCATGGATGAACCTACAGTTGGTATCGATCCTCAATCAAGAAATCATATATTAGAATCTATTAAAATACTGCAAAAGAGAGGTGCAACAGTTATCTATTCTACACACTACATGGAAGAGGTGGAAGCAATTTGTGAGCGAATCATCATTATGAATGAAGGAAAGATTATTGCGGTGGGCACAAAGGAAGAATTAAACCAGAAAGTGAATGATGAAGTCACCTATTCTTTCAGCGTGAAAAATTTAAATAAATTAAATGATAAGCAGTTTTATGAAATTGATGGTGTAACAAAATTTAAAATATCTGAAAATACAGTGCTTATAACTTCAGAAAAGTCAAAAGACAATCTCAATGAAATTATATCTGCAATAATATCAAAGGGCTGTAAAATTGAGAGTATGAGCAGTAAAGAGGCATCTTTAGAAACTGTATTCTTAGAATTGACAGGAAGAAATCTAAGGGATTAGGGGGAAAATATGAACTTTATAAAAATAGTCAAATTTGATTTTATAAATATTCTCAGAAACCCAATGCTGCTAATTTTTAATACTATATTTCCATTAATACTTATTGGCGTTATGGGTTTTGTCACAAAGGGTGGTTATGGTGCAGGGGATGTAAGTTCCTATGATTATTATGGAGTTACAATGATAATCTTTACAGCACTATTGATTGCCATGACAGCCACCAATACTTTCATGGAGGAAAAGGTTAAAAGGGGAAATACTCGTATCGCATATGCACCAGTTTCCAAAACAGAAATATATCTATCTAAATTGATTGCCACTTATATTTTGGGCAGCATTTCATATAGTCTTATATTACTTATAGGGCAATATCTTTTTCACATTAACTTTGGAGGAAAGAATCTTCTATATATTATGTTGTTAATCAATATACTGTCTCTATTTGGTTGTTCTTTAGGTACGTTATTCTGTAGTATTTTTAAAAGTGAAGAAGTAGCAAATTCCGTAATGCAAATTCCAATATTAGTATTTGTATTCTTTGGTGGTACCTTTTTCCCGGCAGCCAGTCTTGGAAAAATTGTGGAGACAATATCATATATATCACCAATTAAGTGGGTTACAGAATGTATCTTTAAGGTCATATATGATAATGACTTCAGCACATATTTGCCCACTATTGCTATTATGCTGTTTGCTTCTATAGTTTGCATCATAATATGTCAAATAACTTTTAAGCCGGAGGAATATGTATAATGAATATAATTAATTTATTGAAAAATAATTTCAATAGAATTTCAGTAAAAAAAGCGGTGCTTATAGTGGCTTTTGTAGTTATACCAATTATGATTGCTGTTGCTGTATTGTTTACTGAAAAAGTAGATATAAAGGGAAATATTGCTTTGGTTTCAGATAATGCACAGAACATTCCAAAAGATAGTAGGATTCAGATTGATGTAATGAATAAAAAGCCAGCTGTTTCAAATCTACTTTTGGGCAAATATATTGCAATTGTAGAAGAAAAAAATTATGGCAGCTACAATATAACAACTTTAAAAAATGAAGCTGATAAAAAAGTCATAGAGAACTTTTTTAAAACGGGTAAAATTTCACAAAGCAATGAAGGTAGAAACACTAAAAAGGGTGCTGGGACAAATATCTTGGGATTTATTTTAATGATTCTTTTAATGCAGGGTATTGCCTTGATAACACTTTATACAGAGGATAGAGACATAAAAACATTTAGACGGGTATTAACAGCACCGGTAAGCGAGGATCTATATCTTTTTGTACAGGGAATTTTTACATTTTTATGTCTTTATATACCCTCATACCTAGCAATTATTATTACAAAGGTGGCTTTTGGGGTAAACATTGGGTTTAGTTATGGAATGCTGGCAGTATTAATTGGAATTCTTTCTGCCCTCTCAGCGTCATTGGCTCTATTCTTTGCATCGGTGCTGGAAGGTAATTACTCTTTAGTGTCCAGTGGAATTTATGTCTTAACTTGTATATTGACAGGCTGTTATATTTCCTTTACAGGGGATAACAAAGTTCTTGATGCGATTTGCAATATCTTACCGCAAAAGGCATACATGAGTCTTAGTCAGGGTATAGAAAATGGAAGTGCCATGTTAGAATTCAAAGGACAGCTTATATATTTACTTGCTTGGATTGTTGCACTGTGGCTTTTAGGAAGTTTTATTATTAAAGGTAAGATGAAGAAAGGTATCTATTGATCAATATTTAGCATGTATAATGCATGAAAAAAACTAAAATAGAACAAGAAAATTTATAGGTTTTCTTGTTTCATTTAATAGCTATGAATATAGATTTTATTTCGTGATTTTCTAAGAGTAATAAGAACGGGTAATTTATATATATTGGAAATTACTCTTTTTTTATTTTGTATTTGGTCGCTTTCAAAGAGTGGTAGAGTGTTATAGCGGCTAGTCATCAGATAAAAAGCTGCGTTTCTAGTATATAAGTATAATGGATATATTTATATGGTATTCTAATTGTTAGTTGATAATTTGCATAATATATTATACTATTTATGTATAGTAAATAGGAAGTGATTTATATGATTAACATAGGTATATTAATTTTTGAAAAAGTTGAAGAATTGGATTTCATTGGACCATTTGAAGTTCTATCATACATAAATAAAGTAAAACCTGAAAGCACTAATGTTTGGCTTGTAAGTGATGGAGAAGAGATAATTAAAGCACGCAATGGATTAAGATTTTTCGCAGATTATACTATTGACAATTGCCCACAGTTAGATGTATTAGTAATCCCAGGTGGACAAGGCAGAAAATCAGCAATGAAAAATGAAAGAATACTTAGTTTTATAAAAAACAGATATATTCAATTAAAATATTTATGTTCTGTATGTACAGGTGCTTTTATAATTGCTAGTGCAGGTCTTCTGAAAGGCAAATCAGCTACTACCTATCACACTGCATTTGACGAACTCTCTCAAATGGGAGTAATCGTAGAAAAATCAAAGGTAGTAAAAGATGACAAAATTATCACAGGAGCAGGGGTATCTTCTGGCATAGATCTAGGTTTATATGTGATAAAAGAACTATTTGGTGAAACTGTAGCTCAGCAGATATCAGATAAAATTGAATACCATTGGAATAAATAACACTATTCAACAATGAGAAATTAATATGATTGGAGAGTTGTAATATGGACAAGCAAGAATTAATAAAAAAGGCATCCTATTTTGTACAAAACTCAAAAGAAAATATTATAGACGAAGAAATTGCTCTTTCAAAAAATGTTGTGGGAATGAAAATTTATGATGACCCTATTTTTGGTTTTGGCGATGCAAATGATGAATATTTTCAATTATTGAAGAAACCTGAAATAATAGGGGAGCATTTTTTACCTCCTAAAGAATGGTTACCTAAATCGAAAACAGTTATCTCATTTTTTTTACCATTTACTGAAAGAGTAAGGATATCAAATAAAAAAGATAAAATATGGCCTTCGGAAGAATGGCTTCATGCACGTATTGAAGGCCAGGCTTTTTTGGCTAAATTGTGCCAGTATCTAAAGAATGTCTTAATAGAAGATGGATATAACAGCATTGTACCATCCCAAGATCAACGCTTTTGGGCTAAAAAAGGATTTGATAACAGTTCTTTGCATTCTGATGTGTCCTTTACAAGTAATTGGTCTGAAAGACATGTTGCATTTGTATGTGGCCTTGGAACCTTTGGTCTATCTAAAGGACTTATAACGAAAAAAGGTATAGCCGGAAGGTTTGGAAGTATAGTTACAGAATTATATTTGAGTGCTGACAAAAGAGAGTACGAAGATGTCTATGAATATTGTTCCATGTGTGGTGCCTGTGCAAAAAATTGTCCAGCTAAAGCTATATCCATAGATAAGGGGAAAAATCATATTCTATGTTCTGATTTTTTAGGAAAGATAGTTGAAAAATATAAACCATGGTACGGTTGTGGAAAATGTCAAACAGGAGTACCTTGTGAAAATAAAATACCTAAACAGTACAAATAAAATTTTTATAATAATTTGTTTTCTGCTAAAAAGGCGTACTTCATTGTATGCCTTTTCTATTTTCTTGGAAGGGACAAAATAAAATCCTCTACCATCAATTGAAAGCTGTCTTCTGAATTTGCTGCATTTTGGAAATATCCAAGAAATTTTAAGGAGATAAAGCCATGTAAAAAGCTCCTTAATGCTCGACTTTTATGAATTAAATGTGTCTCATCCTTAATATAAAAATCTAAAACCTGACGAATAATACCTGTAGTTTCTCTCGCTAAACGATTTACTTCCTCATCTTCTGTACTTGGAATATTCATAAAAAGTCCATAGGCAGTCTTGTTTTCAAAGGCAAAATCACGATAAACATAGGCAAACTCTCTGACAGCATCTGCACCACTTTTACCAATTAATTTTTGCATTAATTTCAAATTCAATTTATTCAAAAGGTAAACTGTCATTTCTATTTTAAGATCATCCATATTGTTGAAATGATTATATAGAGATGGATATTTTATACCAAGTTTTTCTGCAATTTTTGGAAAAGTAACTTGATTAAGACCAATTTCATCAGCCAATAAAAAACCAATCTGAATAATTTTTTCCTTGGTTAAATTTCGTTTTTGCATTAATATGCCACTCCTTGTAATTTCACTTTATAAAAATAGTTTAACATCAAAAAACATTTTTATCAAACTATAAATAATAGTTTACTAACTATGTTTTATAGTTTATAATTATGTTGAGAAATAAACTATAATATAACATACATTTTATTGATACCTAGTTATTTATTAATGGGCATTTTCATTCTTAAGTAATTTTATACATAAATTGAGTTACAGTAAGGGAAGGAGTATATTAATATTATGAAAATGTGGAAAAGAAATTTAATAGTTTGTTGGTTTGGGATGTTTGTAACGAGCATAGGAATGAGTCAGATTGCGCCGGTATTACCGCTTTATATAAAGCATCTTGGTATATCTAATACAGCTTTAATTGAACAATTTTCAGGAATTGCTTTTGGTGTTACTTTTATAATTTCAGCTATTTTCTCACCAATTTGGGGTCAGGCCGCTGACAAGGTTGGACGAAAACCAATGCTTTTAAGAGCAAGCCTTGGTATGGCCATAGTTGTAGGCAGTATGGGCTTTGCAAAAAATGTATATGTACTTATAGGATTAAGATTATTGCAGGGGACTATAACAGGTTATAGTACAGCCTGTACTACGTTGATTGCAACTCAGACGGATGATGAACATGCAGGGTGGGCTTTAGGTACACTTTCAACAGCAAATATTGCAGGTTCTTTGCTTGGACCAACCATTGGTGGTTTTATAGAAGAGATCTTTGGTTTACAAAATGTATTTTTCATAACAGGTGCACTGCTGCTGATTGCATTTATTACAACCGCATTATTTGTAAGGGAATCCTTTACTCGTGAAGATAAAAAGGTACTCAGTATCAAAGAAATATGGAGTATTGTTCCTGAAAAGAGCTTGACTATTACCATTCTTGTGACCTTTTTTATATTAACTGTGGCATTATATTCTGTTGAACCAATCATAACAGTATATGTTACCCAGTTATCCCAAAATACCAGTCATGTTGCGCTAATCGCAGGAATGGCATTTTCAGCCTCAGGACTTGCAAATATAATTGCTGCTCCTAGACTTGGAAAACTTTCTGATAAAATTGGAGCACATAAAGTTATATTAGTAGCACTTGTAGCGGCAGGCTTGATCTTTATACCACAAGCCTTTGTAAAAAATCCCTGGCAGTTAATGGGCCTTCGCTTTTTATTGGGATTAGCATCTGCGGGGTTGGTTCCCTCTGTTAATATCCTGGTGAAGAAAATCACACCATCTTCTCTTACAGGGAGAGTTTTTGGTATTAACATGTCAGCAGGATATTTAGGTGTATTTGGAGGTTCAGTTCTAGGTGGACAAGTGTCAGCTTATTTGGGTATCAGATATGTATTTTTTATTACAGGTGCATTGTTATTGATAAATGCAGTGTGGGTTTATTTTAAAGTCTATAAAAAACTTAGTTTAAATTAGATAATAATTATATATAAATAAGATATAGATTTGATCTTATAAAAAGATCTTACTATATATTCTAAATGTTTGTATATAGTAGTCTATGTATAAATAGCCATGATAAGGGGCTTACAGTACCTTGTACACAATATATTAAAAGTCTATAGCAGCTATTTAACTGACTATAAACTTATTATACGAGGAGAAAAGGAAATGGAAGATTTAAAAAGAGCAGAAAATGAATTAATAAAAGCAGAAAAAACGGCACTTGTAGTTATAGACTTGCAAAATGGAATTGTAAATAGTAAGCGTTCACCTCATACCAGTGCAGAGGTTGTTGAAAATGCAAGCAGATTAATTGATGCATTTACAGAGAAGGGAGCCTTTGTAGTTCTTGTAAGAGTTTCCTCTTTAGATGGAAAAGATATGTTTAAACCAAGCGTGGATTTAAAAGTTAATCCAACACAATTTCCAGAAGGATGGGATAACTATGTACCTGAAATAGCGGATAGTAAAAATGCTCATACTATTACCAAAAGGCAATGGGGAGCATTCTATGGTACTGACCTTGACCTGCAGTTAAGACGTCGTGGAATTGATACCATTGTACTATGTGGCATTTCCACTGGAATCGGTGTGGATACTACAGCAAGAGAAGCTTACCAACATGGTTATAATCAAATTTTTGTGGAAGATGCAATGACAGCTTCAACGAAAGAAGAGCATGATTATGTTTGTAAATACATTTTCCCTAGGATAGGTAAGATCCGAGCAAGTGAAGAAGTGGTATTATCATTAAGATAAGATGTAAGTATAAAAATTACACCCCTGGGGTGTGATTTTTTTCGATATCTAATAATATCAGTAATACAGCTACAAGCAATATTCAATCTAATACTGTTGCACTTTCACAAAATTCAGGTTCTAATGCATCTAAAGTACAGTCAAATTCTGCACCAGCATCTAATACAACTCAACAACAAGAAGAGAAACAAGAATCAGTATATACACCTGTACAAGCTACAACACCTGTACCGACACCAAAACAAGCTGTAATACAAGCGCCATCGCCTACTCCAGCACCTGCACCACCTAAAGATGCTAGCATAAGTGATCCTACACCACATACTAATAGTTTTGATTTAATTCAGTATATAAGATAAGCTAAATAAAATTCTCCAAAATAATATTCTAAACTTTATAATTGTAATTTTATACTGAGTAATCATATGGTATCATATATAAAATGTGATGAAATGTTTTTAAATTATTTCGTCTTGGTGAGATATTACGAAACAAAAGGAAGTGAAATTTTGCAAAAGGCAAATGAGAATATAACATATACATTTGATGAACTTGAAGAAGTATTGAAAGAATTAGAAGTGATTTTGCAATCTTTACATAGACAGGGAGCTTATTATGGTGATAAATTTTCTACCTATGGTGAAGAAATGTTTAGGGCAGAATATGAAAAAGAGACAACTCGTTTTATAGATGAATGGCGTGTTTGTGAGAGATTAGCAAAAATCAGATATATTTTATCCAAAAAGTTTGATGATACATTAGGTGAAGATGATATGGATGACTTAGAAAGAGCAATGGAAAATATTAAACATTGGACTAAGCCAGGAGATAGTAATGATGGAAGGATATAATCTTGAAAAAGGGACATGGACTACAGATGACTTTGAAAAAATGTGTTGGCATGATTGCAAAATCCATGCAGTTGCATTTGACGAATTTAATTTTAAACTACTATTTGATATTGATTATATATTTAAATGGGTAGGTCCAGAAGAAGATGGATATTATAGATTTTGGATTTCACCAGCTACGCTAATTTTTGAAAATGTATATGATGTTAATATTGATTTAGGTTATGGATTAGGAACAATTATTGAAGATTTAGAAAGAACTAATGCAAGTAAGCCTCATAACAGTAATCATATAAAGAAGGACATCGAATGGGAATGGATTATTGAAACTACAAACGGCCAAATTAGCTTTAAATCTATCGGATACACGCAGTATATAAGAAAAGTTCCAGTATACAAAAAAATTCAAGAAATAGAGTTTGAAGAGCGTGGAGGCTATTCATTTAAAGCTGAAAACATTAAATAATTTAGGTGAAAATTTACTTGCATGACGAACCAAAATACACAAAAGGAGTGTTTAACTTGGGAGAAAATAAAAAATGGAAGTTTTGCGATGTAGAAAATACATTTGTCTTTACAACACGACAAGTTGTTAGTGAAAATATGCCGATACTCTATGTTTCTCACGATGAAGATGATGGTGCTTGGCAGTTTCATCATGGTGAAAATGTTAGTATTGAGGATGCAATGGTGGTATCCTTAGCAAAGATGGTTGACTTAGATGATACTTTGAATCAATTATTTGACCTCCCTTTAGGTTGGATTGCTATAAGAAAAAGCAGGAATGACTTTTGGGAGAGGAAAGAAAAGTAGATTTGAGTTTTACTTCGCAACTTTCTTATAGGTCGATATAAAAGCGCTATTTATGGTAGGTCTTTTGTATTCCAATTTAACAAAATTGTCATTGTGTTGAATTCATACTTCCCAATCCTACCAAATATGATTTACCACCTAATCAATAATATGGTATTATTTTATTAAGTACTTAAGACGCAACAGTAGAATATTATACTGATATTAGTATTTAAATTGAGGAGGTAATGATATGAATTTAAAAAAAGTCATAAATTCAGCAGCTAAAATTTATTTAGACTTTGCAGGAGTAACTTATATTAACAAAATTGTTGAGAAATCAGATGCAGATCTTAAGGCAAGAAGAAAAAAAGAAGGACAGAAAGTTTCAACAAGTTTTGGATATAAATTTTATGATTAGGTAACAACATTCTTAGATTGTTGACCAACTACTAAAAATAAGAATCAAAACAAGAAAAGCCACGTATTGGGATTAATATCCAGTATGTGGCTCATTTTTACACGTATGTAGGCTGTACCCGGTATAGGTATGTAGAGGATTTTAATGGAAAAAATTCTTCTATTATTTTGCCTAATGTTAAAATATGGTTGAACAAGATTGCTATAAAAATAAGCAAGAATTGAAATGCATCAGTTGGAGATATATACTACAAGTGTAAATTTCATATTGACTCTCACATGGTGTTAGGTATTATTCTAAAGATGTCATTCGAATGGCAGTAATTTATAGGGGTTGATTTTATGTTCAAGATTGGAGACTTTTCTAAGTTGACCAGAGTGTCCGTACGTATGCTAAGGTATTATGATGAAGTTGGACTTTTTAAGCCTGCTAAAATTGATGACTTCACAGGATATAGATATTATTCGGCAAAACAAATATCAGACATTAACCTAATAGTGTCATTGAGAGACATGAGCTTTAACGTAGCTGATATAGCAGTGTTTATGAAAGAAAAATCTGAGGAAAAGCTAAAAGCTATTTTAAAAGTCAAAGGTGAAGAAATTAAGAATAATATAAGAGCTGAGGAAATAAGACTTGAAAAAATCAACTCCGCTATTAAGGATATGAACAAGGAGAAGGTTAATATGAGTTATAATGTTACATTAAAATCACTACCAAGCTATAAGGTTATTTCTTTAAGGGATGTTATACCAACTTATGAAGCAGAAGGAATGATTTGGAGAAGATTGGGTGAATACTTAATGGGAAAAAATATTCACTGCAATGACATAGCTTATGCTACCTATTACGATGCAGGCTATAAAGAAGGTGAAGTTGATGTGGAGGTAGTAGTTGGTGTTGATAAGCTAATGAAGGATGAAGACGGATTTACATTCAAGGAAACTGAAGCAGTAGAGCAAGCTGCTAGCATATTAGTTCCAGGAGATTATTCAAATGTAGCAGGAGCATATAATTTCCTAGCAAATTGGATTGAGCAAAATGGATATATTATGATAGGAAATCCACGCCAAGTTGCTATAAAAGGACCTTGCAATGAAAAAAGTACAGAGGACTATTTGAGCGAAATACAGATACCAGTGAAAAAATAAAAATAACACATAAAATGGCTGGACATGATGACTTAGTTCTCATTATGTCCAGCCTTGCTAAAAGGTCTATGTTATACTCATTATGGTGAACCACATCATAAACGGCAACTAATATTTTAGTTAGTGTGGAATATTCTAATATGTCGAAATAAAAATGAAAGAATTTATACTTTATATTATAGATAAAAAAAGGGTTGATATATAAATAACAAAAGGAAAACTACTTTGACAATGGTTTCCTAAATAAAGAAACAGATGTAAGGAATTTTTATTATACATCTGTTTTTCTATATTGAATATTTAAAAATTTAGGCAAGAATGCCTCTCTCCATCTTTAATTTAAAAATTTCTTCAACAGCTTTTTTATAACCTCCAGTTTGTCTAAAAGAATCACTTATTTTTTTAATATTTTCAACATAACTTGGATCAGTTAAAACCTTTTTCACGGAATTTTTTAATATATCTGGAGTAAGCTTGTCTTTCTCAAGAGAAATTGCTGCTCCTAGTTCAGAAGCTCTTCCAGCCATATAAGGCTGGTCTGCACCTATAGGTATTGCCACAAAGGGTACGTTATTATATAACAAGTCACTAGTACTGTTCATACCTGCATGAGTTATTGCCACGTCAGTATACTTTAAAATTTCTGATTGAGGGACATAATTTTTTATAATAAAATTATCGGGTATATTAAATTCAGATAAATCTACATTGTATGCTGCCATAACTACAACAGCATCAGTATTGGCAAAAGTTTTAAAGAAAATATCATAAAGTTTACTGTTAGTATTAGTGAACTACCACCACTTATAGAAGTGGATGGCTTCGTGGTCAATACTCTAAGCGGAGCAAGTTTACCCACGCTAACAAGGTCGTTCCAACCTCGCTAATACCAAAATTATATTGCTAATTTCAGTAGATTCTTACTAGCATTTATATCTCTATCGTGATGCGCACCACAGCTAGGACAAATCCACTCTCTTAGTGCCAGATTTTTTACTTGTGGATTTTTACAGCCACATTCTGAACATAATTGGCTGCTGGCATAATTACTAGGTGCAATTATAATATCTCTGCCATACCAGCTTGCTTTATACTCTAACATTGTTCTAAATTCACTCCAACTAGCTTCGCCTATTACTTTAGCCAATTTTTCATTTTTCATCATATTTTTTATTTTCAAGTCCTCAATAACTATAGATTGGTTTTCTCTAATAAGTTTAGTTGATAACTTGTGTAAGAAATCTTTTCTTTGATTCGTTATTTTCTCATGTAACTTTGCAATTTTTAGCCTGGCTTTATTTCTGCTCATACTGCCTTTTTGTTTTCTTGATAGGTTCTTTTGTAACTTTGCTAATCTTTTCTCTGATTTCCTAAACCATTTAGGATTACTGAAAATATCGCCATTAGAGCATATTGCAAAATCCTTCAAGCCAACATCTATCCCTACTTTAGTATCAATTTTATGTAGTTTTATACTTTCTGTATCTACTAAAATTGATATATAATACCTGCCGCTTGGAGTTTTAGAAACAGTACAACTTTTTATAATTCCTTTAAATTTTCTATGTTCTTTTATCTCAATCATGGATTTTAGTTTAGGTATCTTAATATATCCATTTTCTATAAAAACAGTTCCCTTTTGATTATTGGTAGTAAAGCTGTGATAATTACTTTTCCTGCTTTTGAATTTGGGAAATCCAACAGTTTTATCTCTAAAGAAATTTTTATATGCCTTCTCTAGGTTTAATTGAGTATTAGAAAGTGCCAAACTATCAACTTCTTTCAGCCACTCAAATTCAGCTTTATATTGTGAAGGTGTGTTTTTCAACATTTTACCAGTCTTTTCATAGTGATTTATTTTATCTGTTAACATCTTATTATATATGAATCTAGTACAGCCAAAAGTTTTTGCTAAATATATTTGTTGTGCTACATTTGGATAAATCCTGTATTTATAAGCCTTTAGCATATCATCACCTTATTTCATCCCCTGATTTTCTATATACTTTCTAACTATATCTATAGGAGCGCCACCAGTTGTCATAAGACAATAACTTCTACTTCAAAAATACTCTTTCCATAACTATTTTATTATATGTAGAAATTCTTTTTTTATAAGTCTGCTGCTAGCACTCTTATAAGCATTTAGGAATTTAGATATATCTGTGTTTGGAGAACCTCTAAACAAAAGATGTACGTGATCTTTATCATGATTCCACTAGCCTAAAACAATATTATATGTTGGACATATTATAACTTATCAAAGATTTATTATTTTAGGTATCGAACCTAAAATAATAAGAGCTATCCATCTCTAACCTATTGAGGATTAGAGAATTACGCCCCTTTAGTTAAATAATTAAATACATAATGAAGTTACCATAGAATTTGGAGATAATATAGGTAAGATAAAGCATGAATTACCTGTAAAATAGGTGATAAGTAAAAATTATAATGGACTTGTACCAGTTTCAAATACTATATTGAAGCAAGTTCTTAATTCAGGTGGGGATTCTTTTACACCATCTGAATTTTAGAACTGCAAATGCATGGCTTACTTGGCGTTGAACTCTCACTTGAAGAAAAGCAGAGAACCAAAATCTT
>NZ_JBDNRK010000082.1:0-14347 GCF_047718555.1 Clostridium sp. | reverse complement strand
TAAAATTCAGATGGGGTAAAAGAATCCCCACCTGAATTAAGAACTTGCTTCAAATTAACAATTGCCGTTTGTATTTACTCTCAATTTGTTAGCAAATCTTACTCCTATATTAAAGGCCTTTTCACACTCCTTAGGAAAATCTTCACTTCTAACTTTTGCCTTTTTCTTTTCATCAAATACAGTTACTACATATTTGGAATAATCTTCGAACTGGTATGTGTCATTGACAATTAATGATTCACAATATCCAAAAATTCTTTCCATATATGTTTCTGAGAACTTAAGAATTTGTTTATATCCTAATTGTTCCATCTGTTCATTGGTCACATTCATAGTATAAATAAACGCTGTTGATATTTTCCTTTTAAAAATACTTCTGTACCCAGGTGTATAAGTACTAAATGGAAATAATAATCTCTCCATAAATGATCTCATTTCTCCCGTAACTGATGCCAAATATATGGGAGAGCCAAGCACTATGGCATCTGCCTTTTCTACCTTTTCAAGTATAGGTGTAAGATCATCCCTTAAAGCACACTTACCATAACTTTTCCCATCCTTTAGTTTACAGGCAAAACAGCTTACACAGCCTTTATAATTGAGATCATAAAGATTAAAAAGTTCAGTTTCAGCTCCCTTTGAAGCCGCTCCTTCAAGAACTTTATTAAGAAGAGTAGCTGTGTTTTTATTTTTTCTAGGACTTCCGTTAATTGCTATTATACTCATTAAATCTACCTCCACTTGCACATAAAATTGACTTTATGATGTAAATTATATATGATTATAAAAAAGTATATAAGTATGCACTTATTTGTTATACTCTAACCAAAAGGTGAGTAAAGGAGATTTGTATGGAAAATTTTGATAGCAAATATGGAAGTTGTCCCATGTACTATACAATATCTGTACTGGAGGGAAAATGGAAATGGATTATATTATGGGAAATATATAAGGCAGAGGTGATAAGGTATAATCGATTAAAGGATATATTGAAACCCATTGCCCATAAGACCTTAAGTAATCAACTAAACGAATTGGAAAACAGCAATTTGATTCACAGAGAACAGTATAATGAAATTCCACCTAAAGTTGAGTATTCCTTAACTGAAGATGGAAAAACAGTAATTCCTATACTTAACCTCATGTTTCAATGGGGTGAAAAACATATTAAGAATAAGTAGTTTTTAACTAGTGAAATTTTGCTGACAATATCTCACATAATCCTCCAAATACCATTGGCTCTAAATTTAATGTTTGCATAGTAACTTCAAATAATGGTTTAGCTACATATAAGGCAGAAAATATTGATCTTTATAAAAACTTTGCTCGTTTAAAAGATAAACATGGAAATCACATGAATTTTACTATAATAAATAACTTCACAATTAAGGTGAATGGAACAGCAGGTAATAATTCAGTAGGTGCTTCTCAATCTACCGAATGAAAAAAGATATAAAATTAAAAGATGATATATATAATAATTATAAATCCAGCTAGTTCGTTCTCTTGTTGAATTGCGAAGCAAAAACACCATAAAATTCTCTTGAATAATATGGTGTTTGAATAAAATATACTTAATTGAAATCAATAGTTGTGTTGTACATTAACCGACGATACTATGTTTATAAAGATAAAATATTACTAATATTCAATTTGAAAATGTGTTCTTTCACATCATCAGATAAATTTAATTGATCTATCTTGTTTATCTGATCGTCAATGCTTGCAAAAGGTGTATCAGTACCAAAAATGACATGCTCATAGCCAAATGCATTGATCGCCTTTAAAATGTCTTCTCCACGAACCCGATCAGAACCGGAAGTATCAAAATATACATTTCTTAAGGAACTTTTGTCTGTATTGAATATGTCTAATCCGGCCATATGTGCAATTATAAATACAACATCCTGATTGCTCTTTATATATTGAAGTAGTCTCCATGTTTCCTTCTTAGAATATAAGTGGATAAAAATCGGTAGTTTGTACGACCTGGCTATATCAGCCAATGCGTTGAATTCGATTTTGCCTATTTTAAAAGAATCCCATGCTTGATGAAGTTTAATCCCTTTGGGTTGATACTCACGAATGCTTCTTTCAATATTAGTCATATGCCCTTTATCAAGCGGATTCACCCATAGGAACTGAATTATTTTATCAGGTACTTTATTTTTTAATTCGAAGACATATTTATTTCCGTCACCGTTATCTTTCATAAAATGCGTATAAGAAAATCTAAGCATTCTATTAACTAAATAATTACTATCCGGAGATTTTTTTAGTGGAAGATTTGGTGGATCCTGTAGATCCGTAATATTTTTAGGGCTTGGACAAAGAATAATCTTTTCAATTTCATACTTTTGAACCATATTCATTATAGATTCTGCAGATAAACACCGCGTTATTCAATTTTCAAAGTACAGTTTTGTCTATCTTAGTTAGTTCGTTTAATTTTCAAAATGTGTACTAAGCATTATTAAAATATGTAGATTAACTTTAATGATGAAGATAGATATTTTCATTCTTTGTGACTAAATATATATTGACGCAATCTAACTAATTTGTTATACTGAACATGTTCAAATTTTGTTCAGTTCATATTCAATTTTTTATACAAGGAGATATATAATGACTACTAAAGATATTAACGCTAAAGATAAAATAATCAAAGCAACCATTGATATGCTAAACGAAGTTGGTGAACCAGATAAAATAACAATACGCCAAATTGCAGAGCGTGCAAACGTAGGTGTCGGATTAATCAACTATCACTTTCAAACAAAAGAAAACTTACTTTACAAAGCCGTTTCTGATACCATGAGTCAGATGGCAGTACAGCTACAAAAATTAAATATTGGTAAAGACAAAGAACCAGTTCAAAGACTAAAAACAATGCTGAAAGAGCTTTCAGATTTCGCTGTACGCTATAGTAAACTTAGCTTGATATTAGCATCATACGACCTACAACAAGGGAACATGCAAACACCGCTTTACTTGATACCACTATTAAGAGAAATATATAGCAATACGAAGGATGAAATAGAAATGCGAATCATTGCTCTGGAGATAATTACAACTCTTCAGGTAGCTTGTATAAGTTCTCAAGCATTTCAATTATACACTGGCATGGACATTAATAATAAAGTACAAAGAGATGAACTTATCGATACTATAGTAAATAGTGTAACAAATAAATAAGGATGGAGGTATTTTAAATGAAAATAATATCTTTAATAACAGGAATCACAACTATTCTTCTGCTCTTATCCACATTGATTTGTGGGTTATGGATTAAGTCTCAGAGCCTGACAAACAATATTGATTCGTTATCTTTCCATATGAAAATAGGGATTGCATCGGTTATATTTGGATTATTTTCTGCTATACTTCTAATTACTCAAGTAATACGACATTAAATACCCTTTATTATGCAAAAGGATTTTATTACAAATATTTTTGTAATATGATAATGTGAAGATTATTAAAGCTGAATATCAAAAACTGAAAATGAATTATGATACTTGGGGTGTATTAATTATGAAAATATTAACGATTATAGGCAGCCCAAAAGGAAAGGGTAATACCTATAACGTAACAAAAAAGGTAGAGGAAGAAATCATAAAATTGGATAAAACTGTGGAATTTGAGTATTTAATACTGAAAGATACTAATCTTGAGACATGTAGGGGCTGTTTTCAATGCCTTGAAAAAGGTGAACTTTACTGCTCGATTAATGATAACTGTCAACAGATTGAGGCTAAAATGAAGGAAGCAGATGGAGTAATATTTGCTACACCTGTATATGTTTATAATGTTTCTTGGATTATGAAAAACTTTATAGACCGTTTTGCTTATATTTGCCATCGTCCACGTTTTCACGGTAAACGGGCTATGATAATTGCTACTACTGGGGCAGTTGGGTTAAAATTTATATTATCAATCCTTGCGTTTGAAGTAGGCACCTGGGGTTTTACTGTAGAACAAAGACTTGGAGTTATATGCCCACCTGGTAAAATCTTAGATGATGAGAAGCAAAAACTAATACAAAACACTCAAAAGAATATCATTAAAGCTTCAAAAGTATTTTACAATTCACTCATAGATATTAAACCTCGAAAACCAGGGCTTATTGGACTCACAAGCTTTAATCTTCAAAAGCATGCCTTTTCGGGCGCAGAAAAAGATTCTGCAGATTATCAATATTGGAAAAACAAAGGCTGGCTTGAAAAGAGTACAGAATACTATTACAACGTAAAAATAAATGCTTTCAAAATAGTATTGTCAAAAATTATCGTAAAAATATGTTACTTTAACATACCAAAACTAATTAGATCAAAATGCTACTTAAAAACTAAATAATAATTATCTTGAAAACTTGCCGTTTTAACGACAAGTTTGTTGTTATGGGGGAGCTTATGGAATTAGAACTCACGGTTTAGATACTTTGTAGCTTATTGCACAATATCTCACAATGTTGAATTAACACTTAATTTATCTCATAGATAAAATAGTAAAATGAATTTTAAATCTTTCTATTCCACCCATATCTCCTTAGCTGTCTCTATCACAAGCTTTACCTTTTCCCACTGTTCTTCCTCTGTGAGTATATTACCTTCTTCTGTAGACGCAAAGCCGCATTGAGGACTTAAACAAAGTTGATTTATGTCTACATACCTAGAGGCCTCTGCAATACGAGCCTTTAACTGCTCTTTATTTTCAAGTCCACCGTGCTTTGTAGTAACAAGTCCCAGTACAACAAATTGATTTCCAATAAACTTTAGAGGTGTAAAATCACCAGAGCGTTCATTGTCATACTCAAGAAAAAAGCCATCTACTTTACAGTTTGGAAAGAGAATTTCAGCAATAGGCCCATATCCTCCAGATGCAAACCATGAAGAGTGAAAATTACCACGGCATATGTGAAGGGTTATAACCATATCCTCAGGTCTATCTGCAATACTTTCATTAATGAGCCTTACATAATCTCTTGCAAGTTCATCAGGATCTATTCCTTTAGCTCTTAAATGCTCCCTATGTCTTTCACTGCACAAACTTCCCCAGGCAGTATCATCAAGCTGAAGATAACGACATCCTGCATCATAGAAAGCTTTAACAGCTGATTTATAAACTTCAATAATATCTTTTAAAAGTTCTCCATCGCTCTTATAAACATTATTTCCATTATGGCTTTCCACAAAGTGAAAAAGTGCTGGTGAAGGAATTGTAAACTTGGGAATGCAGTCTTCAGTTATGCTTTTTAAGTATTTAAAATGTTCTACCATAGGATGATTTCCAAATTTTATTTTATCCACAATATGAAAGCTTTCAGCTTTTATTCTGGAACCATTAAGATTCTTACCTTCATTTAAGCTTATCTTTTCCGTACCCTTTATACCTAAAAAGAAATCAAGGTGCCACCAGGATCGTCTGAATTCTCCATCCGTTACAGCCTTCAGACCCATCTCCTTCTCCTTCTGCACTAGCTTTTTAATTTCTATGTTTTCAATATCAATAAGCTGATCAAAAGTTATTTCACCTCTCTCGAGTTGAATACGAGCTGTTTTAATTTCATCTGTACGAAGAAAGCTTCCCACAATATCATACCGAAAAGGTGGAGTCCCTCTTTTTTTACCTATTAGTTCCTTAATCATATTTTTCTCCCTTCAACTCCTAGAACAGATAATAATTCAAATCAAAATAACTTGTTGAAACAATATCATTTAATATATTTATAAATTCCGTTGCTATATTACTAAGCCTAATATTCTTATGGGCAATCCATCCCACTGTAAATATTTCACTGCTTTCTAGTGGAATTGATTTAATTTCATCTCCATTTAAATCAGAAACTACAACTCCCGTACCTATGGTATAGCTATTTGTACCAATCAATAAATTTGATAAAGTCGCTCTATCATTTACACGAATCACTTTATCTGTTTCAGAAAAATTTATCATTTCTTCTGAGAAGTGTAAAGAATTATTTTCTCCCTGGTCAAATTTTATATATGTAAAAGGTTCTATATCTTTAACGCTTACACTTTCTCTAACTGCAAGAGGATGCTTTTTCCCTATAAAAACATGTGGATTCGTATTAAATAGGGGCGTAAATTTTAGATTACTATCGCTAAACAATTTATTCATTATCTTTGAATTGTGATCATCAATATATAATATTCCCACATCACTACGCAGTGTCCTTACATCATCAATAATTTCATAGGTTTTTGTCTCTCTCAAATTAAATTCATACTGAGTAGTATCAAGCTGCTTCATTAATCTGATAAAAGCATCTACTATAAAGGCATAATGCTGAGTTGAAATAGAAAAATGTACAGGCTTTAGTTTTATTCCTTTATAATGATTTTCCAGCAGTTCAGTCTGCTCTATAATTTGCCTGGCATATCCTAAGAATTCAACGCCCTCTAAGGAAATGCTGATGCCTCTGTTAGTTCTATCAAATATTATAATTCCCAGTTCGTTTTCAAGCTCCCTTATTGCATTGGAAAGGCTCGGTTGAGATATAAAAAGTCGTTTAGCTGCCTCATTCATTGAGCCGCAATTTGAAATTTCAATAGCATATTTTAGTTGTTGTAGAGTCAAAGCATTTCCCTCCCTTTTCTTCATTTACCCCATAAGAATATTTATCATCTTATTTCTTATTATTAATAAAATTCTTCATTATCTGATAGTGCTCAGTATCCTCCTTTAAAGTATTGCTGCGGCCTCTTTATCTACAATTACAGCTACGGATGGGTGTACCTGAAGCATAGAAGAAGGATTTTCAGTACTTATCTTGCCATTTAACAATTTTACTATTATATCTGCTTTATTACTACCAGATGCTAGAAGTACAATCCTCTTAGCTTTCATTATCTGTCCAATACCCACTGTAATAGCTTTATCAGGAACTTCTTCCACATTTTTAAAAAATCTTGAATTTGCCTTCATTGTTTCTTCTGTTAAATTAGCCAAATGAGTATAAACATATAATTCTGAAGAAGGTTCATTAAAACCTATATGTCCATTACTTCCTATACCAAGAATCTGAAAATCTATGCCTCCTGCTTCATTAATTTTATCTTCATAATCACTACACTCCTTCTCTACATCTTCACAAGTACCATCAGGAATAAATGTGTTACGTTTATCAATATTAATATGATCAAAAAAATTTTCATTCATAAAATATCTATAACTCTGCGGATGAGAGCCTGAAAGTCCTCTATACTCATCTAGATTAAAACTTTTTACCTTAGAAAAATCAACTATCTTTTCTCTATTGTACTCTATTAATTTCTTATACATTCCAACAGGAGTTTCCCCTGTTGCAAGACCCAGAACGCAATCTGGTTTTTCATTTATAAAGTTTACAAGCATTTTAGCAGCAAAATTACTGATTTCATCATAATTGTTAAATACATAAACCTCCATGTAAATCACCTCATTTTTAATTATAATCAAAAATAAAATATAATCTCAAATACTATTTTAATAAAAACAAAATTTGTCATATATTTATTAGCTTTTTATCCAAAGCCACATGTATATATAATTTTAAAAATACACATAGCCACAATTCATAAATTATTTATATTTTTTACTCATGGCTGTAACTTAATAATGTTAACTTTAAGTTATATAATAACAAAAATAGTAATCAATCAAGCTATAAAATTGTATTATTTAATATATGGAGCAATTATTATAAACAGAGTTCTTTGTTTCAGGTGGAGTTTTTTCTCCAGCTGGAATTTACTAACAGAGTTCTTGGTATCGGTATTTTCGATACTTAGAAATCGTTGTCCTTTAGGGTAAATCGTTATCCAGGGACGTAGCAGCCGTTATACTCTAAAGAGAAAGCGATTCACGCCAAATTTAAAATTTGGGTTCTCTGCTTTTCCCACTTTGATATAAGATGGGAGTATTACGGATGGTAGTCATCGGATAAAAATTCAATTGAAATGGAGTGTTAGTGTATGTCTAAAAAAATAACAGTAGTAGGTACAGGTTATGTGGGTTTAATTGCAGCAATAGGTTTTGCTGATTTTGGTAACCAGGTTATAGGTGTTGATATTGATAAAGAAAAAGTAGATAAACTTAATGCTGGTATACCTCCAATTTACGAACATGGCATTCATGACTATCTAGAAAGGAACTTAAAAAGTAAACGCTTAAGATTCAGCTCAGATATTGCTTCATCCATAATTGAATCAGAAGTAATTTTCATAGGAGTTGGCACTCCTCCAAAGGATAATGGTGACGTAGATCTATCTCAAGTAGAAAATGTTATTAACGAAATTTGTAAAAACTTAAATGACTACAAGGTTATTGTTACTAAATCTACAGTTCCAGTTGGAACAAATAAATGGATAAAAGAATACATAAAGGAAAAAACAAATTCGGACAACTTTGATGTAGTTTCAAATCCAGAATTTTTAAGAGAAGGTAAGGCTATAACTGATTTTTTCCATCCAGATAGAGTTATTATAGGCTATGAATCTGAAAAATCAAAAGAAATACTTAAGGATGTCTATAGATCCCTATATTTAGTAGAAACTCCTTTTGTATGGTGCAATTACGAAACTGCTGAACTAATAAAATATGCAAACAATGCCTTTTTAGCTACCAAAATTACATTTATAAATCAAATTGCAAATCTATCAGAAACTATTGGAGCAGATGTAAATGAAGTAGCAAAAGCTTTAGGCATGGACGGCAGAATAAATTCTAAATTCTTGCATGCAGGTCCCGGATATGGTGGAAGTTGTTTCCCAAAGGATACAAAAGCCTTGGTACAAATTGGAGCTAAATATGGTGTTAATATGAGCCTGGTTAAAGAGGTTATAAATTCTAATGAATTACAGAAAATCAGGATGGTTAAAAAACTTGAAAATGTATTGGGAGATTTAAAGGATAAGTGTATTGCCGTATTAGGTTTAGCTTTTAAATCTGAAACAGATGACATGAGAGAGTCACCAGCCATTAGCATAATAAATGAATTAATAAAAAATAATTGCAAAATAAAAGCACATGATCCAAAAGCATTAAATAATGCAAAAAAATTATTTGGTGATAAAATCATATACTGTAAAGATAGTCTAGAAGCAGTTAAAGATACAGATGCTTTAATACTGGTTACAGAATGGAACGAGTACAGAAGTCTAGATTTAAATAATATCGCAAAATTAGTAAAACAAAAAATAATTATAGATACAAGAAATATGCTGTCACCAAAAAAAGTAAAAGAATTAGGCTTTATTTATGAAGGTGTAGGCAGAAAATAGTACAGAAAAATAGAAGACACTATGAATTGTGGCAATTTCATAGTGTCTTCTTAGTTAATATTAAGAGTTTTTCTTGATACTACAGGTTCTAAAAAAAATGCTATTAAATCTCCTAAAACTGATATAACTCTAAGTAAAATAGTTGCTAGAAGTACTACACCATTTGTATAAAATGGCGTTAATATAATAAGTAAGATCGTTTCTCTTATGCCTATTCCTCCAGGAGCTCCAGGTGCTATATAACCAAGCACCCAAGAAATCGTATATGAAGATATTATTATCATAATCATATTCAATGAAACATTACAATGAAGAACAAATTTTAAAGATACCATCAAAAATATTCCAGGAATTATTAGTGTTATACTATAAATAAAGAATAATTTGCACAAAAGTATAAGAATTTTTTTTGTAAATATATGTCTATAGTTTTTTAAAAGCTGTTTCTTTTTACATACAATCCAAATTACTAATAATGTCAATATGACTAAAGCTATTAAAACCACCCAAATAACATTATGATTTACTTTAAGTAAGGCATATTCCAGTGAATTCTTAAAAATTTTCATTGCAAATATAAGTGATATAATAACTGAAGTAAAAATCAGCATAATTATTTCAAGTATAGTACAAAATGTAATATCCAGCTGCTTAAATCCAAGCCTAGCTGCTAATAAATTTCTACCTGCAAAATGCATTACATTTCCAGGCAAATATTTGGCAATATTAGCTTTTACGTAAATACCTGTAATGTCTTTAAATGGTATAGAATCTTTGTTAATAAACTCTAATATACTTTTCCAGGCATAGGAAGATATATAAACTGTTACGGCATAGCCCATAGACATTAATATCACAAATATTACAGCTAAAAATGGATTTTTTATGTATTTTACATCCAAATTCATAGAAAGAAAAGATTTTCCTATAAAAATAAATGCTATTATTGTAATTATGTATCCTATATATTTAATAATCTTATTTTTCATATAAAACTCATTTCTTTCTAATTAGTTTTAGACTCCTCCACTAAATAACTAGTCAGTATACTCATATCTTTCACTTCCTATTTATTTTCACATATCTTATTAACTATCTATATATATTTTAGTCTTTCTTAAAATTTTTCTTTTCCATCACATAAAGTATTTTTTCTTTTAATTTATCAGAATTACCCATTTCAACATAATAGTTATTGATATTATCTTCTTTAAATAGCTCACGATTAGCAGAATTATCTCCTAATATCATTGGCTTTTTCATGGAGTTATAAATATAAGCTTTACCTGGGATTGTTCTGGCTGCCTTGTCTATAGTACTGTTAAAATGTCCAGCCAGACATAAATCTGCTTCTGCAATTTTTTCTGCTAAATCCTCTTGAGAAAGCCAGGGTATAAAGATTAAATTTTCACATAACTTGTATTTTTCCATATCCTCTTTACTTACAGGCCCTATTATTTCAAAAACTATAGATGATATATTTTTCATTTCTTCAGCACATTCTAAAATAGTATTTATGCCTTGCAATGGTAAAATACTGCCAAAATACAATACTAGAAACTTATTACTTAATTCCTTTGGCTTCTGAGTTACTCTGGGATAATAAATGGATGAATCAGCTGTAAGATATATGATATTTATTTTGCTTTTATCAGCTTCAAGTTCTTTTACAAAATAATCACCATGGGCACAAGTATCAACAACAATTTTATGAGCCTTCTTCAGTGTGATTTTATCTAAATATAAAAGTATTTTAGCCAATATACTATTTGGTTTAAATTTTTTTCTATCATTTATCATTGTATCATACATAGAAATAAAAAAATCTTCTATAACAATTTTCTTTTTAAATCTAAAACCAAAGAAAGGTAAAATCAGCTGAGGAGCAAATCCTACAAATATCACTTCATAGCCTTTTAGTGATATAGTGAGCAACTGAGCATATATCTTAATAAGTCTAGAAATATACCCTTTATCTCTATATCCTATTACCCTAACTTCTGCCGCCGATTTTTTCAATAAGTCTATTTCTTGAGAGTTACGTATATAATCAATATTTTTTGTAGTTATAAATAGTATCTTTTTGTTATGAACCATATTGTCAATATAATCTCTTTTGAAGTTAGTGTGTTTCATTTTTTCCCTCTACCTTTGAATCTTTTACCTCTGAATCATAATCAAATTTACGTACACGATATTGAATATCTTCTAATAATTTACGATTAGAAGCAATTAAGTCGGCCTGAAGACCAGTAATCCCCGTTTGAAACCCAAGTATTAATAAAAGCACTGCTAATAAAATAGATTGTACGTGTCCCCTGCCATTACCTTGTAAATAGAATGTTAAAAATCTCGCTCCTATTATAAGTCCTACAATAAATATTAGTAGTCCAATAATGCAGAAAAATTTGAGAGGTTTATACATCATATATGCACGTATAATAGTCATAGATGAACGCTTTATATAACTGCCGATACCTTTAAAAAGACGTGATTTTCTAACTTCAGGATTCGTTTTTATAGGAACAGAAGTTATGGCTATTTTATCCTGACCAGCTTGTATTATTGTCTCAAGTGTATAAGTATATTCATTTACCACATTTAATTTCATTGCGGCCTTACGTGAATATGCCCTAAAACCACTAGGTGCATCAGGTATATCCGTATTTGAAGCTTTTCGTACTACCCAACTTCCCAAATGCTGAAATAATTTTTTATTCTTTGAAAAATGTTCTGTTTCATCTATAGGACGGCTGCCAATAACAATATCATACTTTCCATCTATGATTGGCCTTACAATATTCTTAATATCATTGCCAGAATACTGATTATCAGCATCAGTATTGACAATAATATCTGCTCCTAGACGTAGACAAGCATCAATACCAGCCATAAATCCTGCTGCAAGTCCTTTATTTTGTTTAAAACAAACTACATGATGTATACCAAGGGATTTAGCTACATCTACAGTATTATCTGTACTCCCATCATTTATTATAAGATACTCTATTTCATCTATACCTTCAATATAGTCAGGTAAATCTTTAAAAGTCTGTGGTAAGGTATTCTCTTCATTATAACAAGGTATCTGAATTATGAGTTTCATAAAATTAATTGCCCCCATTCCATTAAGCTTAAAGATTACCTATAAAATAATATCTATAGATAATCTTTAAAGTTAATTAAAAAATATATAAGATCTTCGTAAAAAAGTAATAGAATAAAAAATAGACATATAGAATATAGTATTGCTTTTTTATATTTAAAACCAGTTTTTGATTGGTAGCACTGCAAAGTTAATCTACTTTCAAATTCTATGTTCATTATAGATATATTATCTTCATCTTCTAAAAGATTCTTCACAACCATTACAATGCCCAAGCCAATTGCCGATATACCACATAAATAGTAACGGGATTGATATCCACCCATATACCCTGAAACATTTACATATTCATTATAGGCACGTAAGCACTGTGTTATAGCTGAAATCACTAATCCTAGATATACTGAAATTGCCACTAAAGCAATTGAAGATTTTTTCGTAGCCTTTTTTATTTGAAATATTAGTATCACTGGAAGAATTAAAAGTACAAGCAATGCAATATTATTTACAGAAAAAAGACTATCAATCTTTATTAAAGAAACATGTGATGCAATTCCCGTCCAGGTTCTCAAAAAATTTTTACTGAAATATAGTATATATTGAGTAAAATTCATGTGAGTACGCTGTGCAATATCAACGTAAAAGCCTGAGGCATAATAATCTGTAGGATCTAACAATCTGTATGTAGGCATAATACTGCTTGTTTGAAAATAAACTATTATATAATATGCAGCTGTTACAGCATATATAGGAAAAGTAGCTAATAATTTTCTGGAAATTAAAAATCCTGCATTTTTTTCTTTTATTATAATTAAAATAATGTATATACATAAGGAAATAAAAACTACTAAGCCAGCTGTAAGCTTAGACATGAAAGAAAGAAATACGCCTAAACTTATTATAAGATAAGTAGGAAAATTTCGCTTTTGCTCAGAGAAACGCAGCAGTCCAAACACAAAAACAGATAATCCAATTAATGCTAAAGTATCATTATTAATACCTGCAGAATCATAGGCCAACATTGGCACAGATACTACTATTGCTGCATACAGGCAATGTAGCAATGGATTTTTACCAATTCTGCTATATCCAATATACAAAATAAGTAAAATGGCCAAAGAACTAAGCATTATATTAAAGGATCTAAGTTTTATAAAATTGATAATTACAGTATTGTTTTCAATTTTTATCGCTCCACTAAGACGCATAATTTGATAATATAAAGGAGGATGACCTAGGTAATTAAAATCACTGCCAAAAGTATAGGTGGCATTCTTAATGCTATTGTTATCAATAGGTTTTGTTTGCTCTAGTATTGTCATGCTTTTAAAATCAGGAATTATTTTATGTGTTTTTTCAAGATAGGCAATATAGGAAACATGAGTAATCTCATCAGGAAATCTTCCAACGTGTTCTACATAAAATAACATTTTAAATCCAAAAAATAAAAATGCTGCTAAATAGATTAAAATTATAAGGTACTTAAATTTATATTTTCCTTTTTCCATATTTTCCACAAAGCATGCTCCTTCTAGAATAAAATATTATTAATCATTATACTTAAGTACAATGATTAATAACAATTATCAAGCTTATTTAAAAAATCATTTTCACTTCAGTAAACTTCCAACACACAGTAAAAATGACTAAAGTTCTAACTTCATTTAAAAATTGTTACAAAAATTACATAAAAAAGATATTTATAACTTGTTTCATTTATAGATTAACATTAATTTGTGACAGTTTAGTTTCAATATAATAAACAAAATATTAAAGAATTCCTTATAATAATATGTTTTATACATATTATTTATACTAAACCTTAGTAATTATAAAAAACACTATGAAATTCATTCTCATAGTGTTTTTATTATTACATTTACTAAATTAACTTGTACCTATATTTATCCGATGACTACCATCCGTAATACTCCCATCTTCTATCAAAGTGGGAGAT
>NZ_JBDNRK010000081.1:0-14733 GCF_047718555.1 Clostridium sp. | reverse complement strand
TGGATTCAAAATATTCGTCGCATCTTTGACTTACTATTTATTTTCACATGCCTAAATTAATATAATAAGCTTACTTATGGATATTGTATTCCCATATAGGAATCAATTCATACAAGTAAGCTTTACTAAAATAATCATTCATATTTTATTGTTTCAACTATTGCTTTAAATACAGCCGGCATACTACTATTAAGCTTGTCACTTTCTACATAAAAAGAAAACCTTACAAAAATGTTATCATATTTTATAAAATATTCAAAGGCATTATAAGTTTTATCAGCTGCCTTGGTTTTATAGGTAACTAGATAACCTTTATTATTGTTTATACTTGTATCAGATATTTTAAAATTTTCTGCACTATTCTGAATTTCCGACATTACCTTACTGTTTTGCAAGAAACTTTTTAAGTCGTTTTGTAAATTCCATATTTGAACATAACCATGAATACTATTATCCTGTGAATTAAAATTATTATGATATAATATTTCTCCCCCTGTGAAATTTTCCCGACTTGTTGTCCACTTTGCTGGAAGCTTATAAGCTATTTTATGTTCTGATGAATAATATTCCTTTAATGCTCCTAAATTATTTTGAATAAAGGCTGTTGTCCTTATTCTACTATCCAAGCTTATACCTACAGAAAAGAGAACTACCATAAGACCCATAACTACAAATATAACACCCATTTTTTTTCTGTCTACAATAAATATCTTCATATAAATGCCCCCTTTATTAGTAATTTTATTCGGTATGTATGAATATTAAAAATGAAGACGGCATAAATAAAATTCACAGGATTGATATCCATTTTATTTACACCGACTATAAGCTTACACATTTCACTTGTTCACAGGAATTACTATTACTGACTTTCTGAAATCATAGAACAATAGCCAATATCCCATATTGCCATATTTGCCCTTATTATTCTTTCCCTGAACCCAGCTTACAAATCCAAATTTTCCTCCAAAAGGCTGATCATAATGAGCCTTTGTACCAGGTATTCCATATACTATATATTTCACCTTTCCATCTTTATCATATTTATATCCAAATAAATAATGACCATGTCTTATTATATATGGAAAGTAACTTATCATAGGATAATATAATATGGTATACCTGTTGTAACTTGAAGCCTTATACATATCCTCTATAGATTTTACTGGTATATTATACCATTCACTTTTGCTAAGATCTTCAAAATCATCATTCCATTGCTGTAAATTTTTTGTTAGACCATGAAAAAATTTTGCTGACTTTGTTTTTGGAGCCTCATTAGGATTTTGATTGTTATCAAACCCTATTTTTTCATTATTATTAATATAGTTATTAGGATTAATATTATTATCTAAATTGCTATTGACACCTGTACTATTGCTCATGTTAATATTATCTTTCGAAATAATGCTGTTATAAAAACTTTCTACGTTATTATTTAATACATCTCTTTCTTCTGATATATTATTTTCTTCATTTTGGTTTACATTATATTCTAATTCATTATTACTAATTTCTGTATCATCTATGTTTTCTAATCTTTGTTTGTAACTATTTGATTTATATTTAAGTTCTTTATTTGCATTATTATTTGGCTTCTGTTCAACTTTGAATCCTTTATTTCCCTCATTTTCTATTTTTGTATTTACTTTATTAGGCACACTGCTTTTATTTGGTTCACTAACTTTGTTGGATTCACCAGCTTTGTTGACTTGACCACTCTTATTAGATTCACTAACTTTATTTGGTTGAGTAGCCTTATTTATTTCACTGTTCTTATTAGGCTCACTAATCTTATTTGGCTGGGCAATCTTATTTGGTTCACTAGTCTTGTTATTTTTCTTGTCTTTGTTATCCTTATTATCTTTTTTAATTACAGTATTTATTTTTGAGTTAGCTTTGTTGTCTTTGTTTGACTCATGCTTCCAATGCTTATGCTTTTTAAAATTTCTAATATCCTCACTGTTTTCTCCATTTAAATCTTGTAAATCTTCCTCATCATCATTCAATTCTTCTGAAGATCTAATTTCTATTGGCTCACTTATATCTGTATATTTCTCTTCGTTTTTTTCCTTACTATTTTGAGACAATGTCTCTCTGTATTTTTCACTTTCTTCAGACTGCTCTTTTGAATTTTCTTCTTTAACTTTTTCTATGCTTTTTTCATACTCATCGAAACTTCTATCTTTGTTATCATCAACGCTATTATCTTCTATTTCACTTTCTTCTTTATCTCTTTTCTGAACATTATCTATCAAAGTATATTTTTTCCAATCTTCCGGAATATCTGTAACCGAAAATCCATTCAATACGCTTATGACATTCCTATCAACAGATCTAATTACTGCGGCTCCAGAAACTTTATCTACCGACACACCACTAGCTGCAATATTTTCAGGAGTAAACTCTCTGCTTACCTCTGCTCTTCCAGTATTGTCTATATTTAATTCACCAAGCTTAATTAATTTCTTATCATCTTTCTTATCGCAAATAAGTAATATATAATATGGCTTCATTTCTTTTTTCAGGTTTTGAACATAAAATGAAACTTTACATTTATTGTTCCTTACCTCTAATTTGGCATAACCGGTTGGTGCTTTGTCTGATGCTAATCCATAGCCTTTTTCATCTTCTTGAAGTATTATGAAATATCTACTATATTTTTTTTTCTGACTCAACCTCTTTATCCCCCCATAATATTTATACAATATAATATATGAGAGAAGTGCCTAAAAATGAACAAATAAAAAAAAATGCCAGATATATTTTTATTTATCAATAAAAATATATCTGGCATTTCAAGTAAATATATGTTTTTATATTTATTAACTTACTAAATTATCAATAAAACTTTACCTAGTATTAATTCGCACTGTAACTAAGCTTAAGGCATGTTCAAAAAATAAACTAGCCAGTATGCTAACCTATTTTAAATTCTATTATATCAGCTAATCATGAGATAAATAACATTAGATAATTTTGCAAATTCTTCAATGGAAAGAGTCTCTCCTCTTCTTTTAGAATCTATTCCGGCTTCTAAAAAGGCACTTTCCAGTTTTTCTTTACTTAATTTTAATTGTTTAAGGGCATTCCAAAGAGTCTTTCTCCTCATATTGAAAGCATTTCTTATTATGGAAAAAAACAATTTTTCATCTTTTACTTCTACCCTAGGTTTATTTAACTTATCTAATTTTATTACTATGGATTCAACCTTAGGCTGAGGAATAAAAGAATCAGGTAAAACCTTTCTTATTATTTCCGTATCACAATAATACTGTACAAGCAGTGATAAAGCACCGTATTCCTTACAATTTGGCTTCGCAGCTATTCTCTCTGCCACTTCCTTTTGTATCATTATAGTGAGAGATTTAAAAATATATCCTCCGGTCAATAATCTAGATATTATTGGCGTAGTAACATAGTAGGGCAAATTAGCTACTAATTTAACGGACTTCTCATGAGCCATTATTTCATTGAAATCCACTTTAAGTGCATCTTTATGTATTAATGTAAAATTATCATATTCTTTTAATTCCTGTTCTAATATAGGTAAAAGGTCACTATCCAGCTCAATTGCGCACACAGCTTTTGCTGCAATTAACAACTGTTTTGTAAGTGTTCCAACCCCAGGCCCAATTTCAATTACAAAGTCTTCTTTTGAAACTTCCGCTCCTACTACTATATCCTTTAAAACTGTATCATCAATTAAAAAATTTTGACCTAAACTTTTAGTAAACTTAAAACCATATTTTTTTACTATCTCTTTTGTATTAACAGTTCCCAACCTCTATTTCATCTCCTTTTCTGCTTTTCTTACAGCTTCTACAAGTTCTTCTTTGCTTATTCCAAAATTATTTAATCTTGTTAGAAATTGAGCTGAATTGGCATATCCAATGCCCAATTGTCTTCCTACTGCATCTCTTCTATCCTTTGCCCTAATATCTGCTGTAAGTTTAAAAAATATCATATCTTGAATATTAAAATTTTCAACTTTCTCTTTATTTTCGCATTTTGCATTTTTAAGAGCTCTTATTATTGCTTTTGGCTCTGCATTCTCAACTCCAATATCATCAGCCTTAGTTCCTTCCTTTTGTGTAATTCGAGCATGCTTTACACCTTTTACTCTTTTTGTTATTATTCTTCGTATCTTTTCTCCAGCAAAATCCGGATCTGTAAACACAATTACTCCTCTTCTTTTTTGTGCATCTATTATTTTATCAATAACTGCTTTATTTATTCCAAAGCCTCCTACAGCTATAACATCAGCTTCTACAGCTCTCTTTATGGCAGAAATATCATCTCTTCCCTCCACAACAATTACTTCCTTAATCATTTTACAATTCCTCCAAATATCCTTAAAACATTATTCTAATTATATAGCTTAATCTATACAAAAAGAAATCACAAGTTAAATATAGTATTTTCAACTATATCTACTCCTTTAGTTTTTAGATTGACCGGCTAAACCATATCTATTATACCCAAATGAGATCTTTTTCCTCAACACTAAGCTTTTTTGAACAAACCTATTTAGCAAACAGGTTTGTTCTTAATACAACAAAAAAAATAAGGAGCCTTAAGCCCCTATTTCAAAACATATACATCTACTGGTCTAACTCCCCAGTTATCACATTCTGTCTCGCTTGTAAAAAATAAATCTACTCGGTTTCCCTTTATTGCACCACCAGTATCTTCAGCTATTCCATAGCCATAACCTGGTACATAAAGTTTTGTTCCCAAAGGTATAACCCTAGGATCAACAGCTATAGAGCTGTATCCATTAACATCTCTCTTAGTTCTTGTTCCAGAAGCAGTTATTCCAAAACTAAGATCATCAGTATAAGCGGTAGCCTTTGCATTAATTTTACTCTTATAAACCGTTCTACTTCCACGATTTACATTTATAATGCCAAGAGTTCCTTCTTTAATAACAGCTTTTACAGGTTCACTTTTTACTACCTCACTTATTATATTTCGTGAGACTTCCTTACCATCTTCATAAGTAACATTACTTACTACTTCTTTAGAACCAGCTGCTCCTTGCTGGACAACCTGCTTTTCATCACTTCCCATAGTATCATCTTTTTGAATTACTGTTTCAAAATCTATGGGCTTTGCTTCTGTAATCTGCTGAGTACTAACTCTTGTCACTACAACTTTCATATCAGCCTTAATGGCTTCTTCTTTTAAAGGCTTTACCTTATCTAAATCACCTAATTTTACACCTTCTGATTTCAGCATATCCTTTACTGAGTTTTCTGCAGATTTAATTTTTAAACTTTTACCATCTACAAGCACTTCTAAACCTACTGCTCTTTTTATATATATCTCTTGTCCATCTTTCACTTTTGTGTCTACACTAGGTTCAACCTTATCCTTAGGTTCTATTCTAATATTATTTTGCTCTAAAACATCTTTTACAGTACTCTTGTATGATGTAACTTTTTTTACATCACCATTAAGAGACAATGTTATAACCTTTTTCATGCTTCTTGCATATATGGTAACACTCAATATCACAATCACCATAACTAGAGCTATAATAGAACCCTTTGAAAAATAATTGTTGAAATTAAACAAATTATCTTTCAATTTTTTAAACATGTTAATCCCCCCTCTAGCAAGAATCTTTAACATTATAACTATAAACTTCACACAATGTCAAATTATCTGCCATAATTAGTTAAAATCAGAAAATACAGTATCGTATTTATCAATATAAATGTATAATAGCCATAATCTAGTAATTCACTGATTTTACTATAGGAGATTAATAATTAGGTTAATTCCTTTATTAAATTATATGGGTGCATATAGTAAAATAGTACTGTTAAAGTCAAATTTATTTAAATAATTATTTATATTTGAATAAATTATAACCTTAAATACCATTTTATACTAATATTGTATTTTAAACAAATTCTTAGTATTTAATATAGTCTGATTTTTTACATTTATTGGAATATCTCTCCTAATTTCAGCTATTTTCTCTGCAATATATTCTATATAATCGGATCTATTCCTTTTTCCTCTATTAGGTTCTGGCGCCATGTATGGACAATCGGTTTCAAGAAGCATTCTATCTAAAGGTATTTCTTTTGCAACCTCTACTGCTTTTTTAGCATTTTTGAAAGTCACAACTCCAGTAAAACCAATATAATATCCCAATTTAATACATTCTCTTGCCATTTCTACGCTTCCTGCAAAACAATGTACTACCCCCTTCACCTTAGGAAATTGTTTTATTATTTCCATGGTATCTCCATGAGCATCTCTATCATGAATAACTACTGGAAGCTCAAGTTCCTGTGCAAGCTCCATCTGTCTTATAAACGCTGCCTTTTGAACTTCCCTAGGTGGATTTTCTTCATAATGATAATCAAGTCCTATTTCACCTATAGCTTTTACCTTAGGATTTTTAGCAAGTTCCTTAAGTTCCTCTATGACTTCATCATTTACAATAGATGCAAATTCCGGATGAATACCTACTGCTGCATAAAAAAAATCATATTTGTCTGCTAATTTTACAGAATCTCTAGCTCCCTCTAATGAAGCTCCACAATTTAGCACTCCTATAATTTCATTTTCTCTAAGTTCCTTTATAACCTTATCCCTATCTTCATTAAAGGCCTCATCATCATAATGTGCATGTGAATCAAAAATCATATTTTGCATTCTCCTTTTTAAGTTCAATTCGTAATTATATTATATTTATTAATTCATAATCTTCCTTACCAAGTCCTATTTCTTGTCCGTGATCCAATCCTGTTTTCCAATTAGTATTATCATGTATGTGACCAAATTTATCTTGTCCTTCATGATAGTGAATATCATCTAATATAGACCCATTTATCTTTGGTGCATTATTTACCATATCTACGCAGGCTTTATCTAACGCCACAGGATCAAAGGAGGCTGCAATTCCAAGGTCAGGTACTATTGCCATGTCATTATTATCCCAACAATCACAGTTAGGAGATACATTCATAATAAAATTGATATGAAAATTAGGTTTATCCTTTACAACAGCATAGGCATATTCTGCAATTTTTTCATTGGCAGTATCTGCAGATTCATTCCAGATGACCTGTGCGGCATCAAATTGACAAATAGCTACACACTGACCACAACCAACACACTTATCATAATCAATATCTGCTTTTTTATTTTCATCAAAGCTTATGGCATCTTGTGCACAATTTTTAATACACATTCCACAGGCTACACAATTATCTTTTTGTATTTTAGGCTGTGATGCAGAATGCATTTCTAATTTCCCGCCTCTTGACCCGGAGCCCATTCCAAGATTTTTAAGAGCACCTCCAAAACCAGTCATCTCATGACCTTTAAAATGGTTCATGGAAATAATAATATCAGCATCTGTTATTGCAGTACCTATTTTAGCAGTCTTACAATGCTTCTGATTTATTTCAACTTCAGTATAATCTGTTCCCTTAATACCATCTGCAATTATAACATTACAGCCTACCACCATTGGATTAAAGCCATGCTTCATTGCTGTATCAAAATGATCCAGCGCATTAGCTCTTTTACCGGAATAAAGTGTATTAGCATCAGTTAAAAATGGTTTTCCACCTAATTCTTTAATTACTTCTACCACCTTTGCTGCATAGTTTGGTCTTATGTATGCAAGATTTCCTATTTCTCCAAAATGAATTTTTATAGCTGTAAATTTATCTTTAAAATCTATATCTCTAATTCCAGTCTTAACCATCAATTTTTCTAATTTGTCTAATAAATTAGTACCTGGTTTTGTTCTCAAATTTGTAAAATATACTTTAGATTTTTCCATTTAATATCATCTCCATAACAAATTTTTTTATAGATTAATTCTAAACATAATCCCCATTAAAATATATTATAACTCTTAATTCTAAAGCACTCCAATTAAATTTTTATTACAATCAGACTAATAATTTATTTACTAACTCTTCCTATCAATTTGAATAAATACTTACTTAATAGGCATAATATATGTAAGAAGGTCATCAAAGTGATTTTCATATTAGTTATTTCAGGAGGTTTTTTTAATGTTAGGAAATGTCAAATGGTTTAACGCTCAAAAAGGGTTTGGTTTCATTACTACCGAGGATGGAAAGGATGTATTTGTTCATTACTCAGGTATTGCAGAATCAGGCTTCAAGAGTCTTGAAGAAGGCGAAAAAGTTGAATTCGACTTAACCCAAGGTCAAAAGGGCGATCAAGCCGTTAATGTAAAAAAGGCATAGATTGAAAAGTAGTTTCTCCTAATGAAACTTACTTAGTAAATTTATTAGAAGCGTACAGGAAATTTTTCTATGTACGCTTTTTAATTTATAGAAATGTATATGTTTATTCAATAGCAATAGCTACTGTCGCCAATATAATCTATTTTTTCTGAATAGGCCATATAAAGCATATAAACACAGCCTATAGGATAAATTACTATGGATAGAACAATCCATAGCTTATTTATATCAAAGGAATTGTAAAATTCTGCAATCCATATTATCATGAGAACTATATTCACTATTGGTATCATAAGCAATAGCCCATACCACCCACTTCTATCTATAATATTTAAAAATATTATAATCTGAAGAAAAGGAGCGAAAGCTAACCATTGATTTCTTACATTTGCTTTTTCACACAGCTTGCACCAGGCTATAGAAAATATTATGTAATTTATAATTTCAATTATTACAGCAGGCTTTGAAGTCATTAAATAAAATATGCTATCCATAGTATGTACCACCCCATTAACCAAGAACTCTGTTTATCTATATAATTAATATTCTTATAGATAAAAAGTATTCCTTCCAACCAAAATTTATTAATAAATCTTATCTCTTATCTCATTAAATAGTACTAAATTACACGTTTCTAACATAATTATTATAGTAAGTTTATATTGTGGATAATCAGAATTTTGAGGTGATCGTGCTTGATAAAAAATGATGATATGGCCATTGCTACTTTAATACTCGGAATAGTAGCTTTAATTCTCTGCTTTATTCCTATACTAAATTTTATTGGACTATTATTCAGTATAATTGGAATTGCACTTGGCATAAAAACCAAAATAAGATTTCATGAATCTGGTACAATTATGAAGGGAGACTCTTTAACTACTTCTGGCATTGTACTAAGTATAATGGGAATAATTGTATTTATAATTGTAATAACTATTATGGGGGTATTTACTGCTTCTCTATAAACAACTAAAGCAGTCATACTTATCAATGACTGCTTTATTGAATGCTTTCTCTCAATTATTCTACTTCTATATATAATTCTTCTGTATCATGATCATAATTAAATAATTCAGCATATCTTCCCCAGTCTATGATAGCACTCATTTTCTTTTCTATAGAATGCTCTCCTAAATGCTGAGAAAATAATTCTTTAAAAAATTCTTCTTTCATCTTTTTATTTCTCTTAGTATTTAAAACTTTAACTATAACTTTAAAGGTAGATATATTCATTATTTGCTCTCTGAAAATTTCCTTGCCTTCTTCTGTGTCAGATTCTATAAATCTGCTTCCCAGAGGTGTAATAATAATATCTCCTTCTTTTACATCTGCAAATTTCAGCATGGATATACCTTCAATATTGGGCAAAAGATCGTCTATTTCCATCATAAGATCACGTCCAAGCTGATAAATATCCATTCTGCCATCATTATCATCTACCAGTTCCAAGAGACCAGACATAACTCCAATACTGGCTTCTGGAATTTCAACAGGTTTTCCAACATTTTCTTTTACTACTTTTTCGATTTTATCTTTGTTAGAATTATCAAATTCACCCTTTGTCAGTATTTTGTAAATACTATCAACAGTTCTTTCAAATTCAGGTGACTTTCTGTTTCTTGGATGAGGCAAATCTATGTTTATTTCTGCTATAACTCTTGCAGGATCACGGCTGAGCATAACTATTTTATCTGCCATTAAAACTGCTTCCTCTATTCCATGAGTTATCATTATTATACTCTTTATAGGCATCCTTTTTGTAGTCCATAAATCTATAAGTTCCGTTCTGAGATTTTCAGCCGTTAAAAAATCCAGTGCTGAAAAAGGTTCATCCATGCATAATAGCTTAGGCTGCACTGCAAGGGCTCTTGCAAATCCAACTCTTTGCCTCATACCTCCTGAAAGTTCCTTTGGATAGGCATCTTCAAATCCATCCAATCCTATAAGACTTATAAGTTCTGATGCCTTTTCCGTAGTATAGTCCTTAGGAAAACCCTTAGCCTTTAGTCCAAGCTCCACGTTTTCCTGAACTGTAAGCCATGGATAAAGGGCAAAGGACTGAAAAACTATTGAGGCATAGGGATTTACTCCTTCTACTTTTTTACCATCAAATATTACTTCACCTTCTGTTGGTTCAATAAGTCCTGTTATAATCCTAAGAAGTGATGACTTACCAGATCCTGAAGGTCCAAGAATAGCTATAAATTCATCTTCATTTATATTTATGTTTATATCCTTTATGGTAGGTTTTTCGGATTCTCCAAAATATTTTGTTATTCCTTCTACCTTTATAAATTCCTTTTGTTTCTTCAAATCAATCACTCCTTACATTTCTATTTTAAATCTTTCTTCTGCTAAAGTATAAAGTCTTTTCCAAACTACGTTATTGATTACCACAACTACTATACACATAGTTATTGTTCCCATTAAAAGCAATGCAAAATTTCCACTTTCCGTAGCCTGTGATATTAAGGCCCCTAACCCTATAGTTTTAACAGAATGCCCTCCAAAGTTTACATATTCAGACACAATACTTGCATTCCAACACCCTCCAGTAGCTGTGATCATTCCTGTAACAAGATATGGAAATATTCCTGGCAGTATAAGTGTCTTCCACTTCTTTATTCCAGTTATACCAAAGGTTTTCGTGGCTGCCTTTAAATCTTCTGGTATTGCCATGGCTCCTGCCACTACATTAAATAGTATATACCATTGAGTTCCCATGAGCATAAGTATTATAGACGCAAAACCAAGTCCTCCCAGCGCACTCATAAAAATCCCAAGTACCACAGGGAAAAGTGCCGTAGCCGGAATAGAAGCTATAATCTGTATAATTGGCTGAAGTATATTGGCAAGTTTTTTATTCATTCCAATTAATACCCCCACAGGTACAGTCCAAATTAATGCTATAGCCTGAGCTGCAATTACTCTTAATAATGAGAATAGTACAGCTTTAGGAACTGCCTGCAGATCTCTGACTCTTAATGTAGATAAAAGTTTAATTACATTGAATCCCAAATATATGGCTAAAATTATAGCCGCTGCTCTAATTATTATTTTTATTATATTTCCAGCCCTTTTATTTTTCACGCTTTTATTTTTATTCATATTAGAAATAAATTTATCTATGAGTTCACCAACGAAAGTAAAAAATGGTTCTAATAATTTCTCAGTTAATACTTGAACTATATAGGAACGTCTTAATAATTTTAATACAAAGGATTTAGGCTCATCATTTGATTGTGTAAGCTCCACTTTAAATTTATCTGACCAGGTAATTACAGGCCTCCATATGAATTGATCTAGAAGTATTATTACTATAATCAATGTTGCTATTCCATATACAAGTGCTTTAGTATTACCTTCATTAGCCGCTGTCTGAAGAAATGATCCTATACCCTTAAGTCTGAAGTTTCTACCCTGCAGAGTAAACATTTCACAAGCCATTAAAAAGAACCAACCACCAGCCCAGGACATCATACTATTCCAAACTAATCCTATAGTTGCAAAAGGCAGTTCTAATTTTTTAAATTGCTGCCATTTATTTAATTGCAAAACACTGGATGCCTCTTTAAGATCTCTAGGCAAAACCTTTAAGGAATAATAAAAACTAAAGGTCATATTCCATGCCTGACCAGTAAAAATTAATATAATGGAAGCTATCTCAACTCCTACTGTTCCATTAGGGAAAAGAGCGATAAGTCCTAAAACCACCGCTGGTAAAAAAGACAATACTGGTATTGATTGAAGTATATCCAGTATTGGTATAAGTATTCTTTCCGCCTTTGGATTATGGGCTGCTATATATCCATATACCAATGTAAAAATTATGGATATTATATAAGCAGCTGTCATTCTTAAAACAGATCTAAGTGCATAATAAGGCAGCATATTTAAATCAGTTGAAATTTTTACATTTACATTGCTGGAAGCTCCCTGCATGCCTGGAGACATTATTAAATATATAAACATAGCTATACATATAAAGATTACAATATCAATCATTCCAAATTTCTGCCTGTTAAAAACTTTTTCATTTCTCATGTAAACTTACCTCCTTAATATGAAATTAAGGTTTTAAGTATCTTCAAATAAATAATTTTTGTCTAATGTATTTTTCATCTTTTATTTTCAGATATCTAGTACAATCCTAATTTCGCTAAATAAATTTATACCTCTATAATAACTGGCATCTCCATCCATAATCATCATCACCTTTCTTAAAAAGTAATCAACTTAAACGCTAACAAAAAAGCCTTCACGGAAAGTGAAAGCTTTTAAAAGCATATCAAAAACTCCCCCTTTAGTCCAGCTTTGGCACTATATGACATAGAGAAAATCTCAGCTACATTAGATAAAACCTTAATTCGGTAGTACCAGCTGACCCATTGGCGTCTCTCGACATTTCTGGGTAGTAGCATATATTCATATAGGAACCTCACCTAACAAGTTCCGTTTACTTTATATAGTATAAATCTGTTATGTTAAATATATGTTATATTTATGCAAAAGCAAAATAACAAATTCATAGTTTTTTGTCGATTACCATCATCCTTTGTAATAATATACTTTATTACCCATATTGTCAACAAAATTTATAATCACTTTAATTCTTAATTGTGAATTTATCTGTTAAAATACAATATCAATTACATAGTTTTCTCGTGTTGCCGTTTGACTTTCAAAATCAATGAAATATTTGAAATCATGAGTAAAAACAAGTGCGTCGATTAAAGAGATTTTTAAAATACAAGTGTTTTTATCTTGCTCATTAACATGCTTGTCATAAAACGCAACAAACGCCCTCTTTAACTCTTCTCTCAACCCTCTATTGGATTCATCAAGTGGATTGCCTATATTTTCACCAATGCCATGCGCTACAAACAAATTATGGTTCAATGCAACATTTGGATTTTTTAAAATTTCTTCCATTTTATTGCTCAATGTATGTGTTGTGATATAAAATGCATTTTCCTTATAATAAGCATTTACAACTCGTATATTGGCTTTATTCCCATTAACTGTTGCAAGAGACATTGCTATATCTTTTCCATACAGTCCTTTCATAGCTGCTATAGCTTCGTTGAAATAATTATTCATTTCCACTGACACCTCCAATGTTTTATAGCATAATAATTTTAATTACAACACAAAAATATACTTTCATATAAATTCTCTGTGATAACCTCTAATTATTATTTCAAGTTATTTAATTTTTCATCTTCGGACTAAAAGAAAATTGCGAATTAAATATAGCTATAATATTAATTTTTTCATATAGATATCCAATATCATAAATAAATGTTTATGAATTTTTTATATAAAAGTCCAAATACTATAAGTAATAAATATAGTATTGGAGTGAAATATATGGCAATGCGTTTAGTAGAAGTCAAAACTTTACACGGATATACAATAAATGAATTAAATGAAATAATTAATAGTTCAAAGAGTAAGTACACCAAATGTCTTTTGAGTGCTGTCATAATGAGGTATAACGGAATTCATACTGATGATATTATGAAAACTATTTGCAGAACACGTGCATCTATAACTACTTATATTAATAAATGGAATGAATATGGTATAGATTCAATTATAGATAATCGTGGTGGTTCTGAAAGTAGTTTTACAGATGAAATGCTTCAGGATTTAAAGGACGTAGTCCTAAGTAAATCACCTGAAACCTTCGGTTTTATGCGTTCCAGCTGGACAACAGCTCTATTGACTCAATATATTAAAGAAAAATATGGCAAGTCTTATTCTGCAGAATGGATAAGACAACTACTAATAAGTCTTGGTTTTTCTTTTAAAAGAGGTCAATATAAACCAACTAAAGGAGATCCTTATTTGCAAGCTATCTTTAAAAAAAATAGCTGACTTACTACCTATCATTGAGAACACAGAGGACTCCGTCCTATATGTTGAAGATGAAACAGGAATAAGGATAGAATCTGTTAATCGCAGAAGTTGGAGCCCGGTAGGGCAATCCCCTATAGTTGAAAGTAATAACACACGTGCAGGTTTCAACATTATTGGTGCTACAGAAATATCTAAGAACTATAATACTTTAATCAATATATATCCAGCAAAGCATTCCATTACTTCTATAGAAATGCTTGAGCTTTTAAAGCAACTTCTTAAGCAAAACAGGGGTAAGAAGATATTCTTAATATGGGACAATTACAAAATCCATAAAGCAAAAAATATCGAAGAATTTGCACAGCTGCATAACGAAGAATTGTTTCTGATTAATTTACCAACATATTCTCCTATGCTAAACCCACAAGAAAACATATGGAAATGGCTTAAAGATACATGTTTTCAGTGTAAAGCTCGAGAATCTATTGATAAATTCAAAGAATTTATCGAAAAACTATTTCTTCATTGTAATTCAGATAAAATGCATTCTATTATAAAACCTCTTGTTAATGCCAAAAGTTACTATAAATAATTTAATATTGAACTTGGATATCTATAA
>NZ_JBDNRK010000080.1:0-15783 GCF_047718555.1 Clostridium sp. | reverse complement strand
TTGAACTCCCACTTGAAGAAGTGGGAGACTTACGCCAAGTTAGTCAGGTTAAAAAATAAAAATTTGTCACTGTAAAGGGGAGCATATCATTTTATTAAATAATACGGTATTGTAATTAATCATTTTCTATATAATATAGATAGTTTCTACTTATATATTGACAACATGTACACGCCAAAATTCATCAACCCATAAACCCACTACTTTAACGGGTAGACCCCATGATGCTACCATATATGTGGATGCTACTATATCCCGAAAATGTTTGCAGTCACTAACAGGATTTGCAGCACAATCATAATGTCCTACTACAGCAACTACATCAGAATTATGAGCTTTTATTGAAATTATAGTATTCTCTCTTAACCTGTCAATTTCACCCCATTGACCTTGAGATAATACCTTATCCATTCCAGGCTCTGTAATTAAATCTACGTAATCCACACCAAAATTTTCTTTCAACCACTTTATTACAGGAATTTGAGTTCTACCATCAATACAGTTTAGAGCAGTTCCAAATTTTTTTTTCATTGCACACCTTCAATTATTTTTTACTAACAGAATATGAAGGCATTATAAAATCCGTGATTAATTAATCCTTTATTTACTCGTAATACTTCACTTATTCTTTGTTATAAAATTTAAGCTTTTTTAAATTACTGCATTGACTGAATAATGCTGTCAGCAAGCTCACCCATTGAATCCACGTTATGTTCTTTCATGGCGGAGTTCAATGATATCTCATTGTCTAAAATAGTCATTTCCTTCATTTCATTCAAAAGTTCACGGATCAATTTACCAGATTGAGGAGCCCATGATCCATTTTCTATTATAGCGAAAGTACGTTTTTGAAGATTTAATGCCTTCATATCCATTATATAATTCAGCATTGGTGGATAAATCTTCAAGTTGTATGTTACGCAAGGGAGAACCACATGACTATATTTAAATGTCTCAGAAATCAAATAGGAAACATGAGTTTTTGAAACGTCATACATAACCACATTAGTCATTCCCTTTTCCACTAACCTTGTTGCCAAATAGTTGGCAGCTGCCTCCGTATTGCCGTACATTGTTGCATAAACGATCATTACGCCTTTTTCCTCAGGCTCATAACGGCTCCACTTGTCGTACTTATCCAGCAAGTACCCAAAATCATTACGCCATACTGGTCCGTGTAGCGGACAGATAATCTTGATGTCAAGACTGCCGGCCTTCTTCAGCAGAGACTGAACATGAGGACCGTACTTTCCTACGATGTTTGTATAGTATCTTCTTATATCGTCAATCCAGTGGCGGTCAAAGTTAACCTCGTCCTTAAACAGCTTACCGTCCAAGGCGCCGAAAGAACCGAAGGCATCAGCGGAGAATAGTACACCATTAGTAGTATCATATGTTACCATAGCTTCTGGCCAATGTACCATTGGAGCAGATACAAATGTAACGTTATGTTTTCCAAATGACATAGTATTTCCTTCTTCCACTTCTATTACTCTGCCATCAATATGGAAACCGAACTGCTGTGTGAACATGAAAGCTTTTTGAGTACATATAATCTTTATATCTGGATAACGAAGAATAATCTCTTCAATACAGGCTGAATGATCCGGCTCCACATGATTGATTACCATATAATCTAAGGTTCTATTACCTAGAACTGCTTTAATATTCTCAAGGAATTGACGGCAAATTGACCAGTCCACCGTATCAAAGAGCACAGTCTTCTCATCTAAAAGTAGATAAGAATTATAAGAAACACCTCGTGGAATGGGATGAATATTTTCAAAGAGAGCAAGGCGACGATCATTGCCACCAACCCAATAAAGCTCCTCAGCTATTTTTCTAACACAATACATAGACATAATCCTCCTTCACACTAGAAATACATTATTATGTTTACTTACTTATCCGATGACTACCATCCGTAATACTCCCATCTTCTATCAAAGTGGGAGATAACGGATGCTACGTCCCTGGATAACGATTTCTAAGTTTCAGCTGGAGAAAAAAATTCCACCTGAAACAAAGAACTCTGTTTATAAGAATCAGACTTCTATAAACATATCTTTTTCTTCACCACAAGCAGGGCAAGTCCATTCTTCGGGTAGTTTTTCAAAAAGTGTACCCGGAAGTACTCCGCCTTCAGGATCACCTACGCTAGGATCGTATTCATAACCGCATCCGTTACAGACATAATGTTTCCAATTTGGAACAACTTTTTTTGGAACGGCCCTCTTTATCTTCTTCATTGGCGGCGCCTCTTTCTTAGGTTCCCCGTTGTCTAAAGCGGCAGTGAGCAATGGTACGATTTCCATTAAATCGCCAATGATGCCGTAATCTGCGTTCTTGAAAATTTTCGCATTAGGATCGATATTTATAGCAACAATTGTAGTAGCATCCGTTATACCTTTCAAATGCTGGACTGCACCTGAAATACCGCAGGCAATATAAAGATTTCCTTTAAATTTTTGACCAGACATACCAACATAACGATTTAGTGGTAAATATTTAAGCGTTTCAGCTACTGGACGAGAAGAACCTATAGCCGCACCAGCCTGAACTGCCAAATCTTCTATAAGCTTCATATTTTCTTTTTCCCCTATACCTAGACCTACGCTGACTACCCTTTCAGCCTTACTGATAGGCGTATCAAGAGGTATTCCCACTGTGAAATCATAACCATCTGCCTTAAGAGCTTTTACAAGAGCATCAACTCTTTCTTCAGAAGTTCCTTTATTGAAAATCACTTTCTTACGATAACCTGTGGCCGATACAGGCTGAGAAACTTTTTCTGTACGCTGGGTCTTAGGCATCTTACCTATAATATGAGAAGCGATAACCACACGCTGAATCTCATTAGTTCCCTCATATATTGTACAAATCTTAGCATCTCTGTAAGCACGTTCAACTTCCATACCTTTCAGATAACCGCTTCCGCCGAATATTTGAAGGGCATCGTTGACAATCTCAAGACAAACATCGGATGCGTATTGTTTTGCCATAGCTGATTCCATACTATAATGCTCATGATTTTCTTTCAACTCTGCTGCACTGTAAACAAGTAATCTAGCTGCTCTGAGCTTTGTGGCCATATCTGCCAGCTTAAATGATATAATCTGCTGCTGACAGATAGGTTTGCCAAATTGAATTCTTTCTTTTGAATACTCCAGAGCATGCTCATAAGCACCTTGTGCAATGCCAAGAGCCTGGGCTGCAATACCAATACGTCCGCCATCCAAGGTTGACATAGCAATCTTGAAACCATCACCCTCATTACCCAATAGATTTTCCTTAGGAACTTTCACATCGTTGAAAATCAGCTCTGCAGTTGCAGAAGAACGAATGCCCATTTTATCGTAATGTTTTCCAAAGCTAAAGCCTTCCCATCCCTTCTCCACAATAAAAGCACTGATGCCACGAGTACCTATATTTGGGGTAGTAACTGCAAAAACAATGTAAATATCAGCCTTTCCTGCGTTGGTTATGAAGATCTTTTCACCATTCAAAATGTAATACTCCCCTTCTAGGACAGCAGTGGTCTCAGTACCACCGGCGTCACTACCGGCATTTTCCTCTGTGAGACCGAATGCACCAAGTTTCTCCCCTCTTGCCAACGGAGTCAAATATTTCTGCTTTTGCTCCTCCGTTCCATAGGCAGCAATTGGATATGTCCCTAAAGATGTATGAGCAGAAAGAATTACTCCTGTACCACCGTCCACTCTTGATAATTCCTCAACGGCGACTGCATAGCTGATTACGTCTAGACCGGCTCCTCCGTACTCTTTCGGATATGGTATTCCCAACAACCCCATATCAGCCAACTTATGAATGGCTTCTGATGGAAATTTATTTTCCTGATCCAACATAAATGTAATAGGTTTAACTTCCTCTTCAGCAAACTCTCTAATTTTCGTCCTCAAATTTTCATGTTGTACCGTAGTCTTAAAAAACATATATTTCCCTCCTTTTAATCAATACATTTTCGTGAATGTCGTTCCGTGAAATCTGTAGAACCACAACCTTGAGCTGCCGTAAGCAAAACTCCTCAAGTTTAAGTGACTCCTCCAATTCTTTTTTACTTTCGGAAGCCATATAATTAATATATTTCACATCATCAACATATTTGGTAATCTGTTTATTTAATGTATATATTAGCCTCTCAAATTTATTATATTCCTTAACATTTTTCATTACAACCTTAACTGGAACTCATTTTCGTCATGATTACCGGTAAACGAGTCAATAAATTCTTTCATAACTTATTTGATAACTTGCTCTATTTTCTTATAGCTGATTTTTATATTTTCACTCACATTTCTGCTTTCTTCTTGTGCAAAATAAGAGAGGACGGTAAGCATTAGCTCATCGTCCGCAGATAAGATATTATTTATAAATATTTTAGAAATCAATTATATGATTTTTTTAAATCGTAGTTTACATACATGCAATCCATCTGCAATAGTTCCTTCCAATTTAAAATCCAAATTATTAAATTGTTTAGCGAAGGCATAATCACCTTCCAATGTAACTCTTTATATTTTTCACTTCTTCTAACCATTTTTCTACTGTCGCAGTATCTGCACTATTTGCAGATCCAAAAAAGATATGATCTTCAACACTAAAGCCGCAATATTCGAATGTGCATTTGTCAGAAGTTACTTTTAATGCTTTATCCATTCCTATAGATTCATATTCTTCAAGAGATTTTCCTTGCGTGTTAATAATAACAGCTTTTTTACCTTTCAAGAGTCCTTGTTGAACGCCTTGTGTATATTTAAAAGCAAAGCCGTAACTAAAAACCCTATCAATATATCCTTTTATCATTGCGGGTAATCCTGCCCACCATATAGGATAAATAAAGGTAATGACATCTGCCCACAGGATATATTGTTGCTCTTTTGCTACATCTGAAGACATTTGACCTGTGTACCAACCATTCATATCGTCCATTGTTACTATGGGGTCAAATCCTAATTGATAAAGATCACGAACTTCAACTTCATTATTATTCATATTGAGCTGTTCTAACACTTTTTCTTTAATAGAATGATTTAAACTTTCTTTATTAGGATGAGCATAAATAATAAGATGTTTCATTTTACAAACCTCCATATATAAATTCAATTATTTATTGATTAATCAATAAATTTTATTGGTAATTTTTTGTGACTAGTTAACTAGTCACAAAAAATTTATCCTAAATAGAAATAATATATTCAGGCTATTACATTAAATCGGGCATATCTAATGAAATTGAAATATTACATAACATACCTCTAGCCATAAAATTTATTACCTTTCTATCAGCATCAACTACACCTGCTTTGCAGAAACGGGTTTCTACATAGGCTTTGATTTTTCTAAATCCCTCTTGCATTACAGTTTGAATCTTCGGCTCACGAATGGCTAAAGCTTGCACCTGTAGTAATATTTCATCCTTATGTGCTTCCATTAATTTCTCATAAGCCACTATAAATTGTTGCTCAATCTTCTCAGAATCCTCTTGTACATTTGCAAAAACTTCTAAAATATTATCCCAGGAACGTTTAAGAGCTGCAATTAGTAATTCTTCTTTGTTTTCAAAAAAATTATATACATAGGGTTGAGAAATTGATGCTTTTTTGGCAATATCAGCGGTTGTAGCTCGATAATAGCCTTTATGAGCAAAAACAGATACTGCTGCTTTCAGAATGTCTTCTTTTCTACTATCTCTCTTGCCTAATTTAGAATTCTCCAATGCAATATGACACCGCCTTTTATTTATTGGTCAATCAATAAATTTATTATAGCAATAACACTTTTAATTGTCAACTAGATAATTATAACCAACTCAGCAACTACTTCTTAAAACAAAAGTTGCTGATTGACCTTTTTTGATTTTCCAAAGATTTCTTATTATTTTGCATAAAAGAACCCTTTTCCTTTTGTTCAGCCCAAATTTTTGAATTTATTATTATTTTGTTATATCATTTTTTATTTAATAATAAGAGCCTCAGCTTCTAAGGCTTTGGCTCTTATTATTGTTAATAAAACTACTTATTCTACACTTACTCCATAATAAGCATTTTTGTAAATTTTTGCTAACTCTTCTGCACTTGTTTCTCTTGGATTTGTACCAGTACATGCATCTGCAAATGCATTTTCAGACATTTCTATTAATACTTCTTTAAATTTTTCTTCGTTAATTTCATTATTAGTTAATTTATTGAATGAGCTTGGAATTCCCAAAATCTCATTTAGATTTTTAATGGAATCTGATAAATTATCAATACCTAATTTCTTTTCAATTAGGTCATACTTATTTGTATTTTTTCTATTATATTCTATGACATAAGGAAGTAATATGGCGTTTGCTAATCCATGGGTTACACCAAATTGTCCTCCTAAACTGTGAGCTAAACTATGAACAATACCTAATGATACATTAGCAAATGCCATTCCTGCAATAGTTGATGCATGATGCATAGCTTCTCTAGCTTCCATATCTTTTCCATTATTATAAGCTTTAGGAAGCCATTCAAATACTAATCTAACAGCTTCAATTGCTAATGGATCTGTTAATGCGTTGGCTATAGTTGAAACATAGGCTTCTAAAGCATGTGACATTACATCCATTCCTGTATGAGCGGTGATACTTTTTGGCATCTTTGCTGGAAGCTCAATATCAAGTATTGCAACGTCCGGTGTTAATTCATATGATACAATAGGATATTTAGCATGTGTTGTTGTATCTGTTATTACAGAACAACCTGTAATCTCTGATGCTGTTCCGCTAGTAGATGGAATTGCAATAAATTTTGCTTTATTTCTTAATTTAGGAATTGAATTTGCTTCAATAATACTCTTGAAGTCTAATTTAGGGTATTCGTAAAACATCCACATGCCTTTAGCAGCATCTAAAGAAGAGCCTCCACCAAGAGCTATAATCCAATCTGGTTGAAACTCCAACATTGTTTTAGAACCTTTAAGAACCGTCTCTAATGTTGGATTAGGCTCTACTTCATCTATGACCATTACCTCTATACCAGCTTTACTTAAATAGTTTTGTACTTTTTCAATAAATCCAAACTTCTTCATTGAAGATCCACCAGTTACAATTATTGCCTTCTTGCCTTCAATTTGAGAAAGATATTCCATGCTTCCTTCTCCTGACACAATTAAGTTTGGCACTTTAAACATGGAATAAGCCATTATTTATCTTCATCCTCTCTTATTTTTAATAATGTATTTCCACTAATTCCTATATTTTCAGGTTCTACTTCGTTAATAATTATTCTAAAGAACTCTTTTGGAATTTGAGTAATATCACTTAATTCATCTGTCACTTTTTTTATCATTATTTCTTTTATCTCTTTTTTTTGTGGCGTTATATCTATTTTTATAATAGGCATAAATTTATCGTCCCTTTCTGGTGTTTTAGAATAAACACTTTAGAGTTTTACCAGTTATTATAATGAACTCTTGTTTGATCAAATCTATCTACAAATTCATTTCTCTGCCCATCTGGATATCCCACTGGAATTAATGCAAAGGGCTCAATATTTTCAGGTAAATTAAACATATTTCTTATATAATTCATTCTTTCTTCAACAGGTGCAACTCCAACCCAAACTGCCCCAAGCTCTAAATCTACTGCTTTTAAAAGAATATTTTCTGCAGCTGCTGACATGTCTTGTAGTGAAAAGTCTGGGAACATCAATCCATCTTTTCTTGATAAAAACACAAATGTTACCGCTGAATTTGCAACAATTCCTGAATAAGGACTTGTACCTGACAATTTCTTCAATATATCTTTATCATCAACAACTATGAATTCCCAAGGTTGTTGGTTTGCTGCTGACGGTGCTTGCATTGCAGCCCTTAAAAGTTTTTCTATTTTATCATTCTCAACCGTTCTTTTATTATAACTTCTTATACTTCTTCTACTTAAAATTGAATCCACTTTTTTAGACCCTCCTATATATTCAATTTATATTAAAATGTGCATTTTTACTCATTACTTATCAATCATGAAAACCTTACTTGCTTATACACATTAATTGCCAGTTTTTTTGAACTTTATATTGTTACTTCATAAACTTATTTATTATTTTAAGAAATAATTATCAACTGTCTTTACAGTGCCTAGGTCAATGATGGCCTAGGCAACTATTAAACTTATTAAAATTTATACTTATCTTAATAAAATTATTTTGCAAGCTTTACAGCTTCTATAAACTCTGCACTTGAATCCTTAATAACTAGTTCGTCATTAATATATCCAAAGCTTTTTCCCTTATTTTGACCACATAAGCCTATGCAGCCTAAATATAAATTTTCTTCTAGTACACTATCTTTTAATTGTTCAACATCTACTCCTGAGCAATTTGGACAAACTTTAATCATTTTCTATTCCTCCTAAAATGTTTTTCTATTATTATTAAGATTTTTTCATTAATTTTAAGTTATTTGCTAAAATTTGATTTTGCAGACTAAAATATTTATGCAATCTACATAATGAGATTTGTAAAAATCTTAATGCCCTTAGTTTACTTTATGAATATATAACACACAAGTATGCACTTTTAGGTAAGCGAAGTTACCTAAAAGTAAGTAATTGTTTTTATAAAGAATTTATGAACAATAAATTCAAATTAATTTTAATCGACTAATTTGAATTTAACTTCAGTTTTGATATACTATTACTATCTAAAAATTATATTTAAAAAGGTGGAACTATGATAAGTTATAATGGTAAAAAATTTGTTTGTTATTTGGATTTAGCTTTTGAACTAATAAGGGGAAAATGGAAAGCAGTTATTCTATGTAATTTAAATGAAGGTCCTAAAAGATTTCTAGAACTACAAAGATTTACAGGTAATATTAGTCCTAAAGTATTAACTGAAAAACTTAACGAACTAGAAATAGATGGACTTATTGAAAAAAAAGTTTTTGCAGAAATTCCTCCACATGTGGAGTATTTTCTCACTGAAAGAGGGAAAAAAATTTTTCCTGGCTTAAATATGATTCAGCAATGGGCAATAGAAACCTTCCAAAACAACGAAACAATTGAATAATATATAGGTAATTATACCTTCTACGGTTAGCGGTCCTGATATGCCATCTACTGCAAGTATATTACTGTTGTTATCTCTAACACCAAGAGTATTGCACAGTTTTTCAATAGGAGCTATTATTGTATTAGGTGTTAAAACCTGCGGTATAATTGCTGATGCTCCTTGCCCTGTTACTGTCTTAACTATGGCATTGGCAATGCCATTTACCTTATGTCTGTATAGCATACGGTTTATTTCTTTTTTATAAAAGATTTACACTGTCTTCTCTCATTCACATATACTGTGGTTCTTCTCTTCTTACTGCAATATTAATCATCCTGATTTTTACAGTGAAGCCCTGCAAGATAAGTATCTATAAGCAACCGAAAACTCTCATCAGTATTCACCGGAAGACCAAATCCACCTTTTTGCTCTAAAGATACAAAGCCATGAAAAATGCTTCGCAGTCCACGTGTTACATGGATTGCAGCTTGCTCCTCAAGACCAAAGGCGTGCAGGACACGGATAGATAGGCTTACAATCTGATCCGCAGCTATCTGTATTTCTGTATCCTTTGTGTCAAAATTAAGGAAAGTTGCTTCATATAAGCCCTTATGGTTACGGGCAAATGTTACATAGGCTTCACCTAATGCGCGAACTGCATCATCGCCGGATCTTCCTGTAGCCGCTAGGGTAAGGGCATTATATAGCTGCTCCATACCATATATTGCAAGCTTCCTACGTAATTCTGACAATCCATTTACATGATTGTATAAGGAAGGAGTACGTATATTCAGCTTTTCAGCTAATGAGGCCAAAGTTACTTCGTATATCCCTTTTGTATCTGCAATTTCTACGGCTGCCTTTAGTATAGTATCTAATGTAATCCCAATTCGTGGAGACATATTATTTGTTCCTTTCTTGTATTGTATTTTTTTAATTCTGTTCTGCTTCCTTAATAGCGCGTTCTATAGCTGCAATCGGACTCTTTAACATCTTCCCATGGCCGGTGGCAAGTAAAGTAGGGTTATATTCACTTAATTTTTTTGCGCTTTCTAAAACTAAAGCAGAATTCCAAGTGGCCCAAGAAGGAAAAGGAAATAAAGGACGTACCTGACCCACCACAGCAATACCACCTCTCGTTTGAAATGTGTCTCCAACAATTAAAGCTTTATTTCGAGTATCAAGAAAAGACATGGACCCTGGAGTATGTCCTGGAGTAGATAAAGCCAGCAATGAACCAATCCGGTCACCGTCCTCAAGTAATATATCTGCCCGGGTCTTTAAGTTTTTAGGTACACTTCCCCGTATTGGCATTTCAGGTTCACCTTTATCTAAGGTAACATCTCCCTCCATCAAACGTGCATCTCTTTTTGAAACGTAAACAGGCACCTTGGGAAGTGCTTCCTTCAAAGAATCTAAGGCCCCTACATGATCCTCATGGACATGGGTGAGGAGAACACGAGTAATTGGTTTACCAATCTTATTTGCAGCCTTCAAAATTCCCTTCCGGCTATAGGGTAATGCGGCATCAATTAAAGTTAGGCTGTCCTCTTCCTCCACCAGATAGCAGTTTGCAGGAAAGATCCTTGGTAAAAATGTTAATTGATATATGGTTTTTTCTTTCACAATTCTCATAGTGTAATTCCCTCCTTATCTATTTTAATAAAATATTATAGCCAAAAACTAATTATAATATCAAATAAACTAACTATATTCATATTATAACTAATTATATTAGTTATTGCAAGTTTATTTTTTGCTAAATATTTAATTTTCATTTAACTAAATTCATCACTATATTTAGGAGCGGATACATAAGCACCAAGTTATAAATCCATGGCTGTCTGATAGAGAATCTGATTGCTTGGACTGACACCCACAGACTGTCATAAAAATAAATGACTCTGCCATTCGAACGCTTTGTGTAGACTATAAAAAAGCGTCGGCATTCTGTTTCTCAAATACCTACGCTATTCTTCAATTTTTCATATCATCTTGACGTTTATCGAAATCAAAACATGAAGCTAATATATCATTTTTTCTATTAATGAGTTTATTTATATAAGGCACATAAGTGTAAAGCTAATCTTCTAACTTTTCCATCTCTAATTATGATTTGAAATTGCATTAATGATTATATCTCAATTATTATAGTGAATTTCATGTCCAACACCATCAAATATTCTTAGATTTTAAATTTCATTACCATTTTTTTTGATTCTTTGGCAAACAGAAATTTCCAGTTTCTGTTATGATCTCCGAGGTGCTGGGAGATGACTGTAAGTCTCTCCTTGCTAAATCTGCTCTGGTTCCTGGTTCATCATGGAATATCCGCTTCTTATAGATTCATTAATACTTGGTGTATCATCTTTTATTTCAATATTATTAAGTTTTTTTACCACCCCATAAGGTTCCTTTAGAGAAAGCTTATCTCCTCTTCCTGAAATAACCCATAAAGTTTTATATCCTCTAGGTACTGCTTGAAGCTTATCTTCACCTTTACCGTCGGTAAAGTACACTAACAAATTAATGTTATTATTATTAGCATATTCAAAAACAGGGTTAAATCTAGTGGCTCCCCTTATATTTATTCTATCTCTTATATCCTTTACGGATTTGATTTTATACACCCGTCTGATTTCATTGTCACATTCTATGACAGTAATTTCATGATTATAGTTTTTTACTATACTAATTATCTCTTTAATGGCCTGATTAAATTCTTCATCACTAATACTTCCGCTTATATCAATAGCAACAGCAATTTTTGCCTTATGATTTCTAAGTTGTCCTCTTAAATCCACCCTGTCAGGCTGCCTTCTGTTTCTTCTGTTTATAGTTTTCTTTTTATTGCTAGGAACAGTTCCCATTAACCTTTTAAGATATAAATTCCAAGGCAGCTCACCGTTACTGTTTTTAAGTGATGATATCATATTGTCTAAATAATCAGGAATTGTACCCTTTTGAGAACTATTGATAAACTTCTCAGTAAATTCTTTAAGTGTTTTTTCATCTATTTCACTTGAATCCTCCCAAATGTCATGGGTATTTTCAGGATTATATTCGATTTCTGTTTTTTCATCTTTACTACCATGATCCTCTGGGCCATCTTTACCTTCTTCTTCTAAGTCTATGACAGCTTGAAGCTTTTCTGCATAATATTCAAATGGCTTATAGGGCAAAAGTTTTAAAGCATATTTTAAATTCACCCAATCTAAAGTAGTGGCATATGGGGGCAGATTATCTAAATACGTATTTACTACTATATCCATTGCCATATTAACAGCCAGTGTACTATAGTTTCTTTTAAATTCTTTTGCTCGTATTAAGTGCATGGATAATATATGGAGTATTTCGTGTTTAATGGTGGTTTCCATTTGTTTTATATTAAGATTCAAAAAAATTATGGGATTAAAATATATAACATACTTAGCTCCTTTAAAATTCACGGCAGTAGGGCTACTTATATCAAATCTTATCTTTCTTGACATCTGAAACAAAAAATACCCATAAAAATTATCTTTGTCCTTCATAAGACTTAAATTAACTTTATCTACAAGGCTAAAAAACTCTTTTTCAAAATCTTCTAGTACATCTTTATCAGCTTTACTATTCTTATAATTTGTTTTAAAAGAAACATCTGCAATTTTATTTGCTTTTTGGTAAAGTTCTTTTACCTGATCTTCAAAATTACTTTCCATACACTATCACCTTATTAAATTATAGGATTTAAAATAGGATTCTACAAAAGCTTCATTTTCAATGGCATGTTTGTATATTTCACTATAACTGTTTCTAATATCCTTCATAATTCCTATCCTTAAATCGGCAGGATATATTTTTAAAAGCTCATTAAGTCTGTTAATGTAATAATCTGAATCATAATTATTATTGTTTATACCTGCTTCCAAGTTTTTCAGAATATTCTTTGCAGACAGATAAAGTCTTGTATGACTTTCGTTTTTTACTCTTTCTATAATAGCCTCATTAAGAGAATTTCCTGAAAAAACATCTGTATAGGATATTAGTGGATTATAATCTGATTCAATAAAGCTTACAAATTCTTCAGCAATTAATTTTCCTACATTCCCTTTTATAACATTTAAAAAAACAGCTCTAGGTATTGTATCTTTTTTCTCTTTATAAATTTTATAAGCACTAGAAATTCTCTCATAGCTTCTTGGAGTTGCTATTATATCATCTTCATTTATTTTATATAAATATTCCGGAAAGGTTGAGATAAACTCTATGACCTTTTCTTCAATTTCTGCATTTGCTGCCCAATCTAACCACTGAATATAGTCAGGCTCCATATATAGCCATACAAATCTGTTTTCCTGTGCTATATCCATATCTACAACCTGATAATCATAGCCATATTTACTTGAAGGATTCATAGCTGCCAATATTTTTACACTTTTATGCAGCTTATATCCATTAATTTCTCTATTTAATATTAAATTCATAAGCTCCTGTTGTACTGTATGTTCACAACGATTTATCTCATCTATAAATAAAAGAACTGTTTTGCCTTTGAATATTTCTTCATCAATTTCCCTTAGCTTATTATGCACTGCATATATCGTGGTTTTCTTTAGTTCCTTTTCTCCTTTATTATTAACTTTTTCATAAGCTTCTATAGTTGGAAGTCCGCCTATTTCACCTTCTTTAAGGAGATTACCATCAATTACAACTAAACTAAAATTATTTTCTTCAGCAATTTCTCTTGCTAAAGCCGTTTTTCCTATTCCGCTTTCACCAACTATTAATGGAACTTCCCCAGTAGCTAGTACTAAGTCAACACTTTTTAATGTATCCATAAAATTCATTGTAATCCCCCCTATACAATTTTCAGCTTTTCATCTACAGTTATTTTTTTAGCCTTTTTACTTCCGTACTTGTAAATAAACATTATTTTATTCTCTGGTATAATGTGATTATTCTTATCCGTATTGCTATAATTTAAAAAATCTCTCACATATTTTTCATCAACATCTTCCTTTGATAATTGCTCCTTTAACAGTTGTTCTAATTCCTCTTTAGTTATTTCTTTAATAAAATATTTAATCACTAAAAAATTTACCTTCAAAAATTCTAATATTTTATTCTTATCTAAATTATTTATAAGATTAATAGCCTTGTAATTATTCTTTACCGCTATAACCTGTGCATTATGAGAAGGTGAATTTATATATCTCAATGCGTCATAGCTTATTTTTACAGCCTCTTCTTGTACACGCTCAGAGGGCTCTTTAATAAACCTTATTGACTCGTAATTTTTTCTTACAGCTAATAACTGCAATTCCTCACTTGGATTATCAATATATTTAATAGCCCATCCAGCTTGATTTATAGCCAATTCAATTAATTTATCCGTTGGATTTCTAATAAACTCCAAATTAGTCCACCCAGAATTTATTGCTTTTATCTTCATATCTTCTGAAGGATTATCTATAAATTCAATAGCTCTTCCATTATTTTCTATAGCTGCTTCCTGTATCTCTTTGCTTGGGTTATTTATATTTTTTAATGCAAGTCCATTTTTTTTAACTGCCAATAGCTTCATCTCATCTGTAGGATTATCTATATGTGCTATGGCATAAGGATTTTTCTTTATTATTTCGATAAGCTTTGATTCTTCCATATATTTCTTCCCTTTTGTAATTTAATATAAATTATTATACCACTGTATAGAAAAATAATGTAGTGTGTAGGACTTGCTTGGGTGAAAAAAACCTCATACCTTATTTTAAGATATTAATTTATTCATAGATTTCATTACAATAAAGATTTTTAAATAGTCCAGAGTATTACTTTAACTTTAACTTTAGATATAGCTGATTGTAGATAAAAAAGACTCACCATGCGCCTTTGCATGATGAGTCTTTTTTAATTTCCATTTTATATATTTTAGGAGCAGAGATGAAAATATGGCTACTCATTATTAAAATAATCAACTGATTTTCTTATTCATTTGTTAATACTAATTATATTTTTAATATTAGTATACCATGTTTTTATATTAACAATCATGACTATAATACTCAGTTTAACAGGTTTATTATAGATAAATATTAATACAGTACTTTATTTTAGAATTACGATTAAATTATTTAGAAATTAATGATTATTATATTGCTTTTGTTCTTTTTAAATAAATGTATAATTTTGGTAAGGCATCTTCAATTATGCCATCATTTTCAAAAGCATGTAAACCACTGAATATTAACATCTTTTCAGCTTTATTCCCAATTTTATTTACTAAAACGGCATCATATTTTGAAAGCAGACTTATCCTTCCAATTAATTGAGAATCATCATGTCCTCCAGAGCATGAACCACCTCCACAGCTACCTTGAGAACTACTGCCACAGCCACTTTGCGAACCACTACCACAGCCTCCACCAAAACTTCCACTGTGGGTTCCATCTAAACTACGTACTTTTTTTGAACTATATTTTTTACTTTCAGTGATTATGTCTTCTTCCTTAATATCACATGTTTCAACATACTGGCTAGTACCATCTTCAAAGATTTCAAATACATAAAATTTATTTCCACTCCCAAAATGTTGATCAATAACCTTTCCATCACTGCTTCCTACAGCAATTTTAATAGACATAAATAATTCCCCCCTTAAATTTACAAATAACTTAAGAATGCAATATTCGAATACATAAGAACTCTGTTTATATAGATATAGCGTTAACTCTTTGATTGAAATTCTTATTACTTAAAATAGAAG
>NZ_JBDNRK010000079.1:0-16550 GCF_047718555.1 Clostridium sp. | reverse complement strand
AATAAGAATAATTATATCATTCTTATGGAGTTTACACAGATTATTTTACACTCTCTATAAATTTATACTGCACTTTATAAACTTCTATCAATCAACAGTAGTAGCATTTATTTTACTAATAACATCATTAATTTCCTTAGTTATGTCTTTGTTATCTTTATCATAAAGTTTCATTTCCTTGCCATAGGGAAACTCAGCTTTAACTTCCTTTGGAACAGAGCAGTAAGCTATAAAATATTCTTCATTTGGTATTTTAACGTAATAATCTCTATCATTCATTAGTTTAACTGTTGCATAAGAAATTCTCTTATTGTAATTCTCTCCATAAACAATTAGATAATTTCCCTTATCCGTCTCTACAATCTTATTTTGTAAATATGTGCTTTGCCCTCCCCATGATGCCAAATCAACTTTATATTTATTATTTTTTCCCTTTATAAGTTCTCCATCACCTAAGAATTTAAAATTGCCTATGGCATTAGTGTTCATATAAATAACATATTTTTTATTATCAATATCCACAGCCTGTTCTACCTGAAGATTTTTGGTGTACACTACACCTTTAGGTCTATTTATGAACTGCATCAAAGCATTTTGTATTTCCGCCTTATTATTATCCGCTATTGAATAGGTACTATTATATATAACAACATAACCCATGATGAAAAAAATAATTATACAAGGTGCAATTATAAAAAGTTTTTTACTTAATTTCTTCATTATTACTTCCTCTATTCTAGTATGGTTATACAACTTATAATACATATATTAATTTTAATTGCTTGTACATATCCTATACAAATAAATTAGTTTCACTTATCTTGCATATAAGCTGCATATGGTAAATACAGATCTCAATACTTTCATATAATTTTTCTCTTAGAATCCCTAGAAATCAAAACACCGTTGTGAGTAAAATCAATATAACTATTAATATTATTAGACTTAATACTCCTATTATTGTTGTAACCTTCTGTTTTTTATACACCTTGTCAAATAATGCAGTATCTGCTGGTGCTATATTAAGTTTATTCCATGTAAAAGTAACTTCTTTTTCTTTAATTAATTCTTTAAATCTTTCCTCATCTCTAACTTTATCATAAATAGAATCTTCAATATCTCTTTCGTTTATATCCAGTACTTTTTTCTCTGAAAATAATTTAAAGTTCTTGTAAAATTCATCATATTCTTCCTTCATAAGGCTTATCTCTGCCAAAATCTTATAAGGAGTTTCATCATAGGCATCTAGTTCAATAGCCTTTAATGCATACTCTTTAGCTAGTAAAAAATCCCCCTTTTTTACTAATAAATTTGCATAGTTTATATAAGCGCCACCTCTTTTAGGATTCATTACAAGTGCTTTAGATATATATTCAATAGCTTTGTCGTAATCTCCTAATCCAATATATGCTTTACTAAAATTAACATAAATAGCATCTATAATTTTTTGCCTATAGATCTTATTTCCCTGCATTGCTTTATTCAAACTTTCTATAGCTTTTTCATATTCTTTAGTAGCACAATAATACCAAGCTAAATTACAATTGGTAAGACTGGATTTAGGATTATACTCAACTGCCTTAAAAAAATATTTAGCTGCTAACTCATATTCATTAAGCTTACAATACATCACACCAATATAAGGCATATTAGTAAATGGATCTGGATGTATTTCCAAAGATCTTGATAAATCACTCATAGCTTTGTTAATTTTCTTTTCTTTTAGATAAACTAACCCTCTAAAGGCATAAGGACTATATGGTTTGCGCATGCTGCTGATAAAATGTGAAAATATATTAATAGCTTTCTGGTGCTCACCCTTATTTATATAAGATATTCCTTTATTTAGCGCCTTTGTATTTTGTATAATCTTATAAATCTTTACAACAATAACCGCTAAAATTATAAACCATATAATCATTTTAAACATGGTTACTTTTAGACCCCCTTGTAGAATTCTAAGTAAATTAATTAATGAGTCTATGAACAAATGTAATTGATTTAAAATTAAACATTTCTTCTGTAATATCTTTATTATTTTTATCATAAAATCTTAAACTATTAAATTCCGGAAACATACTTTTGGTATTTTTTGACACAGGTTCATAGGCTATAAAGTACCTTTGCTTTGGAATTTTTATATTGTAATATTTGTTATCCAACTTTATCTTTACATTAGATATCTTTACGTCAGGATTTTCTCCCATAATAATAAAATATTTACCTTTATTTGTAGTTATAACTTCATAGGCAAAATTTCTACTACCACTCATTCCAATTTGTTCAATTCTATATCTTTTACTTATCCCCCTGGTAAGCTCTGCATCGTCAAAATATTGATAGTTATTTATAGAATTCGTATTGATAAGTAAGACATATTTTTTATTATCAATATCTACAGATTGTTTTATCACAATTTCTTTAGTGATTACTGTAGGCTTATTGATAAATCTCATCAAAGCATTTTGTATTTCTACTTTATTATCAGCTATTGTATAAGTATTATTATATATAATAAAATAACCTATAATGCAAAGGATAATTATGCAGGGCACAATTATAAAAAGCTTTTTCCTTAATTTCCTCATTTGTTTCTTCCTCTCCATACACGTTCTAAAATCATTTAGCGATAAGCAGCTGTCATCTCAAGCTTTGAAGCAGAAAAATGAAAAAAGTCTTAAATTTAAGACTTTTTCCATTTTAAAAGGCTTCACATCACCATTCCGTAACCTCTCTCCAATCCTTGCGTGGTCTTTGATGAGGAGTCTGATTTCTATAACCTATGGCCACTGCTGCTGCAAGCTCTTCTTTTCTATCTAACCAACTGCATATTTCTTTGTCACAATAAAATATATCACAAATCCAAAGTGTAGCTAATCCAATATCCTCTGCTGCCAAAATCATATTTTCAATAGCAGCACCTATGGATTGAGTATCTGCAAGCAATTTATGATGGTTATAATCTTTTTCAGTATTAGAAAGAGCATTAAACACTAGAACTACAGTTGATGCCTCTTTAATTGAATTGGCACTAAGTTCAAGACTTCCAAAATCCTTATTCTTTTCCCTATAATCCTTAGCAGCGTTAGTCATGATTTCTACTAATTTGTCCTTTTTATCTCCTTGAAGCACAGCAAATCTCCAAGGCTGACGATTTCTTGCGGAAGGTGCTTTAGTAGCTAATTCCAATAATTTTTCTATAGTTTCTACTGGAATTAAATTACCTTTAAAATTTCGTATACTTCTTCTCTGCTCTATTGTTCTTACAGTATCCATAACACAGACCTCCTTAAATTTTATTTTTAAATTTATATAATTGCATTTTCTTTATCAATGAATCTTACTCAGTTGGAGTTTGTATTCCAACTGAGTTTAGATGAAATATCCAGGGATGTGCTGGTGTTATCTACACATTTTGAATGTGGAGTGTTACAGCAGCTAGTCATCGGATAAATCAACTTAAAATAGAATATCTACTTACAGAATATTTTACTACAATATGTATTTTTATTTTATCATATTTTAGTCAATCACTACTACTTATTAGTTAATAAATTATATGGATTATTTTCTAATTGTTAAATATTTATTTATATTATATGCAATTTCATAGATTTAATTATTGCTTTTCATGAACATATAATATATGTTTAACTCTCATTATATTCAGTTAATAATAAAAATCCCCTTATTTACGCAACAAAAAACCAGGATATAATATCCCGGCAAATATATAGGATTAATGTTTCAATGAAATAGTAACCACCCTAATTATATAACTTTTACCTATAATTGTATATAATTTTTCTAAAACTTTGTTAATAATTATACTATTGTAGACTAAAAATTAATTATTAAAAGCTCTGGGCAGAAACTGACCAGAGCAAAATGTTAAATTTACCTAAGTTTATGAAAAATTTATTCTTCTGTGTATCTACTTTTACATTAACTCAAGCCCTTATATACTATATGCATAAAATATTAAAATTGATTATGCTTACATATTTATTTACAGATACCTAATTCAAACACAGCATCTTGTGTATTTGTGGAATTATCCTTACATTCATATTTTTTTCTCTGCAATAATCAAAAGCAAGCTCTAACTTTTCAGAACTTATAAGCATTTTATCTCCATCCATCATAGGCTGAATATAAATATTCACCTTATGCTTATAAGGCTCAACTACAGCTAGATAATTGTTGAACTCTTCTAAAGTAAAGTTATCATCTACAACTATTTTTATATAAGTTGATATATTGTTTTCCATGCACTCCTTTAGAAATTCACTGTGCTGTGGTATAAAATTTTCTCTATTCCTCAAATAGCTTGCCAGTTTTAAATCCATAGAAACAATATCTACATATTTGGCTATGCTGTGAAGCTCTTCATGTAAAATCCCATTAGTTTCTAAGAATACTTTAGTACTGCAGACTTTCTTAAATTCAGGTAAGAACTCTTTGAAAAAATCTATATTAATTAAGGGTTCTCCACCTGTTAAGCTAATAGAATGAACCCTTTCTTCAGCATCAAGCTCCTTTATAATCTTTATAAGTCCAGATGAATCTAGTGGATTTCTCGATGTTTTATAATCCTTTGAGTCCCAGTTTTTATATACAGTTACTTCCTCGCATTTGTCTATATCTGTATCACAGTAGTTACATTTTATATTGCAACCTATAAATCTCACAAATATCTGCTCATAGCCAACATATTCTGCTTCCCCTTGTATAGATTTAAATATTTCCTTTATATAAGCTTTTTGTGACATCTACTTTCCTCCTTATTTCCCAGATGACTAGCTGCTGTAACTCTCTACTTTTAGTGTGTATAACAGCAATTAGTATCATATTCCCAGATAACCACTTCTAAACTTCACAAGTGAAAATACTCCTACTTCTTATGAATCTAAGAATTCTACTTATCTTTAGTGACAATAACCCAAGAGTCTGGATTTTCAAATACTTTTATAAAGCTAAGTTCTAATCCGTCCTCAAGCTTATTTTCAATCTTTTCATATATAACCCTCCCTATATTTTCTGCTGTAGGAGGAAGTTCTTTGAACTCCTCCAGTTCATTTAAAAATTTATGATCAAATTCATCGCATATATTTTTTAATTCCTTCTTCAAAATAGTAAAGTCAAATAGCATTCCATTCTGTAATTTATTTCCCTTTACCCCCGCTTCCACAAACCAAGTATGTCCATGGATATTTCTACACTTTCCCTGGTATTCTGGTATAAAATGTGCCGCATCAAATTTAACTTTTTTAACTACTTCATAACTAAACATTTTGTTCTCCTTTATATATTTCATATTTAAGATTTTCGCCTTGCCATAACGCTTATCTCAATTATTTATCAATACATTTTTAATTCTTTTACATTGATTATAACAATAAAATAACTAGGGTGCATTACTTTCCCTAGTTATTTTATTGCTTTTAATTTTGCTATATCTGCTTAAGTTTATACTCTTGTTCATGATTTTCATCATTTTTCCATATATTCATATCACTACTTTAATAAATACTCTGAATAAATATTTTACTATTAATATTATATACTGATTCATTAAAATATACAATTTAGAATAAAAAATCTATATTAATAATCTATTTTTGTTACTGGATTCTACTTACCACTCAACTCTACTACATTGGCATCATCTATATAATCTTCTATAATTTTTCTTCCAAGATTAATCCAACTTTTGCATTTATCAAGAATTATAGAGTCGCTTGTAACGATCCTTTCTTTTGTAGCTAAAAAAGCATCTACATGCTGCATAAGCTCTACTTCTGTACTAACATTCCATTTTTCTGCATGCTCTAATATAAATTTCTTAAGCCTCCCAGAGTTTGAAACACCAGCATCAAGGAAAAATTTAGCCTTGGAAATATAGGTATTATTTAATTCTTTTCCTATTAAGTTTAATGCAAAATCCGTTTTATCAATAACGCTATAGGTTCCTCTAAGGCCAGCTAAGTCCCTCATGGTGCCATCATTACACAATACAAGTATGCCTCCTGACAGTGCCACCTCTAATGTAATAATGAGATTAAATCCATCTATGTAAATACAATTATCCCTACAGGAAGCTAATGTAACACATTTCTCTTTTCTACTATTACGTTTTTCGCTTGATGAAGTTGAACGAACAAGGGCATTTCTCTGTCTTAATGAAAACTGATAATGATTGCCTATCATATTCATCACTGATTTGTTATTATATCCTCTATTTAATAACCATTCTAATTCTTCCTGAGCCCTTTGAAGTTTCAGAATAGCTTCTGTTGAAAACCATCTGCTGTCCTGTGGATCAGTGCCTCTTCTTACAGATCTTAATTCCATGTTATTTTCACTTCCCAATTAAAAATTATTTATTATTGATAATATTAATGTAACCATTTTGTTGTAAATATATATTTAAGTAACAAGCCCATTAAATAAAACAGCTGGGGTTCATTCCCCCAGCTGTTTTACTGACTTCAATTTTGCTATATCATAACAATTTTCCTTAGTTATTTTTCTAATTTCTTTTAATTCTTCCAATTCAATATTTATGTCCTTAATTTTACTGATGATTTCAATATAACTGCCAGCATTTTCAGGCTCAAGTTTTTGAATAAATTTATTAGTATCTTCCTGTCTTTTTTTTAAATCTTTTATGTCATCTTTTAAAAAATGCAAGTCTTCTTCAAAATCTTTTATATATTCCTTTAAATCTTTTATATCATTTTTTAATGTTTTAAATTGGATCTTTAAAGTACTTATATCCTCTTCAGCATTTACATGACCCTTTGAATCCTTTATACCATTTTTTAAATTCTTTATTTCATCTTTTAGAATACTTATATTGTCCTTTATATCTTTTACATCACTTTTTAAGACATTCATACCACCGTTTACTTCTTCAATTCTAGAGCGTATTGATTGGGATATACAGAGAACTTCTTTGCCCATTATTTTCACCACCTTTCAACAACACTTAAATCTCCTTAATTCATAGAATTAATTACCATATTATATTTAATAATATACATTGATTAGCTTAAATATGACATTAATGCAAACAAATTATCACATATGTAATACATGATAATTTTTTACCATAACTAAACATAACCTTAATGTAAAATTAACACAATTTATATATAGTTAATTTGGAAATGACTTTCATAAACAGAGTTCTTGTTTCAGGTGGAGTTTTTTTCTCCAGCTGAAACTTAGAAATCGTTATCCAGGGACGTAGCAGCCGTTATACTCTAAAGAGAAAGCGATTCACACCAAATTTAAAATTTGGGCTCTCTGCTTTTCCCACTTTGATAGAAGTTGGGAGTATTACGGATGGTAGTCATCGGATAAATTATATAAGGAGGGTAAATATGAAAATTGACTTTCACTCACATGTTAAATTAGCTAAAAATTCCGACTTTTCAATGGATAATTTTAGAGATATTATTAAAGAGGCTAAGGAGCAAGGACTTACAGCCCTTACTATAACAGAACATTTTAATACATCTAATTTTTCAATGATATACGATACCTTGGATGAATATTATGAATATAAATATGATTATTATGATGTAGAAGGATTGAAAATTTTTACAGGTATGGAGGTAAATATACCAGATAATTATCATATTCTACTCATTGGTAATATAGTTGATATTCGGAGAATACGTGAGGGTCTAAATGGGTATGAGGAAAAGGATGCTTTTATTTCACTGGATAAACTATTTGAATTATGCGATTCTTCTGATATACTAATTATATTAGCTCATCCTTTCAGACATGACCCTTTATGCACTATCAAGCCTAAATTACTTGAAAGATTTAATGCTTTTGATTTGAATGGAAAGGATTTATTTGAATATGGCATTAAAGAAATGACGGCTAAAGTGATGGATTTAGGTGAAAAATATGATATTCCTGTAATTACAGGCAGTGATTCTCATCAGTATCTTCAGCTAGGCAGCCTCATGACTATATTTGATAAAGAATGTGAAACCATTTCAGAAATAAAAAATGAAATAAAAGCTGGAAGATACGAAATATTTATTTCACCTTGCTTAGATATTAAAGTAAAGGCTGCTAGAATAATTAAAAATTTTTTAAAACCACAGCTTGAGGCTCAAAGCTCAAATAATTAGAAATTGATAAAGGATAAATTTCATGGAAAACTTAAACTTAGATTTTAGAGATAAGAAACTTTCAAAGAATAATGAAAAAATCGCCAATTATATCATAAATAAATTGGATTCAATTCCTTTTATGGTTGAAAAAGATTTAGCTGAGGCATGCAACGTAAGTATTTCAACCATATCTCGTTTTTGGGAAACTATTAACTTTAAGAATTTCAGAGAATTTAAGGACTTTTTGAGGCAGGAAACTTCCTTTTCCCCTGCTGATAAAATAAAAACTGCTTTTGACAAAATTACTGACAATAAAGTAATTTCGGATATTATGCTTTCAAGTTCAAATTATATCAAGCAGACAGTTGATAAATTAGATACTAAAAATTTTCAAAATGTGATAACAGCCATAAATCAATGCAGCACATTACACATTTATGCATCTTCATCTTCAGCATGCTTATCATCTCTGCTAGAGTTCAGATTAAAACGTTTTGACATTGACGTAAAAGTACTTGCAAGAAGTGGTCATGAGTTATTTGAAGATTTAATACATATAAAAAAGAATGATGTTATTATTATTTTTGGTTTTACCCAAGAATCTCCAGAGATAAAGGTTTTATTTGATTTTGCTAATAATATTGGCTGCAAAACTGTTTTAATTACAGATCTAATGGTAAGTTCCATGATTGATAATGCAACATTTTATTTTTATACAGCTCGTGGTGAGTTATGGGAATTTCATTCTATGCTTGCCCCTCTAGCATTGGTAGAAAGTATTATTGTATCAGTAGGTAAAGCCCGAGAAGAAAAATCACTTGATAAATTAAAAAAATTGCAAGAATTGAGAGATACCTATGAAAAATTGTTACCTAAAAAAGTATAAGTAATCATAAGGAATTAATTTCTTATAAATGAAAAGATTGTACAAAAAAAGATACTGATAGTAAAAAGCACTATGGAATTCATATTAAATTGATTTCATAGTGCTTTTATTATTATATTTAACCAAAAGTAGTACGATTTCCAATATGCAGAATAGTTATAAAAAATACTGCTACTATAATTGAGGCATATGCAGCCCAAGCTATTTTATCCTCACTAGTGGTACGGTGCACCTCAAAGGCACTTCGAGTCTTATAGGCTCCGAAGGCTCTGGAGTCTGCCACCATTGCCATAACATCGGTTCCACGAAGAGATCCTACAATAAGAGGAACTGTAATCAGTGGCAATGCTGTTGCAAGACGCTTTACATACACCACTAAGCCATTAAAATCCCACCAGTGCTGCGGCTTTGTAAAACTATATCCTCGCACCTCCATTGACTGCATAAGAATAGATAGACGTTCAAACATTTCTGGAAGGAAACGCAATCCTACTGAAATGGCAAATCCCATTTTAACAGGCATTTTCAGTTTCATGCAAGCCCAGACAATTTCTGACTGATCTGTGGTAAATATAAGCAGCAGCGATGCAGATACTGTTACAAGAAAACGTCCTGCTTGCTCAGCACCATACTGTAATCCCAATGTGGATAAACCTGCTGTTCCCACCCAACTTATAGTCCAAGGAAAAGCATATACAAGCTCATTAGCTCGACCTGTAAAAAATAATCCAGCTTGCCATATTTCTCCTAAAGCTGGTACAAATGTCATATTAAATAATATCTTCAGGCGGCTTCCTGAAGGTCTTACCAACACCCATGGTATTAAAGTCACTGCAAACAAAGCATATACCCAGTTCCAGTTTAAAAATATTGATAGCACACCCATAGTTACTGGATAGAGGACTTTAATTCTTGGATCCAATCGATGTATGATAGTATTCTTACCATCATAAGCAAACATATTTCTAAGTCCCTTTAATCCCACCATTTTAATAAACAAAATTGGAATCATAAGTGGAACACCATATACTATTATATAGGCAACAATAGTTCTTCCTAATAAATTATGTAAGAAAAAATCTGTCATATTAAGAGCACCTCCTATCTTTTGAATTACTTATAACATTAAGAAACTCAGATACATTTAAGGTAACCTCTGTTGCTGTTTTATCCGTTAATAGCCAGTGAAGATAAGCTACTGGTGGTGGTATTACCTGACAATCCTCCAGGCGATCAACCTGGGCAAATACTCTTTCTGGTCGATCATTTAATATCAGATGTCCTTCATTGAGCACAACTACACGATCTGTGTATTTTGCCACAGCACGCATATCATGAGTAATCATAAGATATGTCAAATTTTGACTTCTTCGAATATTGTCTAAAAATTCCAGAAACATCCTGGCATGGCCTTCGTCCTGACCTGTAGTTGGCTCATCCAAAATAAGAGCTTTAGGATTGGCTGAAAGCAAAGATATTAAAGCCAATCTCTGCCTTTGCCCTAGACTGAGCTTATAAGGATTGGTTTTCAAGCGATTAGACAAATCAATGAGTTCAGCCAACTGTAACTCAGTATAAGTATTGTTACATTTTTTCCTATTGCCATAAATCCTGCCAAAGGCAATTTCTTTTTCCACTGTATCAGTAAATAACATATGATCAGCAGATTGAAAGAGATATCCTATGTTCTCAGCCTGTTTTGAGATATTACCATATTTTACAGGTTTCCCACAACAAAAAATCTCTCCTGCGGTAGGAGCATTAAATCCCATAGCTAAAGCTGCTAAAGATGTCTTACCTGATCCATTAGAACCAACTAAAGATACCCATTCATTTTCATATACATCTAAATTTGCTCCTTTAAGTACAGAATTTTCATCATAAGTAAGATTTACATCTTTCCATTTAAGCATAGGAGTCCCTCGTTGCACGCGATCTCTTGTAAGCAAAGAATCTGTCAGTGCAGTTGAATATTTTGTACCAATCAGTGCATCTGCTGCTTCCTCAACAGTAAGTGCAACTTCTCCTGCAAAAGCATCTGGCAAAGCATAACTTATTTGCACTACCTCAGGAACAGAAACCCCTAACCTATTCCATAATTCAATATTTCTAAATGCATTGCGAGTAGATTCATCTACTACTATATGTCCACTTTCCATCAGCAGAACTCGATCTACCCATTTTATAACCTCATCAATCTTATGTTCAATAAGAATAATTGTCATACCAAGTTCTTTATTAAGACGACGAAGCACCTGTAAAACTTCCTGTGTTCCCTTTGGATCAAGGGCTGAGGTTGGTTCATCCAAAACAAGCACCTTCTGTTTCATAGCTAAAGCTGCTGCAATTGCCACACGTTGCTTCTGACCGCCTGAAAGTGTAGTTATTGGCGCTTTTCTAAATTTGTCTGCACCTGTAAAATGCAGTGCTTGATTGATACGCCTGCTAATCTCCTCTGGATCAAGATTAAGATTTTCAGGTCCAAAGGCAATTTCCATTTCAACATTGTAATTAATTAACTGATTGTCAGGATTTTGAAAAACCATACCTACCTGCTGCGATGCTTCATGAAGTTCCATTTTAGATAAATTCTGTTTTCCAAGATAAACTTCCCCTGTGATTTTGCCAGGCACTCTAGAAGGAATAAGACTAGATATAGCAAGCCCCAAAGTTGACTTTCCACATCCAGAAGGACCTGCTAACAATACAAACTGTCCTGCTGGAATATCTAATTTTATGTTATTTAAAGCGCCTTGTTTATCTCCCGGGTAACGAAAAGACAGGTTATTTATATGAATATCCACTATTTTAATCACCTCATATCTTCTCAATTATTATTTAAACTTTGAACTCTTAGTAGTCAATTATACTTCCAGTCCTCTATTTGTATCATCATCTATTTCAGTTAATCTTACTTAGTGAAAGTTTTTACTTCCACTAAGTAAGATGAATTACCCACGGATGTGTGGCTGTCATCTCCAATATGTAAATGACTTTCACAAAATGCGGTAGAGTATTGCAGCGGCCAGCCATAGAATAAAAAGTATATTTACTTAAGTTTTTAGAGCTTTATGCTTGTATTCCTTTATTTTGCTCATCATCTATTTCATTTATTGCATTTAAAGATTTTGCTACTTGAATAACTAATGGAATCAATATGACAGCCACGATAGAAACACCTATAATATGCGACCCAACATCATTAATTACACTCAAAACTGTAGTAACTTTACCATGAATAACTGGAGATCCAATTATAGGTTTATAGAAATCTGCCGGTATTTCCTTAAGAAGACAAAGAAGTATAGCATCTACGAAAAGGAGTTTCGGCTGCAGCAAGGCTTTACCTCTACGACTAATCAAGTACAATTCTACAAACAATCCTTGGAAAATTGCAACTGGCCAATCCAGTGGGTTAATTCCGCTGCCACCGTAAATAAGCTGCTCCAGTACGTACTTTATGAAGAATATGGCAATAATAGCACCTGGCTTTCTAACTAAAACAACAGCAAGCAGGAAGAAAAACCAAAGAGGGAAATCTTTTAGGTGTAAAAAGTCTACAGCACCTCCGATAAAAGGTATAGATTTGAATACTGGTCCAAGTAGTCTGTCATTAACTACACTATTAAATACCATGAGAATTACACTAAGAATTGCAAGAGTTATTATATCCTTTGTAGTCCAGCGTGTAGACTCTCCGTCCTTACCTGGTCTTTCCCAAATATATATTAGTGCGGCTACCTCAAACACCCAAGTTAGTAGCATAAGCGTTATTGCAACAGGAAATGGAAATTTAATTTTACTGAACAAAAAATCATGCATAATAATCCTCCTAAGTTAAACTGTTTTATAACAAGTTTATTCTTTTTACTAAGATTTAATAAATTATTAACGTACCTAAATTTTTATAAGCATTGAATTTAAGTCTATCTTAAAAGACGGAAGTTAGGAAAATATCATCGACATAATAGAATTGAAACTTAGTATAATTGCAAACTTCAAGATGTAATTTACGAAACAATATTTTTGCTGAAAATTATTATAATTTCTATGACCCTCCTTTTACTTTACTATGCTTTAAAGTTTATACAAGCTGTGTTAATTTCACATTAAGATTGTGTTGGGGTTTAGTAAAAAAATTGCAATTACTATAAAAATGATAATTTATTTTCATTTTTACAATAATTACTTTAATCTACTATTTATTGGTCTATATAATTAAATTTATATATAATTATTTGATATAAAATTTTACCCGTTACTTATTAAATAATTGCCTTCTCTTTTTCTAGCCACTGTGACCATAGCACTTCAAAATTTGTTTCACAATTATCCACACAATAATCATAGAATTTAGCAATAAAATCAATACGTTCAATAGCTGCTTTACGCTTGGATAAATCCTTATGAGCAATATTATTTCTAAAATCCTTACCCCCTATTAAAGCCTGTCTAGTTAATATGTCCTCTAAGCTTACATAATTAGCATTTCGAAGAATATCATAAAGAGTTATAAATGTACTAGCCCTTCCTGATCCCCCGCGGCAATGAAAGTGCAGCCATTGTCCTTGTGGAACAATTTTTACAAATTCTATAAATCGATCAATTTCACTATCAGATGGTCTATGATGGTCAGTTACATAAAAACGCATATATTCACAGCCTTCTGATTTAACCATTTCTTCTTCTGATTGTACTATTTTAGGATCACTTATTGTATCAGGTACACAGGCTGACTTACCCTTCACTTCACCAAAAATAATAGACTTTGAGGAAATTAGTTCATTCAATAAATTTCTTTCTCTCACTTTAATTTCATCTGGACTTAGACCCATATTAGCCGCATTTTTTTCTCCATACCAACTAATAGCCATATCATTCACATATCCATGACTTTCCTGGCGCACATCTACAATTGTGATAGCTGGATTCCCAACAATATCTTTTATCAACTGCAGTCCCTTTCTAGAAAATCTACCACTTGCAGAGGCTTGTAATTCTTCTAAACCACTTAAGTCCGGAAGTTCCTCAGTTTCCAGGTCCAATGGCGCTTTAGTAGTACGGAATCTCTTAGGGAATTCATATGCATTAACTGTATCAACAATAGGATATAGCTTCACCAAATTTTCCATTTACTCTTACCTCCATCTTAAAAATTACATTAATGAAACTCTTATTAAAGCTTATACATATTGTGTTAATTTCCCATTAAGATTAGGTTGGAATTTGGTAAAAATTTTGCAATTATAGTTTATATGATAATTTATTTGCATTTTTATATTTCTAGTATGCATATATAACTTATTTTGATAATCAAGATAATGATAAAAATAGTTCTAAATATCAGTATTTTTGATACTTAGAACTCGTTATGCTCCTATAGTAAATCGTTATCCATGGACGCGGCTAATCTTTACTTCTGCTTTCACAGAACACAGTTGAAATATTACCCCTCAAATAAAGACTGTAAGTTTTTTAAATCTTCAATACTATTAAAATGTATTGTTTCAAATCCCAATTTCTTTGCCCCTTCAATATTTACAGCTATATCATCAATAAATATTGATTCCTCAGGATGAATTTCATATCTTTCTACCAATCTTTTATAGATATCTTCTTCAGGCTTTAATGCCTTTTCCTCATAGGACACAACTCCACCATCAAAGTATTTAAAAAATTCATATCTTTTAGTTACACTTTCAAAGGACAGCATATGAAAATTAGATAAATAATATATTTTATACCCTTTGTCCTTTAATTTTTTCAAGGCTATTACGGTATCCTCAATAGGCGTAAACATTTCATACCAATTGCACATGACGAATTTTATAAGTTCCACATTTCCATTGCTTCTGCTGCATATTCTGTCTATAGCTTCTTCTTCAGTAATTACACCTCTATCCAGCATAGGCCATTCCTCACTTAAAAATATTTCCTCAAAAATCTCTTGAATCTTTTCTTCATCATCAAATTTTGTACGTAAATACTCTACAGGCTTAAAGTCTAGCAATACATTGCCTAAATCAAAAATAATGTTATTAATCAATTACATTCACCTCATATTATTTTTCTAAGACATAAAGCCCCTTAAAATTTCATTTTAATTTAAGCTTTATCTTTTTTTAATTAATATTTTTACCCTGAAATATGTCTTTTTAAGAATTCATAATTATACTTTATTAATTTATGTGAATTACGATTAACATATAGTTGTTCTATATAATTTTTATCAAATTCATACTTTTTTGCTTCAGCTATATTTTTTATTATATTTTCAATATCTTTTCCTGAAAGTTCTTTTTTACCTGCTAGATAAGTTGAATAATAAGGATGGCAATTATAAATTCCTGAAATATAATGAGCCACAGAATATCCCCAGTAATTTTCTTTATAAATCACACTTAGGAAATTATCTATTATATCTAATAAAGGCTCTATTTTATATTCCTTATTAAAATTTTTTATTAAATAATCAGCAAACAATTCTGTATTTAAGTTTCCTGCTGCCCTTCCCATTCCATAGACTGAAGAGTCAATTATTAATTCTCTGTTACTGGATCTTTTTGCTAATGCTATTGCGTTAGAATAAGCCAGTTGAAGATTGTTATGTGCATGGAATCCTAATTTCACATCACTTTTTAGATTATTATCTATCAATGAAGCAAATCTCAAAACATCATCGCTTTGCATAGCCCCAAAGGTATCTACTATATAGAACGCATAAATATCAATTTCATTAAATGCTTTTATTAATTCTAACAATTCCTTATCTGTATAACACAAAGTCAACATGGGTTGCAGAAAAACCTTAAACCCTTTTGCAATTATCTTTCTTACATCTTCAGCAGCTGTCTTCCACTGTTCTTTGCTGAAGGTTAATCTTATACCAAAAATATTAGAATTGTATTCAATATCATCTATATCGAAATCACCTAAGTCCAGCATAATAACATATTTAGCATCATTATCATTTATTATGTTATTGATACATTCAATATTATTAAACATAGTTGTATCTTTACATTTACCATTTTTTTTATTGATGTATCCAAGCTCTATATATTCAATTTTAGATTTTCTTAAAGAGTCAATCAGATTTATAGATATTTCATCCGAAAAACTCCAATCATTTACATATCCACCGTCTCTAAGTGTGCAGTCCAAAACATTTATGTTTGCCAATAGAATCACCTCTATAATTTATTTAGTGTTCTCAAGTCATATTTGTTGTCACTAATTTTTTCTTATTTAAATTTATAAATTAGTAACAATCATAGCTAGAAACTCAATATAATAATTATTGTTTTCTGACTATTCTCACACTATATAAAGTATATAAGATTGTAACAACCGTTACAAGATATTGTATGTTAATTATGTGTTAAATGGTCTTATATGGAAATTTATATATGAAATTAATCCTAAATTTACTTGGATAAGCAATCCAGCAAATTATTAATACCGTTTAACTCTTTTTTGAAGCAAGTTCTTAATTCAGGTGGGGATTCTTTTACCCCATCTGAATT
>NZ_JBDNRK010000078.1:0-16683 GCF_047718555.1 Clostridium sp. | reverse complement strand
TTGAACTCCCACTTGAAGAAGTGGGAGACTTACGCCAAGTTAGTCAGGTTAAATTAATTATATGAGGAGATTTAAAATGAATTTTTGTCCGAAGTGTGGAGCAGCTGTGAAAGAAGAAGCCCAATTTTGCCAAAGTTGTGGGTACAATTTTAAATCTAAACTAAAGGATGAAATAAAAGCCCATGAATCTAAAACTTTAGATGAAACAAAAACTGATGAACCTCAAATTTTAAAAGATGATACTAATACACATACATCTAAGCAGAAGTTACAAAATATTAAATCTTTCTTGAATCAGAAGTTCCTAACAAATTCCTATGGTAAAGTATTAATTGCTGGAATCATTATTATCTGTATTCTTATAGGAGTATTTGTTTATGTTGGAAAAACAATCAGCGATCCTAAGAGAGTTGCTGCAGAATTTCAGAAGGCTGCAGCTAAAAATGATGCTGCGGCATTAAGCAAAACATTGTACACATCAGATGAAAGACTGAATTTAACACCAGATGCTGCAGCACCTCTTTTACAATCTTTTAAAACAATCCCATCGGAATTTTCAGATATCATCAGCAATTTAAATGCTCAGGCTGTAAATCTAAAGAATGGTGGAATAGAAAATCAAACATCTAATTTATATATCACAAAGGCAGGCAGCATATTGATATTCTTCCCGCAGTATAAGGTTGCAGTTAAGCCCACTTACATCACCATTACATCGGATGTGGAGGGGGCAGATGTCTTAGTAAATGGTAAAGAGATAACAAAAACAGACAGCAAGAATTTTTCAAAGCAAATAGGGCCATATATACCTGGAACCTACAGCATTGTTGGAAAGGCCAGTGGTGCTTTCGGAGATATGCACAATGAAACAAAAATAGATTCTCTAAATAGTAAAGATCAGTCTAATGCCATTGATGCTTTGAAGGGGCTTTACCTTCAGGTAAGTTCCAATTATAGTAATAATGAAGTGTACATTAACGGTAAAGATACCGGAAAGTCTGTAAATTCTGGAGATACAATTGGACCTGTGGCCTCTGGATCAAATATTTATGCCATTGCAAACGACAACGGAACTCAGATTAAAAGTTCCTATTCCAATCTTTCAGAGGAAGACAAGACAATTATCTTTGATTACTCTAAACAGGAAGATACAGTTCAGCAGCAGAGAAGTGACATCAGTGATATGGTTACTGGATACAGCTATGCTCTTGCCAATGCATTGACTTATGGAGACACAAGATTACTTGCAACATATATGTATCCTGGCAGTAAATTATTCAATCAACAAATGGCCAATGCAAAATCTTATTCTACAAGTAAAAATGGCTTTTATGAGCAATATGATTCTGCTGTTGTCAATTCATATAAACTAAATCCAGATGGTAAATCAGGTACAGTAGATACCACAGAAATATTTGATATAAATGAAAATACCAGTAATTATAATTCTCAGACAAGAACAAGAACTTTTGAAAATGTATATAAGTTTCAGTACAATGACACTGCACAAGCATTTCAATTGACTGAGCGTACAAGTGCTGTAGAAAAATAGACATTCAAATTTAAAATATAAATTTGGTAACAGACATTTTTTGGCAGATGCATATTATGTAAGTACAGTTAGATTAAACGAAGCAACAATAGTTAAATATATTAGAGAACAAGAAAAAAATGATAAGATAATGGATAAAATTACAACAAAAGAATTAGAAGACCCCTTTAGGGGTATGGTTAAGTAATCAATCCACAAAGGCTTGAATGTATGAAAGCCAGCGTCATTTAGGCGCTGGTAGTATTACACCCTTACTTCTGGATTCAATGTAAATAATAATTTTTATGTAGCTGTCTGGGCACTTATAAATATTAAAAATTGAAATATTAAGTATTTTACTGAATCAAAATGCATGAAAAATAAATTTACTTATAAATTCTATATATAATTAGTTGCATTTATATTTTTAAACTTAATATCTTAAATTGTAAATTATTTGAGTATTATCTTGATGATATTGTCACTGGGGGGATTTGCTATCTAATCTCAACTCCAACAGCGTCAGGATAAGTATAATTATGCATTTCTACTGTTCTTCCATCCCAATGTTGAGTTTGGTTTGAGAATGGGCCAGAGACAGTATTATACAAAGTATTACCTTTAGTTGGAAGCAACCAATTAAATATTGTTTTTATATTATTATTAAATGTTGGGTTATCATAAAATAGAGCAAAATAAACATTATTTCCATCTATTGTTATAATTCCGCATTCACCTTGTAATCTTTTATTTTCTGACCAATTCCAACCACCATATTGGTCTTTAAAGAAACCTAAACTTGGTAATCTACTTGCAAGTTCTGAACCACTCATACTTGTTGTAGGTTTAACTGGTGTTATAGGTGTTTTAGAAGGAATATTTATAGTCCTATTCAAAGAAATAGTATTACCAATATTATCTGTATATTTAACAGTTAAAGTATGCTTACCACTTGATAACTTTGAAGTATTTAATGAATAGTTAAATCCACTATTTGACATATTATAAAGTGGATATGCCTTTTTTACGTCAGGTCTATTAATACCTATTGAAGCATTTCCTTTATACTTTCCATCAAGTAATACTTGTATTTGTTTTGTTCCGTTAACACTTAATCCCCATCCACTTACATTAACGCTACTACCTACGTTCTGTAAATTTGCTGGAGAATCTATGTTTAATAGATCATTTGGTTTTGTGATTGCAACACTATTTGTTTTTACTGTACCATCATTACCTGTTGATTTTACTGTAATTGTATGTTTACCAAGTGGAATTTTATTCTTACTTACAGTTAAGTAATAACCACTGTTTGAAATCTTATATGCAGGGAACACTTTTGCTACATCAGGTCTTGATTGTCTTATTGAAGCAGCTCCAAGATAAGTTGTATCACAGTAAACTTCAACTTTTTTAACACCGGAAGTATCAAGTGACCATCCTGCTACTTTAAAATTTCCATTTACAATAAAGCTAGATTTTGGAGTATCTATATCAACCATTGATGGTAACTTGTTAATATTTATATTAACTGAGTTAGAGTTTGTAGTACCATCTTTACCTGTAGATTTTACAGTAACAGTATGAGAACCATAACCTATATTGCTAAAATTAATGACATAGTAGTATCCACTATTACTTTGTTTGTAAGAAGGGAATGCCCTTGCCACATCAGGTCTACTATCACCTATTCTGGCATTACCTTTAAACTTTCCATCAACTAGTATTTGTACTTGTTTAACACCGGATTTATTTAAAGCCCAGCCTGAAACTACAACATCATGATTAGCATTAGCACCTGATTTTGGTAAATCTATACAAGTTAATGCTGATAAATTCTGATTAGTACTTATAGCGTATACTACATTGGTATTATGTAGATAATCCTTTGATAAGAATGCAAAACTTCCCACAGCAAAAGCTATAATTAGAGCTGATATCTTCTTTTTATTCATAGTATTCCTCCTCTTTTTTATGATGATTTTTATAATAATATTAAGAAACTCATAAATTATTTAATATTAGATGATTGCCCAAAGGCTGATTAAGTTTACATATTTTTCTTAATATACATACAATATTAACATATTTGTAATAATTGTTTCAATATACGACATAAAAATACTTATAAATCATTAAATGAATATGAATATATTGCTTGAAAAAGACATAAAAGATAATTTATACAATATAAATAAAGGATTTTCTTATCTCCTATAGAAATATATAATAATTAAGCTATTTATTGAAAAGAGGTGAATTTTAGTGAGAGATTTTTGCTTATTGCATTGCACTTTCTCACTGAAGTTAAAAAATGAATAAAAAACTTGTTATTCTGCTATTAGTAGCATCAGCTTCCTTTGGAGCAACATTGCAAACTACATACACTTATGCATCTGCCCAGAATGATAGTGCAATTTTTGGTACGGCAAATACATTAGCGGCAGTAGGAAAAGTGAACTCATATACAACATATAAGTCAAAGGCTAAATCAGCACCATATTTAAAACCCTTGACCTGTATAGATACTCCAAGAGCAGGTTCATTTTTGAGTAAATCCACATTAATAGGTGGCTGGGCATTGAACAAGTCTGGAATAAAGGAAGTTCAAATTTTGGTTGATGGTAAATTTAAGGGAAGAGCAAAAATTGGAATTAGTAGACCAGATGTAGCTAAAGTTTATCCAGCTTACGGCAGCAAAACCAGTGGATATAACTATATTTTAAATTCAAGCAGTATAAGTCAAGGTTCTCATACCATTGCTGTTAAAGCTATAGGTAAGGATAATACTTCAAATACCAGCTTAGTGAAAATTAACGTAAATCGATTACCATCTATGGTAGATATAGATACTCCAACTTCTGGATTCAATGTAAATAACAATTTTAATGTGACCGGCTGGGCACTTAATGGCTCTGGAGTAAAGCAAGTGCAAGTCTACGTTGATAATACTCTAATTGGAAATGCCTCTACTGGAAGATTTAGACCAGATGTAGCCAAGGTCTTTCCAAAATACAATAATAAGAACAGTGGATATTCATTGACTATACCTAAAAACAGAATTCCTGTAGGAAACCATACAATAGTAGTTAGGGCAAATGGTAATGATGGAATTATAACTACTAATTCTGTTAAGATATCAAAACCAAAGGATCTATTATGTATAGATTCACCGCAGCAAGGACAATATGTTAAAAACAGCCTAACTATAGCAGGCTGGGCATTAAGTATTGAAAATATGAGACAGGTAAAAATATTGGTAGACAATAAATTTGTAGGAAATGCCTCTATAGGATTAAGCAGACCTGATGTGGCTAAGGCATATCCATTTTATCTTAAAGGTAATAGTGGTTTTAGATACAGTCTAGATGTGTCCAAGCTATCTAAGGGTAATCATACTATAACAGTAAGTGCCATAGATGTCAGTGGAAACACTGTATCTTCAAGTAAAACTATATCTACAGGGGCAGCAAAAGCAGTTGCTACTTCAACTCAAGGATCTGCAATGAAAGCACAGGCTGTCGTAAATTATGCGGAAACCTTTAAAGGAATAAAATATGTTTGGGCAGGAGAAAGCCCTAGCAGCGGTTTTGATTGTTCAGGGTTTACAAAGTATGTATATAATCACTTTGGCGTAAAGCTTCCTCATAATGCAGCAGAGCAATATAAGTATGGCAAGGCGGTAAATAAGAACAGCTTACAGCCGGGAGATCTAGTTTTCTTTGGAAAAACAGCTGCCAGCATATATCATGTAGGTATATACATAGGTGGAGGTAATTTTATAAATGCACCTAAGCCGGGAGATAAGGTAAAAATAACAGCACTCCGCTATATGCCTGATTATTATGGGGCAAGGAGACTAACAATTAAATAAAGCAGAAGAAAAAACATTTTGTTAACATATTTTAGTATTATAGAAAAGTTAGAGTGAAAGTTGTAGAATTAGGATGAAATAATTGAAGCAAGTTCTTAATTCAGGTGTGGATTCTTTTACCCCATCTGAATTTTACAGCTGCAAATGCATGGCTTACTTGGCGTTGAACTCCCACTTGAAGAAGTGGGAGACTTACGCCAAGTTAGTCAGGTTAAAATAGGGGGGAGGAATATAATGGTAATAGATTCTAGTTCTCAAGTAAACCAACTCAATGCATTAGAACAGCTGTCTGCTATGAAAAATAGTAATAATACAAGTGATAATAGCTCATTATTTGACACTATGCTTGAAAATCTTATTAACAGCACTAATAGTAGTAATGCTGCCAGTAATACAACTAATAATAGTACCACTAGCAATAGCAGTGAAGCTGTAAAAGGTGCTAGTAGTGTAAATGGCCTGGATTCTCTATCACAGTTGCAAGCACAAAAATTAAGTCAAATTGTTCAATTACAGGCTTTACAAAACGAAATGTCAAATATGTCTTACAGTGATAGCAGCAATAACGATTCCAATGATGGTAGCAGCATAGGCAGTATTTCAGGAAGCTCTGATAGTGATAGTATGTCGCAATTGATGAACACACTTATTCAGTCTATTGGACAAAATCAAAATACAAGCAGCAGTGCTTCAGCTGAAGATGCAAGCGGAAGTTATTTATCTCAAAGTATTTAATTTATTATGATTTGCATATAGAATATGTAAAAATATAAGGGGCTGTCGCATTACCATAAAAAAATATGCTAACGCGGCAGCGTTTTTTAGTGTTCTATAGAAAAATTCATGATATTTTAAGTCAAAATAAGTTTAATAATTCAAAAATGATGCACTTTAATAAGGCTTTGCTATTAAGGCTTTTTTTAATTTACAGAGCTTTTAAGATTTTAAAATCAAGCACTCTTTTTAAGTGGAAAAAGATGTGTCCCTGTTCTGCCTGACTGAATTTTATTATGTAGCTTATTCATGTTATGTGCCATTGCTAACAAAATACTTTCCGCCAAAACATTATTTTTACCTTTGCTTAGAAATCTGTGAAATCCCATATTCTGTTTTATCTCTCCAAAAGAACCTTCTACCTGAATGCTTCTATTCATTCTGAGTCAGCAACCTTCTTCGCTTACAATTCTCTCAAGGTTCTCTTTGCGGAGCATGTTAAATAGTTTTGAAGTTTCAAGATTTTTAACTTTCTCTTCTAATGGTGTTTTACAGTTATGTCCTTTTATACATTTACTCTTTTGATTGCAATTACTGCAATTCTCACATGTATAGATTGTTTTTTCACTTACATAACCAGTCTTGCTTTTTTTTTACTACTTTGTTTACAGGTATCTTCTTATTATTTTTGCAAATATAATAATCACCTAATTCATTATAATCCATGTTTTCTATTCGGCTTATATCATTCTTATATTTTCTTGTTTTAGATATTTCATAATTTGCTGGCTTAATATATGATAACTGTCCATTTTCTTTAATATAAACATAATTTTCTTCACTCTCATAACTTGAGTCTGCAGTTATTTTTAAATATCTAAAATACAAGAAGTTTTCCATGCTTTTTAGAAATGGAATGAACGTTGTGGTGTCCGCAGGCTGAATTATTATGTGGAATCATGTACTCAATATTTAGTGGAAGTTTCAATTGATAGTTTCCGCGATTTGAAGTATAATTTTTGTGTAAATCAATGTATTTAGGCATATATTAATTTTATCATAAATCTTTTACTCTTCCGAGTGGGAGGTTTATTTTTTATGAAAAAAACTGTCGCACTAATTTTTTAGTGCGACAGCTCCATAAATATAAGTTTTCAAAGTATATAGGATTCTGTGTCCAGGTATCTTCCATATTGAATCCACTTGATTTTAAGTCTCTAAACATCTCTTCTATGATGAATTTTTTTATATTCTTTGACAGCTTTTTTACTATCCATATTAGTAACTATATACCATGAATCTTCTGCTTTACATACTGCTAAGTTACATTTGTATTCATGGAAATAGGTCAAATCTAAAGATGGATATGTATGAATTAGTTCAAATAGTAAATAAGAAGTTGATTGGATTAAAGAATTATTATAATCTTAAATATGCAAAAGAGCATTTAAATAGTATAGACTGGTATGCTACTGAAAAATTTACCATTTGGTATAATCACAAGAAACAAAGATGACCACGTCATAGAGGCTTGAAGGAGGTAATAAATAAATTAAAGGAAAGAAATTAGTGAAACTAGCGACCTAAACAGTTGAATGTCTTAGAAAGAAGAATATCAGGAAGCCGTATGTGAGAAAACCGCATGTACGGTTTGATGAGGGTTTGAAGGAAAACAAGGTTTTCCTTCAAACTACTCTACTATCTTTTCTTAAATCTTTAAGAGTCTCTTCTTCCTCAATAAAATCCATCATTATAATCCTCTAAGTATACAATAATGAATTTTTTTAAAAATATTACAATATTCATTATTGTGTATTGTATTTCTATTGTGAATTAGCTTCAATACCATTCTTACTTATTAAAATTTTATTTTTCAGATTTAATTTTAATAGACAAAAATCTAATAAATATTTAAGAGTTATTGGTACTAATACTCCACACAATGTGTATAGTATCCACCATCCCTTGTTTCCATTTATAACAGGATATGTAGCGAGCATATATAATGGATATTTATAAACTATTATCTGTATTAAATTAATTATTTTAAAACTAAAAAAATGAAGTCCCATTATACAAAGTGTATTTGCACCAATATATTTTAATATTTTAAAATTCTTATAATTATATTTTTTAGATATATAAATAATCATATATATACCTAAAAGAGCGTCAATAATAAAAAGTATTGGACTAGTATATAAGTTTTTAACCATGTCAACTTTTACGTAATAAGTACTTATGTAAATTAATATAGCAGATGTTGCAGCGCCTATAACATTAAATCTGATTTTGTATTCGTATTTTTTAAACAAATAACCAAAGTAATAGATTGGCATGGCAACTAAAGATGTATCTATTTCTCTTGGCAATATTATGCTTTTTCTAATAAGTATATTAGCTAAAATAGAAATACAAGAAATTATAATAAATTTTATTATTTCTTTATTTATATTAATTTTTTTTAAAATGTAGTCTAACAACATAAATATTACCGTAACTGTAAAAAGGCTTGCACAAAACCATAAAGCTCCTGTCAATTGTTCTGAACTGCCAAAAGTGATAATGCTAAAACCTCTCTTAACAAATTCTTTTAAACTATATCGACTAATGCTATTATCTTTATAAATGATTTTGTCACTATAAATGTAAAATTTGAAAAGCAGATTATGTATTATAAGAAATATAAGTTCATACTTAATGAAAGGCAAATATAATCCTTTTAATTTTCTTATAATATATTTAATTGGATTTTTACTATTGGTATCTTTATAAAAATAACCAGATACAAAATAAAACAAAGGCATGTGAAATAAATAAACAAATGCTGTTATAGGAGAAGCACAATGCCCCATAACAACAGCTATAATCCCATATGCCTTTGCAATGTCCATATATTCAACTTTATTTTTCATTTTATCCCCCTCATATTATACATTATTTGTAATTATATCACATATGCCTATAATTTAATAGGAGATTTTCTCTTAAAATCAGAGTAAACGCATGAAAAATAATATTTTATTATATTTGGAAATGTAATGAATATTATTTTTCAACAATTTTTAACATAATATAAAAGGAAATATTTGTAGATAATCAAATAGTCCTTATTACAGGATATATTCCGTGACATCAAAAATAAGCCCAATTTTATTAAGCTAAAAATGCGTTTTTTACAACTAAATCAAGAAAGGCTTCATTTGTCATTGATTCAGCCCTTTTCCTTGGGCCACTCATTGTTTTTCAGTTTCTATATTTCTAAGTATATTAAGTGTAAATTTCCTAAGTAGTGATAAATTCTGAGGACTATTTTCTTTCCTAGTTTTATTAGAATCTTCATCAAAAGCTACATCAAGTAACCAATTCTGATATTCCCACATGTTGTCACATTGGAAAATTACTTCAGCAACTATTTTTATAAAATGTGTTCTGGTATCCAATTCAGTGGCTAATGTCATTGTACTTGTAACATTTAAGATGGTATACGTACCACCATCAACACTAATCGCTATATAATTATCATAAGATGAACTTTCATATCATCAGTATCTGCCTGAAAAATAATGCTGTGTCCTAAAACTGTATATAAAATCCTTTATATATATCATTTGTATTCATGATAAAGCCGTGCTTGTTATAGCAGTATTTACCACCGTTATTTCTATTTTATTAATAATTAAATTACCGTTTATTATATATATTTTTAATCTTTTCCCTGAAGCGTTTCTAATAACAGCAATAAAACTTTCATCAGTCTTTTTAACTTTTAATTCTAGCACTTTTCCACTTGTATTTGTAACTAAAAGTAATGCTTTATTTACGACAATATCTCCATTTGATAAGATTAATTCTTTATTTGCATTTACTACCGCACTAGCCCTATTTTTAACTTGATAAATATCTTGTCCGTTTATACTCCCAAAAGGTATATTAATAAAATTATTATAAAAATTTTCAGGATTTTGTATATGCACTTTGGTTAATAACGCATTGGATGCTTTTTCTTTCTTCATATTCCCCAAGGCCGACAATAAAAAATTTAAACATAAAAGCATAATTAGATGTAATTATAACAAAAATAACTACTATAATCACACTACTAAATTTTTTATAGTTGACTTTTATAGAATTTATCGGCTCTATTAGCAACTATATAATTAATAGACAAATCATAATGGTTGTTGATATTATGTATATTAAATAGATTTTAACTTAATATAATTATTACTTCAAATCTCCTTCGAATATAAACTGATGAAGATCCGCGATATTCCCCTCTCTGTTCCAATCTAAATAAAATACACCATTTATCATTCTATTAGTGCTGTAACCAGGCTTGTTATCTGGAATTCTAAATTGTTCCATTGTGTTTATCTTATTCATTAATACATAGGAGGTATCTGCAAGAATATCTGTCTTTGATAGAGAAGTTTCAACATCGGAAAGAATAGTATCCAGGGTACTGGAGGCTTGGGTCAGACTCATAGAGGAAATCTTATTAAAAACCTGAGTTAAAACGGTTCTTTGTCTTTCAGTTCTCTCAAAATCTCCATCACCTACATATCTTATTCTGGCATAACCTAAGGCTTGAATACCACTTAAATGCTGCATGCCGCCGTGAGTTAAATAGGGAGGGGTTATTTTTTCAAGTTTTGCCACTTCGGTTATATAACCATTAAGAACCTTTACTTCAGCATCGGAAACATTTATGTCTACACCGCCAACGGCATCTACAATTTTATCAAAATGGGTGAAATCTACCTTTACAAAGTCTTTTATGTTCATATTTAAATTTTCATTTACTACCTTTAAAGACAACTGAGGACCACCATAGGCATAGGCATGGGTAAGTTTGTCCTGAGATTTGCTGCCTACATTATTCATAAGCATATCTCTCATTAGAGAAGTTATCTTTATCTTTTTATGAGCCTTATCAAGAGTTAGAATCATCATGGAATCGGAACGTCCAGGATCTGTAGCTGCATCCCTTGTGTCTATGCCAAGAAGTAAAATGTTAATATAATTATCATCAAGTTTTTTAGTATTATCAGTATCACTGTTAAATTTTTTTGTATCTATACCAAGATCAGCAGCATTTTGTGATATATTTGTAGTTCTCACTTTGGATAATTTACTGATAACAGTCCAGTATGCACCTATCCCTACAGATATTATAAATACAAGTATTAGTATTACAGGTATAAAAATCTTCTTCTTTTTCATGAATTTCCTCCAAAAGATTATATTTTGTTGTTAAATAATTATTAATATTTATCATATATGCTGGGGGAAAATGTGTCAATAAGATGATAAAAATGTAATTATATATAGTAATAATTAAGAATTATGTTATATTTATATGAATTTACTAGAAAAATAATAAATGTAAACATGTAGAAAATAATCTAATTCATTAGACAAATTACAAAATTATTAATATAATATATAATCAAGAAGATAAAAATTAAGTTTATGTTAGTAAATTTAATAATTTTAATTATAATTTAAAAAACATATGACACTAAATACCATATTTCCTTGTATACTTCCTAAAATGATAGTATAATGGTTACATATATGAATGAAAAGTTAATAAAAAATTATTGATTATAAATAAAAGATTCAGTTCTATTTAATATAGATATTCAATTCAGAAGTAATTATAATGGAAAGAGGAGGAATTTAATTGCAGAATTTGGAATTGAGTGAAGATATAGATAACAAAATAAAATACAAACTTGAAGCTAGTTGCCCAAAAACTAAGAAATCATATCTATTTTTCAAAAGAAGTTTTGATATCATAAGTTCATCGTGTGCAATAATAGTATTTTCACCAGTATTAATAATAATATCTATATTAGTAAAATGTGATTCTAAAGGCTCAGTGTTTTTTGCACATAAGAGATTGGGTAAGAATGGTAAAATTATTGGGGTATTTAAATATAGAACCATGGTTCAAAATGCTGAAGATTTATTAAAAAAACTTACGCCTGAACAAAAGAGAGAATATGAAACAAATTTCAAGTTAGAAAATGATCCTAGAATAACAAAAATTGGACAATTTCTTAGAAAAACAAGTCTTGATGAATTACCACAATTATTCAATATATTACTTGGAAACATGAGTGTAGTTGGTCCAAGGCCTATAGTTGAGAAGGAACTAAATAAGTATGGAGATTTTTCAGACAAGCTATTATCTGTTAAACCAGGGCTAACCGGAAATTGGCAGGCAAATGGAAGAAGTGACACTACATATGAAGAAAGAGTTAAGTTAGATATAGAATATATAAATAACCGCAACTTTTGGTATGATATAAAAATTATATTGAAAACAGTCATAACCGTTTTAAGACGTGAGGGAGCCAGATAGGATAAGTATTATTAATACTTATATTTTTAGATGAAAATAGTATTATGATTATTTACATATAAACTAGGAGGGCAATTAGATGAAAATAGTTGTAGCAGGAACTGGATACGTAGGACTTGTAACAGGAGCTTGCTTATCAGAAGTAGGACACAATGTAACTTGTGTGGATATTGATACAAAAAAGGTTCAACTTATGAAAGATGGCATTTCACCAATATATGAACCAGGTTTAGATGAATTATTGAAGAGAAACTATAGTGAAGGTAGACTTGATTTTACTACAGATTATAAGAATGCATATCATGATGCTGATGTAATATTTATAGGAGTAGGTACTCCAGAAAAGGCAGATGGATCAGCAAATTTAGATTATGTTTATATAGTAGCAAGACAAATTGCACAAAATGTAACTAAAGATTGCCTGGTTGTAGTTAAATCTACAGTGCCTATAGGTACTAATGATGAAGTGGAAGAATTCCTTAAAGATAACCTTATTAATAATGTAAACATAGAAGTAGCATCTAACCCGGAATTTTTAGCTCAAGGTACAGCAGTTAAGGATACACTCTATGCTAAACGTATTGTAGTAGGAGTAGAATCTGAGAATGCAAAGAATGTTATGAAAGAAATCTACAATAGATTTAATCAGCCTATCGTAGTTACAGATAGAAGAAGTGCAGAAATGATAAAATATGCATCAAATGATTTCCTTGCACTAAAGATTTCTTTTGTAAATGAAATTGCAAATCTTTGTGAACTGGTAGGTGCAAATATAGAGCACGTAACAGAAGGCATGTCTTATGATCCGCGCATTGGAGACAAATTTCTGAAAGCTGGTATTGGATACGGTGGTTCCTGTTTCCCTAAGGATACAAAAGCACTTCATTGGTTAGCAGATGGTCATGGTTATGAAGTAAAAACAGTTAAGGCTACTATAGATGTTAATGAAAATCAAAAATTCAAATTGATAAGAAAAGCAAAACAGAAATGCAAGATATTAAAAGGGTTAAAGGTGGCAGTGCTTGGACTTACTTTTAAACCAGGTACAGATGACCTAAGAGAAGCACCATCCATTCCAAATGTAAAAATGCTTTTAGAAGAAGGAGCAGAAATAGTTGCCTATGATCCAGTGGGAGAAGAAAACTTTAAAAAGTTATTTCCTATGGAAATAACTTATGTACAAGATCCTAAAGAAGCATTAAGAGATGCTGATTTAGCCTTTATTTTCACTGAATGGAAGGAAATTACTGAAATAAGTTTAAATAGATATAGAGAATTAATGAAAAAACCTGTAATATTTGACGGTCGTAACTGTTATAGTCTGGAAGAGGCAGAAAAAGCAGAGGTAGAATATTACTCAATTGGAAGACCAGCAGTGAGAGATTAAAGGTTGTATATATTGGGGGGATTGAGAATGTTATGTGCATTAATAATGGCTGGTGGTAAAGGTGAGAGATTTTGGCCTCTTTCTACTGATGAAAAGCCAAAGCAGTTTTTAAAGCTATTAGGTGAAGAAACAATGATACAGATGACTGTAAATAGACTGAAGGAGTTAATTCCTATAGAAAGAATATTTGTAGTCACAGGAGAAAGATACATAAATTTGGTAAATGAACAGTTACCTGAGCTCCCTAATGGAAATATAATAGTGGAACCTATAGGGAAGAACACAGCACCCTGCATAGCATTATCGGCTTTTCAAATTGAAAAGTACTATGAAGATGCCACTATTGCAGTATTGCCATCAGATCATCTCATTAGAAATGAAGATGAATTTAGAAATGTTATAGCAACAGCAGATTGTTTTATAGAAGAAAATAAAGATTCTATTGTAACTTTAGGAATGAAACCAGATAGAGCAGAAACGGGTTATGGATATATTAAAACTGATAAAACTAACTCTATTGTAAATGGGTTAAAGGTAAAAAATGTTGACATGTTTGTAGAAAAGCCAAATCAGGAAAAGGCAGAGGAATATTTGAAAAATGGAAATTTTCTTTGGAATGGCGGCATGTTTGTTTGGAAGGCAAAGAACATTCTAAGGCTTACAGAAAAATATCTTAGGAATACATATAACGTACTTAAGGAAATAACTTGTACATCAGAGAAAAAATATGAAGAAAAGTTAAAAAATAACTATAATTTAGTCGACAGCGTTTCAATAGATTATGCTATAATGGAAAAAGCAGAAAACATATATGTTATACCAAGTGAATTTGGATGGGATGATGTAGGAACTTGGTATTCTGTAGAGAGATATAGAGATAAAGATGAAAATAACAATGTTTGTGTAGGAAATATTATTAATATAAATAGTAAAAATAATATAATTGTGGGAAATAATAAGCCAGTTATAATATCTGGATTAGATGATATATTTGTAGTGGAAAGTGATGATGTTATTTTGATAGGGAAGAAAGAGGATATTAAGGATATAAAGGAAATAAAAAAGACAGTTCTATGATTGGAGTTGGAAATGTGAAAGTAGCTTTAGTACATGATTGGTTAACAAATATGGGGGGAGCAGAAAGGGTTGTAATAAATTTTAAAGAAATTTACAAGGATTCCCCTATATATACAACACTCTATAATCCGGAAAAATTAGATGATGAACTTAAAAATACTGATGTAAGAACATCATTTTTGCAGAATGAAAAAAATCTAAAAAAAGGACATCAAAGTTTATTACCCTTTATGCCAATGGCCTTTGAAAGTTTTGATTTAAATGAATATGATGTTGTATTAAGCAGCAGTTCTTCTTGTGCTAAAGGCGTGGTAACAAATCCAAACTCTATGCATGTATGCTACTGCCATACTCCAATGAGATATAGTTGGGAATTTTATTATGAGTATGCGAATAACTGGGATATGAAAAAGATAAAAAAGAATATGCTTAAATATTTTATTAACTATATAAGAGTATGGGATAATGTATCTTCTAATAGAGTAGACTATTTTATTGCAAACTCTCAAAATGTGGCAAGGAGGATTTGGAAACATTATAGAAGAGAAAGTGTAGTTATACATCCGCCTGTTAGATGCAAATTGTTTAATATTAGTGACATAGATGAAGACTATTTCTTAATACTATCTAGATTAGTTCCATATAAGAAGGTAGATTTAGCTGTTAAAGCATTTAATGAGTTAGGATTACCTTTAGTAGTAATAGGTGATGGGGTAGAAAGACAGAAATTAGAATCTATGGCTAAAGACAATATTAAGTTTTTGGGTAGGCAACCAGATAGTGTAATAAAAGAATATTATTCAAAATGTAGAGCTTTTTTATTTCCTGGAGATGAAGATTTTGGTATAACCCCATTAGAAGCTCAAGCAAGTGGACGACCTGTAATTGCATTTGGAAAAGGTGGGGCACTTGAAACTGTGGTAGAAAATGAATCTGGAGTTTTCTTTGAAAAACAAACTGTAGAGAGTTTAAAGTATGCAGTTAAGAAGTTTGAAAATATTAAATTTGATAAGCAGATTATTAGAAAACATGCGGAAGAATTTGATGAAGATATATTTAAACAAAAGATAAATAATTTCATAAATAATAAATATGAAGAATTTAAAAAAAATAATAAGTGGAAGGTACTATAATGAAACAAGTTGTATTTAATGCATTACAGACTTCGTTAAGTGGTGGAATTGGCAGATATAGCTACGAATTAGCTAAGGAAATGTATAAATTAGATAGAATAGATTTGAAAATTGTAATTAGAGAAGAAGATAAAAATTTATTTGATTTTGCTAAACAAGATGATTTAATAATAGCTAAAGGAATAAAGGATAGTAAAAGCAGAAATTATTATGAACAGCTTAAATTACCTAAATTAATACATGAACTATATCCAAAAGCTATAATACATTATCCGGATAGTATGGCACCATTGCTAGCAAAAAATAAAGTTATAATTACAATTCATGATCTGGCGTTTAAAAGTTTGAAAAATGCTTTTACTTGGAAAACGGTATTGTGGAAAAGTTTTATGACGAAGTTATCTATTAAAAAGGCATATAAAATAATAGCAATAACAAATTTTGCTAGAGATGAAGTTTTGAAGCATTATAATATAGAGACTGACAAAGTTGATGTAGTGTATAATGGATTTAATGATTTTTCTAAAGAACAAATAGAATATAAGAATATATCAAAAAAAATTTTAAATTTAAAAAATAAAGAATATATTTTAA
>NZ_JBDNRK010000077.1:0-16978 GCF_047718555.1 Clostridium sp. | reverse complement strand
CTTATACTCTGTTTAATTTTCAAAGATCAATTCCTGTCATCTGACAGCTTTTATAGTTTATCATTATCAATACAACTTGTCAATAATTTTTTATCACAAATTTTACTGATATCCTGTCATACTACGAACAACATAATTATGATATCATTATACCCTAATGTTATTAATAAACCTTTGTTTTAGATATTAAAACTTTAATTTATCAATAGCTGTTGTTTCAAGCGACGAAGATTATTCTATCAGAATGAAAATTTTTTTTATTTATATCTTTCCTAGTATAACAAAAATAACTACATATTTCTTTAATTTTTCTTCTATTTCTCCATATATCGCATACTGACACACCTGGATAATTTGCACTTAATTTTACTGTATTATATTAAGTAACATCCCCCTATCATCTACACTGCACTTATAAGTAGGGGCTTCTTCAGACTTATCCCAACTAGCATCAGTAATTTACCAAGCTAATCCCATTTGCCCAAGAAGTTTTTTGTTTAAATATACTTTATAAATTATACTTTTTACACAGAAATTCACTAGCTTCTGTATCATATCCGCTTTGCATATATTTTTCTAATGTTTCATGCATTTCCGCATAAAGGCCCTTTTCTTCACTTATCATATGATTTTCATATAGGTGTTTAACTGGATCATGCCTAAAAATAGCATCCCATTCATTTTCATTTAAAAAATTTCTATACCTGTCATATTCATCTTTTTCCACTCTTTGAATATATTCACCATCATAAAAAACTATAATTTCCCCATTTGCTATAATAATTTTTTCAACTCTACAGGATATAGGTGTATTCAATATATTAGATGCTATTATAACTAATAACTCCTTAGCATCTTTTACAAGTTTTACACATTGGACTCTTCCCATTCCAATATCATTTTTTATCCATTTATTATTATTTATAATCTCTTCAATTTTGTTATCTAAGTCCATGCTATCACTCCTCAATCAAAATATATAAAATTATTATTCCATTATTTAAAAAGTATATGCAAAAAATATTAAAACCTGTGAAAATTAATCACAGGTTAATTTTATATTATTTAATTCCAGATAATTTAAAATTGAAATTTTATTATATTACTTTTAGAATAGTAAGTCCTATAATTACAACTGCTAATATAATTCTATATATGGCAAATACACGCATTTTTCTTTTCTTTAAGAAATTTATAAAACGTTCAACAACAATCAATGCTACTATAAATGAAACAACAAAACCTATTAATATAACAAGAATTTCTAGTGGTGTTATACTGGTAAGATTCTTTAAAAGAGAATATCCTGTAGCTACAACCATGGTTGGAATTGCAAGGAAAAATGAAAATTCAGCACCAGCCACAGTAGATAGCCCAACAATCCACGCTCCTATTATAGTTGAAGCAGATCTTGAAAATCCCGGCCAAATTACAGATAAACATTGAAAGCACCCTATTATAAAAGCTTGTTTTAAAGTTACATCTGCTATATCATTAGTCTTATTATTTTTTCTAAATTTATTTTCTGCAAGTATCATTAATATACCACCTACAAGTAGAGAACCTGCTACTGGTAATGGAAATAACAAGTTTGCTTCTATTTTCTTATGAAATATAAATCCTATTAAGCCTGCTGGAATAAATGCAACTATTAAATTCCTCCAAAGCCTGGAGCCAAAACTTTTAAAGCTAGGATCAAGAATTGTTTTAAAGGATTCTGCAATTTTATTCCAAAACAAAACTACTATAGCAAGTATAGCACCTAATTGAATTACTACATCAAATAAATCTGCAAAAGGCTTTTCAAAATTCAAGAATTTTCCTACTATAATTAGGTGTCCAGTAGAGGAAATAGGTAAAAATTCCGTCACACCTTCTACAATTCCAAGTATAATTGCTTTAATAATTATTAAAAAATTAGTTGACATTTTAATTAATCACTCCATTCTAAATCTCATTATTAAAAAACTGCATGTCCATATTTCTTGTTTTTTATATTCATATATTGACCGCAGAATATGATAAAATCTTACGAAATACTTATTAGTCCTTATTTCTTTATGAAACTAATTATTTCCTGTTCAACTCTATTTACATCTGGAACATAGGATTTTAAAAGCTTTAGGTTTCCTTTAATCTCATATTTTCCTAAATATGCAGGAATTAATATACTATCCCCATATTTTATTTTTTCATGTCCATCATTAAAATATATAACTCCTTCGCCTTCAACACAGGTGAATATATAAAATCTTTCCCTATCACTTTCTTCTTGAAGTCCACTTTTTATTTCATAAAATTCTAAAGAGAATTTATCACAAAGTGAATAAAAAGTCTTATTATAATATTCATTTTCCACCTTTAGCCCTATACTTTGTTCACCCTTAAGCCTAAAATCAATTACATCCAATGCTTTATCAATATGTAATTCCCTTCCCCTATTATAATCATATACTCTATAGGTAGTATCACTGTTTTGTTGAATTTCAGCTATTATTACGCCTTGTCCTATAGCATGAACTAATCCACTTTTCACAAAATAGACTTCACCTTTTTTAACAAATATTTTATTTAGATATTTATCGAAATTTCCAGTGTCTATAGCTTTTTTAAACTGTTCCTTTGTACAATCTTTAGTTCCAACTACTAGATTAGCACCTTCAAAGGCTTCAATAACATACCAAATTTCTGTTTTTCCAAGCTCACCTTCAACTCTTTTACCATATTCATCATCAGGATGAACCTGTACAGATAGCCTATCTTTGGCATTAATCAATTTAATTAAAAGTGGAAACTTTTCTTGATTTATTTTGTCTCCTAATATATTTTTTCCTTCTAATTTAATTAGTTTATCTAATCTTAAATTTTTATACTTTCCATTAGCTACCACACTCATTCCATGCTCATGGCAAGCTACATCCCAGCTTTCACCAATTTTCCCATCTGGCAGATTATCTCTTAATTTTTCTAAGTCTCTCCCACCCCAAATCTTTTCATAATATAAATTTTCAAATTTTAAAGGATACATGTAAAACCTCCTCTTAGTCCACATTTTTCTATTTAAAATCATATATACAACTATATATTAACCCCAAGCACCCAATTTTTCAATCTATTAAGAATATAATCACTTTTCTTTACAAAAATTTTATATAACATATAAATAATGAATTAATATGTATGATTAAACTACAAAAGCTGTAGAATTAATTTCCATTATACCATTTATAGTGGTTTCAATGTGAAATATTCAGTATATATATTTTATTAAATATACTTTTTATGAGATAATCATACCTATTATGTTAATAACACACTTATATATGCTGTTTATACTATTTGTAAACATAAATTAATTGTGATACTATAAGCAATGGAATTTATCATTAAAAATATACAAAAAAACTACTTTAAGTACTGTTTATTGATTAAAATTTCTGCAATAATTATAACTATACTCTGTGTTTTTATTTTATGGGGGTGTTTAAAATCAAAATTAATTCATTTTTTAGTATTTTAATTTCAAAAGTAATTATTATATTGTCTAAAAAATTATTCAAGGGTGGTACAAATTTTCCTGGAAGAGTAGCCTTGAAACTGGACAAAAATATTCTGAAGGTAGTAACGAAAAATTATAAAGTTATACTTTTAACAGGGACAAATGGTAAGACAACCACTACTAACATGATTTATAATATGCTCAAGGAAAGCGGTAAAAAAGTAATTACTAATAATACAGGAGCTAATTTAAAATCAGGCATAACCTCCTGCTTTATTGATAATTTTCGTTTTACTAAAGCTAAGGATAATAGTTATGCTGTTATAGAAGTGGATGAAGCAAACGTTAAACTTATAACTGAATATTTGATTCCTGAAATTATTATAATAACAAATTTATTTAGAGATCAACTTGATAGATATGGAGAAGTTTACACTACCTTGAACAAGATAATGGATGGTGTGAGAAAAGTACCTGAAACTACTTTAGTGCTTAATGGTGATGAGTCCTTACTTGGTGATTTGGATATTCCAAATAAAACATTCTATTATGGATTCAACTGTTCTACAAATGAAAATAAGACTGTGGATATAAATGCAGATGCTAAGTTTTGTAAGAAGTGTAAAAATGCATATTCTTATGATTTTATTACATATAATCATCTAGGAAAATTTTATTGCAGCCAGTGCGGTTACAAAAGACCAGAGCTTACTTATCATGTTGATGAGATAAAAGAGCTCTCAACCTCAGGCTCTCTGGTATGTATAAATGACTCAGAGTACTATATAAATCAACCTGGTATTTACAATATTTATAATGGACTATGTGCACTATCTACTGCAAAACTCCTTGGCATTGAAAACTCTGTTATAGCTAATTCTCTCAAAAATATTAAAAGCAGCTTTGGCAGACAGGAAGCCATTAATATTAATGACAAGGAATTAAAAATAATACTGGTAAAAAATCCAGCTGGATATGATCAAGCATTAAATACAGTTTCTTTGGACAACAGAGATATAAATATTTGTATGCTTCTAAACGATAATTATGCAGATGGTCGAGATGTTTCCTGGATTTGGGATGTAAACTTTGAAATTCTAAGTAAGCTAAATATTAAAAAAACCATAGTTGGCGGAATAAGATTATATGATATAGCAGTACGTTTAAAAATTGCAGGCGTTGATCATAACAAATTTGTAATTGGTGAAAATTACGAAGAAATATTAAAAAACATAGAAAATTGTGAAGGTAATATTGTATATGTACTGGCTACTTATACTGCTATGATTGATTTTAGAAAATTTCTTCATACTAAGGGTGTAATTAAAAAGCTATGGTAGTAAAAATCTTACAATGGCTAATAATCAACAAAATAAATATTAATTGGTGGTGAATTCTATGGAATTAAATATCTGTCATTTATATCCTGATCTATTAAACGTTTATGGTGATATTGGAAACATACTAATTTTAAAATATAGAGCTGAACAAAGAGACATAAAAGTAAATATATTTAATGTATCCATAAATGATAATTTTGATCCTGCTGAGTATGATATAGTCTTTTTTGGTGGTGGACAGGATTATGAGCAGTCTATAGTATCTAATGACTTAATTAAAACTAAAAAAGAAGGAATTTCTCAGTACATAAACAGCGGCAAAGTATTTTTATCTATTTGCGGGGGCTACCAGCTTCTAGGAAAATATTATACTACACCAGATGGTGAAAAATTAGAAGGCCTTGGCATATTAGATATATATACAGATGGAGGAGATACTAGATTCATAGGCAATACAGTAATAAAAAATGAGGAAACCAATGAAATATATGTAGGTTTCGAAAATCATTCTGGTAGAACTTATATAAACAACCTAAAACCTTTAGGGAAAGTTATTAAAGGCTATGGTAACAACGGTTCTGATGGATTTGAAGGCTGTATATATAAAAATACCTATGGTACTTATTTTCATGGTTCACTTTTATCCAAAAACCCTGAACTTGCAGATAGGTTAATAAAAACCGCTTTAGAGCTAAAATACGGTGAAATAAATCTAGAGCGTATTGATAATGATTTAGAGTTAAAAGCAAAGGAATTTATCATAGAAAGAGAAACAGGTAGTGTGAAAAATTCCTAGTAAGGATAATTTCATGAAGATTTGGAACTAACATGAAAGTTTTTATTCATTAACCAGTGAAAGCTTTTCATCCAGCTACACGATGAAAAAGTGGATAATTGATCTTACTAGTAAAAAATAAAATGTAATCTAAATAGATTACATTTTATTTTTATCTGAAACTTTTTTGTGGTTGTCATATCCTGTGTTTTTGAGGATATGACAACACAAAAGCTTTCACTGAATATTGAACTAATTAATTAAATCAATTCATTTTTTCAATAATTATATTCTCATCTTTCCCATCTACCTTTACTGTAGTACCTTCATATATTTCCCCGCCAATAATTTTTCTTGCTATTTCTGTTTCTAAGGTGTTTTCAATATATCTCTTTAATGGTCTAGCTCCATAAACTGGATCATAACCTTCCCTTGCCATAAGCTTCTCGGCTTCTTCTGTAATAACAAGCTTAATATTCTTCTCATTAAGTCTTTTTCTTATATCCTCAATGAATATGTCTATAATCTTAGTTATTTCCCTAGTTGACAGAGGTTTAAACATTATTATATCATCCAGCCTGTTAAGAAATTCCGGTTTAAATCTAGCTTTCATTTCATCCATTACATATTTTTTTATATTTTCATCAATACCAACTTCTCCTTTGTTGTCCAAAAGATAGTTACTGCCTATATTGGATGTCATAATTATGATACAATTTTTAAAATCTACCGTTTTACCTTTATTATCTGTAAGCCTTCCATCGTCTAAAATTTGAAGAAATATATTGAATACATCATCATGAGCCTTTTCAATTTCGTCAAATAAAATTACGCTATATGGTTTTCTTCTTACAGCTTCTGTAAGTTGTCCTCCTTCTTCATATCCTACATATCCTGGAGGTGCTCCAATAAGTCTTGATACAGAATATTTTTCCATATACTCTGACATATCTATTCTTATAATATTTTCCTCTGTATCAAACAGAGTTCTTGCAAGAGTTTTAGCAAGCTCAGTTTTACCTACTCCTGTTGGTCCAAGGAATATGAAAGAACCTATAGGTCTCTTTATATCCTTAAGTCCAGCTCTCGCTCTTATTACTGCATTAGCTACAGCTTTTATTGCTTCATCCTGGCCTATTACTCTCGTTCTCAATTCATCTTCAAGCCTAAGAAGTTTTTTTCTTTCTCCTTCCACAAGTCTTGAAACAGGTATTCCAGTCCATTTAGATACAATTTGCGATATTTCCTCTTCAGTGACCTCTTCCTTCAAAAGTGCATTCTCAGTTTTTCCTTTGATCAGCTTCTCTTTTTCAGCTATTTCTTTTTCCAGATTAGGTACTGTTCCATATTTTAATTCAGCGGCTTTATTTAAATCATACTCTCTTTCTGCTTTTTCTATCTGCCCACGAACTTCATCAAGCTTTGTCTTTAGTTCTTTAACCTCTATTATCTGTGATTTTTCATTTTCATATTTTGAAGTCATCTCTTTATCTTTTTCTTTAAGATTGCTTAGTTCTTCCTCCAAGGTTTTAAGTCTTTCTTTAGTTGCCTCATCTTTTTCCTTGGACAATGCTTCTTTTTCAATTTCCATTTGAAATATTTTTCTCTTAAGCATATCCATCTCTGTAGGCATACTATCAATTTCAGTTCTTATCATGGCGCCAGCTTCATCTACAAGATCAATTGCCTTATCTGGTAAAAATCTATCTGTAATATATCTATCCGAAAGCTTTGCAGCTGCTATAATAGCAGAATCATGTATCCTAACACCATGATGTATTTCAAATCTTTCCTTTAGTCCTCTGAGAATAGAAATGGAATCCTCAACAGTAGGTTCTGATACAATGACAGGTTGAAATCTCCTCTCCAAAGCTTTGTCCTTTTCTATATATTTTCTATACTCATCAAAAGTAGTAGCACCAATACAATGAAGCTCTCCCCTTGCAAGAAGCGGCTTTATTAAATTTCCTGCATCCATTGCTCCTTCTGTTTTTCCTGCTCCTACTATAGTGTGTATTTCATCTATGAATAATATTATTTTTCCTTCACTATTTTGAACTTCCTTTAAAACAGCTTTAAGTCTTTCTTCAAATTCACCTCTATATTTTGCACCTGCAATAAGAGCTCCCATATCCAAAGAAAAAATAATTTTGTTTTTCAAGCCATCAGGAATATCTCCTCTTATAATTCTTTCTGCTAGTCCTTCAACTATAGCTGTTTTTCCAACACCAGGTTCTCCAATTAAAACTGGATTGTTTTTTGTTCTTCTAGAAAGTATTCTTACAACTCTTCTTATTTCCTCATCTCTACCTATGACAGGATCTAATTTGTGCTTTTTAGCTTCTTCCACTAAATTTCTTCCATATTTAGAAAGGGCGTCATAGGTGCCTTCTGGATCTTCTGTCTCTACTCTCTGATTTCCCCTAATTTCAGCTAAAGTTTTTAGAAATTCTTTTTTAACTATATTATGCCTTTTAAGTATAGCCACTACAGTATCATTTTTATCTGATTCCATTAACGCAATCATAACATGCTCTGAGCTTACATATGAATCCTTAAAATCTTTAGATATCTTTTCAGCCTTTATAAATATTTCTTCAAATCTTCTGGTTGCATAAACTGAAGAGCTTTGTGCCCCTTCACCTAATACCTTAGGCATTTTATCCAGTTCACTTTCAATATCCCTTTTAAGGCTCTCAACATCCACTCCCATTTTACTAAAAATATTTGGAATAAGGCCATCTTCTTGAGAAACTAAAGCCATAAAAAGGTGAATAGAATCTATAGTTTGATGATTAAATCTTACAGCTGCAAGTTGAGAATCATTTATAGCTTGCTTAACTTTTGTGGTTAACCTTTCTACATTCATAGTTTTCATCTCCTTAGTAAAAATTTAAAATGAATAGTACATCTAAAGATGCATAATTTATTATTCTTTATATAATATATTATACTACTTTTTATAGTAATTAGGCATATGAAAATAAATAGTAAGTCAAAGATGCGACGGATATTTTAAATCATACAAGGAAACAGGTTCCGAGGATAGTGGGCTATCTGAGGGTTCTGTTGACGCAGTAAGATTGAAAATAGACTAGCATACTGACTAGTTATTTATTTGAATATGCCTTAAATCATGTATATAACAATAAAAGGCCATCTTTTTTAAATTAAGATAACCTTTTATTGTTATATGTAAATAATCGAATTATATAATTAAAATATATAATTATTTTTAATCTGAAAATGCAATTTAAACTGTTTTATTTGCGTTTAAAGCAAGACTAAAATATTTTATTGATTCAGAAGTATTATTCATTTCAAAATATAAAATACCCATCTCCATATATCTATTGTTGATTTGGTTTTTATTACCTATTCTCATGAGAATATCTAAAGACAAATTCATATACATCTCACTCATTTCAATATTTTTTTCTTTGTACATTATTAAAGATTTGAAATAGTAAGACTTTTCAATAAATATATCTTCGTGCAAATCTATTGAATAATTTAATATTTTATCACATATTTCTTGTGCTTGTAAAATTTTATTTATTTCAATTAAAGTCTTAATTATTTTAAGCATAAAATGAACATAATTTCTCTTAATATCTGTAGGATATAATGCTATAGACTCATTTACATATTTACAAGCTTTATCACTAATCTCTGTTTCCAGCATTGCACATCCATAGCTATAAATAAATTCTGCTTTAAGAGCTTTATGATCTTCACATAATTTATAAGACTTTTTTTCAAAATCTTCAAACTTTCCATTATTCATTTTAATGGAAAGTATGCCCAATAAATTAAAAATTCTAGCCTTATATTCACCATCACGAATAAAACCTATTATATTAATAAGACTGGTGAGAATTTCATAAGCCTTTTCACAATCCTTCATCATAAAATGACAATTTGCTTCTTCATAAATTACATTGCAGAGAAAATCATAGTCCTTACTTTTATTTTCCATTAAAGTTTTTCTTACATTATTATAATAATTTGCGGCTTGAAAATATTCATTCTCCGCATAAAAATATCTTCCAATATCCATATAATATAATAATTTATTTTTTTCATTACCAGATTTTCTGCATAAATTATAATGCCTGGCTGTGTTAGCTTGACAGGACTTAGTATCTTTTATGTCTAAATAGTAGTTAAAAAGCATATGCATGAATTCAAAAGCAATATCATAATACTTATATTCCTCTGCATATTCTAAATTATACTTTAAAGCTTCTCCCTGATCATCTTCATTATGCTCATTTTTAATTTTCTTTAAATTGAATTCTAACTGTTCTCTTACATCTTTCTTTAAATATGCAATATCAATTCCCAATTTGGAGGCTACTAATTCCAATACCCAATTATCAGGTTTTATTTTCCCATTTTCTATACAACTCATTTTAGAAACTGATATTTTTTTCCCGCATATATCTTTTAAAGTATATCCTTTGTATACTCTAGATCTTTTAATTTTCTCTCCAATAGATAGTATTTCCATGTTATACACGCACCTATCTCTGATTATAAGTATTTTATTATCCCAAGCTCCTTAAATGCTTCCACTCCATGATGCAAATATTGAGCAGCCTTTTTATCGTCTCCATTATCTATATAAAATTTTCCTGTAATAATATAAATCTCGCCTATTTGTTCTGTTAAAGACATATTTTCTGCATACTGCAAAGCCATTAATAAGGTCTCTTCTGCATGCCTTATATTTTTATCCAAAATATCCACCCTGTACTTTAATAAATAGTACTTTATAATATTACTATCACTTTCGTCAGAAACATTATCCAAGATTTCTTCAAGAGTTTTTCTAGAGTTTTCTACATCCTTCAATTTTATATAATTTTCACATATATTAGACAATGTTTCAATAATGGCATTTTTGTTGTCACTTCTTATTTCCTTAGCCTTATTAAGATGAGCAAAAGATTCTTCAATGTTTTCAAACTCATAAAATAATCTTCCCAAATCATTTTCAATATCACCTATATAATCTTTTTCGGAATTTTCTCTAAACACTTCAAGAGATTTTTTAGAATATTTTATAGCATTATTTAGATCTTCCTTCTTAATATACTCTTTTGAAAGTAATAAAAGTGTTTTTGCATATTCCTTTTTGTTATTAATTTCTTCAAACTTTTCCTTGGCAAGATAACTATAATTTATAGATTTATCTATATTATCTAATCTAAAATATATCAACGCCGTAAAATAATATATTTGACCTAATAAAAAATCATCTCCTATATTATTTTCCTGAAAAACCTTCTCTGCTTGTTGAAAATAACTACAGGAAGAATGGTATGCATTCAAACTTAATGTTATTGCTCCTAATTTCAAATATGTTTTAACAACTTCTTCTTGCTGATTAAGTTTTATGAATATGGCATTTGCAGCCAAAAAATACTGCTGTGCCAGCCCCATTTCTTTTTCCGTCATACTTATTATTGCACGAAGATATAAATTTCTTGCCTTTCTATAATCTAGCTTATATTTTTCTGCATAATACATGGCATTTTCAAGAAATTGCTCTCCTAACTTAAACTCATTATTTAGGATATGTGCTTCTGCAATATTTTCATAGTAAACGCATACTTTCTCCGCTTGAGTTTCTTCAGATTCCATTAAATATTCTACAGATGTATTTAAAGCTAGTGCTAAATATTCCAAGAGATCCATACTGGGATTTGACTTTCCAGATTCTACAAGACTTATTTGCCCTGGAGTAATTCTATCTCCTGCTAAATCTTTTAAGGTCATATCAAGATCTTTTCTTCTTCTTTTAATCTTCTCACCTAAAGACAGTATCTCCATATTTTATCTTCCTTTGCCTGTGCATATATTTTCAATTTAAATATAATAGAATTAAATATAATTAATTTTATTACATTATATCATAATTCGTTTAATATTTACAAAATAAATCATAATAACAATTCAAATATTTTAATAAATCTAATGATTTAGGACATATGAAAAATAAAAGGGCTATCTCAAATGCATATTAATGCAATTTGAGATAGCCTCTTTAATCAATCTATCCAATGCCTTACATTGTCAAAAATATCTTCAGCAGCATTACTAATAAATCGTCTTGATGTTCTAATCTTCTTTCTAGTATTTCTGTTTAGGTCTGGCGCAATAAGCATTCCTGCTGCCGCTCCAATTAATGCTCCTGTTGTTATTCCCTTTATAAATTTTCCACGCATAATATATACACCCCTTTATAAAAGTAAGATTAATACTTTGAATTTATATTATGCAATTTTTAAAATATTACTCAAATAAAATAAAATTTTTCAACAATATTATTTTTCATTTTTTTCCACTTAATCTTAGCCTTATTGAATTATATAAAACTATTTTAAAAAATCCTGTTTATCTAATAAATAAGTAATAAGCTTTATTTTTTGTAAATCAGATAAATTAGTTATAAATTTTTTAGTCTCTTCTTTGTTATTTTTATAGTTATTTATAATATTACTAAATCTAGCTGTCTCGCTCTCACCATTATTACCTTTCACAACCTCTATATTATTTTTCCCATTAGGAGCTATAGACAATATCTCTTCCTTAACAATATCATCTTTTACTTTTAAATGGTTATCAAGAAGCCACTTTTCTACAACCTTATCAGATTTAATATTTACTTTTTCTTTACACTTTTCATCTACAAGTTCATTATAAAAATCTCCAGTATGGCTATCCACTTTTACAAATATTACCTCAATGCCTTCATCTATTAATTCATTTATTTTATTATGATATCTTATAGAAGATTCCTCTCTTGCCTCCCAAAATCCTGTGGCATGATAAGATATTCCAGCATAATCATGAAATATAACTACTCTATTATCTCCTACCTTTAATGTGTACTCCACAGCTTTTAAAGCAGCTTCCAATTCTCCTGCTATCTGTCTTATACTTTTTTGAGAATTGTCCTTTGATACTCCACTTTCAATGTATTCTACTATATTATCTCTCACTGCCACCAAGCCATAGGCATATCTTTCAGTTTCATTATTGTAGCTTCCATCTACGTAAATGTGCAAGCAATCTGTTGGATAGATGTCAATTCCCTTTTTTAACAGTTTACTTTTTTCGTTCAAATATTTCTTTGCACTGTTTATATCTTCAAAACTCTTATATACAGCACCTTTAACACCCTTAACATATTTGAGACATTCTGCCCAGGTATTTACTATTCTATTTTCAATTATCCTATTTTCTTGAAAATCATATCCTTCTTTAATAGCATAAACTTTTTTTCCCATTAATTGTATACCTCCTTAATCCTTTTCACTTTAACAATTCCCTCGGTATATGACAATATCCATTGGGATTCTTTTGTAAATAGCTTTGATGATATTCTTCTGCAACATAGAACTTCTTTAAAGGTAAAACCTCCGTGACTATAGGTTTATCATATTTCTCCTGTTCTCCTTTAACTGACTGGAGTATTATTTCATAATCATTTTCATCTGTATAATAAATTCCTGTACGATACTGATTTCCAATATCGTGCCCCTGTCTATCCTTTAGAGTAGGATCTATAATTATCCAATATGCCTCTAATAATTTTTCTAAGGTTATATTTTCCTCATTATATTCTATATAGCATGCCTCTACATATCCTGTGCTGTGAGTACAAACTTCCTCATAGGTTGGATTTTCTGTGTTTCCGTTAGCATATCCCACCTTTGTTTTTACAACACCTGATATATTATTAAAATAGGCTTCTACTCCCCAAAAACATCCTCCTGCTAATACAATTTTTTTCATTATTATAATCATCTCCATTTAATATCTACTGTACAAACTAATATAAGCCTCTTGTCATGGCAATTTACACATAAACAGAGTTCTTTGTTTCAGGTGGTTTGTTTTGTTTTCGACCTCTGAAACTTATTAACAGAGTTCTTAGGATTGGTATTTTCGATACTTAGAACTCGTTGTCCTTTATGGTAAATCGTTATCCAGGGACGTAGCAGACCTTATCTCCTACTTTGATGGAAAATAGGAGTATCACGGCTAGTCATCGGATAAACTGCATATAGAGAATGCAGCCATAATTTATATTATTCACCTGACCTAAAGTCAGTCTTTTATTATACCATCTATCAATGAAATTTCATTATATACAGTATTATAAATATTCTATTGTAAATTATACCAGCTATCAATATCTTATCAACAAAATTCTAAAATTTAATCTTTTACTTAATTTAAACCTTAAAAGTACCTGTTCTTAATCATATTGCCATAATCAATACATTTAATCTAAAGTGTTATATCAGCTAACCATAAATGTAAAAACAAACTGATAAGCTGTCTCATAAGCATACATATGCATTATAAGACAGCCCCTTTTTATAATAAATATTTTTATTTATACGCAAATGCACAGATATACTATTACTCCCTAACAGCTAGATTTTCATTTGGGTATTCTTCAGTACTTTCACTGTCTTTATCTGAAACTCTAGTTAAAATTAGTCCCCCTACAATAAACAAAATCAGAATACTGAAAATACCCTTGCTAGTCTTTCCTGTAATTTGAGTGGCTAATGCAACCATAAAGGGTCCTAAGATTGCTGCAAACCTTCCAAATATATTATAAAATCCAAAGAATTCATTATTTTTTTCTTTTGGTACAAGTTTTCCAAAATAAGATCTGCTTAATGCTTGTATTCCACCCTGGGAAGTTGCTACTAGCATGGCTAAAATCCAAAAACCCACAGAATTATGAACAAAATTTGAATAGATGCAGATAATTGAATATACTATTATTCCAAAATACAACATTTTCTTTCCACCAAATTTTTCTGAAAATTTTCCAAATATAATGGCACAGGGAAATGCCACTATCATTGTAAACAATAATACAATAAGCATAGTTGTTGAACTTATACCCAGATCAGCTCCAAAGGAGGTAGCCATAGTTATAATGGTATTTACCCCATCAATAAAGAAAAAATAGGCAATTAAAAATATCAATAAATTTTTATGCTGTCTTATGTTTTTAATGGTAAAGAATAATCTTTTAAAACTGTTAACTACTATTTTAGGCTCTCTTTCAATACCATAAACCTGCTTTACATTTTTGATCATAGGCAAAGAAAATATAATACACCATATGGCCGTTATTATAAAAGTTATTTTACATGCCTCTGATACAGATATAGGTATTATATGCATTCCGGCCAATATTACTATGCTCATACATATAGCAAAGGCCACTATATTTCCTAAGTATCCAGCTGCAAATCCAATGGAAGATAACATATCCATTTTCTTCTTTGAAGTTACATCCACTAGAAAAGCATCATAAAATATATTACTGCCAGAATTTCCTATAGTACTTAGTATAAAGATTACCAGCAGTAACATCCATGCAGAATCCGGCACCCCTGCCATAAGGGCAGTAAAAACTATTCCGGCAATACAAAACACCTTAAAAAAACTCATTTTATATCCCTTATAATCAGCTATAGTACCAAGTATAGGTGCAGCCATTGCTATTAATAATCTACCTATGGAATTTGAATAACCCCAATAGGCTGTAGCCATTGCCGTAGATCCTCCTGTATTTTCAAATATCATTCTAAAATATATTGGAAGTATAGTAGTTATAATTATCATACTATAAGTTGATATGGTACAATCGTATAATATCCAGCTTTTTTCCACCTTATTATATTTTTTCATAAAATTTCTCCTAACTAATAGACATGTTTTCTAAACATAGTTTTCTTCAATTAAATCATCTACAACTTTTCCGTCAACATTTTGAAGTTCTAATCCTAATAGTTTTGCAATAGTTGGCGCTTCATCTACAAGATTCATCTTTTCAATAATATTTCCCTTTTTTATTCCTCTGCCGGCTGCCATAAATACAGTAGTATAGTCACTCTTGAAAGGTGAATATCCATGGGTAGAAAGCGTATATTCCTCACCATTTTTTATACTATCACTACTTATTTCCTTTATTATTTCTCCAGTTATCTCATCTTGAAAATAATACCCCTTCTTTGCCTCAAGCATAAGATAGCACTGAGGATCTGCTCCAAGATCTATAGCTTCTTCCCTTGAATAGATTTCTTCTATACACTCATATTTGTCATTGAATTCTCGCAGAATTTCCTTCAGCCTCTCCTCATCTTCACCTTTTGTATATATATAGGCTGAACCGTCACAGTTTTTAACTATGGCTTTATAGTCTGATATTTTTCCTCTATTATCTATCTGAATATATCCTTTTTCCATTAAAAGTACATTGAGATTAATTATCTTATTCTCATCTATACTACTGTGATCTCCTAAAAGTATAATTGTACTTTCTTCATATATTCCCTTATCTTTAAGTGTCTGTACTATCTCTCCAATTCTCTTATCATGCCTTTTCAAAGCAAGCTTTGCTTCCTCAGAATAAAATCCATACTTATGTCTTGTACTATCTAAATCTGTATAATGGACTAAAGTTAAATCTAAATTTTTATTTTTTATAGTATACAATAATGACTGATGTGTAAAATTATCAAGATTAGGTTGCTTTATTCCATCTCTTAAATGCCCAAATTCTCTGTTCAACTGGTACTGAAATAGTGGACTTCCATTAAATAATGAAACTATTATCTGGTTTTCCCAAGGTCTATTAGCAAAAATTTCCGGCATATTATATTGTATCCTGGCTTTTGCCGTTACTGGCCACAACAAAGCACCTACTACCATACCATTTTTTGCAGCTAAATCATAAATTGTATCTCCCCTTATATTTTTACTATGCCAATACCAATCAGGAGACTTTCTATTTAACTGTAATAATGTATTATTTACTATGCCATGATTTTTAGGATACCTGCCTGTAACAATGCTTGCATGAGCTGGGTATGTCAGCGTAGGATATACACTATATACATTTTTACAATAGGATGACGCGGCTATAAAATTTCTGAAATTTGGCAGCGTATTTATATATTCAAAGTCTAAGGTAGATAATCCATCTAGAGATATTACATATAGATATTTACATATTCTTTCCATTAGAATTACATCTCCAATAATTTTTTCAATATGTACAGAATACCATTTTTTCTTTATGTAAATATTAAACATATGTAAAGATATCTCAATACACCTGGAAAAATTTACACCCCGAGGGTGTAAATTTTTCCAAAATCAAATCCGACATAATAAATAATGCGATGTTTGAATCAATAAGCACTTAAATAAAATTTATAAGTACTTAGGCACATTCAAATAAATAACTAGTCAGTATGCTAGTATATTTTGAATCCTACTACGTCAACAGAACCCTCAGATAGCTTACTATCTTCGGAA
>NZ_JBDNRK010000076.1:0-17544 GCF_047718555.1 Clostridium sp. | reverse complement strand
GTATAAATTTTTTTTAAACTTCAATCAATGAGTGATGTATTAAATTAATTAAGCTTTAATTTGTCAATGCATATACAACACTTAATTATCATATCATATTTTTACATATATTTACAATGCAATCTTCACATTATCCACCTTTTAATATATAATTTATTTTATGTAACTGCATTATCTTCCAAAAAATATATTTAATAGAAGATATATATTATTAAAGTAATTTGCATATAGTTATTTTAAAATACTTCTATTTTGATATACTAATTATTTATTGTGCTACTCAATTACTTCTATTTACGGTAAAAAATAATATTATATACTCCTCTAAAATAGATTATTATGTTAAAATAGTATTATATAAGCTGTATTTGTAATTACATTCATTAAGAAAGGCAGGAATGTTAGTTTATGACAACCAAATCTATACCAAATACAAAAATTAAAAGTAATCTAAAATACTTAAGCCTACTTGCTCAGCAGTATAGCACCATTAATGAAGCTTCTACTGAAATAATTAATCTTCAAGCAATTTTAAATTTACCAAAAGGTACTGAACATTTCCTTACGGATATACACGGAGAATATGAGCCCTTTCTCCATGTATTGAAAAATGCCTCTGGTGTAATTAAGAGAAAAATTGAAGATGTCTTTGGCAATGCTCTGGGTGAAGGTGATAAGAAAAGCCTTGCCACTCTAATATATTATCCTGAACAAAAGTTGGATATAGTTTTAAGAGAGGAGAAAAACATTAATGATTGGTATAAAATATCACTGTATAGATTAATTGAAATATGCAGATATGTTTCCTCTAAATACACTCGTTCAAAGGTTAGAAAGGCTCTTCCAAAGGATTTTTCCTATATTATTGAGGAGCTTTTGCACGAAGAACCTGATAGAGTAGACAAGCACGAATACTATGGTGAAATCATAAATACCATAATTGATATTGACAGAGCAAGGGAATTTATAATTGCCTTATCAAAATTAATACAGAGATTAGTTATAGACAGACTTCACATAATTGGAGATATTTTTGACAGAGGTCCAGGTGCAGATATAATTATGGACACTTTGGCTAATTATCATTCTGTGGATATCCAGTGGGGAAATCACGATATATTGTGGATGGGTGCTGCTTCTGGTTCTGAAGTATGTATTGCCAACGTGGTAAGAATCTGTACACGATATGCCAATTTAGACACTATAGAAAATGGCTATGGAATAAACCTTCTTCCCCTGGCTACCTTTGCAATGGAATTCTATAAAAATGACCCTTGCGAAAATTTCTTACCAAAATTTGATGGTGAAAGTACCTATACGGTAAAAGAAATTCAACTTACAGCACAAATGCACAAGGCTATATCCATAATTCAATTTAAGCTGGAAAAAGAAATTATTTCAAGACACCCTGAATTTAACATGTCTAATAGGCTATTATTGGATAAAATTGATTATAAAGAGGGATGTATTCATATTGGGGAAAAGGTATACAAAATCACTGATACAAATTTCCCGACTATTAATCCTGAAAACCCATATAAGCTTACCCTAGAGGAAAAAGAGCTTATAGAAAAACTAAAATTTTCTTTTGTCAGCAGTGAGAAACTTAATAAACATGTTCGTTTTTTATTCTCAAATGGAAGCCTATATTTAAAATTTAACTCTAACCTTCTGTACCATGGCTGCATTCCATTGGATGAAAATGGAAATTTTAAAAAAGTTGACTTAGAAGGAAAAGAGTATAGTGGTAAAGCACTTTTAGACAAGCTGGAAATTCTTACTAGAGAAAGTTTTTTCCACGGTAAACCAAGGCAAAATCAACATAACTCAGATATAATGTGGTATTTGTGGGCAGGTCCCTTTTCTCCACTTTTCGGCAAGGAAAAAATGGCAACCTTTGAAAGATATTTTATCAAGGAAGAAGAAACCCACTATGAAAAAAAAGATCCTTATTATGATTTTAGAGATAATGAGGATATATGTAATAAAATATTGATAGAATTTGGATTAGATCCCGAAGAATCCCATATAGTTAATGGCCACGTACCTGTAGAAAAAAAGAATGGAGAAAGCCCAATAAAAGCTAATGGTAAACTTATGGTAATAGATGGAGGTTTTTCAAAGGCTTATCAATCCAAAACCGGTATGGCTGGATACACCTTAATTTATAATTCCTTTGGTCTTCAGCTTATATCACATCAGCCCTTTGAATCTACAGAAAAAGCAATAAAAGAAGAAACAGATATACTCTCCTCCATAGTAGTTTTAGAGCATTCCTCTGCTAGAAAGAGAGTAGCGGATACGGACATAGGAATAGTCCTTCAGCATCAAATAGAAGATTTAAAAATGCTTCTTCTTGCCTACAGAAAGGGTTTAATAAAAGAACTAAACAAATAATTTTTAAAATAATAAAACACTAGGAAAATCTAAATAAAATTATAGAAATTCCATAGTGTTTTTATTATTAATAGCTGTTATTAATAATATCTAAAAGTTCTTCAGATTCTGAATTTCCTTTAAGTAAATTGTCAATAACCTTAGAAGCTGCTCTTTTAGAAATTCTTTCTAAAGGAGTATCGATATTTACATTATTTTTATTCAGTAAAAACTTAAGATATCTCAGCTGCTTTTCTGTTATGCTATTATCTCTTACCACTTCTTCAGATTTATCAATATCAAAAATCACTTTAAATAGTTTAGGTAGATTCAGCACATCTTCATAATTATGAAGCATTATTATATCTTTTAATTTTTCATCATTAGTTTTTAAATATTTATTATATAATTCTACACTTATTCCTCCATCTATTTTATCCAATCTATTTATGCCTATATATTTTTCTACACTTTTCAAATTGCATCTTTCCATACCCAGCTGCTTATAATAAGGCCTTATAAGTCTATAGAGGTCCACATGCTCTGAGGGTGGTATAAAATCATTTATATCGTTTCTTAGCATTCTATTTGCTATAAATGGCTCATCAAAAGCTTTACCGTTATAGGAGCACCACCCCCTATATTTTTTTAAATCTTCCTTAAATGCAAAGAGTATATTCTTTTCCTCTTCAGTATTTTCAGCATAGTACTGTTTTATGTAAAAAGATTTTTTATCTAAAAAATAACCTAATGATATTAGCATTATTACATCTTCATCTTTATCAAATCCTGTAGTTTCAATATCAAAATAGGCTATTTTATCCATTTTATATTTATTTAACATATTTACGTCAATATCTATTTTAGAATTTCTTTCCTTTAAAAACATTCTAATCCCCCATAACAATTTATATAATTTCTAAAATAATTATACAACATTTCATTATTAATTAAAACTATCTTGAATTTTTCAAAAACACATGTATAAATTTTCCACAAAAAGTGCAATAATAATAATATATTGATTATTTTTTGTTATTTTAATAATTTTTAGCCTTAATATTTAAAAAACACGAAACTTATTAAAAATTATTCAATTTTGTTTTGATAAATTATCAATATATTTGGTATAATATTATTGATTGTTAAATGTAGGAGTTGATTTATATGAATTTTAATATTAGTGGTTTAGACGAACTTGATATTCAAATATTAGATATCTTAGTTAAAGATTCAAGAACACCGTACCTTGAAATAGCAAGACAGTGTCATGTAAGTGGAGGAACCATTCATGTAAGAATGAAAAAAATGGAGGATCTAGGAATTATCAAAGGTACAAAGCTCATTATTGATAATTCAAAATTAGGCTATGATGTATGCTGTTTTATCGGAATATACCTTGATAAAGCTACTTCATATCTTAGTGCCTTAGAACAGTTAAAGGGTATTAAAGAAATAGTAGAACTTCACTATACTACTGGAGAGTACTCCATTTTCTCTAAAGTAATCTGTAAAAGTATAGGTGACTTGCAGGACTTACTTATGACAAAAATACAGGTAATAGACGGTGTCCAAAGAACCAGTACCTTTATATCCTTATCGCAGCCAATAGATAGAAATATACAGTTTTAATGATACATAGAATAAAGCTTTAAGTAAATTATCTTATTAAAGTTATAATTTAATAAAAACTAGGCATAATAAAGTTGTAAATTTCAATAAAGGAGATGTGGCTTTATTATGAAAAGCTTAGATATCATTTCACTTGTATTAGTTATAATAGGTGCTATAAACTGGGGTCTAATAGGATTCTTCAGATTTGATTTAGTTGCCGCTTTATTCGGTGATATGTCTACTTTCACAAGAGTTATCTATGCCTTAGTAGGTATAGCAGGTTTGTACTCAATATCCTTCTTAGGAAGAGATAGAGATAGAAGAGTAGACAGATAATATTATAAAAAAATAAGGCCCTATTCAGGGCTTTATTTTCATGTCTTTTTTTAATTTTTAGTATAGTATCCTTTTAAATAAACCATTGAAAATAAGTAATATTTTCAAATTCCATTTCTATTCAATTTCTCTTCTGCAATATTTCTAAATTAAAATAGAGATTTTATTGTTTCAAGAAGTCTTATTGCTGCATTTTTAGGGCCTTCTTTTTCCTTCCCCTTAATACCAAGACAAGTTCTTATCTGGCCAACTTTTATTCCAGATTTAAAAAATTGATCAAAATAACTTAATAGTAATTTTTCTGTTTCTTCTTGTTTTTGTACAGGACCAAATGGATTTGCAAAATAAGTTTTAACTAATCCTTTTTCTGAAGTTGTACCCTTTGCCATTCTTGCTCCATTTCTAAAGGTAGGCAATGCTTCTTCTGGATTGTTAAAGAATTCCAATTTATCTCCATCATCATCGTAGTTATTAGCATACAGGAACAAATCTATAGGATATCCTTTAGTTATGTCATTATAAGTTGCTACAGGCATGATAAGTCTGGCATTTATTTTATCAGGGTTCATAAATATACTTCTATCTATTTCCCTAAAGGCATAGCCAGGATCAAGGTCATCTAATCTTACAAAGGCTCCTATTTCAGTACCATAACCTTTTGGCTTATTATCTTTATCAAACTTTACCACACCCATATCATCAAAGATTATAGTCATATCACTTATATAATCTTCACTGAGTTCTCTAAAGGCTTCAAGACTTTCTGATTTACCTGCCCCACTATCTCCCATAATTATTACATTTGCCTCTTTGCCATCCTTGGTAATAATATTCACCATAGCTCCATGAATTGGCAAATATCCTCTTTTAATCATTATTAAATTGTGAAGAGTCAATGTCATTTTTTTCATGTATCCAAAATAATCTATAGCATCTCCATAGCTTACATATCCCAGCATAATATTATTTTTCTTATCATCGTAAAATACTGTTCTAATCTCTTCATAATCATCTTTGCCACCAAATACATATATTATATCAGGCTTAACATTTTCGTATTCTTCACGTCTTGCCATTTCAAATAGATTGCACATAGAAATACCATGGCTCATAAAGTCTCTATGGAAATATACATAAGCCAAAAGTTCTCCTACCTTTGCAGGATAACAGAACCAGTGATCTGAATTAATTTTACAGTCTTCAATAGGATTTTCAAAACACTCATTGAATATGCCTGATCTGGTATTTTTTTTAGGATAAATTATGAATGGAGGATCTACTAAAACTGAATCAATAAAAGGTATATTTTTTAAACAATCATAACCTTCTGGAATTTCCCACTTTATATGATTCATTATTAAACCCACATTACCTCCAGCAGGTAATTGTCTATAAACATTAGGTTTAGTTCCTATTATATTCTCTTCAATCTTTCTATAAGTCACTAATATAAGCTTTGAAAATTGAGTATTTGCATCAATAAAGTTTACACTTTCAAATCCATAGTTCACTCTAGTATTTTGAACAATAGTGTATCTTTCTAGTTTTCTCCAAAAACCATATAGACCCTCTATAAAATTTACAATTACGTGTTTATCTTTTAAAAACACCTCATATTTGTTGTTTAATTTTAAAATTTCTTCTCTATCCATAACAATTAACAACTTAAACACATTTATTATGTCATCTATTAGTTTTTCTTCGTCTATTTCATCAATACTCTTCTTTATGTATTTATAAAGATTTGAGCCCCTTTTCTCAAGACTATTTAGATATGCTATCATAACCCTTCTAAATCCATTACTTGTTAATAATTGCTCATGAGTAACACAATATTTTGAAGTAAAATTAACCATGGCCTTATCGTTGCTTAGTGAAAAATCCTTACGCATAAAATAACCCCCTTTTAATTTCATGCAAGTATATACAGCTATTTCATTCATTTTTATAGCCAGCATGTGTAATTATATCATATAAATGAAAGTTATGCATTATGAAAGTTGCATTTTTAGATTTTTATTATTTATTTAAGCTATATTTTAATATTTGTTAAATTTATATAGGAATTATTTATTATATGATATCTAATTACATTTATTTCCTAATATTTATCCCCAAAATGTGGTTATAAAATTATATTTTGTACTTACTTATACAAAAATGTTCAAGAAAATGAGGCTTAGCCTACTATTTTCATATAAGCTAAACCAATTTAGACACATTGCAGCAATAAAGAGGCTGTCTCACAATGTATATCTATACATTGTGAGACAGCCTCTTCGTTAAAATTTCATCATTTCATATATTTTTTTATACCTTTGTCAAAAGTATTTTCATAATCTATAAATTCATATATATCCTTATCAAATAATTCACTGAACTCTTTCAACTGCTCAATACCTAAATCCTCTATAGGTAAACTCTTTTCTTCACAGTATAATACAATTTCACCTATAACTCTATGGGCATCTCTAAAAGCCATACCCTTGTTAACTAGATAATCTGCTGCTTCTGTAGCATTTAAAAAACCATGTTTTACAGCTTTAAGCAGAGAATCCTTTTTCACCTTAAGAGTGGCCAGCATTCCATTCATAATTTTAATGCAGCTTAATACAGTATTAAGTGCGTCAAAGAATCCCTCTTTGTCTTCCTGCATATCCTTATTATATGCCAGAGGAAGGCCCTTCATAGTTGTTAGTATAGATACCAGATCTCCATAAACTCTACCAGATTTACCTCTTATAAGCTCTGCTGCATCTGGATTTTTCTTTTGAGGCATAATACTGCTTCCTGTAGAGAATTCATCACTTAATTGAATAAAGTCAAATTCCTTTGTACTCCAAATTATTATCTCTTCACTAAGTCTGCTTAAATGCATCATAGCTAGAGAAAAATCAGAAGTCAATTCTATAATATAATCTCTATCACTAACTCCATCTAAGAAATTATTTACTGGCCCTTTAAAGCCAAGCTCTTTTGCAGTAAAGGCTCTATCAGTATTATAGGTAGTTCCTGCTAATGCACAGCAGCCTAAAGGACTTTCATCCATTATCTCTATAGCATTTTCAATTCTCTTCTTATCCCTTGAAAACATATTAAAATAAGCCAGCATATGATGCTTAAAAGTAACTACCTGAGCTCTCTGCATATGGGTATACCCTGGCATTATATAATTATTTTCTTCTGCTAATGTTTTTATTGTACCTAGAAGCTGGCTCAAATTTTCCACTACTTCCTGAGCCTTTTTCTTTGAATATAAACGCATATCCAGAGCAACCTGATCATTTCTACTTCTGGCAGTGTGCATCTTCTTACCTGCATCACCTATTCTCTCAATTAAATTCACTTCCATGAAGCTGTGTATGTCTTCATAGTCTCCTTCAATTTTAAGTTTACCTTCTTCTATATCTTTAAGAATAGAATTTAGACCATTAATGATTTTATCGCCATCTTCTTCAGGAATAATCTCACATTTAACAAGCATTTTTACATGAGCAATACTACCAACTATATCTTCATAATACAGAGTTCTATCAAAGCTCAGGGAACTATTAAAGTCCTCCATGAGCTTACTTTCAGCATTTTTAAATCTTCCGCCCCAAAGTTTCATAGTTATTTACCTTCCTTTGAAACCTTCATAGCCTTTATCTTGCAAGGTAGACTGAATAATTTTATGAAACCTTCTGCATCCTTGTGATCGTATAGTTCACTGTCACCAAAGGAAGATATTCCTTCATCATAAAGAGCATAAGGTGTATCTGTCCCAGCAACCATAATATTTCCCTTGTAAAGCTTAAGCTTTACTGTTCCTGTTACATGTTCCTGCGTTTTATCTATAAATGCATCAAGGGCTTCTTTTAAATCTGTAAACCATAAACCATCATAAACAAGTTCTGCATATTTCTGAGCTAATAATTGTTTATAGTGATAAGTATTTTTCTGTAATGTTAAATATTCTAATTCATTATGAGCAGAATATAGTATAGTTCCACCTGGAGTTTCATATACTCCTCTTGATTTCATTCCCACAAGTCTATTTTCTATCAAGTCTATAACACCAATACCATTTTCTCCGCCTAATTTATTTAAAAGCTCCAATAATTCTACAGGTGCTAATTCCTTGCCATCAATTTTTTTAGGAACTCCCTGTTCAAAATATATACTTACATAAGTAGATTCATCTTTAGCCTTCTCAGGTGGTGTTGTCATTACATACATATCTCTCTTATGCTCATTTCTTGGATCTTCAAGATCTCCACCTTCATGGCTTGCATGCCAGATGTTTCTGTCCATTGAATAGATCTTTTCCTTTGTAACAGGTACTTCTACTCCCATTTTTGCGGCATAGTCTATAGCATCTTCTCTTGATTTTATATCCCATATTCTCCAAGGAGCTATAATTTTAATTGAAGGATCTAGTGCTGCAATACTTGTTTCAAATCTTACTTGGTCATTTCCCTTTCCTGTACAACCGTGGCATATGTATTTAGCGCCCTCTTTATGTGCTATTTCAACAAGTCTTTTTGCTATTAATGGCCTTGCAAAAGATGTTCCTAAAAGATATTTTCCCTCATATACTGCACCAGATTTTATTGCTTTAAATAAATAGTCTGTTACAAATTCTTCTTTTACATCTTCTACATATATTTTAAAAGCACCAGAATTTACTGCTTTTTCTTTAACAGCATTCATATCCTCATCTTGACCTACATCTACGCATACTGCAATTACATCTAAATCATAATTCTCCTTAAGCCATGGAATTATTATAGATGTATCTAATCCTCCTGAATATGCTAAAACAACTTTATCTTTCATAATGAAACCATCCTTTCACGTTATAAATATACAATTTTCAACTTAATTATTAATTGCTGTAACTTGCTAACTTCTATTAATATACAGTTCTCAGCACAATTTACCTAAATACCTAATATAGACTTATATGATGTAGAAATTATCCATAAGCATAATTATTAAGTTATTATTTCTATGTTTCATACATGTTATTATATATCTTTTTTTATAAATATGCAATATTATTTTATAAATATACAGTATTTTTTATAAATATACTATACTGGCAGAAAAATTCCACTATTTAGTTAGAAAATACTTATTCAATAGCATTTTCATTCATGGTTCTGCTGCACATTTATAATGTCTTCTTCCTTTATACTCGGTCATTCATCACTGCACTATGTGCGGCATTGATGCTTATATTTATACATAAAAAGAAAGTACATAGACTTGATTTACGCAAATCTATGTACGTCTCCTAAAAGAGTAATTAAGCTACCCTTTTATTTATAAATTCTTTATTATTTCTTCTGCAAACTCACTAGTACTAGCAGTTCCACCTAAATCTGTTGTTAATTTAGTTCCTTCTTCAAGTACCTTTGTAACTGCAGCGTCTATTCTGTCAGCTGCATCTAATTCTCCTAAATGCCTTAACATCATAACTCCAGATAATATAGTAGCTAATGGATTAGCTAGACCTTTTCCTGCTATATCTGGCGCTGAACCATGTACTGATTCAAATACAGCTATATCTTCACCTATATTTGCTCCTGGTACTACTCCAAGGCCTCCAACAAGTCCTGCTCCCATATCTGAAAGTATGTCTCCATAAAGGTTAGGTAAAACTAGTACATCATATCTTTCAGGATTTTGCACTAATTTCATGCTCATAGCATCTACAATTACATCCTCAAATTCTATATCACTATCTTTATATTCTTCTGCTACTTTTCTAGCACACTCTAAGAATAATCCATCTGAAAATTTCATTATATTTGCCTTATGAACAGCAGTAACTTTTTTTCTGCCTTCATTTTTAGCTAAGTCAAAAGCAAATTTAGCTATTTTTTCGCTGGCTGGCCTTGTAATTAACTTTATGCTTTCTGCTGCATAATCACCTATTTTATGTTCAATACCTGCATATAAATCTTCTGTATTCTCTCTAATGATTACAAAATTAACATCTGTATATCTTGATTTTATACCTGGATAAGTTTTAACCGGTCTTACATTAGCATATAAATTAAATTTTTGTCTTAATGCTACATTAACACTTCTGAAGCCTTTACCTACTGGTGTAGTTATCGGTCCCTTAAGAGCAATTTTATTTTTCTCTATACTTTCTAAAACATAATCTGGAAGTGGAGTATTATATTCTTCCATTACCTTTTCTCCAGCTTCAACTACTTCCCAATTTACATTTACTCCAGATGCTTCTATAACAAGTCTTGCAGCTTCAGTAACCTCTGGTCCTATTCCATCACCAGGTATAAGCGTTATTTTATATTCCTTACTCATTTCTTAATCCTCATTTCTATAATCTATTCTTTATTAATTAAAATCTGCTTTCGTAAACTTTTGTATCCCCTATGTATCCTTAGTAAAACTACTTATTGTATCCCACACAACTTCCCTCTACATACATAAGTTCTGTAAAAGTTCTCTTTACTACCAATTCAAGTTCCTTGTTGCTTATAGCAGAAGTTCTTCCATTTTCGTATTGAGAATCAACCCAATCCCTTAATTCTGCCACTCTTTCATCTCTTTTACTAATTTTATCATCACCACTTAGTTTAAAATAAGTATTTATCCATGCAGTAATTCCAGCAAGACCAGAATATTCATTAACTGCTACAACTATAGGTCTATCTAAAATTTTATTAGTATCAAAAATATTATATATTTCTTCATCCTTTAACATTCCATCTGCATGAATGCCTGCTCTTGTAACATTAAAATCACTTCCTACAAAAGGAGTTCTTACAGGAATATCATATCCCATAGTTTTTGAAAAATAATCTGCTACTTCAGTAATTACATGCAAATTCATATTCTTTGTATTTCCCTTAATTTGACCATATTCCATAACCATAGCTTCTAATGGGCAATTTCCTGTTCTCTCACCAATTCCCAAAAGGGTTGTGTTTACACTGGAACATCCATATAACCATGCAGTTGTTGACCCCGATACTACATTGTAAAAATCATTATGACCATGCCATTCTAGAGCTGACTGTGGTACATTGCAGTAAATTCTAAGGCCATTGATTATTTTCTGGATACTTCTTGGAAGTGCTGTACTTGCATAAGAAACTCCCATGCCCAAAGTATCACAGGCTCTTATTTTCACCTGTATTTTTGATTCTTTAGATAATTCCATAAGTTTATTTACAAAAGGAACTACAAATCCAAAGAAATCAGCTCTTGTTATATCTTCCAAATGTATTCTTGGAACTATTCCATATTCTAAAGACTTTTCTACCACATCAATGTACTTATTAAAAGCTTCATTTCTGTTTAATTTTAACTTTTTAAAAATGTGATAGTCAGAACAGGACATAAGCATACCTGTTTCCTTTACACCTAATTCCTTTACCCTGGCAAGTTCATCTTTATTAGCTCTTATCCATGTAGTAATTTGCGGAAATTCATATCCTAAAGACATACATTTTTCAAGAGCTTTAATATCTCTGTTAGTATAAGTAAAAAATTCCGTCTGTCTTATAATACCAGAATTATTATCAAGTTCATGTAAATAATTAAAAAGTCTTACTATTTGTTCTACTTTAAATGGAGTCATAGACTGTTGACCATCTCTAAAAGTGGTATCTGTAATCCATATATCCTCTGGTAAATCCATTGGCACCAATTCTCCATCAAATTTCACCTTTGGTATTTCTGAATAGGGAAATAAATCTCTATATAGATTGGGTTCTTTGACATCCTTTATATTAAAACCAGCACCGTTATCATTTTTATCAAAATTAGGCTCAAAACCTTTCATACTATCACTCCTTATTCATTGTAAAATTGCAAGTAAGGGCATTCCTCAATTCACTTAAGTAATAACAGTAATTTGTCTCCACAAATTATAATTTACTAATTATTTTACTACTTTTATCGAATTTTGTGAAGCTTTATGAATAAATATTATAAATACATAATGATTTTTTCATATTTACTCAAATATTTTACCACAGTTTTTCATAATTGTAACCCTAAATATTTCAGCATTTGCATAACTGCATCATAAATATTTCATATATATTATATATATTGTATTTAATTCATAAAATATTGTTCCTAATTGAATCCATTATTTTTTATCATTCTAATATTATATAATGGATATTTATACATGAAACTTCACCTTCAAAATCAGCATTAATAATTACTTAAATGCAATATATAATTCATTTATTGCAACTATGAATTTTTTATCATTTTTTAAATTTCAAAAACCTCTTTATATTTATTAATTTCGTAAATATAAAGAGGTTTTTTCTTTAATTTCATATTATTAAATATTATAATGAACTATTTATTGCAAAATTATATATTTCATTATTATCTTTTTCTTAAAGTATTTAATTCATTCTGGATTTTCTCTCTTACTATTTCTGCCAACTTAGCTTTTTCTTCCTTTGTCAATTTAACTATATCTATAGGTTCCAATATTGACATAGTTACCTCTGCCGGCCTAAGCTTTCCATTACCCTCTTCAAAAACTTTAAAAGTATTGTCAAGGACAATTGGTACTATTGGCACAGATGCTTTAGTAGCCATCTTCATACTGCCCTTCTTAAACTCGCCAAGTACATGACTTTTACTTCTTGTACCTTCTGGAAAGATAACCATACTATAACCCTTTTCCAAATTTTCAATACCTTCATTAATTGCCTTTAAGGATTCTCTTATATTTTCCCTGTCTATAAATACGCAATGCATAGATTTCATCCATGCGCCTACTATATGAAGCTTAAGTATTTCTTTTTTTGCGAGAAAGCCCATATGTTTATTAAGTCTTGACATAAGTACTAAAAAATCTGCATTTCCTTGATGATTTGACACAATTAGACAATTACCCTTTGGCAAATTTTCTATTCCCTTTAACTCTACCCTCACCCCTATAACCTTCAATATATAAGTTGCCCAGCCATTTACTATCCAGTATACTGCATTATTATACTTTTCAGGAGATTTTATCTTTTTTAGGACAAACAAATATACTCTTAAAAATATGGTTAAAAACATTAATATAGCAATATAAATATATTTCAAAAAAAACATAATAAAGTTTACCTCTTTCTTTTAGGCATCATAAATAAATACTAGTCATCCTATTAGAATATTGACTTATTATTTATTTTCAGATGTATTATTGTACTACGCAGTTTAATTATACTAACAGGTCACATATTTTTCAAGTAAACTGTTGCTTAATTAATTAATACATCTTTAACATAGAAATTTACTGAATTGATTTTATACTTCAATTGATTATTATTAGAAATATTGTTAATAATTATAATACATTTTATGCAATACAACTATATGCCACAGGAGGAATACCTATGAAGGTAAGGTTAAAAAAATTTTACATATACATGCTTCCTTTACTTATATTTATAGCCATCTTCATGTTTTTTTTATTCAAAACTTATAATTTTTCTATAGTCAATGTGATAAGCAGCCTGTCTACAAATTCCTCTATAGTAAAAATCGATTATCCTCCTGATACATTAGTAGTACATTATATAGATGTAGGACAGGGCGACAGCGAATTGGTCCAAATTAATAATAAAAACATCCTTATTGATGCTGGTCCTAAAGATGCTGAAAATAAAGTAGTATCCTATATAAAAGCTCAAGATATCACCACACTGGATTACCTAATAGAAACCCATCCCCATGAAGATCATATTGGAGGAATGGAAGCTGTTGTTAAAAGCTTTAAAATTAATGAATTCATTGGTCCAAAAATATATAATCCTCCTACCACTTCTATTTTTAAAGATCTCATAACAACATTAAAGAATAGAAATATGAAAATAACTGTATTAGAACCTGGAGATAGTATAAATTTAGGTGAAAATGTAAAGTGTCAAATATTATCTCCTATAAAATCCTCTTATGATAATCTAAACAATTATTCCGTTGTATTAAAAATAACCTATAAAAATTCCAAATTTCTTTTTACTGGAGATGCAGAGCAAGAGGATGAAAGCAAGATATTAAACAATGGTTTTGATATATCCTCTGATGTATTAAAGGTAGGACACCATGGCAGCAGCAGTTCCTCTAGTGAAAGTTTTTTAAAGGAAGTTTCCCCAAAAATTGCTGTTATAAGCTGCGGCAAAAATAATGATTACAGCCATCCGCATAAAGTCACTTTAGATAAACTTAACAGCATTAATTGTAAAATATATAGAACAGATTTAAATGGTGATATAGTAATTACGAGTGATGGAAATACTATTAAAGTTCTAAAGTAAGTTGTAAATAAAAATTAATATCTAGAAAAATTATTCACATGAAATAATTTTTCTAGATATTTTTACTGTATAGAAATATATAATAAAATTACTCTGTTATTATATATAACACATTAGGCTAAAATTTTTTCTTATCCCTTAACAGAAGATATAATCCTACTATTACAAATACTACTGGTACAATATAAGATCTTACTACATTAAGTACTTCAAACTGAATAAATATTTTATTGGCTATAGCCAAAATTCCTATTATTATTAATGCCCAAGCTATAATCCTAAAAAAATTATTATTCATAACATTGCCTGATCTGAAATCAAAATTACCTTTTGTAAATATACTCTCATCTTCCAAAACTTCTCCACGATCTATTTTATGTGCTATTTGATATGTGTTAAAAAATGTATACAGCCAAAACGGAATACAAAAAACAGGTACAATAAAACCACCAATCTCTATATAATTAAATACCGCCGGCACTACAAAAAACAATACCATGGTTTCCAAACCCTTTTTTAGTAATCCTAAATACATATATCCAGCTCCTGGAACAAGGGCTGTTAAAAACGTAATAAATCCACTTCTTCTTTCCATTAAAACCACTCTCCTATTATATTTTTTACTGAGTCAAATTTATAATTATATTCATATTGAAAAATTAGAGCCTGTGTCCTAACCTTCCCTTCAAAATTTACAATTTCAGATTCAATATTTGTTGTTGCTATTACAGCCATAATAATTCCACTAAAAATAAAACTTAATGCAGCTGCGCGATTTCTATATAAAAAATTGTATTTTGGGGATTTATTTACTTTATCTTGACTTTTTAATTTACTCATTAAATTATAATTATAATCCTGAGAAACATTAAATTTCTCTGCAGATTTTTTTATAAGATTGTCTAAATAATCTGGCTTTTGCTGCATATTATATCCCCTCCTTTCAAAAGCTTATCTTTTAGTTTTTGCTTCCCTCTATATATCCTTCCTTCCACCGCCTTTTGACTTATATTCAGCACCTTTCCTATCTCCTTTTGATTAAGTCCCACATAATAAAACAAAACTATAGGAATTTTTATGTCCTTAGGTAGTTCATCTATACATTGTCTTATAAAAATTTTTTCATCTAATTCATCTTCTTTACCTTTATCCTTAAATATTTCTTTTAACATAGATTTCATACTTCTTTTCTTTTTAAAATCTAAACATTTTGTCACAGCTATCTTATATATGTAAGTAGAAATAGAGCAATCTCCTCTAAACCTATCTACACTTTTATAAAAACTAATAAATACCTCCTGAGATAGATCCTCAGCTTCATGGCTATCATCTGTATAAGAATAGCAAAGAGCTATAATTCTCTTCTTATAAGCGTCCACCAGCCTTATAAAACAATTTTCATCCCCTGCTCTTATGCCATTAATTATATCATCATCATTTTCACTCAAAATCTATCACTCCTGACTGTTAACTCTCACAGATCCTATGTCTATACTAGCTTTAATTTTACTGCTTCCGTTACCTGTAGTTTTTGTCAAAGTGCCGCGATTTATTTTTTCTCCATTGAAATTACATTCTCCCATATTACAGGTTAAATTTGCATCAATATTATTATCCTTAGTATTAACTCTTACAGCCCCATTATTTCCATTTATATTAATGTTTTTGAATGTACTATTATCAATGTCTACACTGGCATTTTTCATATTAACATCTACATTTTCCATATTGCCTGCAATATTAAACTTACCATTATCAACCTTTAAGCTTGTATCCTTCACATCATTTACCCTTACATCTCCATTAAAAGCCTGAATTCCCAAATGGGCCACATTACTCACAGTAAACTTTCCATTCTTAGCATCTATATTTAATACTGTATCTGTAAGATTATCTGCAGAGTTTATATTCAAATTATCTATTACAATATTAACATCTGCTCCATCTGGAATAAATAACGTTCCTTCTACTCCTTTTATATAATTTTCATCTATATCCACTTTTGTTAAATCATTTTCATTCTGTTCATTTATATCATATTTTTTTATATCACTATCTTCTTTTACTCTGACATTCAAATCTAATTTTACATTATTGTCTGCAGATCTTTTTATATCTAAATTACCATTTGTAGTTTGAAATTGAAACTTATTGTTTTTTATTATAATAGTCTTAGTAGTATAAATTGATTTTGCATTTATATCCCAATTGGATTCAATTAAATTATTTTTAATATTACCAATGGAATTAAACGGATTACTATATCTTTGATAAAATAAATTAGTTATAAAAAATACTAATATCATAAATATTAACCCTACATTGAAGCCCATTTTTCTTATGTCTTCTGATTTTCTCAAATTAAACAATACCTCTATTCCCAATAACACAAATATAACTGGCCACCATAGAAATATATCTTTTGCAATCAGCGGATTCACATTTCTTAACGCCATCCAAATTCCATAATATATTAAACTTAATGCTAAGGTTAGTGTTCCTATCTTTCTCATCTAAATTACCCCCAATATAATTTAATTTTCATTCATATATATTGACGATAGATAACACTAAAATCCCACAGATTTTATAAAAATAATTTAAGGCATCTGAAAATAAATAAGAAGTCAAAGATGCGACGAATATTTTGAATCCAACAAGGAAACAGGTTCTGATGATAGTTGGACTATCAGAGGGTTCTGTTGACGCAGTAGGATTTAAAATAGGCTAGCATACTGACTTAGTTATTTTTTGAAGATGCCTAAAATAAAAAAACACTATAAAAATCAATTAGATTGCATGATTTTTATAGTGTGGTTTAATTACGAATATGTATACAAAATGCCTTTTGAAATATCATCAATAAGATATATTCAAAAAATAAAAATGGCTCCGCGAAAAGGATTCGAACCTTCAACCTATC
>NZ_JBDNRK010000075.1:0-17733 GCF_047718555.1 Clostridium sp. | reverse complement strand
AGTTTATAGAGCTACATCTATTTTTATATAATAAAATATGGAAATACTATTTAATACAAGGTATAATTACTATATAAATTGATACATAACAGTATACTTATACGAATTAATAGAACCTTAACAAAAACTATAATATTAACATTATTTTTATAGATAGCTAATTACAATACAGGTGAGGAGAGAAATATGAATACTTTATTAATAACTGGTGGAAATGAGGGTATTGGCTATTTCATGGCCAGGCAGTGGCTTGAGAATGGAAACTGTGTTTCCGTACTTGATTTAAATTGCGAAAATATTGATAAACTTAAGGAAACTTATTCTAAAACCTTGTTAAGTTTTAAGTGTGATGTCTGTGATACAGAATCAGTAAAAATGGCGGTTAATCAAACAAATGCTCAATTTGGTAGCATAAATTATGCAGTACATAATGCTTGCTTATGTTTATTCAAAAGTTTTGAAGAACACAACATAGAAGATTTTGATAGAGTAATGGATGTGAATTTTCATGGTGCTATAAATTTAGCAAAGGCAGTACTGCCTGTTATGAAAATGCAAAGACAGGGTAAGATATGTTTTACAAGTTCAGGTGTAGGCGTAACTGGATATATAAATATAAGTTCATATGCATGCAGCAAGGGGGCCATAGAATCTTTAGCCAAATGCTTAAACAACGAATATGTAGATAGCGGTGTAACATTTCATATAATGCATCCGCCACTAACTAATACAAAATCATCTTCACCACTTCCAGTTCCAAAGGAATTTAAAGCATCACCTGAAAAAGTTGGAAAAGGTTTTATTAAACACATAGACAGTAAAAAATTCATCATAACATCTTCCTTTAGTGACGCCGTGTCAACAAAATTGAGTTACCTTTTTCCATTATTAATTGGTAAAATGATGGTAAAAATGACCAAAAGAGCCATGAATAAATAAAATTAAACGTCAATATTCATTCAGTTACTAATACGCAATATTCTATTAAGACGCAACAGTAATATAATACGAATGTAACTATTTATCTTAATGTCATGAGACATAAAATTTTCTTCTATTGAATAAAATGATTTATAACAAACTTACCTGGGGAGGTTGAACTTGTTTAAAGGAATAAAAGGTATATACTTTGATTTTGGGTATGTTATAGGCTATCCGAAACCTGATATTGAAAAAAAGTTTCTTTACTTAGATTGGGAAGGCATTAATAATATTTTTGTGAATAAAGAAATATCACAATATCTAAAAACAGGGGTGGGTTTAACAGAGATAGAGGCATTCTTTAATGATGAAATCTATAGTGTTTTTGTTAATCATGAGAAGTCAGATTTGGTAGACCCTCAATCCTATAATCTGTTACAACAGAAGTTACATGTACTGTTTAATTGCAAAATTGATGAAGTATTTATTAACAGGGTTTTGTTTTTCATTAATACAATGAAATATATAGAAATATACCCAAATGTATCATATTTATTAAGAGAACTGAAAAATAAAGGATATTTGCTTTCAATGATTTCAAATATGATGCTTCCTGGGAGGCTTCTTATTGAAAAACTTAGAGAAAATAACATATTTCACTACTTTAATACAGTAACTATTTCATCTGATGTGGGTTATATTAAACCTCATAAAGAAATGTTTTTAAGGACACTTAATAGTGATTCTTTAAATCCAGAAGAAATAATGTTTGTTGGAGATAGCTATTATCAAGATATAGTCGGTGCAAAAAGTGTAGGAATGAAAACAGTATGGCTAAATTTTAGAAAGGAAGTAGTTAATGAAAAAGATTGTGCTAATTATGAGATTTTGTGTTTACACGAACTTCTAAATTTAGTTTAATTTTTATTGCACATTATTCTTATAAGACGCACAAAAGGAGTTGAATTAAGCAGCTCCTTTTAATTTCACAGAATTAGCATTGTGTTAAATTTGTTTATTTAAGATGCTCCCTCCACCCCTTTTACAATGTTCCATCAAATTCTACTCCCATTTTTCTAAGATATTTTATAAATGCTGAAATATCTCCAACATAGCTTTGACAGTATTAGTACTTTTACCATCCTCAATTAAATTATTTTTAAATTCTTCTACTCACATCATCATTATTTTTCATCCCAAGTGGTGGTTGATGACTTAGAGTATATTATTCTCAATTATCACTTTATAAATCCTAAAGCTATGACTACTGCCATTGGTCCATTAACAATAGCATGGACAATTAACCCTGTTGTCGTATTCTTTGTTCTTTGAATGGTAAAAGGTATGATAAACAAAAGAGGTAACAAAATAATAATCAAGTCAATTCCAAAACACAGATGAAAGAGGAGCCAACAGCAGGCATTTACAAGCCAAGCCCATTTTCCGTGAGTCAATTCCTGGCGAGGCAGAATATATCCATGCCACAACATTTGTTCACCGACAATATTAAAAAAGAACATTAGCATCCATACTAACAAATATAGCCTTTCCATACCTTCCAAAGGTTGTGAACTCATAAATCCTGGTGTAGTCTGCAAGGCAGGAACTGAAAAGTGAAATGTTAAAAAATTAGATATTCCCCAAATAATTCCCATCGCAATAAAGGAGAGCAACGTCGCACCTACTGTCCACTTTATATCCTCCCAAGTAAGTTTTTTAAATCTCAGTCTTTGCAACAGTGTCTTCAAATCAAGCATTCCATTCTCGTGTTTTACAAGAAGAATTGCCATAATAAAAAGGGGAACAAATACAAAAAGTCCAGTTACATACCAACTCAATGATGGATGTAATTTCAAAGACCGATTTAGAAAAGGTGTAAAAAACCGGGTCATTAGAAAAAAATACGTGCTTGGCAAAGCAAAAAACAGGATTGATTTCCATAATGGTAGTTTTTTAATTTTTTCCATAAACATCATTTCCTTTCAAAATGCAATTTTATTTATAAGTAATCACTTGCTCATTTTTAAGGTAAACATTATACTTTTCACTAAGAAAAGTATAATGTTCCTGCCATATAAAAAGCAAACATGTCACTTATGAGCAACCGCTTCATATTCTCATCCTCACAGGTTTTAATAATATGCAATAAGCCTGCAAGAAGTTGTTCTGACAAAGTTATTTCAAATCCTGGTGTTACCGGAACACTATATTCCATAAAATGCATTTTTACATGCTGCTCTATCATCGATAATACTTGCTTTCTGGAAGTCTCAAATTTTGTTTTTTGACTACAATCAATGAGAAGCAAAAATCTTTTTGTAAACACAGGCATCAGTTTTTCAATATTTTTATAAAACATTTTTTTTAATGAAATATCATTCCTGTGGCTTGGATCATAATGAATTAACTGTGAATTTTGATTATGCTCCATCAAATACAAAAATGCATTATATTCCTGTTTTACAAGGTCTTCGAATAAAGCCTCTTTGTTGGAAAAATAGTGATATAAATTTCCGATTGTAGTTCCACATTTTTTTGCAATAACACGTAAGGAAGCTTTGTCAAACCCATTTTGCAAAAATTCCTGTTCCGCAATTTCTAAAATCCTGTTTCGCAATTCTTCTTTTATTATTTGCATTAGTAATCACCTGCTTATTATTATATGTTTATAGCGTTAAACTGTCAATACTCATAACTTGGACTGCGCTTTCACCTGTTGTTTTGGCATTAGCCATGGTTTTTATAGAAATAATTTTTGTAGCAATTCTTTTTAGAGAAATGAAAAAGACAATAATAATTTAATTTTAAACTACTATAGAAAATGTTCTAAATATGAAGTTCCAGGCGGTCATAGAGAAGAAAATGAAAGAATTATTGATACTGCTAAAAGAGAATTATTTGAAGAAACAGGAGCATATGAATATGATATAAAACCTGTTTGTGTATATTCAGTTATTGCAAAGCTTATTTTTAATAAAGGGCAGAATGATATGATTTTTAATTGTTGACAGTTAGAATTCTAAGTATTATACTGCAGATAGTTAGAATTCTAATTGACCTATTGAAGGAGGAGCTATAATGAATAATTTGGGCTATTTCTTGAAAAATCCCTATTCTGATTTGATAAGAAGTATTTCTATAAAAATAAAATTAAAGGCCGATGAAAAGATAAAGGAATTAGGATTAAATTCCCAGCAAGGTCGTATGATTGCTTATATCTATGAACACCAGGATAATGGTATTATTCAAAAAGATTTGGCAGAGGTTTTTCAACGCAGAGGAGCAAGTATTACCAGTATGCTCCAAGGATTAGAGAAAAAAGGATATATTGAACGAAGAACTCCTAAAGACAATGAAAGACAGAAAAATATTTATGTGCTACCAAAAGGTGAGAATTTAATACAAGAATTTAATAAAGCCTTTGATGAAGTTGAAAAAAGTATTGCTGAAAGCTTGACAGAAAGTGAAAAAAATACTTTGATGACTCTACTAATCAAGGTCAATCAAAATCTATAATTTTTTGAAATAGGGATATTCATTATTTTTCATCCTTTATTTATCCGATGACTAGCCGCTGGATAATTCATCTAAACTCAGTGGGAATACAAACTCCCACTGAGTAAGATTCATTGATATTAAAACTGCATTTTAATTACAAGATAAAAAAATTAAGTATTGCAGAAGCAACTCAATGTTAATATTTATTAACATTTGAAAAAGAATAACTAAATCGTTTCATGATAAGAAATTTTATAGTATAATTAGTTAGAATTCTATGCATTTCCAGTGAACTTAGTAAGATAATAATATTAATATTCTGCCAGTTGAAAGGAGCGCATATGGTTAAAAAATATGAAAATAAAAATACTAACAATTCTAATAGCATTACTTCAATAGTTAGAGAAATGAAATATAAGGATCTATTGTGGATTGATATAGAGAAGCCTGCTGTTTCTGATATAAATATGCTGGAAAAGAAATTTAATTTTCACGAATTACTGCTGGAAGACTGCATGACAGAACATCAGAGGTCAAAGATTGATGATTATGAAGAGTATTTTTTTATTGTTCTGCATATGCCTAGATATAAAAAAGACCTGCAAATCATTGAAGCAGCTGAGATTGACATGTTCATAGGACCGAATTACCTGATTACGCTGCATGAAGGGGAATTAAAACCTCTAACAGCATTAGCCAGTCTTTGTTACACTCAGGAAAAAGCTAAAATGGAATATATGAGTGAAGGCTCTGCACTGCTGCTTTATGAAATAACCAAGCGGTTGTTCGATTATTGTATGCCTATGCTTGATAAAATAGGAATATTACTCAATAAAATCAATATTGACATCTTTAAAGATACTTCAAAGTCCATGCTTCAGAATATATCAATGACTAAAATGCAAATCATTAATTTTAGAAGAGTAGTTAAACCTGTAAGGCCAGTAATACTTATGCTGGAAAAAGTAATTATAAAATATCTTCCTGAAAATATGGAGATTTACTTTGATGATATCACAGATAAAGCAGAAAAGATATGGGATATGCTGGAGAACCAAAAAGAAGTCATTGAATCCATTGATTCAACCTTTACTTCACTGACAAATTATAAAAGCAACAATTTAATGGCTGTTTTTACAATTATTCAAGTTGTTATTCTACCAATGACATTGGTGGGCGGCTTGTTTTCGATGAATGTTGAAGGGATTCCGATGCATGGTTATCCAAATGCCTTCTGGATTGTTTTTGGAATGATTATGGTTCCCACAATTAGTATTGCTTTGTCCATGCTGATAAATAAGAAAAAGTTGTTTTAACTTATAGGTGCTGTTAAGAATGCTTAATACTTATCAGCCATTTTTTTATATTAAGCTTAATGGCTATAATGTAATCAGAGTTTATTATGACATATGTCTATTTTATCCAAATTCCAGAACCTATGGGAATATTGTCATAAATGTATTTTGCATTTTCAAGAGCTAATCTGACGCAGCCGTGAGAAGCAGATTTTCCTAAAGTACCATCTAATAAATTACCATTTTTATCAAACAAAACACTGTGAAATAAATAATTGCCTTTAATTTGAGTGTAGTATTTAAGTGTGGCTTGTCCTGATTTAAATTGAGGTCCTTTAATTCCTACAAAAAAATGTCCTAGAACTGTTGGGGTACCCCCTGTTCCTGATGCACACTGAAATGTATTTATTAATTTCCAATTACGATTTGTCCCATTAAAGATATATACCATTTGCTCCGAGATATTTACCATAATGTAATAGTTAGTATAACTTTGAGTATCTATCTGATTCACTATATTTTCAACATTTGAAGCATTGGCATTGGATACTACTTGTGATGTAGGCTGATACATTACATCTGCTGTAGGATCCTTTTTTAAATCCACTAATGTGGCGCCTTGTACTATTCCATCAGTGGTAAGACCATGTCTATGTTGAAAATCCATTACAGCATATACTGTCTGCTCTCCGAAATTACCATCTTCATCTACAGTATAACCAAATTTATTAAGTGACTTTTGAACATCTTTTACATCATCACCTTTATCCCCTGTCTTCAGGATATCTCTTGATGGAGTTATTGCTGTAGAAGTCGATTTTTTATCTTTATCAGAAGATTCACTTGTATTATTGGATTTATCTACCTGTGAACTAGACTTTGCACTATTTTTATCCTTACTAGAAGACAAATTATGTGCAAAAGCACTACTTATATTAGTGAAGCTACCACAGGCAGAAAAAGTAAAGATTACTATTAACGCTGTAATTACTATTGATAAAATTCGCCTCATATTACTCTTCCATCCTCCTCTTAACGATATTTTATAAATTTTATTTTTCTATTAACTCCATGTTTTAATAACCTAGGATAGTTATAGATCTTGGCTATTTATTATGTATAGATTATAAAAACTTTAAGGTACTATTATTAATTATCCAAACATTTTGTAATAATCAATTTATTTGATGTTATCATTATATCAACTATTTTTATACCTAAAATAATTCTAAATATGTATCTAGTACAAATAAATATATAAAATAAACATACTCATTATTAAAGTAAACAGTACGATAATTATTAATACTTTTTTCATTTACATCACCTTAATTAATCATAATGTATTAATTTACATTTTATTAATATATTCTTTACATATGATTATAATATAATAATCATATTTGAATTATCAAATATTTATGTGAAATCTATGTGATTTATATAAATTTACATAAATTCACATGATAACAAAGAACCTAATACTATATTGCACAGTTTGATTAAATATGAATTTATTAAAGATATTAAAATTATATAATTGTAATGGATTAATATAGTAAATGATTAATTGCCAGTTTTTACACCACAGGTGTGTAAATTTTACCATTACATATTCTTCACATATTTTCTTGATATTTATACAGCAAGTTAAATTTATACTAAAGATGATGGGATAAATCATTTTATGGAATATTGCTGATATAAAATATTGAAATCCAGAAAAGAGAAACATAAATTGTTTGTGGAGGTATGTAGCATGAAACTTTTAAAATTAGGTGCTATTTTATTTATAATATTGGGAATTGTATTTCAGCAGAAAGCTTTGGCTAATTCTGACTATAAAAAAATTGATATTACTAAAAGTGAGTCCTCTAATAACAAATCACAGAATAACAACTCAAAAGCTCAGGTAGCAAATAGTCAATCAGATAATAATGGCAATAAAGACGAGAAACAACTTGAGGTCATCAAAGAAGAGAAGTTAAAGGAAGAACAATTAAAGAGCAAAAAGGATAAGCTGGAAAATGATATAAAAAGCTATTTGGGGGGTAATGTAAACAATATAGGCTTAAGTTATTATGATATAACATCTGGAGAACAAATAAATATAAACTCTGACAAAACATTTTTAGCAGCAAGCACAGTAAAGATACAATTAAATATAGTTTTAGCGGATATGTTTAAAAATGGACAAGCCAGTGAAAATGAGAAGTTAACTTATACAAGTGGAGACTATGAAGAAGGGACAGGAATTCTTCAAGATATGGATAGGTCAAAACCTTATGCTATAACAACTTTAGCTGACTACTCTATAATGCATTCAGACAACATAGCTACTAACATGCTCATAAGAAGAATTGGATATGAAAATTTTAGAACTTTGGTAGATAAAAAGTTGGGATATACCACAAACCATTCTGACAATTATATTACAGCAGCACAAGAAACAAATATATTAACACAGTTATATGAGAATAAGGATAATAACGCTTATTATTCCCATATAATAGATATAATGAAAAATACAGATTTTCACGATAGACTTGACAAGTATATAGATACTAAAATAGTTGCACATAAAATTGGAAATTACAGTGATTATGTAAATGATGCAGGTATAGTATATACAGATAAACCATATGCAATATCAATATATACAAAAGGGATTTCTAATGCTAATGAAGTAATTGCCCATATATCCAAAATGGTATATGATTATCAAAATGAAAAGTAGTGTTTTGTACAATAATAGCAGTTTTTGTTTCATTTAACAGTACTAATATTGGTGATATGCTTATATTCATACTTTGTTCACAAAAATAGGGGTACATGGACACAATTACCACCATAATATTTAGAATCAAATCTTGAAGCTTTAAAAAATGATGATAAAATATTAAGTATCTAAGAGTACAGATGTGAAAAACTTTTATAATTCCAACAATAAAACCTTGTACTTTTATTGCTGGAGCAAGTTTACATAATTAATGGATATTATATGAATATATATAATAATTACATTATAAAAACAAATATTAGGAGATTACATATGGGTAGAATAATTGGATACGCAAGAGATATACATGAAAATGTAAATAATAAGAATATACAAAAGCAAGTAGAATTTCTACAAGATGCAGGAGATTTAAAGTGTGAATTAGTTTATACTGATGAAAATAAGAGTGATGATATGAACCGTCCCGTATTGCAGAAAATGCTAAATGAACTTGCAGAGGGGGATATTGTTTGTATAGATGAATTGTACAGGCTCTCTTGTAATTATGAAGATTACATAGAAATCAGGAAAGCTATTGATAGCATAGGTGCTTCAGTGTGGTGTCCAGGTAACGATGATATAAAACCTAAATCCTATGTATATGATTTTCAAATCAAAGGATGCAGATATAAAAGGCTTGGAAATGGCGTTTACTGGGTAATAGAAGAAGAGACAAATAAGGTATTTAAAGTAAGCGATACAGAATATTTTTATAGAAAAATAATGCATACTTTTAAAAATCAGATAGGATAAAAAATTATAGACTCATAAAGTAAAAGATGGAATAAGAGTATGTTAGAAAAAATATTAATGATAAAAACTAATGAAAAAAGGCCACATAATGGATATTGATTCCAGTATGTGGCTTATTTTCATCAATAAACTGATACCATTTTAATTTTCATGAATATAGTAAATGTATTAATAATAATATAGTAAATGTAGTAATTTATTTTATCCTTAGATTCAAATAATTCGTAAAAATCAAGCCAAAGAGAATTCACTGAAAAGCATCAGATATACGAATAAATTATAGGAGGGGAAGATAATGGAACATAATAATGAGCCTTCTAACGGGAAAGTAAAAAAAGCTGTGAGTAATAACAATCCAGAAAATATAGGAATATCTAACAACATATCCAAGTCGCAGGGCTATATCCACTCACAAGGATATAGCGATTCCATGGCTACTTTACATTCACAGACTGTGGGAAAAAGAGGTCCTGTATTGGAACAGGACAACATTTTACACGAAACATTAGAAACCTTTGTAAATACCAAGATTATAGAGCGCCCGGTACATGTAAAAGGCTTTGGTGCATTTGGATACTTTCAGACAATGCATTCCATGAAAGAATACACAAAACTTAGCTTTTTACAGAATCCTGGAACTAAGATTCCAACCACCATAAGATTTTCTTTTGCTGTAAGCACTAAGGGTACCCCGGATACTTCCCGTAATGTGCGTGGTTTTTCTACCAAGTTTTATACGGATGAGGGCGTTTTTGATTTGCTTTGCAACCATATCCCGGTATTCTTAGTGCGGGATGCTATCCGCTTTCCAGAATCTATCATGGCCCTTTTGCCTTCGCCTGTAAACAACCTAATTGATCCCGAGCGATTTTGGAGTTTTATAGCCCGTGCTCCTGAGGCAACCCATTTCCTTACTTGGTTATATTCAGATGTAGGCACGGCAAAAAGCTTCCGACATATCAGGGGATATGGTGTGAACACCTATGTTTGGAAAAATGCCCAAGGTATACGCCGCTATGTGAAATATCACTGGATTCCCCTTGCTGGTGAGCAGTACATTGAACGTCAGGAAGCTAGCCAGCTGGCCGCCGCTAATCCTGATATTGCAGGTCAGGACTTGTACGATACCATTGCAGCAGGGAATACGGTACAATATGAATTACGGGTACAACTAATGTACCCTGATGACGAACGTATACTGCCTTTTGACCCGTTAGATGACACCAAAGTGTGGGATGAACAGCAGTATCCATTGATACCTGTAGGTCGTCTGATACTCAACCGCAATCCAGATAACTACATGGAGCAAGTAGAGAAAGTGGCATTTTCGCCATCCAATCTTCTAGAGGGGGCAGAACTGTCGGATGACAAGATACTGCAGGGCCGTGCCAATATATATTGGGATTCACAGCGCAGGCGACTGGGACCAGATTTTCGTAAAATACCTGTTAATAACCAGAAAAATTGGTCCCCAGATTCTCTTGTAACCAGCGGTAACGGCACATATGCAGCAGGGCACCTGATGCGATCTGACATACCTAAACAGGATAATTTTACACAAGCCGGTCAACGATATCTTTCTCTTTCTCAAATTCAGCAGAACCATCTTGTGGATAATCTGGCTGCCGATCTTGCCGTTGTATCTAGAGAAACGCAAAGCATCGTGCTGAAATATCTGTACAATGCTTCGCCGGAACTTGGAAAACAGGTGGCTCAGCAAATAACAGTGTATACAAAGTCATAGCAATATACCTTTGGGGTGTAAAATATGGAAATTGTGTAGAAAATAACACCCCAGGGGTGAAACAAATATTTATATATAAAATTAATCATCTAAATGTATCTTATATAATTTATTGGCTGGCATTTGGATCTAAAATATTTTTATTTCATTCCAATACTGATCCAAATGATTTTGGAGTTGGCATTGTAGGTCTATCAACAGAGATATTTATTGGTTTTCTTCAGTATATAATTATAATAACATCTACTATAATTGCTACATATATCCATAATACAAATAATGCTCTTAGAAATAAAGATTAGAACTATTTTCTATAGTATATAGTAATTTTGCTCTAAGAAGATTAAATGAATTACTTGATTCTAGTGTATTTTTTTATAATAAATCTTGCAGAATACGTTTACAAATAAAAGAAAAAGTACTATAATTAAATAAAAGAATTTATACCCCAAAAATAAAAATATGTACAGAAAAAACATTAGTATAGAAATACTAATGTTTTTTCATGTTAAAGCTTATTAACTCATGTGTAAAGTAATATACATCCTAGACAGCTTCTTTATTTTTTATTCCCTTAAAGCATTAATTATTTTATCTGCCTGCTGCTGGGTAATAACTTTATCATTCACTAGTTTATTCAGAGCATTATTCTCATTTTGTATGCTTTCCTTAGTTATAGTGGTTATATTTCCCATAAGGTAAGTTAATATTTTATTAGCTTGATCTTTAGTTATGGTAGAATCATTTATTAATGGCTGAATTTTAGCTTCGTAATTTTTCTCAATTGTATTCTTAATAGGATTTCCCTTAATTAGATCTTGTACTGAATCTTGGTAACTTGAAATATTTTTATTACACCCTCCAAACAAAAACATGGATACAATAAAAACTATAAGTATAGCTGTTGTCTTATTAAATAATTTAAAGTTTTTTATTTTACCTCACATCCTTCTCAACAATTATGTATGTTTTAATATTAATTTTTGTTTATGTGATTGATTTCAAAAATCAATTAACATTTTGTAAATTAAGCAAGGTATATGAGAGAAGGTTATGTATTACACCATTATTCAAACTACATAATAAGTCCCAAACTTTTTAACACAAAAATACAGAATGTCAGTGTTAAAGCCGATAATAAAGTTGTCAATACAATAATGCTGGAAGTTAATATGCCATCATTATTCATATTCTTTGCCATGATATAGCAGCTTACCGTGGTTGGAGAACCAAGCATAATAATCAAAGCTACAAGCTTTTGATCTCTGAACCCAAAATATACTGCTAGGGGCAAAAATATAGCTGGCTGAACTATCAGTTTGATAATGGAGGCTGCTAGAGTTGGCTTTATTTTTGCCAATGCTTTTCTTCCTTGAAAACCAGCCCCGATAGTAACTAAAGCTAGGGGAGACGCCATAACTGCAAAACTTTTAAATGTTTTATCAACCATTTGTGGAAAATGAATATTTAACAAGGATATTAACATTCCCAGTAGAATTCCGATAATGATTGGATTTTTTATAATATTGATACATGCTTTTTTTATGCTATCATTTCCTTGTTCAACATTCTTACCTTCAAAAGTAAGTACAATAACAGAATATATGTTATAAAGAGGAACGGCACCTATAATCATCATAGGTGCCATGCCAGCATTACCGTAGATATTTTGAACAAAAGCAATTCCCATAATGGCTGCACTTCCACGAAATGATGCTTGTACAAAAGCTCCTGTTATATAGGAATCTTTCATAAATTTTTTAGTAAAGAACCAGATTGACCAAAAACAAATTGATGTAACTATGGCACAAAACAAAATATATTTTGCATCAAAATTCTTAATTATATTAGTTGATCCTATATCAGTAAATAATAGTAACGGTAAAGTAACTTTAAAGTTGAATTTATTGGCCACTTCTATGAAATTGTCGTTTAGCATCCTTATTCGTTTCAGTACATATCCTATTACAATAACGAAAAATATGGGCATAGTGGCATTTAAACTGTATATCAAACTATTCATTTTTTCATTTTCACCTTTCTAAATCATAAATAAATCTTACTTAGTGAAAGTTTGTATTCTCACTAAGTTTAGAAGAATTATCCAGAAAATTGTGTCTGTTACTGGATAAATTCATATTTTGGCATATATATTACATTATAATAAAAATTGTCTAATATACAAATTATAATTTAATGCCAAATACTTAATCTACTATCTTAAACTCCATCTAATTGCCTTTTTACTTATTTTAATAAACTCATTGTAAAGTACATATTTATGGATTTTCTAAATTCCATTTTGGTACAAATATCTTTTTTTAGATGCTGTGAAGACTACTATTTATATTGTTTGAACTATAATAATGATGAATATTACGCAGCGAACTTACATTCAAATGTCTAAACATTTATAGCAGTATCTTGACAGTGTCATGTAATATTGATATTATATCTATAATAAAGTAACATAACTAAAGGCATTGATGTGGAAGAGTAATTACGTTGTTGAAATAAAGAGAGGGAATGCTGGTGGAAATTTCCCATGATTGATGTAATGAATGTAGCCACGGAGCTTTAGACTGAAAGCTTCATGTGAGTAGGCTTTAACGGAGTTCCCACTGTTAGAAGGGAAATAGTATCGGTATATATGCCCGTACTATATTGAGAGTGTACATTTGTACAAAATTAGGTGGTACCACGGAGATTCGCCCTTCGTCCTATATATTATAGGATGAAGGGCTTTTTTATTTCCCCTTAATGCGCAGTAGAGGAAACAATAAAAATTTAGATTGTATATAAAAACAGTATAAAAAGAAAGGAAGTGAATTTTAGTGAGGGTTTAGTATTTATTATACACTCTCTCACTAAAGATAATTAATGAGTATAGTATTTGCTGAAAGAATGAATAATGTTAAAAAATCCTTTATAAGAGAAATTCTCAAAGTAACAGAAAATCCTGAAGTAATATCTTTTGCAGGTGGTCTTCCTAATCCTCTATCTTTTCCAGTTAAAGAAATACAAGAAGCTTCACAGAAGGTTTTGAGTGAAAATGGCAATTCTGTACTTCAGTATAGTACGACTGAAGGCTATCTTCCCTTAAGACAATATATCGCTGAAAGATATTTTAAGAGATTTGGATTAAAGATTGATGCTGATGAGATATTGATAACAAATGGGTCTCAGCAAGGATTAGATTTAATAGGAAAAGTATTGCTGAATAAAAATGATAATATCCTTATTGAGCGTCCAGGTTATTTAGGAGCAATACAGGCATTTTCAATTTTTGAGCCAAGGTTTAATTCTGTACCTATGAATGATGATGGTGTTGATACTAGTTTACTAGAAAGTTCGCTAAATATGCATAGACCTAAATTGTTTTACACAGTTCCCAATTTCCAAAATCCTTCGGGCATTACATATTCGGCAGAAAATAGAGAAATGACCGCAAATATTTTAAAAAAGTATAATACAGTTCTTATTGAAGATGATCCTTATGGTGAACTAAGATTTATGGGGCAGGACTTACCTCCTATAAGGACTTATTTGGAAGACAATTCAATTATGCTGGGGTCGTTTTCTAAAATAGTAGCCCCAGCAATGAGGCTTGGATGGATATGTGCCAAAGGTGAAATCATGGAAAAATTAATAATTGCAAAGCAATCTGCGGATTTGCATAGTAATTATTATTCACAAAGAGTAGTATATCAGTTCTTAATAGATAACGATCTTGATGATCATATAAAAAAAATTAAGCAATTATATAAAGGGCAAAGGGATTGTATGGTATCAATGATTGAAAGATACTTTCCGAAAGAGATAAAAAGTACAAAACCAGAAGGTGGTATGTTCCTTTGGATAACACTGCCGGAAAGAGTTTCATCCTTAGACTTATTTGATCTTGCAGCTAAAGAAAATGTTGCTTTTGTACCAGGTGATCCATTTTATGCTAATGAAGAAGGCACCAACACATTAAGGTTGAACTATACAAATTGTGATGAGAAAATGATTGAAGAAGGTATTAAGAGATTAGCAAAAGCAACAAGGGAAATTATAGATAGAAAATGCGTAAAATTGTGATAGTATTCATATTTATTATATAGTAATACATATAATAAAAAAATATTATATGATATTGACATTAAAGGATTTTACTGATAGTCTATTGTTTATATAATAAAGCTGTGAAGAGAAGAAGTAGAAATCATGGGTTTTCAACAGAAAGTTACCGGATGATGAGAGGTGCAGAAAACAGATTTTGAATACATTTCTGAGTTACAAATTGAAAGGATTGAATTACACAATCTCAGTAGACTTTTGTCGGGTGCCACCGTTATATGGATAAGGTATAAGCATTTTTTGCCGTACCTGATGAGGTTTGTACAGTAATGTGCAAATAAATTGAGGTGGTAACACGTGAGTAAAGCTCTCGTCCTCTGCATAAAGCAGAGGACGGGGGTTTTTTTATATTCTTATTTATTTGATGACTTATATTCCTCATAAAAATTGTATAAATCCATAAATTTGCTTACATTTTATGCATTCAGCGGAATATAAGTGATGACTAGTCTCTGGATAATTTATCCGATGACTATCATCCGTAATACTCCCATCTTTTATCAAAGTGGGAGATAACGGCTGCTACGTCCCTGGATAACGATTTACCCTAAAGGACAACGATTTCTAAGTATCGAAAATACCGATACTAAGAACTCTGTTAGTAAGTTTCAGATGGAGAAAAAAACTCCACCTGAAACAAAGAACTCTGTTTATATAAACTTAGCGGAAGTACAAATTTTTGTTAATTAAGATTTATTGATTATATGTAGTTTGTGTGTAAAATAGCCATGACGAGGGGCCTATAGTACCTTGTACGCCATATATTGAAGGGTGAGAAATAATGATAAATGCAAAAGAACAATTTAAAATTATTATGAAAGGAGTAGATCAGGTTATAAACAAAGAAGACTTAATGAAAAAATTAGAAAAAAGTATTACAACCAATACTCCCCTTGTAGTTAAGCTTGGACTTGATCCTACTGCACCGGATATACATCTTGGTCATGCGGTTGTATTGCGCAAAATTAAGCAAATGCAGGATTTAGGACATAGGGCAGTGATTATAATTGGTGATTTTACTGGTAAGATTGGTGATCCAACAGGTAAAAGCAAAACACGTAAGCCATTAAGTGATGAGCAGGTGCTTGAAAATGCAAGAACCTATGAACATCAGGTTTTCAAAATACTTGACAGAGACAAGACAGAGCTGCGGTTTAATAGTGAATGGCTGTCAAAACTTAATTTTCAAGATGTAATAAAACTTGCAAGCAAGGTCACTGTTGCGAGAATGCTTGAAAGAGATGATTTTGAAAACAGATATAAAAACAATCAATCCATTGGACTTCATGAATTTTTTTATCCATTAATGCAGGCTTATGATTCAGTAGAATTAGAGGCAGATATTGAAATGGGGGGGACTGATCAAACTTTTAACATTCTTATGGGGCGAACTCTCCAAAAGGATTACGGCAAGGAGAGTCAGGCAGCCTTATTTATGCCTTTGCTTGAAGGTACTGATGGAGTTGAAAAGATGAGCAAGAGTCTTAAAAATTATATAGGAATATGTGAAGATGCCACTGCAATTTTTCAAAAAACTATGACTGTTCCCGATAAGCTCATTATTAAATATTTTGAACTTGCCACGGATATTCATCCAGATGAAGTTGATAAAATTAAGCTGGAACTTGAGAATCCTAAAATAAATCCGCGGGATATTAAAATGCGTCTTGCAAGAGAGATAACTACTTTATACTGGGGAAATTCAGAAAGTGAAGTAGCAGAAGAACATTTTAAAACTGTATTTCAAAAGAATCTAATTCCAGACGATATTGATGAATTTATTATATCCTTGGATTGCTTTGCTAAAGATGACCAAATAGATCTTACAAAGATTATAGCTAAAAGTGGTATTGCCAAAAGTACCAGCGAAGCCAGAAGACTTATTAGTCAAAAGGCAGTAAAAATAGATGGGAAAAGGTTCAGTAATTTTTTAATGGCGAATCCACATAACAGTTTTGTTATTCAGGTTGGTAAAGGCAAATTTCTTAAGGTTAAGATGGAAAATTAATATATTGTGAAATTTAAATGATAAACTTATTTAAAAAGATAAAGCATATTAAGTTCTAAAAATAATTTATCTTGCTTATTGAAATGCAATAGGCAAGATAAATAAAAATTTTACCTACTTATTTATATACTAAGTCAGTTTTAAATATTGGTATTTTATTGTGGTAACATATAATTAATAGTAAAATATAATTATTGGAAAATTTAAAATTAAAAATATAGATGTACAAAAATAATGTCTTAGAAAAATTAAAGCTGGAGGTGAGTAGTTTTGCTTAATATAGAAAATAAAATAGAAAGTCTAAAAAAATATTTTAGCCAGCAGCCTGACATTTTGGGGGTATGGATAATAGGTTCTTATGGAACTGAATATCAAAGAGAAGATAGCGATATCGATTTTGCTATACTTTATAATAAAGATATAAATGATTTAGAAGAAATTAAGTTTGCCTGTGATATTACGGAAATACTTAAAATAGAAAATATTGATACTATAAATTTAAAAAAAGCACCAATTACTCTTCAATTTAAAACTATAAAAGAAGGTCGAAATTTATATGAAAAGGACTATATAAAAGTGTGTGATTATATAGAATATGTAATATATAATTATGGTG
>NZ_JBDNRK010000074.1:0-18092 GCF_047718555.1 Clostridium sp. | reverse complement strand
TTATTATTGTATATATAAATTTTTATGCATTAATATGTATTATTAAGCTATTTTAAACTTTCTGGGTTTTATTTAACTAAGCCTAAGCAATTTTTATTTTTATAACTTAACATATAATCAATTTGTTAAGTTAATAATAGCTTCATTAGGAGGTATAGTATATGATTATAAACATGATTGGAGTACCCTTATTTTATGGTTCAGATAGGAAAGGTGTAGATTTTGCTCCAGATAAATTAAGAGAAAATAAAATAGTAGATGTAATTCACAATGATCATCATGAAATATATGACTGCGGAAACATTTTTGTTCCTCAGATTAATGAAGACAACAAATATTCTTCTAATTCCAAATTAAAGTATTTAAAACCAATTATAGATGTCAATACCAATTTAGCTCAGGAAGTATATAGTTCCTTTACTGCCGGTAGTTTTCCCTTTGTAGTTGGAGGTGATCACTCCTTAGGTCTTGGGAGCATATCAGGCGCAAGTAAATATTATAAAAATCTTGCAGTTATATGGGTGGATGCACATACTGATATAAATACTGATCAAACTTCTGAATCTGGTAATGTACATGGCATGCCCCTAGCTGCAGCAATGGGAATAGGCCCAGCATCTTTAACAGACTTATATTTCAAAGGTATAAAAGTAACTCCTGAAAATGTATTTATCATAGGAGCCAGATCTATTGATAAAGGTGAATGTAGTTTAATTGAAGAAAGAGGACTTAACGTATATTCAAGTGATGATATAAAAAATAAAGGCATAGAATCAATTCTTAAGGAAATTCATCATAAGCTCATAGGCCGTAACGTAGATGCAGTTCATTTAAGCTTTGATATAGATTGCCTTGATCCATCAATGGTACCAGGAACTGGTACACCTGTTATGAATGGTATGTCCATAGATGATGCAAAATTTTTATTAAAATATCTTATGAATACAAAACTTATAAAATCCATGGATTTAGTCGAACTAAATACTTTACTGGATAAAAATGATTCCACTACAAAGCTGGTTCTAGATTTGGTTGATTGGACTTTCAAAAATTTGAATTAATAGTAATAAATTTAACCTAGGTATGACTAATCTTAAATAGGGCTAAGGCAAACACCTTGTATTAGCGTAAGCCTAGCCTTATTTAATATGTGCTGTGTAGTTTATGGTTAATTTAACGAACTACCTGTTTAATTAAATATTATAGTAAAGCTACAAATTTCTCTACAAATTCATCTGCTTCTTTAAATTCTTTTTCATCTGGAACAAATTTAAATCTTAATCCACCCTCTACAGTTTTAAACTTAAGAGTTTTTAATCTTTCAGTAAGCATTGGAACACCTTCTCCGCTCCAACCGAAGGATCCAAAAGCGCCTGCTGCCTTACCTCTATTAGTTATAGCTGAAACATGTGATAGTACATCCCAAGATGGTTTTACAGCGTCTTGATTGATTGTAGGAGAACCAACTAAAATACCACTTGCTTTTTCAATAAGCTCATTTATTTTACCAGGATCTGTAGTTGTAATTTCATGCACTTCTGCCTTTATTCCTTTATTACTTATAGCCTCAGCTAAGTAATTTGCCATACGTCCTGTATTTCCATAAGCAGTTATGTAAAGCACTTGTACATTTTTCTCATTAATTGGTTCTATTTTTGCCCATTCTCTGTAAAGATTTATATATTTATCTACATCTTTGATATGAACAGGGCCATGACTTGGTGCAACTATATCTACTTCTAAATCCTTTATTTTATCCAGACCTGCGTTAACAAATCTCTTAAATGGTGACATAATTACATCAAAATAATACTTCATTTCCTCAAAATACTCTTCATCACAGGTATCATCAGTTACATCGCAAGTAGGGCAATAGTGACAACCCATTACATCACAGGTAAACAATGTAGAAGCTGCTTCAGCATAGGTAAACATTGTATCTGGCCAATGTAAATTTGGTGCAGATATAAATTTCAAATCAGTTTTTCCAAGATTAAGATTTCCAAGTGCTAATGCATCTTCGTTTTTAAAATCTTTATTTATGATTTCTTTTGCATAGTTTATAGCAGCTTTTGTAGCTACTACTGTTGCATCTGGATATTCTTCTACAAGTCTAAAAAGTGAACCACTATGATCAAGTTCTGTATGCTGAACGATTATGTAATCAACTTTTCTTTCACCTATAACTTCTTTTATATTAGCTAAAAATTCATCATAGAAGCCATTTTTCACAGTATCAATTACGGCTACTTTTTCATCGTCAATTAAATAAGAATTATAAGTACTTCCTTTTTTAGTATTCATTATAATATCAAATACTCTCAATTTTTCATCTTTTACTCCAACCCAATGGATATTGTCTTTTAATTTTATTGCACTCATTCTATACCTCCTGTGAATTCTTACTTTGCATAAATATTAAATAGATTTTATTAGACTATCTTTCTTTGTGTTAATTTTACCACACCTACGTAATATTTCAAACTCATATGTTAATTTTTTAACTTTCCACAGACTTAGCTTAGAGTTAGCACCGCTTTCTCTAAACACTGATATACCTAATTTAACATTTCTATACCATGTATAAAATTTTATCAACAATCCAAAAGCGGTGATGGCTTCTTATTGTAAAAAATATATTCCAAGTGCAATGCTCTTGTAAGTACTACATATAATATTTTTTTATCAAGCTCATTATTTTCGTAATTTTCTTCATTACAATTGTATATAACACTGCAGTCAAATTCCAGTCCTTTAGTCATATAGGATGGAATAATTATTTTTTCTAAATTTACATTTTTATCTGTATCCCTTACTATATCCCAGTTATAACTGCTGTATTTCTTTAGAGCTCCCTTTATTTTTTTACATTCTTCATAAGTTCTGCCAATAACAGCTATATTGCCTTTTCCAGCTTTATCACAATAACTTACTATTTCATCAAGTTCATGAGCAAAATCCTTATTATTTTCAAACTCTTTAAGTCTAGGCGCATCCCCATGTCTTAAAACTGGCTTTGCTGGCTTCAGGCTATTTTCCTGCTTCACTAATATTTTGTTGGCGAAATCTATAATCTCTACTGTAGAACGATAACTTTGAGTTAATTGTACATAATTACCTTCTCCAGAGAATACATCCTTAATAAGTTTTTCCCAATTATCTATACCTTTATAATAATAAATTCCCTGACCTACATCTCCCACTACAGTGTAAGAATTATTTTTTGCCATATCTTTAATTACGCAGTATTGAAAAAAACTATAATCCTGAGCCTCATCCATAACTATATGTTTAAATCTGAATTTTTCTTCAACGCCCTCAATTTTGAATTTCAAATAAATCATAGCAGCTAAATCATCACTGTCTACAATTCCTTTTTCTTCATTATCTTCCAATTCACTTTTCATGTAATCATATAGCTTTTTTGGTATTCTACCTTCTACAATTTCATTAAACATAGCTTCGTTATTAAAAAACTTATGAAGAAGCTCCTTGGTGTCCCTATGTTTCCACTTTTCAAAATATTCTTCTATGTTGTTTTTAGCCGATTTTAAAATACGTTTCTTACTTTCATCTCTCTCATCATAAAGTTGTATTATTTTTTTTCTTCTTTCAGGTCCATCTTCCATAACTCTTTTTATTCTGGCTATATTATATTCATAATTAAAAGCTGCCTTTACTATTATTTCTCCAATTCTATCATTAAATTTAATAGTAAAGTATCTTTTTATCTCATCTTTTCGTCTGTCTATAGGTAGATGTTTCATATCCTCTATAAAAAGCCTTTTAATATCCTGGGCACTAAACAAAATATATTTATCAACTTTTATATCTTCAATTTCCGCATCTTTTGCTTCTATATAAGCTACATAATCATCAATGATAGATTTATACAACATGGATCCTTTAAGACTGCTGCTTTGTGTTATAAGATTATTATTTTCATTTTTTTCTTCTAAAACCACAGCCAGCTTCTTATCCTTTGTAAACACTTTCCCTTTTAATTGAAGAATTTCCATTGCCAGCTCTTCAAAGGTCTTCTGCTTAACCTTATTAATACCAAGACTTGGCAGAACCATGGAAATATAATCTAAAAATAATTTATTTGGTGCAATAACCAGAATATCATCACCACTTAAGGTTTTATTATATTTGTATAAAAGATATGCCAATCTATGCAGTGCAATAGTAGTCTTTCCTGAACCAGCAGATCCCTGAACTATAAGTGGTATATTTTTACTTGCTCTTATAATATCATTCTGCTCTTTTTGTATTGTGGCTACTACATCTTTCAACTTACTGCTTACACTTTCTTCAAGATTTATTTTTAAAAATTCATCTACCAGAGAATTATCTTCGCCGCTTGATTTTAATATTATCTCATTTATTCCCTCATCAAAGGCATCCTTAAGCTTTGAATCTCTAATTAGGAATTTCCGTTTTAAATTTAAACTTCCATCTACAAATCCATCTGGTATTTCATAGGAAGTCTCTCCCTGAGTACCACTGTAATATAAATCAGCTATAGGTGCTCTCCAATCAATTACAATTTCATCTCCAGTTTTGCTATCCCCAAGACCAAATTTGCCTATATAATAACTTTCATTATCTCTGTACTTTTCTCTAAAGTCTATTCGTGCGAAATAAGGCTGATCCTTCGCCTCTATATATTTTTGTAAATTTTTATGAGTTATATTATATAATTTTTGAGCTGTCTCAAGTTCTTCATTATATCTACCCTTGGCTTCTTTTCTCAGCTCAGTAATTTTACTCTGAAGATCTAAATCATTTTTATTTATTATATTTATCTCATCATCAATCCAATGTTTAGTATTATAAAGTTTATCTTCTTCAAATTTAAATTCCACTTTGTCTATTGCCAAAATTAACACCTCACTTAAAAGTTTAGGCATATGAAATGAATATCAATGAATTATATACAGAATAAAATTATATCGCTACTAGTTAATTTAATCAATAGCACTATTTTAAGTTTTTACTGCATATAATTTTATTGTGACTACATTATTACGAGGAGGTAGTTTTACTATGAAAATCCTAATTACAGGAGCTGAAAATCCCTTATCTAAATATATTGAAAATAGATTTAAAGACACAAATGAAATATATAGCTTTACACGAAAGGAACTAGACATTTCAGATAAAAATTTAACCTATGAAATTATAACGGATAATAAACCGGATATCTTAATTCATCTTGATTCCATGAGTAATATTGACATTTGTGAGCATGACGAATCTCTTGCCTACACTATAAATACTATAGGCACTCTAAATGCGGCTTATCCTTGCAGCATATTAAATATACCAATAATTTATCTGTCCACTTCCTACGTGTACGATGGCAATAAAAATTCTCCTTATTTTGAAACTGATAAATGTTCTCCAGTAAATATATATGGTAAGACAAAACTTGCTGGAGAAAAACTAATTAGAACGCTGTGCAAAAAATATTTTATTGTAAGAACTGGCTGGCTATTTGGTGAAGAGAATTGTTTTGTAAATAAGGTACTTAATAACAGCAATGTATCCATGTTTGTATGCAGTACTGAAACTGGTAATCCTACATACGTAGAGGATTTATGCAGGGTAATTGAAAAGATGTTTCACTCTGATTTATATGGAATATACAATTGTGGAAACCCCTCAAGCACAACTAAATCTGCTTGGGTAAAAAAGATTTTTAATTATTCCGGCATAGAAAGACGTATACTTGAAATGCCCGAAAACTTTTTACGAAATACTGCAATACGACCGAAGAACTCTTCTTTAAATATATCTCTCATAAAAAACTGTTTTGATATAGAACTTCCCAATTGGGAAAATAGACTTTCAGAATATATAAAGGATAATGGCCTTCCTCAAAAGAAGTGAACTCGTTTCAGCAAGCTGAAACATCGGTAAATCAGGTGGGGAGTCTACCCCACCTGATTGGAAAATCCCACCTTCGCTTCGCTTAGAGGTGGAGGTCTGAACCTTTCAGTTAGGAAAAGATAAATGTTCATTAAAATTTGAGAAGAGCTCCTTAAAAATCAGATTTTACTAATTATTTATAGTAGAAAAGCTGTCTCACAATGTACATATACATTGTGAGACAGCCACTTGCATATAGTTTTATATATAACTTTCTAATCCCCTTATGGATATTTCTCCAGATATTAAATTCTCCACACTGCCATCTTCATATTTAACAATAAGTTCACCTTTATCATTTATATCAATTACCTTTGCCCTTATAGAATTTTCCTTCTTAATAACTTTAATTTCTCTATCAATTAAAATTGAACTTTCCCTGCAAATAGCTATGGCTTCTTCTATATCTTCTTTTTCCACAAAGGCCCTGTATAATGGTTCAAAATTATTTAATATTCTTGTTACAATTTTTTTCCTACTTATTTTTTTACCCATCTCTATTTTTAAAGAAGTAGCTGTTTCTTTTACTTCCTCTGTAAAATCATCTTCATCCAAATTTACATTTATTCCTATACCCATTACTATAAAATTTACCTTAGTTAATTCTGCGCTCATTTCAGTAAGTATTCCACAAAGCTTTTTTTTATTCAAAAGTATATCATTGGGCCATTTTATTAATGTTTCTATTTTCATTTCTCTAAAAGCTTTATTTATAGCTGCCGCACCTATCTGTGTCACCATAGATACATTTAAGGGATTAATATCTGGCTTTAAAATAATAGACATCCATATTCCCTTTCTATTTGGGGATATAAAGTTTCTTCCAAGTCTCCCCTTGCCCATGGTCTGCTCCTCAGCTATTACAACGGTGCCATCTTCATCTAATAAGGAAGCTAATTCTTTAGCTTTAGAATTTGTAGAATCAATACTATCGAAATGAATAATTCTTCTACCTATAAATTTAGTATTTAAGCCCTCATATATTTCCTCATAAGTTAATATATCCGGGGAGTCTAATAATCTATAGCCTTTTTTAGATACAGATTCAATTTCGTAACCTTCTATTTTCAACTGATTTATGCATTTCCATATAGCAGTACGACTAACCCCAAATTTTTCACTAATTTCCTGTCCTGATATAAAATCTTCAGTATTTTCTTTTAAAAGCCTTAGTATTTCATCTTTCAAAGCTTTATCCTCCTGTTTTCTTTAGCTTACCTATGTTTTAATTATTGACAATATATTGATTTATACAACATTCAGTAACTATGATCTGAATTTATCTGACTATATGCCAGTACCTACTAATATTTATTATAGATTTTATTATTCCATATTTCTACATAAAATTCTTTTAATCTAACAATTTAAAAACCATATAGCAAAATTTAAAGCTGCTGCAAAGGAAACTCCTGCTATGTAAGGTATCATAAGAAGTCCTGACAATCTATCATATTTAAAGAATTCAAAGGTAGTTGACATTGTAAATATGAATAGAATTAACAATTCTACAAAAGCAAGTCCATATAATCTCAATCTAAAAAATAAAATTGCCCATAAAAAATTGAAGAAAAGCAAAAAGACATACAATAATAAAGCTTTTCTTATATTCTTACCCTGCTTACCTGTTTCCCATATCCTATAAGCAGCCAGTCCAATTAATAAATATAAAATGGGCCATACTATTGGGAACACATAGGCTGGCGGTGCAATTACAGGCTTTTTTAAAGCCTCATAACTACTGGAATTTGCATTTCCCAAAAAAGCACTCAATACTCCTACTGCTTCTACAATAATAATACTCAAGAAAGCTTTAAGTATCTCACTCTTATCATTAACTTTGAATATATTAACCATAAATCATTATACCTCCAGAGATTGTATTATAATAATAGTATAGTTAATATTTGTCTGTATTATGATTGAAATAAAAACTTCACAGAAACATACTATTTTCTCCGGTAGAATATATAATCAGCTTATGAAGTGATCTTGTACAAGCTATATATAATAATTTTCTTTAGCCTTTTAATCATGGGCATATTGATCTTATTATTTAAAAATGAATTTTTCAGCAGTTCTTTTGTTTCAATAATTTTACCATCATAAGTTTTTTTACAAAACCCCTTTACGACAAACAGACTAATATCTTATGATATAATTGATATTTTATATATACTTTGATTAATGAGTTCAATTTTTAATTATATAAAAAAGAGTATTCATGTAAAGCATGAATACTCTTTTTTATAATTAAGAATAGTGCGTCTCATCCAATATTGATGTGGTGCTAAATATAATAAACCGTACAATATATACAAAAAATTATATTTTTATCATCATTTAATTTCTAATGAACTTTTTAATAGGCGTAATCCAGTTTGATGAGTTGATTGAATATTTTCATATAGCTATTCATATCCATTAACAATAACTTCTAATTTTCCTGTTTCTGGATCTATTATTAGACCATGTATTTTTATATCCTTTGGAATTAGAGGATGATTTTTTATCAATTCCACGCTCTCTTTAATAGACTCCTCTACAGAATCAAAACCATGCAGCCATTTTTTTATATCAATTCCTGCATTACATAAAGTTGTTATAACCTCTTCGGAGATGCCTCTTTCTATTGCTTTTTCTAAAACTTCATCTCCATTTAAGTTACTCATACCGCAACCATAATGTCCAATTACAAATACTTCATCCGCTTTGAATTCATAAACAGCAACCACAATACTTCTTATTATGCTGCCAAATGGATGCATTATAGAAGCACCAGCATTCTTAATAATCTTAGCATCACCATTTTTAATGTTTAGTGCCTTTGGAAGAAGTTCTGTTAATCTAGTATCCATGCATGACAAAATTACTAACTTCTTATTTGGTTCTTTTGATGTCCTATACTTAACATATTCCTTATTTTCTACAAAAGCTCGATTATAGTCTAATATTTCTTGTAACTTGCTCATTATATCCTCCTTGTATAAAGTTTTATAGTATTGAAAATTTTATCAAGTCTACTTGTGGATTCGCCTCCTCTTATTGTAAATTTTCAACAAAATAAAACGTGGTATAATCAATTTAAATTAATTATACCACTTTGCTATTATATTGAAAGCGCCCTCTTAAAATCATCTATTAAATCATCAGTATCTTCAAGACCTAAAGAAACTCTTATAAGACTATCCTTAATTCCTAAAGCTTCCCTTTCTTCCTTAGGTATGGCCGCATGAGACATTTTAGCAGGATAAGAAACTATAGTCTCCACTCCACCAAGACTAACAGCTACTGCTGCAAGTTTAACCTTTCTCATAAAATTTCTGGCAATATCGTCATCCTTAGTTTCAAAGGAAAGCACTGCACCTCCGCCTTTGGTCTGTGAAAGATGTATATCACTATCATGATGCTCAGGAAGTCCAGGATAGTAAACCTTCACCACTTCCGGCTGCTCTTTAAGCCATTTTGCCAATTTCAGTGCACTTTTTTGCTGATAATCGAGCCTTACCTTAAGGGTTTTAATTCCCCTTAGCAGCAGCCAACAATCCTGAGGTCCTAAAACAGCACCAAAGGAATTCTGTACAAATTTCACCTTGTCTGAAAGTTCTTTTCCCTTAACTGCCACAAGACCACTTATAACATCGCTGTGTCCTCCAATAAATTTTGTAGCACTGTGTACTACAATATCTGCTCCTAATTTAATAGGATTTTGCAGATAGGGAGACATAAAAGTATTATCCACAATAACTACAATGTTATGTTCCTTAGCTACTTTTATAACTGCTCTTAAATCAGTTATCTTTAAAAGAGGATTAGAAGGCGTTTCAAGAAATATTGCTTTAGTATTACTCTTTATTCTCTCCTTAATCTCTCCGATATTAGAAGCATCCACGAAGGTAGTTTCCACATTAAATTTTGTAAAAAATGAGGAAGTTACTCTATAAGTACCTCCATAAACATCTTTACAGACTAAAATGTGATCTCCTGAAGAGAAAATAGATAATACTGAGGATATAGCAGCCATACCTGAGGAAAATGCAAACCCACTATCTCCTTCTTCTAAAGCAGCTATAGTGTTTTCAAGTGCTTCTCTAGTAGGATTACCAGACCTTGAATAATCATATTTACTAAAATTATCTATATCAAACTGATGAAAAGTAGATGCATGATATATAGGTAAACTTAATGCTCCCGTATTTTTATCTATTTCGTTTCCATTATGAATAAGCTTTGTTCCAAAATCCATATTTCTATCTCCCTTACAATCTTATTAATTTTGAATTTTTTTATTTAAGTAACTTAATAATTTAAAGCTCTATCAAGATCCTCTATTAGATCCTCCACATTTTCAATTCCTACTGAAAGTCTTAAAAGTGTATCTTTAATACCTATTCTATTTCTTATATCTTCCGGTATAGCTGCATGAGTCTGTGTATACGGATAAGTTATAAGACTCTCAACTCCGCCTAAACTTTCTGCAAAATATATGACTTCAAGTTTTTCAAGCACTCTTTCAATACTTTCTTTTTCATTCACATTAAAGGAAATCATTGATCCGAAACCTGTAGCCTGCTTAATTGATATGTCATATCCTTTATGATTTTTAAGTCCAGGATAGAAGACATCTTTAACAGCTTTACACTCATTAAGCCAGTTAGATATTTTAATTGCATTTTCCTGCTGCTTTTCAACTCTTATGGATAGGGTTTTTATTCCTCTTAATATAAGCCAGCTATCAAATGGAGAAAGTACTCCACCTGTAGATACTTGAGTGAATCTTAATTCTTCAATAAATTTATTTGCAACTATAATTCCTGAAAGAGTATCATTATGTCCTCCCAAAAACTTTGTTCCACTATGAATTACTATATCAGCCCCTAAAAGCAATGGTCTTTGAAAGTACGGACTGAGAAAAGTATTATCTACTATAGTTAATATTTCTAACGGTCTTGCTATAGCTGTTATTTTCTCTATGTCTGTTATTCTCATCATAGGATTTGAAGGGGTTTCTATAAAAATTGCTCTAGTATTTTTTCTCAAAACAGCTTCAACTTTTTCTATATTTGTTGTGTCTATATAAGTAGTTTCAACACCATATTTTTTATATACCTGTTCAAATAATCTATAGGTACCTCCATATAAATCTTCCGATACAATTATGTGATCTTTAGGTGAAAAGAGTCTTGCTACTGCATCTATGGCCGCCATTCCTGTAGAAAAAGCAAAACCCGCTTTACCTCCTTCAAGCTTTGCAATTGTTTTTTCAAGTTCCTCTCTTGTTGGATTCTCTGATCTTGAATAATCATATCCTGTACTTTTATTTAATCCCCTATGTCTAAAGGTTGCACTTTGATATATAGGCATACTTATGGCCCCAGTTGTATCCTCTCTTTCTCTACATCCCTGTACCATAATTGTTTCTAAGCGTCTACAATGATCTCCCATAAAATCTCCCCCTAAAAAATTATGTATTACTAGATAATTCATCTAAACTCAGCGGGAATACAAACTTCCACTGAGTAAGATTCATTATTAAATTGAAAAAACCCCTTAAAAAATAAGAGGCTTATAACAGTTTGCCTCTTATCTCTCAGAAAATACTGTAGGAATTAGCACATTTTCAGCTATTGCTGACTGTTGCTGGGTTTCATTGGGCCTATCCCTCCACCTCTCTTGATAAGAGTTTATTTAATTTTTAAATATATACTTCAATTTGTTTAATTTATGTTATCCTATATTCCACAAGTAATTCATACATCGACATCACTGGGATTACTTGTGGAATTTTTTTAATAGAAAATCAAATATTATCAATGAATTATTTGACAAGTTAAAAATTACTTAAAGTGTACTAAAATACTTTAGCAATTAGTTTTTTATGATGATTAAACAAATTCTAAAAAATAAAAACTGCTTTCCATAAGAGAAAGCAGCAAATAATACATATTCACCTCTTCTCTTATCTTTCAGAAAACTTCTGCTGGAATTAACACCGTCACATTTAAAAATCAAATGCCGGTTGTCGGGTTTCACTGGGCCAGTCCCTCCACCTCTCTTGATAAGACCAAGAATTTAAATTATTAAATTTTCTTTAGTTTATATCATAACTATTTTTATTATAGATGTCAATGATTTTTAATAAAAAATATTAACAATGTTAAAATTATTCCCTATAGTATTTCTTCCAAAAATAATGCTAATGACTATTCTCCAACACCTTTAGAAGGAAAAGTAATGTAATACTTAACTAAATCTATAAACTTTATAAAGCATTTAGCTTAGTATCTCACATTACTTTTTTATTTTCATATAAATATATCTATATTATATATACTCTATTAATAAACTTTATAAACATCATATCCTGCTTCATTTAATGCTTTTACTATTTCTTTTATATGTTCATGCCCATTGGTTTCTACAGTTACTTCAAGCATAACATCCTTTAGCCTATCAATAGCTTTGAATTGGTTATGGTCTAATTTTATTACATTAGCTTTTTGATCAGCTAGTATTTCCGATATCTTTAATAATTGTCCTGGGGAATCTTGTAATTTAACTGAGAAACAGAATATTCTACCTCTAGACAATAGTCCATTATTTAACATTGATGCTATAGTTACTACATCAATATTACCTCCACTTATTAATGAAACTACCTTTTTCCCTTTAAAATCCAACCTCTTTAAAGCCGCTAAAGACATCACTCCTGTGGCTTCTGCTACAAGTTTATGTTTTTCCAAAAGTATAAATGCAGCTTCAATGAGTTCACAATCACTTACAGTAACAATTTCATCTACATATTGTTTAACAACCTCAAAAGTTTTATCTCCAGGTTGCTTTACAGCTGCTCCATCTGCAATAGTATCAACTTTATCTGAAGCAGTTAATATTCCGGTATCAAATGATACCTTCATAGCACTTGCTCCATCTGACTGAACTCCTATAACTTTTATATCTGGATTAATAGACTTTGCTGCTACCGCTATACCACTTATTAAACCGCCGCCGCCTATTGGTACCAAAATGGCATCTACATCTTTTAATTCATCTATTATTTCAAGAGCTATGGTTCCCTGCCCAGCCATAACATCCTCATCATCAAAAGGATGTATAAAAGTATATCCATTCTCTCTTTCTAATCTTTTAGCCTCTTCATAAGCTTCATCATATATCTGTCCCTTAAGCACTACATTTGCCCCATAGCTTCTAGTTGCTTGTACTTTTATTAAAGGTGTAGTTTCTGGCATGACAATAGTTGCTTTGATTCCAAGTTTACTCGCAGAATAAGCAACTCCTTGGGCATGATTACCTGCTGAAGATGCTATCAAACCTCTTTTTTTCTGTTCTTCACTGAGCTTACTTATTTTATTTAGTGCTCCTCTTAGCTTAAACGCACCAGTAATCTGAAGATTTTCAGGTTTTATATAAACTTCATTACCACTTTCTTTGCTAAATTCCGAACTATATATTAACTTTGTCTTTATGCATATGCCTTCTATTCTCTTTCTTGCCTCTAATACATCATCTAAAGTAATGTAATTTGTTTCATTTTCTGTTTCTACTACTGAATTTTGTTCCACAGTTCAAAACCCCTTCCTAAATTTATATATTAGGCATACTGACTATTTATTTATTTGAATATGCCTTATTTAAAAATAAAAAATCTTCCGTCCTTATAAGCACATACAACAAAATCATATGCTCATAAGGACGAAAGATTAAACTTCCGCGGTACCACCTTTTTTTGCAGCTAACACAATAACTGCCCCTCAACTCAGATCATTACAAAAACTCATAATTAATCTTAACCATATATCGCTGGTAAACGTCCTTGTTTACTTGATAAAACTCTTTCAACTCGGAAACTCCGGAGTGATCATTTTATATCCATGCTAATATTAGCTTCCACCAAACGCTAACTCTCTTTAATTAACAAATCGAATATTTTTTTCTCCATCTTAGTTTTAATTGTATTATTTATTAAATCTGATTCTAAGTATATTATTGTTTAATATGATTGTCAATATATTTTCCTATTTTAATATGAAATATTTCAGGTTATACTTCTTAACTGCTATTAATATAATTTAAATATCAATTAGAACTAAGGGGTAATTATGTATCACTTTTATAATATTAAATTTACTAAAAAATATAAAGCTATTATTTATCTACTTCAAATTCCTATTATGTATTTTCTTCTAGTATATCCTCCAATAAAAAATCCTGTACTTTTTGAGGCTATCTTTTACTCAATATTTATTGTATTTGCCTTGGTCCTTGGCTGGTCAGATTCATCCCTATATCTAGATGGACATGGTAAATCGTTAAGGCAAATATTATTTTTAGGATTACAATTGTATTGTTTTCAAATAATTGTATCATCATTGGTTATTTTTTTAATGAGAAATCCTGACCCTCAAGGTATAAAAAACATGTCTTATTCCTTTAATTATTATCTGTTCAATCATGTTATACAAACAATAATTGTAGCCTTTAGTGAAGAGTTTTTTAAATTTACCGTTTTTATAGGAATTCTATCTTTGATTCATAGAAAAAGGAAATTCAATGTATTTATATCTATTGCACTCACATCTCTAGTGTTTGGAGCTATGCATGGAATAAACTACAAGATAACAGCCATAATACCTATAATGTTTAATACAATCCCCTGCTTCATTTATTTATTAAAATACAGAAATCTCTATATTTTAATATTTGCTCACTTTATTTTTGATACTATAGCCTTCTTATCCCACGTAGAGCCTTTAGGCCATGAAACTATACAATTTATAGCCTTCATATTATTAATATTTATTTTAGTAAAGCAAATTTTTATACCTAGAATAAAGAGAGTATTTATTAAATAAGTGTGCCTTTTATTTTTCTGTGAAAATATTATCACTATTATAGGCCTATGTTAAGGTTCAAGAGGCGGTTTTGTGGCTCCTTCGTGTACCTCAATATTATTTAAATACATCCTATGTTAAGGTTCAGCCACTATAAAATAGCCATTCTTTATTTTTATTATACCCGCTTATGCATTAGAAATGAATGACTTTCTAAAAATTTTACCAACCATTTTTGTTATACAAGTAAAATAATAAAAAAATACCTATAAGCCTTATATTCCAAAACTTTATAGGTACTTTATTTCTAATTTCAATTGGTAAAATATACTCAATCTTCAATCCTATTTTTTTACGATGTTCTATGGAATTACATAGATGTTAAACTCAATCAATTTTAAGCCCCATAAAAATAGCATCATAAAATCTATCCTTTATATAGAACTCTCTGGTAATAACTCCTTCCTGTTGAAATTCATATTTCTCATATAATTTTATGGCATTTTTATTATCATCTCTAACTCTTAAATTAATTTTTCTTATTATACCTGTATCTTTTGCCCATTCTATTAAATAATTCAAAAGGGCACTTCCTACTCCCTGTCCCCAATAAGCTTTTCTCACAGTTATTCCAAACTCGCCTACATGTCTTATCCTATTCTTATCACCTGCCCTCAGTGCAGCTGATCCAATTATTTTATTATCTATTATAGCTACAATCATTATTGCATTATCCTTACTGTTAATGTCTTTTATAAAATTTTCTTCAGCTTCCAGTGTCATCTTAAGTTCTCCTTCTCCGAAGGTTAAATTATCAGATTCACCACCAATTGCCAGCATATATTCCACTATCTCCGCTGTATCCTCCTTTGTAGCTTTTCTAATTATTATTTTCTGTACATTTTTAATTTTCAATTCACTCATTGTATTCCCCTCATCATTTCATAATATATATTATAATTTTCATCATCAAAGCATACAAATATAATTTGCTCAACATCTTTGTTACTTTTTATAATCTCTAAAACCTTTTTAAGTGCAATTTCAGCTGCCAACTTTTTAGGAAATCCATATACTCCTGTACTTATATTTGGAAATGCAATGATGCCAACTCCGTTTTCAACAGCTAAATTAATACTGTTTTCATAGCATTTACCTAACAATTCCGCTTCCTTGTTATATCCGCCGCTCCATATTGGACCTACTGTGTGAATAACATATTTGGCTTTCAGCTTTCCACCTGTAGTAATTACAGCTTCTCCAGTATGACATCTGCCCTTTTTATTTCTGATTTTCATACACTCTTCATGGATTTTAATGCCGCCTGCTTTGTGAATAGCTCCATCCACACCCCCTCCACCTAAAAGTCCACTATTAGCAGCATTTACAATAGCATCCACTTTTAAAGTAGTTATATCGGCCTTTATAAGTTTAATCTTACTATCATATATTTCATAATTCACACTATCTCCTCCCAAACTTTTACCATCAATTAATATTAGCTAATACAAATTTGTTTTCACACAATTTATATGAATTATTTATATCTATGTATATATGACTATTATATTCTTCTTAATAAAATCATAAAGAATATAATTTATTCTAAATTTATTGAATTTTTTAGTTCTACAGGGTATTACATTAATTATACTAAAGTGAAAATTTAAGCTTTCATTATAAATTATACCATTTTGGGTATATAATCTTAATATAAAGGATATGAAATACTTAATTAAAAAACTTAGGCATTTGAAAATAAATACAAGTGAATATAGGATATCTATTTACCATACCTTAAGATACATTTTAAAGGAACTTAATTTTGATGAAAACTAAATCATGAAAGAAGGAACTTATCTATGGATATAAATGGCAAAAATATTATTTTAACTGGAGCTTCTTCTGGAATTGGCAAAGAATTATTGAAAAAACTGAAAAATTATGATGTAAAAATAATTGCTGTAGCAAGAAACATTGATAAAATACCAAATTATGGTGAAAATATTATATCTTTTTCCTGTGATTTATCAAGGAAAGAAGAAGTTGACAGGCTTTTTGAGTATGCTCTAAGTGTACTTAAAAGTATAGACATATTTATAGCCAATGCTGGCTTTGCCTATTGTGAAGAAATTGAAGAGGCAAACTGGGAACATATAGAAAAAATATATAGCACTAATGTTTTTTCACCTATATATGTTGCTGAAAAAATGAAAAATATTAATAAGGACAGAGCCTATTACATGATTATAACCTGCTCTGCAGTAAGTACAGTGGCACTTCCTGGATACACACTTTATTGTGCCACAAAAGCTTCTATAAATATGTTTGCAAAAACCTACAGATATGAAATGAAAAACAAAGGGAAATTAGGTCTAGTCTATCCAATTGCTACAAAAACAAACTTTTTTAAAAGAGCTGGTGGAAATATAGCTCCTGTACCATGGCCAGTTCAATCTCCTGAAATAGTTGCTGCCAGTATAATATTAGGTATTAAGTTCAATTTAAGAAACATATATCCTTCAATTCTATTCCTTATTGCCAGTATTATTAACAGAATAATTCCTATTCTATATCCTATTTACAGTAAAATTTTCTCAATAAGCTTTAACTTATGGCTTAAAAAAAATAATAAAAAGCCACTTTAAATTTTTCAAAGATAATAAATATTTTTAAGATTCAAAAGAATTTAAATGTAACTGAATCTTAGAAATGTTTATTATAAATTTACATATTAATTATGTTAGTCAATAGTATATTTATTCTCATCTATACTATTGACTTTATAATATTTCAATGTAATAAATACTATATTTAAATCTTTACTTTTTATTAGGCACTATTTCTACCCAGTATCCATCCGGATCCATTATAAAGTATATTCCCATAGCTTGATTTTCATAACATATGCATCCCATTTTTTTATGATGCTCATGAGCTTCTTCAAAGTTATCTGTTTTTACAGCTAAATGAAATTCACTTTCTCCAAGATTATAAGCTTCTTTTCTATCTTTAAGCCACGTAAGTTCTAAAGTAAAGCCTGTTTCTTTATCTCCAAGATAAACTAAAATAAAGCTTCCATCCTCTGCATTATGTCTTCTTACCTCTTCAAAGCCAAGAGCTTCTTTATAAAATGAAAGACTTCTTTCTAAATCCAAAACATTAAAATTGTAGTGATCAAATTTAAATTTCATTTACAACAATCCCTTCCTAATTATATATTACAAATACATTATAATATAATCACTACAAAAATTGAAGCAAGTTCTTAATTCAGGTGGGGATTCTTTTACCCCATCTGAATTT
>NZ_JBDNRK010000073.1:0-18663 GCF_047718555.1 Clostridium sp. | reverse complement strand
GTTATCTCCACCTTTAGAAGGTGGAGTGTTACAGCGGCTAGTCATCGGATAAAAAATTTTACAGACAGATATATCTGGGTAAATTCTTAAATAAATTACTTTACAACTCTAAGCTTATGTAAAAAATTTTTATTATATCATTCCACCATCTATAGTTATAATTTGAGAAGTTATATAACTTGCATTATCACTAGCAAGAAACACTGCTAACTTTCCGATTTCATCACTTCGTCCAAATCTCATCATGGGAATTTCATCTTTTATACTTTTTATATCCTCATTATTGAATGCACTATTCATACTAGTATCTATGACACCTGGTGATATGGCATTTACCCTTATATTTGATGGTGCAAGTTCCTTTCCCATGGCTTTTGTAAAAGAGTTAACAGCGCCTTTAGAAGCTGAATACAACGCCTCGCACGAAGCTCCCACATTTCCCCAAATTGAAGAAATATTTATTATACAGCCTTTCTTTTTATCAACCATATATTTCACTGCCGCATTAGTGCAATTGAAAACAGACCTAAAATTAGCATCAAAAATCTCATTATAATCCGCTTCACACTGATCCATAAATAATCCTATTTTTGATATACCTGCATTATTAACTAAAATATCTATCTTGCCAAAATGTTTGATTACACTTTCTATCATATCTCTTACAGCTTCAAAATTTCTGACATCAGTTTTATAGGCCTTTGCATAGGCTCCCTCACTATTTAGAAGTGCTAGGGTTTCTTTTATCCCATTGTCATCTTTTAAATAATTTACAGCTACTGCCGCTCCTTCTTTAGCCATTTCTATAGCTATATGTCTTCCTATACCTCTTGAAGCCCCTGTAACAAGTGCCACTTTTCCCTTTAAAATATTTTTCAAGTACAACATACCTCTCTTAAAAATTTATCTTTTTATTTCTCATACCCACATTTAATACTAAGGCTAACGCCATGAAATTTGCTATAATAGAGCTTCCTCCTGCACTCATAAGAGGAAGAGTTATTCCCGATATTGGCGCTAGTCCTATAGTCATAGCTATATTCTGATATATGGAAAATGTTAACCCTGCAAAGGTCCCCACACAAATGAGCCTACCTAATGTATCCTTAGAATTTTTGGCAATCTTTAATATTCTATAAAGTATTATGGCATAAAGTAGTAAAAGTATACCGGCTCCGATTAATCCCCATTGTTCACCCACCGCTGAAAATATAAAATCTGTACGTGCTTCTGGCACATAACCTCCAGTTACCTGGGTTCCATGTAAAAAGCCCTTACCTAAAATTCCACCAGACCCAATTCCAATTTTAGAATTAGTTAGCTGATAACCTGTAGTCTGCTGTGTTGCTTCAGGATTCAAAAATGATGTTATTCTAGACATCTGATAATCCTTTAAAATATGGGCTTTCCATATTATTATAGCAACAGGTATGATTAAAGCTATAGACCCCAATATTATCTTTAAATCAAGTCCAGATATAAAAAGTATACCAAATGCTATACAAAGACAAATTATTGCCATTCCTAAATTGGGCTGTTTATATAACATGCCTGCTGGTATTGCTGTATAAAATAATATCTTCAAAAGATTTTTAGGTTCATTTACGTTGCCATCCATATCACTTATTTTTTTTGCAAGAATAAGAGCTAGTGCCATTCTAAAAAATTCTGCTGGTTCAATAGGTGGAAGTGGTCCTATCTGAAGCCATGAATTAGCTCCATTAACACTTCTATCCTGTATATCTGTAGCCAATAATAAAACTACTCCTATCCAATATATAATTTCTGAATAATTACTCATTAAATTATAATCAATTATTAATATACCATAGCAAATTACTATGGACATAACAATAAATATGATCTGTGTTCTCAAATAATAAACACCAGCAACACTATATATATTCATAACTCCAAAAATAGCTATGGCAAGTGATGTAACAATTAAAGTAATATCAAGCTGTCTTAACAATCTACTATCTATAATCCACGTTCTCAAACTAGAGACCCCCAAACAAAAAAATTTAATACTATATTTATTATCTACAAAAATTATCTCCTTTGTCAATTAATAAATTTTTATAATATAAAAATAGAGCCTAGTAGATATGACTTATTCTAATCCACTAAACTCTTCACAATTTTTATTAAAAATTTATTTTTTTCTTTCTCATACCTACATTTAAAACTAAAGCTAAAGCCATAAAGTTTGCTATAATAGAACTTCCACCTGCACTCATAAGTGGAAGGGTTATTCCTGATATAGGTGCTAGTCCTATAGTCATGGCTATATTTTGATATATGGAAAATGTTAGTCCACCAAAAGTTCCCACACAAATAAGTTTACCCAAAATATCCTTAGAATTTTTGGCAATCTTCAACATCCTGTACAATATTACAGCATATAAGATTAAAAGTATAACAGCTCCAACTAACCCCCACTCCTCACCAACTACTGAAAATATAAAATCTGTATGGGCTTCTGGAACATATCCTCCCGATATTTGGGTTCCATGTAAAAAGCCCTTGCCTAAAAGCTCTCCTGAACCAATACCAATCTTAGAATTGAAAAGTTGATAGTTTGTAGTCTGCTGCGCAGATTCAGGACTTAAGAATGAAGTTATTCTTGCCATCTGATATGGCTTCAAAATATGACTCTTCCATATTATTATGCAAGTAGGAACAATTAAAGCTATGGTTCCAAATATTATCTTTAAATTAAGACCTGCTATAAACAGTATAGCAAAAGCTATGCAAAGACAAATTATTGCCATACCAAGATTTGGCTGTTTAATTATCATTACTGCTGGTATTGCAGTATAAAATAATAACTTTAAGAGATTTTTAGGCTCATTTATATTACCTTCCATTTCACTTATCTTTTTTGCCAAAAGTAAAGCTAATGCCATTCTAAAAAATTCTGCTGGTTCAATTGCAGGTAAAGGGCCCAATTTAAGCCAGGAATTAGCACCTTTAACATGCATATTCTGTACATCTGTAGCAAATAATAGAACTACTCCTATCCAATATATAATTTCTGAGTAATTACCCATTATATTATAATCAATTAATAATATAACATAACAAACTACTATAGCTATACATATAAACATAACCTGTGTCTTTAAATAACTAGTTCCTGCAGAAGCCCTAGTGGCACTATATATATTCATAACACCAAAAACGGCTATGGCAAGTGCTGCAATAATTAAAGGAAGATCAAGTTGTTTTAATAATCTGCCGTCTATAATCCATTTTTTCAAATTGGAGACCTCCAAACAAAAAATTTATGTTATGATTATTATCCATAAAAATAATATGATTTGTCAATTAACAAATCATTAAATTTATATACAATATATTAATTTTATCTTGTCCAAATCTGTGCATAGCCAACCTGTCTTAAACGTTAATGAAGATACTATAAAATAACAATAACTAGTCCTCAACAAATATTTAATTAAAATATAGCTAAAAAACATTTATTAAAAAATGAATTTATAATTTTATGCAAATTGAAAAACTTACTTGATAGAGTTTTTATATCAAATAAGTTTTATTTACATATATAACATTAAAACTCATTGTATTAATCTATACATGGGCTTTAAACAGCATATAAAACCCACCTAAAATATCTTTAAATTTTCGTTTTCTCCATCACCAGATTCAATTGTAACTCCACTTATCAAACCCTGTGATGCCAAACTTACTGCCTCTTCCTTCATTATTATTTCACCATTTTCAAGCTTATAGGCAATAATATCATCATTATTATTCTTAATAACCTTTTGTATTATATGTGAATTTCTAAATGCAGATGGCATAAAATTCCTCCTTACATTCCATAACAGAATTACAAATAAACAATAATATTAACTTCAATAAACATATTTCCCATATTACTAATTAATTATACAATACTCCATATTGAACCTTATTTTAGTTTAGCCTTTAAAAACATAATTTTCATCCCAAGATTAGCAAATTTATTTTCGTATTCTGTCATTATATTTGGCTGAAAATCACTATTGTGCAAGTCATAAGTATAAAACATCAGTTCAAAGCCAGAATTGGTCATATACTCTAAGGATGCATCAAACAATTCCCTATTGTCTGTTTTGAACCAAATTTCCGTATCAGGCTTAATAAATTGTTTATATTTCTCTAAAAATCTTGTGTGGGTAAGTCTTCTCTTATTATGCCTATCTTTAGGCCAGGGATTACAAAAATTAATATATATTCTGCTGATTTCATTTTTATCAAAAATCTCAGTAATAAAGGCTATCTCCAAAGGGATTATTCTCACATTGGTAAGCTCAGCCTCCTTAACCTTTCTAAGTACATATACTAGTACTTCATCCTTTAAATCTATGGCTATATAGTTTTTATCTGGATTAGCAATTGCATTCTTAGTTACGAACTCTCCTCTGCCACAGCCAAGCTCTAGATATATTTCATTACTATTATTAAATACATCTTTCCAATTTCCCTTATATTCTCTAGGCTCTGTTATAACTAAAGAACTTTCTTCCATTTCCGGTCTAGCCCACCATTTTTTCCTAAGTCGCATTATTTTTCCTCCAACTATTTTATTAAATATTTCAACTAAGGCATCTTCAAAAAATAACTAAGTCAGCATGCTAGCCTATTTTGAATCCCACTGCGTCAACAGAACCTTCTGATAGCCCAACTATCATCAGAACCTGTTTCCTTGTTGGATTCAAAATATTCGTCGCATCTTTGACTTCTTATTTATTTTCAGATGCCTAAAATAACGATGTTCTAAAAAGTACTGATTCTAAAATAAATCACCAATTTTAAAACACCGTTAATATATTTTTAATAGTCATGTTTCAAGTACAATATGTTAAATTGTAAAAACCTGAATAGTTACTATTGTGTATATTTCCCAGGTAATTTAAGATATATCAATGAATCATTAAAAACCCACAACTTTCAAAGCCAATCCTTCAAACATGCTATATATGGCATTAGATGGCACTCCTATTATATAATCAAATACAGAATGTCCTCCTATTATTGGAAATACTAAAACCATAAAGATGATTAGTTGATACCTATACATGGAATCTGCTACATTATAAAAGGCTCTAGGAAATAGATCCCTTAAAATATGAAACCCATCAAAGCCAGGTATTGGTAACAGATTTAATAAAAACAGCATACAATTTAGCCGTGACGTAATGCTGGCTATCATTATTATAATAACAGTTATAGGTGAATTACCTGTTAATACTCTGGAAAGTATTATAGTAATAAAAGCAAACACAAATCCAACTGCTAAATTAGCCAAAGGTCCGGCAACAGAAACCTTAAGATCATCTTTATAGTAGTGCTTGTAAGCAGCAGGGTTAGTTTGCACTGGTTTGGCCCATCCAAAACCTAAAATCAAAATTAATATAAAGCCTATTGGATCTATATGAGCTATAGGATTTAAAGTAAGTCTACCCTGAAATTTAGGAGTTTTATCACCTAATTTATCTGCAACAAAAGCATGCGCATATTCATGAAAGGTAAAAGCTATTAAAATCCCAGGTATAGATAAAATTATAGATAAAATTCTTGTTGAATCAAACAAAAATATTCCTCCCTTAAGTTTTTAGTAACATATTCTAATTATAACAAATTTCAAGTAAACATATAATATATATTGATAAAATAATTAAAGCATCTGAAAATAAACAATAAGTCAAAGGTAAAAAATTTATCAACATATTGACTGACTATTTTTTCAAGATGCCTGAACTATTGAATTATATATGCTGCCTAATTCTATTTATAAACTGTTTTTACTAATTTGCCATTATCGTTAGAAATTATAACCTTCTCGGTCATCTCCAGTAGTTTTCCCTGGTAATCAGTAATCTTATTACCTTTTAAGGCCTGTATTTGTCCTTTTAAATTATTGTTAACATATATTTCCCCAGCCTCTGATATATAGACATCATTTGGATTAAAAGGTTCAGTAATATTTAACACATTCCACTGCTCAGTATGATTCTGTGGACTTCCATAATACACTTTGTCTATCTTATCATTAGTGAGATTACCTACATATATGTTATCATTGCTATCACATCCCAAAATAACAGGATTTGGCATATCCTTAAAAGTTATACTGTGATTTTTATTTGTAGTCTGTATAGTATGATTATAGGAATTTTCATAAATTAGTTCATCTTCGTGAGGAAGGATTTTAATATTACCAAGATTAGAGCTTGTATTAATTTTGGTGACCTCATTCATGGCATTTACTTCGTAAGTGTCACTTCTTAAAGAATCCCTTTTAACTTTAACAAACATAAGGTTTGTTATTGGAGAAACTTGAATATCCTGTACCTGAGATTCACTATCTGACCAGGATAATCTTTCTATATTGTCCTTAACATCCTTAGAAGCATCATAGTATTTCAATTCAATACTTCCACTGCCATCACCTGAAGACTTTTCTGCTATTATAATTCTATGCCTATCTGGCAGCCATTTGTACATAGATACTTTATTTCCCTCTGATGCTGTCACGGTCTTCTCCTGTCCATTAAGAGTATTAACTACTCTAATAACTCCCCCCTGGAAATAGGAGATATAATTTCCATCATAAGAAGCCCCTATTTCATTAGCATCCTCAGGAATATTTATTGATATCTCTACCTTTTTAGCTGCCCTTACCTCTACTTTTTTTGTCTGAAAAGAAGTTTCTGCTTTTAAATAGTTCTCATTTATATAATACAATGCACTAATTTGTATTACTAAAGAAATGCAAATCCATATAGTTATATGCCTTAGTATTTTACTCATTGGTTTCCCCCTAGTTCTCAACATAGACAACTGAAGGTACATATCTTTCCCCAACAGCATCACAAGGATTATTTATAACGTCCCCGTTATAGTACATTGTAGTTGAAGAACCGCCATCTAAGTTTATAGCATTTACAGCTCCATATTGCAGCATAGCCGTTCTAACATCTTCATAGGTAGCACCAGCACTTTTTAGCTGTCTCCCATCTATAACCAATAGAAGCATAGCCCCATCTTTTCTTTGACCTACAGCTGTTCTTGGAGCAATACCTCCTTCTTCAGTAATCACCTGCGGCTTACCGTTTAGAACAAGTACAGGTCCAAAAGAAATAGCATCCGTGACATTATTTGCTTCCAAATCCTGAATACTGTAATTTCCAACTAATAATTTTCCATTAGCATCAATACCCATAGTTGGAACTTTTTGCGATAAATTTCCAGAATTATTTGATATAAGCTTACCCTTAGACATTAAAATACCTATAGGCTTTCCTCCAGTTCCAGTATACTTGGAATTTCCAGAAGAGGATTCATCACTAAAGCCTCCTCCATTTATAGCTGCTATAGCGTTATTTTCCTGTGCAATTACACTAGTACATTGCCCCTCTTTTCCAAGATTTTTTGTATAGCCAACCTTAACTCTAGTTGGGTCATGTATAACTAGCATGTACCCTTTAAACTTTTTACCATCTAAATCATATCTTTCGATATTAGTATCATCTTTATGCTCCACGTTTATTTCATTTACATTTATCTTTTCTGTACTCTCTCCTAACTTCTGATGAGCTAAATCAGTATTAGTCAATTTATTTATATCGTTATCTGACAAAAACCATTTTGCCACATACTGATGCCTGCCAGAAGTCATGAGTGCACCTACAACTGTCTTTTTAACATTTATAAAGGGACCATAAAACACTATAAATACTAAGGTAGTAATTGTAAAAACAATTTCAAATAAAATAAATAATATAGAATATTTAAATTTACCAAACTTATTTTTATTTTGGTATTTGGCTCCTTTTTCTAATTTGGAATGAGACATCTTATCTAATCCTTTCTAAATTAAATACACACTATATTCTACTATAAAAAGACAAATTTTAAAATAGTGTTTACGATTAATTAACTTTTAGAAAGATTTTATTGTTAGCTTATTGTCGATTTTTGAAATAATTGAGTTATTATTTAATTCAATAAAACTACCTTCAAAAGTATTCTTTTTGTTATTTTTTATATCTGTAATGGTTCCTTGATTTTTATTAATTACATATACATTATTATCTGAACTTATAACAATATCATTAGTATTTACTAAACCTCCTGTGGGTAATTCTTTCCATGAAGAAGTATTTTCTGTAAGCTTTCCATAATAAATCTTATTAATCTGTGATTTTCCAACTCCTATGTAGAAATTATCATTATTATCCGATCCCAAAAGTGAACTTCTTGAGACCCCATCTAAGCTTATTGTTTTTTTAGGGGTATAATTACTACGCATTCTATCATAAGTTAAATCTTCATATACCAATTGATCGTCATTAGAGGCAACTGCTATATGGCCAATATTTCCCACAGTCACCCTTGTAAGTGTCTCATTTCTATCAATTCTATATACTCTGGCTAATACACTACTATAGGTTATCTTTGCATAAAGTACTCCTGTCAATTCAGAAATTTGCAAATCAACACTTTGTCCTGCGGTTACTGCATTTTCTGTTTTACTTTCATAATTATATATTTCAGCTTTTGCATCTTTATCACCATTCTCAGCTTTATCAGCATCGTAGGAGAAAAATTTTATTATTTTTCCATTACTTCCACTCAGCTTTTCAGCTATAATCATTCTGTTAGTCCCCGGAACCCATTTATAAGCCAGACACTGTATTCCCTTTGTGAAATTTATTTGTAGTTGTTTTCCCGTAGTAGTATCCACTACTTTTACAAGTCCATCAGACATATATGCAGTATATGTAAAATCGTCAGATAAAGATATATCCTTATCTGTATTTGTAAAAGTTACATTAGGTTTTATTTTATTTTTTTTATTCACGCTATCTATCTTTGTAAACTTTATATTCCCTTCAGGTGAAAAATAAAAATTATTTAAAAATAAATAAACCGAGCACTGCAGAACCAGTGAAATAATAATCCATGTAAAAATTCTTTTAGAAGCTCTCACCCTATAATCCTCCTCATCTATTTTACGTATATAGCAGTTGGTATTGGTCTCTCACCAAATTTATCACTTGGGTTGTTCTGAACACTTCCATTGTAATATAAAGTAGTTGAAGCTCCACCATCAAGATTAACTGCGTTTACTGCTCCCTGATCCTTCATAACTTTTTGTACATCTCCAATAGTGGCTCCCATTTGAAGTCCCTGCCTTCCATCTATAGTGAGAAGAAGTATTGAACCATCCGCTCTTTGTCCTATAGCCGTTCTTGGATTAGCTCCCTGACTATCTATTGGTCTTCCCTGACTATCTCTATTCTGAATTGTTCCATTTACTATAAGCGTAGGTCCAAAGCATATAGCTTCTGTAACTCCCTTATTTAACAATTCATTAATACTGTGATCACCAACTATTAACTGTCCAGTTTTAGTAATCCCAGCCACTCCAATCCTTTTTACATTGTAATCTATGTTATCAGTTGGATAAATAAGCTTTCCACCAGAAATTATTATGCCAGTTGGCAAAGCCCCTGTTCCTGTCCATGTAGCCGTAGAATTATTAGCTTTATCTTGGAATCCTCCTCCATTTATTGCTGCTATTGCATTGTTATTCTTTGCTATCTGGCTGGTTTTTTCGCCTACAGTTCCAAGCTTTGATGAATATCCAATTTTAACTCTTGTTGGATCATGAACTACTAACATTAATCCTGTAAACTTTTTCCCATCAACCTTTTCAAACTCAATAGTATTATCATGATTTCCAATTTTTATCTTGTTTAAATCCTCTGCTAATGAACCAATTGGCCCAGCAGTACTGTTGTCATTACTATTGCTATACAATATATCATTAATCTGTTTTTGTGATAAAAAAAATGTAGCAATATATTGATGACTCATTGTACTCATTGCCTGCCCTACTATCATCTTTTTCAAAGTAGAAAATGGGCCATAAAAAACTATTAATGGCGCTGTAGCAATGCCAAAAATGATCTGAAAAATTATAAAGTATACTACAAGTTTAGATCTTTTAACCTTTCTAATTCCATTTTTATTATTTCTATTTCTTCTTAAATCCGATTGATTACTAATTTTATTTTTCATATTTGTACCCCATAAAAATTATAATACATCTCTACCTATTATTACTTTTAAGATGCTTAATTTATATTTTACAACATTTTCAATAGCTTTTCATTTATAAATTGTATATTTTTTGTAACTAACAATTAAATAGAATAGATACTTTATAGTAAATACAATTCATTGTAACATATAAAAGACATATCTGCTTAAATTAAATTTAAACAGATATGTCTTTTTTATTACTTATTATAAAATTTTTTTTGCAATAGGATTAATATAAAAAATTGACTACAACCTTTTCGATGCCTCAAAAGCAAGAGGAGATCTTTCACATTCATCAAATTTTAATGTAATCTGATAACATATCTTACTCCCCTTCATCTTTTCTGCCGCATAACAAAGTCCATTAGACCTTGAATCCAAAAATGGCTGATCAATTTGATCTGGATCTCCAATCAATATAAGTTTAGTCCCTTCACCTACTCTTGTAATTATAGCTTTAACCTGTTTTGGGGATAAGTTTTGTGCTTCATCCACTATAACCCAATTTTTCAGTATAGATCTCCCCCTAAGAAAAGCCACCGCTTCCGTAGTTATTATCCTTCTATCAAAGAGTTCCTTTACCTTATCATTTAGCTCCCCCTCATTTTTATATCTTTCATTTTCGTCTGAATCTACAAGTATCTCCAGATTATCAAAAATAGGTCTCATAAATGGAGATATCTTGTCTTGCTCTGATCCTGGTAAGTATCCTATATCTTCATCCATAGTTACATTAGGTCTGCATACAAGAATTCTTCTATACTCTTCATTACCATCTTCTAATATTTTATAAAGTCCTGCTGCTAAAGAAAACAAAGTTTTAGCCGTTCCTGCCGGTCCCTTTATTATCACTAATGGAGCCTTATTTGCATCAGTGTACAAAGCTTCCAGCATAAACTTTTGTCCAACATTTCTAGTAGTAAGTCCTAAGGGCTTCATTTCCGTAAATTTAAGGGGAGTTACCATTTTACCATCAAATCTTCCAAGTGCTGTTTGTTTATCATTATCCATGGAGTGAATTATAACAAATTGATTTATATATAATTGAGGCTTATAATATTTCTCTTCCTCATACGAATAACTTAAAAGATTATCTGAATTCAAATACTTATTTTTGAAAAAAAATTGTAATTTTTCTGAAGGTACATACACATCAATTCTCCCTGTATATTGACTGTCATATTCAGGTACTACTTTTTCGTAAAAATCTTCTACATTTACTCCTACACAATCTCCTTTTATCCTCTCAAATATATCCTTACTAATCAAATAAACATCTTCACCTTGCTCTTTAAGAGCCTTGCATACCTGTACTATTCTATTATCAGGCTTAGATTTATCCCAGCTTTGAGGTATTATTGTATCATGATGATTCATTTCAACCCTAAGTTTACCTCCACCAGGGAGATTTATACCTTTATTTATATTACCTTCTTTTCTCAATTTATCTAATATTCTTGCAGCATGTCTTGCATTGGCTCCTAAATCACTCTTATCTTTTTTAAAAGAATCTAATTCTTCAAGAACTACCTCTGGAATAACCACATCATTATCTGCAAAAGACGTTATTGCTCCTGGAGAATATAGAATAACATTTGTATCCAATACATAAGTACGTTTCAAAAAAACTCCCCCTTTCAAGTTCGCCTAATAGATCAGGCATCTGAAGATGCATAGTAAATTAAACCTCTTCGTAAACTCCTCTATAACAAAGATTGATAGTAACATATATTTTAATATATGTTATTTATATTATTTATGCATATATTAAATGTTACTTAAGTTTATTATATTTAATTATTATGGACTTAGAATAATTAAAAACGTCTCCTATATTCTATATTAATATATACAAATCTTATGATCTATTTATTTCTATTTTTACATATATACCAAAATTATTCTTTTGACAACTAATAATCTTTATTATATAATATAGCTAATTAAAAGATAAGGATGGTGCTTATGAACAGCATAACAAATATATTTAGAGAAAAAAAATTGAAATTAACGCCTCAACGTATAGCCGTATATAGGTATTTGCAGTCAACCAAAGAACATCCTTCTGCTGAAACTATATACAAAGCACTGCAGACAGATTATCCAACTATGAGTTTGGCTACCGTTTATAAAGCACTTAAAACACTTACAGAAGTAAATTTAGTTAATGAACTAAATGTTGGCGAAGGAAATTTCAGATATGACAGTAACGTTTATCCTCATCCGCACATACAATGTATATCTTGTGGTAAAGTTGATGACGTGGAAAATGTGTCTTTTACTGATTTAAATAGCAAAATTAGTGAATTTACTGATTATGAAGTTCTAACAAATAGAGTTTATTTTTATGGTGTTTGTAAGAATTGCAAAGATAAAGCTATTACTCCAGATGATTAGTAATAATTTATTTTGTAGTTGAGCTGCTTCAAAGTGCATTAGCACATAGATGCAGCTCTTTTTTTCTCTTTTTATATACTAACTTTCTCATTTAAGTCATATATTTTTTATGAGGTGATTTATATGAAATTTAGAGTACTTTTTTTGAAAAAACGATATATTTATTATTCAGTTTTAATAATACTTTTAATTATATTGTCAATTTTATTTTTTCTTTCAAAAGAATATTTGCCAACCTTTTCAGCCATAGGCAGCAACAGAACAATAAAAAATTATGATGTTACCGGTGATGGCATAAAAGATTTTATATCAATAGACTCAATTAATAATAAATATAAAGTAAATATAAATTCTAAAGGAAAAGATTATATTTTAAACCCTAATAAGCAGCTAGATACTCTTGGAGATCATTATGATTACTGGCCTTTAAGAATTACATTTCTGGACATATCTAGAGATAAGCTTCCAGAAATTTTTACCCAAGCCTCTGAAAGAGGAAAAGCAATTCAACATATATTTGTATGGAATAAAGATAAATTTCAAGATATTTTATCTAATACTAATAATCTTTTAGGCTTCATAGATCTTCATAATAATAAAACACCCAAAATAATATCTGGTAATATAGGAGAAAATGATATAAGTATAGCTAATTACATATTTTCTCAAGGTAAACTCATACACTATTCTAATAACTACAATAATAATTTTTTAGGGAAAGATTCTATATTATCTTTTGTAAAATATGTTCAAGGATTACCTCAAAATGAAGCTGAAAAACCAAATGATATTTTTTACCCTGGACTTGATGGCAATGCTCTTAGTGCCATAGGTATGCTTTCTGCTTCTGATAGTACTTTTACATTTCAAGATGGTATTTTTATGGACAACCGTTGTAATACCGATGGTGATATCATTGAGATTAAATGGGTATTAAACTTTAAATCAATCTCAAATAAAGATACTAACATAGTAAAAAATTACACTTTGAATCTAATGCTAAAAGCGCAGGGGGATCCATTACAGAAGTATTATTTTAAAATATCTTCTATACAAATTTCTCCTAAGAATAACAATTAAAATAAAGGATGTTTTTTCTCCGCTGTGCTGCGAAAAAGCTTTATAATTAAAAAGGGACCGCTTTACGGTCCCAAGGGGGATGGGGGGTTTAGTATAAAATAAAGACTAAATAATTGCCCTCATTTCACACTACTGGAGATATTATCTCCAATTACATTTATTATGTTATCCAATTTTTAAATTCTTATTCAAGATAAATAATATTTTTATAAAACTTCATGAAAAATTTTATCCAGTAACTCTTCACTGCCTACTTTTTTAAGCGAAGAATAAAAGCTTATTTTTTCACTTTCTTTAAGGTTTAGAGTTTTCCTTATAGTTCTTTCACTTTTAGCTAATTCACTTTTGTTTAATTTATCACTTTTAGTACATATTATCATACAATTATACCCATAATGCTTAATCCAGTTATACATAAGCATATCGTCTTCATTGGGAATCCTTCTACAGTCTAATAGAAGTATTACTTTTCTAAGTACTTCTCTATCCTGTAAATAAGTTTCCATCATCTTGCCCCAGTCTTTTTTTTGTTCTTTAGATATTTTTGCATAACCATACCCTGGTAAATCTACAAAATACGAATTATTATTTATAAGGAAAAAATTCACCAATCTAGTCTTTCCAGGAGTACCGCTCACCTTAACTAATTTTCTTCTATTAGTAAGTGCATTTATTATAGAAGATTTCCCAACATTTGATCTCCCTACAAAGGCTACCTCTGGCAGCTCATCTTTAGGAAATTGTTCCCTCTTTACAGCCGAAATTATAAATTCAGCTTGTTTTATTTCCATTCGTTTCACCAACCAATGCATTTTTTATTACGTCTTCAATTTTATCCGCTAATATAAAGCTAATTTTACTTTTCACAGACTTAGGCACATCCTTTAAGTCCTTTTTATTATCCTTTGGAATTATAACTGTATCTATACCAGCCCTATAAGCAGCCAGTGACTTTTCTTTAAGCCCACCAATAGGAAGAACTCTTCCTGTAAGCGTAATTTCTCCAGTCATTGCTACATTATGTCTTACTTTTCTATTTGTTAAAGCAGATACCATAGCAGTTATCATTGTTACACCAGCTGAAGGTCCATCTTTAGGCACCGCTCCCTCTGGTACATGAATGTGTAGATCCTTTTCTTTATAAAATTTTTCGTTAATTTCATATTTATTTGCGTTAGTTCTCACGTAACTGAAACCAGCCTCCGCAGATTCTTTCATAATATCACCCAATTGCCCTGTAAGTGACAATTTTCCACTTCCAGGCATTACCGCAACTTCTACAGGTAAGGTATCGCCGCCATAGCCAGTCCAAGCCATACCAGTAACTATACCAACTTTATCTTCCTTGTCTACTTTATCAAAAGTATATATATCCGGTCCTAAATATTTCTTAACAAGTGTTATAGTTATACTTATATCATTTTTATCATTCTCTACCATATCTGCAATAGATTTTCTTATTACTGCAGCAATCTTTCTTTCAAGATTTCTTACTCCAGATTCTCTAGTATAATTGTCTACTATATAATAAATACTATTATCGCTAAAAATGAGTTTATCAGCTTCTACAGAATGCTCTTTCAATTGTTTTGGTATTAGATAATCTTTAGCTATATGGAATTTTTCTTCTGAAGTATATCCTGAAACTTCTATTATCTCCATTCTATCTAAAAGTGGAAGTGGAATTGTATCTAAAGTATTAGCCGTAGTTACAAACATAACTTCTGACAAATCAAAATCCACTTCTAAATAATGGTCTCTAAAAGTATTATTTTGTTCACTGTCCAATACTTCTAAAAGCGCATCTGCTGGATCTCCTTTATAGCCTTCTCCCATTTTATCTATTTCATCCAAAAGAAAAAGAGGATTTTTGGACTTTGCCTTTTTCATACTGTATATTATCCTACCTGGAATAGCACCTATATATGTTCTTCTATGTCCTCTTATTTCTGCTTCATCATTTACTCCACCAAGGGACATTCTAACAAAATTCTTGTTTAATGCATGAGCTATAGATTTAGCAATAGAAGTTTTTCCTACTCCTGGTGGTCCTACAAGACAAAGTATTGGTCCTTTCAGGGAATTGCTCATTTTCTTTACTGCAAGATACTCAATAATCCTATCTTTAACATCATTAAGTCCATAGTGTTCTTCATTAAGAACTTCTCTTGCTTTCTTTATATCAAGATAATCCTTTGTTTTTACACTCCAAGGTAAATCTAAAATCCAGTCAAGATAGTTTCTTACAGCTCCTCCCTCAGAAGAATAGCTTCCTGAATTCTTTAGTTTATTTAATTCATATAAAGCTTTTTCTTTAACATCTTTAGGAAGCTTGCTTTTAGTTATTTTAGATTTATACTTCTTTTGCTCTTTTTTATCTTCGTCTTCTTCTCCTAATTCTTCCTGCATAATTTTAATTTGCTCTCTCAAATAATAATCCTTTTGAGACTTATCTATTTTTTCTCTAACTTTATTCCCTATCTCTTTTTCCACTTCAAGTATATCTACTTCATTTTCTAACACTTGCAGTACTTTTTCCAATCTATCTATGGGATTAATTGCATCTAGCATCTCTTGCTTCTTTTCTTGTTTTATCATTAAGTAAGAGCATACTATATCTGCAAATCTTCCTGGATCTTCAATATTATCCAGTGGTATCAATGCATCGTTAGGTACCGCACCTGAAAGCTTTATATATGCGCTAAAGCTTTCTTTTACTAATCTTATTAAAGCTTGAATTTTTTCCTTATCTAATAAGTCTGTATTTTCAATTTCTTCTAACGTAACTTTAAAGAATGGTTCCTTCTCAATATACTCACTAATTTTTGCTCTTCTATCTCCTTCAACTAATACTCTTACAGTATTACCAGGTAGCTTTAACAGCTGCTTAACAGTACAAATAGTACCAATTGAATATATATCTTTTTCTTCTGGAGATTCAGTCTTTGCTTCTTTTTGAGCCACTAAAAATATTTCTTGTTCATTTACCATAGCTTCTTCTAAAGCAAGTATTGACTTTTCTCTACCAACATCAAAATGCATTACCATATAAGGAAATATAATTATACCTCTTAGCGGAATTAGAGGAAGAATTTTTATATTATTATTGCTCATTTTTCTCCCCTCACTTTCATTACTATCTAATTATGTGGATAGTCTAATATATTATACATTTAAACTGAGCTTTTTTCAATTATAAGTATTCTTATTTATAAATTAATATTTATTTATCAGGCATTTATTTAAAAATCTTAAAATTTATTTTCTTTAACGCTCTTATCAAAAAATTATCTTATATGGATTTAATAAATTCAACTTAAATTCTGAGCTGCAAGTATATTAATGTTAGGCTCTACTATAACTTTTGCAGACTCATTATTCTGAGAGAAAGCTATATTAAATACCTCCTGTATATTATCGGTGGAAAAGATTTTTACATCACAAATATTTTTAAAATTTTCTTGCCAATTTTCCTCTGGAATAATTATTTTACTGGCTCCTGCTTTCACAGCCGCATTTATCTTAGCATTTACACCACCTACAGGCTTTACTTTACCATATAAAGATATCTCCCCTGTCATGGCCACATTATTATCTATTGGTATTTCTTTTATGGCACTATATACTGCTGTTGCAATGCTTATTCCAGCAGAAGGCCCATCTACAGGTATTCCGCCCGGAAAATTTATATGTATATCATATTCATCACAATTAATATCAAAATTTTTTTCAAGCATAGTAATAACATTTTCTACAGAGCATTTAGCATTGCTTTTTCTCAAAACTTTACCTGTAGAATTTTTTATTTCCTCTTCTTCTACTATACCCGTAACTTTCAAGATTCCCTTCCTTAGCTTTGCTTTCTTAGCACTTGCCTCTATTTCCATAACTGCACCTATGTTAGCACCGTATACTGCAAGGCCATTAACATATCCTATCTGCGGCCTGTCGTTTATTTTTTTCTCTGGACGTGGTGAATATTGGCCATTCTCAATAACCCACTCAATATCCTGTAAGGCTATTTCATTTCGATTCTCATTTATAGCTATACCTCCAGCTAACTGAACTAAATTTACAGCATCTCTTCCATTGCTGGCGTATTTTCCAATTAAACTTAATGCTTTTTCATCTATACTCGTTCCCACTTTAAATACTGCGTTCCTTGCAATTTTTTCTACTTCCTCTGGAAGTAAGGCTCTAAAAAATATTTCCACACATCTGGAACGTAATGCCGGACAAATTTCCTCAGGATTCCTAGTGGTAGCACCTATAAGCCTAAAATCAGCTGGAAGACCCTTCTCAAAAATTTCTTTTATATAGTTAGGTACATTAGTGTCATTAGCATTATAATAAGCACTCTCAAAAAACACTTTTCTATCTTCTAATACTTTTAGCAGCTTATTCATTTCAATAGGATGTAATTCACCTATTTCATCAATAAACAAAATTCCTCCATGTGCTTTTGTTACTGCACCCGGTTTAGGTTGTGGCACCCCTGCTATTCCTAAAGAACCTGCTCCTTGATATATGGGATCATGTACAGAACCTATTAATGGATCTGCTATTCCCCTATCATCAAATCTTACAGTAGTAGCATCTATTTCAACAAATTTTGCATCCAAATTAAAGGGTGAGCAGGCTTTACTTTTAGCATCTCTTAGAACCAGTCTGGCTGCTGCAGTTTTACCAACACCTGGAGGTCCATAAATTATTACATTTTGGGGATTTGGCCCGCAAAGCGCTGCTCTTAACGCTTTTAAGCCTCTTTCTTGACCAATTATTTCCTGAAAGGTTACTGGTCTGCTTTTTTCTGTTAAGGGCATGGTGAGACTTATTTCTCTAAGCTTTTTAAGATTATCCATTTCCTTTGTACTCTCTTTATCAATTACAATTTTAGTTGATTGCTGATTTTTTAATGCATTAAAAAAATATAATCCAACAACAACAGTGAAAAAAATTTCTATAACTAATAAAATATTTGTCATATTCTTCTACACCTAAGATATTTTTTAAGGCATGTGAAAATAAATAGTAAGTCAAAGATGCGACGAATATTTTGAATCC
>NZ_JBDNRK010000072.1:0-19049 GCF_047718555.1 Clostridium sp. | reverse complement strand
ATGGCTTACTTGGCGTTGAACTCTCACTTGAAGAAAAGCAGAGAACCAAAATCTTCGATTTTGTGTGAATCGCTTTCGCTGTGTGCAAGCAGAGAACCAAAATCTTGGATTTTGTGTGAATCGCTTTCGCTGTGTGCGTGGGAGACTTACGCCAAGTTAGTCAGGTTAAAATTTGTTGAAGAAGTAATATATGAATGGAAAAAGGTGAGGGGATACTATTAATTGTCAGTACAAAATGACTTCACTAGATCTTCAATCTAGTGTGAAGTCATTTTTACATTCTCTATATGCAATAAAATCAGAGAAAATATAAGCAGAATGTCAGAAGCCCATACTGCATGAGGCCCAATAAAAAAGGTTAGAAATCCGCCGCAAAAAGCTCCTAATAAAAATGAGAATACAATTGCAAAGTAACGAAGAGATTTTATAGACGCTTTATGATCTTTTTTTGTAAAAGCAGTGTAAGCAGCTATGGAAGCCGAACGCAAATTACCCGTGCACATGGTGGTGGCATAGGGGGAATCAACCAGTTTTTTAAAGGAAGCAAATTGGAGTGAAGTGACAAAGGAAATTGTAACGGTTGCAATAGTATTTAAAGCACCAGAGGGCACAAATCCTACAAAAAAAAGTATTACTATTTCAACAACTAAGATAAAACGTTCAGGATGCCCTATGAAAAAAATGTATGAATTTTTTTTGATGGTTTCAAAAACCATAATTCCTACTATAAATGCAAAAATAGGTAATGCCTGTATTAAAGCCTGTCTATAGTTCTTATTAACAGCCTCTATGGCAACTAAAACAAGATTTCCTGTTTGAGCGTTAGCAAAAACGCCACCCCTTCCAATATAGGTATAGGCATCCAAAAATCCTCCAACTGTTGCTAGAAGTATTCCAAGCAGAAGGGATTCAGAATTAATACTAGGCAGATGTATTTTTATTTTACTCTTTTTCACTGAGTCAATGTGCTCCATAATCAATATTTTAATAGCTCCTTTCAATAATGTATTATATAGTGTAATCTACAGAACTAATAATTTATCCCATGACTACCTAATCTAATACTTTCATCGCACTTTGTTTATATTATACTTTTATTTTAGTTATATGCATAATACTATTAATATTATATAATCAATAGGATAAAGCTATATTAAATAAAGTTAGTATCATTTTGATTGTCAGATAATCAGCAGTTCATCAATAATACGGAATTTCCTTTATAAAAAAATATGGGTAAATCTAGTGATATGAAATTTTCTAGGGATTATTTAATAAATGTAGCATTACAAAATTGAATGCAAAAGGAGAGGGTTATATGGATTTTCATCAATTGGAGTATGTGATATCTATAGCAGAAGAAAAGAGTATTTCTAAAGCAGCAAAAAAATTGTATATATCTCAGCCTTCCTTAAGTCAGTATATTATAAGATTGGAGGATAATTTAGGCGTAAAATTGTTTGATAGAACAGCAAGCTCCATTAATTTGACTTTTGCAGGAGAGCAGTATCTTAAAACGGCTAAAAGTATTCTCAATTTAAATAAACAATTAAAAATGGAACTTAGTGATATAGCTGGTTCAAAAAAAGGACGTCTTACAATTGGGATTCCAAATCAGGCAGGAAGGCATATATTGCCATTAATATTGCCGCAATTTCATAGAAGATTTCCACAAATAGAAATAGACATTGAAGAAGATGTAACAATGCAGTTAGAGGAAATGCTTATAAATGGTAAAATAGATATTGCCATATTAAATCTTCCAATACAGCATGATAAATTTTTATATGAGATTATATCAGTTGAAAGAATATTTCTTGTGGCTCCGGAAAATCACAGTATTTGTTCAAAAGTAGGATCAGAAAATCAGCATGAGCTTCATTTTAGCTGTTTACAAAATGAAAATTTTATCATATCAAAACAAGGGCAGAGAATGAGACTTGTTGAAGATGAAATATTTCAACGTGTACAATTCAAGCCTAACATCATTCTTGAAATTGAGAATCTTGATACTGCACATCGCATTGCTGCTGCAGGGATGGGTTTTACTTTTGTACCAGAAAATGTTATATGGCTTTTAAATACAAATAAATATGACAATTATTTCTTAATAGATGATATGACCTTTACACTTGTTATAGCTTATAGACCAGGAGAATATCTTTCAAAGGCAACCCGTGAATTTATTACTATTGCAAAGCAGACTATGGATTTAAATAATAGAATGAGAATAAATAATAATAGAGTTTATAGCAAAATTTATACTTAGATCCCTGATATTTATTTAACTCTGTCCTAGAATTAATCCTAAGAGGTCTCCAATGCAAAAATGAAATTTCAGATTAATTTTTATATTATATAAAGGGACTGTTTGAAAAGTAAAATTTTGATTTTTCTAATCTAGTATTATAATAATCCTTACATATAAAAAAGAACCTCCAGATCTATTTCCTAGTGAGCTGAGAGGTTCTTTTGCTTATATTTTATAATAAATACATTCTCATATTCATATATTTAAGTGTTTCTTTGAAATTTACTTTTTCAATGTTTAGCTTTTCTAAGAATTTAGCTTGATCCCTTCAAATGCATAATTTATTAATTCTCTTACGAAAATATCATCAAGTGCATCCCCAGTTATAAGGAGTCTATAGAATATTGGGGACCAAATTAAATCCATAGTCAACTCTATATTCAAATCCTTTCTCAATTCCCTCCTTAAAATTCCGCGTTCCAAAATTTCTTTTGAAATATTTCGACGTGGCTTAAAATACGCCTTACGGTATATATCAGCCAGTTTTGGATCAAACTGTCCTTCAGCTATTATTTCAGCAATTATACTTCCCTTCCTGCTCATTAGAAATTTTACAAAATTATTTACCTGAATAAACATATCCTCAATAGTTGATCCTGTATCAGGAATTGGCAGCTTCTCACTGGTAGCATTTAGAAAAGCATCTATAACAACAGCAGCTTTATTTGGCCACCATTTATAAATAGTAGCTTTGCTGACTCCAGCTTTTTCAGCAATCTTTTCAACAGTTATTGATGCAAAACCATTTTCTATTAATAAATCATATGACGCATTAAGAATATCTGTTTTTGTTTTTTCACTACGAGGGCGTCCTAATTTTTTATCCATTGTAAATTATACCTCCTGTTATATTAAAATGTATTTTAAAAACTATACGTATATTATACATTAAAAAATTTTAAAAATATACTTTACAATACTGAACGTTTAGTATATTATATAAATATAAACTAAACGTTCAGTATTTGTCTATGAAAAATTGCAATTATTATAGTGAAAAAAATCAAGATTATAAAGGGAGGAATTTTTAATGAAAGTTGTAGCTTTTAACGGAAGTCCTGCTAAAGCAGGAAATACTTATCATGGAATAAAAATAGTTATTGATGAACTTGAAAAAGAAGGTATAGAAACAGAAATAGTTCATGTAGGGAATAAACCTATTAGAGGATGTATTGCTTGTAAAAATTGCACAAAAAATAAAAATGGAAAGTGTGTTATTACTACTGATCCAGTTAATGAATGGATTGAAAAGATGAAGGAAGCTGATGGAATAATTTTAGGGTCACCAGTTCACTATTCAGCAATTGCTGGGGCAATGAAATCATTTTTAGATAGAGCTTTTCGTGTGGCAGAAGCCAATGACAGTATGTTAAGACATAAAGTTGGTGCAGCAGTAGTAGCAGTAAGACGTGCAGGTGGGATTCCAACCTTCGATCAGTTAAATAACTACATTAATCATTCTGAAATGCTTATACCAACTTCAAATTATTGGAATGTTATTAACGGGACAACACCAGGAGAGGCAATGCAGGATGAAGAAGGTATTCAAATAATGAGAATACTGGGTAAAAATATGGCATGGCTTATGAAGCTGATAGAAAACGGTGAAGGAATTGTAAAGAAGCCTGAAATGGAAACAAAAATATTTACTAATTTTATTCGTTAAAAGGAGTGGAAATTATGGAAAGCTTAAATAATGATTTTGTGGAAAATAAAGTGGAAAATAAACCTGTACTAAGTAATTTATTAATTATGGTTATGGCTATAGCTTGCGGGCTCACTGTAGCAAATTTATATTATATACAGCCGCTTCTTGCAGATATAGCTAAGACATTTAATGTCAGTGAAACTAGTGTGGGCTTTGCAGCAATGCTTACACAGATAGGATATGCAGTTGGAATGATATTTATATTACCCCTTGGAGACATAAAAGAAAGAAGAAATTTGATAACTATAATGCTTTTATTTTCAATACTCTCTCTTACAAGTATGTTTTTTTCTCATAATATATTTATGGTGATAATTTCTTCTTTTGCAGTTGGATTTACTTCAATTATTCCTCAACTTATTATACCTTTGGCTGCTCAGTTATCAGATCCAAAGGAGAGAGGTAAAATAATAGGCACAGTAATGAGTGGTTTATTAATTGGTATATTAGTATCACGTACATTCAGCGGTATTTTAGGCGGATACTTAGGATGGAGAATAGTATATATTATTGCAGCAATTATGATGATAATTCTTATGATAGCTTTAAGAAAATTAATACCAGTAAGTAAACCTGTTTCTAACATTAAATATACTGAATTATTAAAATCAATGTTTCATTTAATAAAAAAGGAACCTGTTTTAAGAGAAGCTTCTATTAATGGAGCCCTGATGTTTGCAGCTTTCAGTGCATTTTGGACATCACTTATATTTTTACTTGGAAGCTCTCATTACAACATGGGTCCCCAGGCAGCGGGTTTATTCGGATTAGTTGGAGTCAGCGGTGCTTTGGCAGCTCCTTTAGTTGGAAAAACGGCTGATAAGAAAGGTTCTAGATTTGTTATAGGAATATGTTTAGTTGTTATAATAATTTCTTATATATTCTTTCTTCTATTTGGATTTAAAGTATGGGGATTGATTATAGGAGTTATATTACTTGATTTAGGAGTCCAATCCGGAAATGTTTCCAATCAAACCAGAGTGCATTCTTTAAATGAAGAAATGCGTAACAGAATTAATACTGTATATATGGTAAGCTTTTTTCTAGGAGGAGCATTGGGTTCTTTTCTGGGATCTTACAGTTACTCACACTTTGGATGGTATGGAGTTTGTATCTTTGGAATAGCAACTCAAATTATAGCAGTTATTGTCCATAAAACTGCAAAATAATTTTATTAATTTAAATTTTATCCGATGACTACCATCCGTAATACTCCCATCGCACACAGCGAAAGCGATTCACACAAAATCCAAGATTTTGGTTCTCTGCTTTTCTATCAAAGTGGGAGATAACGGATGCTACGTCCCTGGATAACGATTTCTAAGTTTCAGCTCGAGAAAAAAACTCCACCTGAAACAAAGAACTCTGTTTATCAGAGATTATTATTGGGAGGAATAAGAAATGAATTTAATAACTGTAGATCAAGAGAAATGTATCAAATGCGGAATTTGTGTAAAGGAGTGCCCCGTGCAGGTATTGAGAATTGGGGAAAATGGTCCGGAAGATATTTGCCCCGAAAAATGTATTGCCTGTGGGCATTGTGTAGCTGTCTGTCCAAAAGAAGCTATGGATAACATAAAAACACCATTAGTTGATCAAAAAAGTTCAAAAAAGTTTCCAAAATTAAGTCCTGAAGAAGCAGAAAATTTTCTTCGTTCAAGACGTTCAATACGATCTTATAAAGAAACTTCAGTTCCAAGAGAAAAGTTAGTAGATCTTGTCAATATTGCCCATTTTGCTCCTAGTGGACATAATTTACAAGGTGTATCCTATATTATCATAGATGATAGAAAAATACTTGATAAAGCTGTTGAAATTACTGCCGAGGAATTAAAAAATGATAAGACATTGAATGGAAAATTTGATGATTTTGTTAAAGTGTATACTGAAAATGGAATAGATACTATTTTAAGAGGAGCACCTAGTCTTGTCCTTGCAATTGCAGATGCAGATTTTCCAAGAGGGAGAGAAAACTCCATTTTTTCACTGACGTATATGGAGCTATATGCACCAACTCTTGGATTAGGCTCATGCTGGGCAGGTGTATTTGAAAGGATCGCTCTTAAAGACAATTCCCCAATGCTTGAATTATTTAATATACCTAAAGGCAAAAAAATAACTGGAGCTGTTATGGTAGGCTACCCAAAATATAATTACCCTAGATTAGTAGAGAGAAATCCATTGAAAGTCAATTTTTTACCCTAAATAATTAATATAATTATCATTAAACTTAAAGACAAAGTAAAATAAAAAAACATTTTTACTTTGTCTTTACTTTTTAATCTAAATTGGACTGCAAAAAAATTTCTTTCTTCTGCTATTCTATAATTACTATATATCGTGAACTACTCTAACTTAAAGAAGTAAGAGCTTCCTGCTTCCTAGAGTTCGTAACCTACACTCTCCACAGGCTTGAAATCCCCTTGCACCGAGGGTAATGAACGTAATGCTCTGTATACGAGCCTTGAATATTTTACGTAGGGAAGGCATAGCTTGGTTATCGCATTTTCATATTCTCCCTACAACCATATATATTCAGTTTACAAAGAGCAACTAACATTTATATTATACCTAAAATAATGATAATTATACAAATTTGATTAATATAAATGGTATCAAACCATTTATATTAATGTGCTATCCATCTCCAACCTATAGAGGATTGGAGATGGATAGCACATTAGGTTAAACTTTTAAAATATTTCTAGTCTTTCTTTGATTGATTTAAAAATTTTACGAAAATTTTATAAATTTTATAAATATACTATTGACTTAGAGTTCACTCTAAGATTTATAATATTTTTATGCTGAGATTTATTACAAAATAAAATTATCTTCAATTCGGCAATTTATCTAGGAAATCATTTATCCGATGACTACCATCCGTAATACTCCCAGCTTCTATCAAAGTGGGAAAAGCAGAGAACCCAAATTTTAAATTTGGTGTGAATCGCTTTCTCTTTAGAGTATAAGGTCTGCTACGTCCCTGGATAACGACTTCTAAGTTTCAAGTGGAGAAAAAACTCCACCTGAAACAAAGAATTCTGTTTATAATGCGTGATTTTCTATTCAAAAAATTTCATAAACCAATCTAGTAAGATCAATACTTACAAGGATTATTTGCCGAATATAGGATTATAAAAATTGTAATTAGATTTCGATTATTTATTTAGGGGGATGGTTTTATAATGTTATATAGAAATTTTGGGAAAACTAATGAAAAGGTTTCAATATTGGGTTTTGGATGTATGAGACTTCCACTACTTCCTGGGGGAGACGCAACCCAAATTGATGAAGAAAAATCTATAGGACTAGTTCGTAGTGCAATTGATAGAGGAGTAAACTACATAGATACAGCTTACCCTTATCATGGAACAGGAATGGGTCAGGGCGGTGCCAGTGAGCCCTTTGTAGGAAGAGCATTAAAGGATGGATATAGAGAAAAGGTTAAATTAGCTACTAAACTTCCTAGCTGGCTCATACAGACAAGAAGTGACATGGATAAATACTTAAATGAGCAGCTGCAGCGTCTTCAAACAGATCATATAGATTTTTACTTAGTACATTCACTTAATCGTAACGATTGGGAAAGACTAAAAGAAAATGGTATTGATGAGTTTTTGGATTCTGCTATAAAAGATGGCAGAATAAAATATGCAGGCTTTTCATTTCATGACAAGTTGGATCTCTTTAAAGAAATAGTGGATTATTATGATTGGTCATTTTGTCAGATACAATACAACTATTTAGATGAGGAGTTTCAGGCTGGAACAGAAGGCTTAAAATATGCTGCTGAAAGAGGCCTGGGAATTACAATCATGGAGCCGCTTAGAGGTGGTAAACTTGTGAATAATCTTCCACAGGAAGCCAAAGATGCCTTTAATGAAGGGGATACAAAGAGAACACCAGCAGAATGGGCATTAAAATGGATATGGAACCATCCTGAAGTATCAGTTATTCTAAGTGGAATGAATTCAATGGATCAGATTACAGAAAATATAAAGGTAGCTAGTGAAACAGAGGCAAATTCATTAACAGAAAAAGAATTAAAGTTAATTGATAAAGTAAATAACATTATTAAAAGTAAAGTGAAGGTTAGCTGTACAGCCTGTGCATACTGTATGCCATGTCCAGCAGGTGTCAATATCCCGGGATGCTTCAGTGCCTATAATAATTATAGTATGTTTGGTAAAGATGAAGTATATGATATGATGATTAGAAGAAGAAATCAAACTGCATCAAATTGTGTAGAATGTGGGAAATGTGAGACTCATTGTCCACAGGGAATCCCTATTCGTCAGGAATTAAAAAGGGTTAAGGCACTATTTGATTAAAATTTCTATATAATTATTAGTAAAGGCTTATTTGTTGTAAAACATAGTACAAATAAGCCTTTACGTAATGAAAAATTACTACCTGATAATTTTAAGAGTGGGCTCATTGCTAGGAATATTTAAATAACAACATTGCGTAAAGGGCAAATATTAGTTTACAATTAAGGTATAAATAAATCTTACTTAATATTGGAGAGTATAAAATGAGAGTATTATATTATGATTGTTTTTGTGGAATAAGCGGCGATATGAACTTAGGAGCATTAATTGATTTAGGGGTAGATGAGGAGTATTTGATAAAAGAGATTTCAAAACTTAAATTGGACTCTGAATATGAAATACAAATTAAAAAAGATATTAAAAATGGTATAATGGGAACTAAGGTAGATGTGATTCTAAAAAATCAGCACAATAATGATCACCACCATGTCCAACAGGCACAGCAGACAGAAGATGAACATTATCATGGTAGTGAACTTCATCATAGTCACAATGAGGAGTCTGTTCATAATCATTATCATGAAGTTGGAAATGATAATCATGAAGAACATAGCCATAGTCACTATGAAGTGGCTGGACAGAATCACCAGGATGAATTTGAACATGATCATGACCATCATCATGGAGAGTTTGAGCCTGGTCATCATGACCAAACTGAATCTCATCATCATGAGCATAGAAATTTGAAGGACATTGAAAATATAATAAATAGAAGTGATTTAAGTGAAACAGTGAAAAAAACAAGTTTGCATATGTTTATGAAAGTAGCGGAGGCTGAGGCTGAGGTTCATGGAAAATTCCTATATGAAGTGCATTTTCATGAGGTGGGTGCCATAGACTCCATTATAGACATTGTGGGAGCAGCTGTAGCATTAGATTATTTAAAGATAGATAAAATTATTGCTTCAACTGTTCAGGTAGGAGGCGGATTTGTAAAATGCGCTCACGGGGTTATACCTGTGCCTGCACCAGCAACTGTTAAGATATTAAAGGGTATACCGATAAAATCAGGTATAGTATCTTTTGAAACTACTACTCCTACAGGAGCAGCTATTTTAGCTTCAAATGTTAAGGAGTTTACAGATAAAATAGAATTTTCAATAGACAAAATAGGATATGGACTTGGAACTAGAAATCTGGAAATACCCAATGTGTTAAGAGTCTATTTGGGAAAAGAAGAAAGCAAGGAAGAAATAGAAGAACAATATATACTGGAAACTAATATAGATGATATGAATCCGGAATTATATGGCTATGTGGAGGAAAAACTCTTTCATAGAGGCGCTTTAGATGTATTTAAGACCCCTATCATTATGAAAAAAGGAAGACCAGCCATAAAGCTGAGTATACTGGTAAATGCCAAGAAAGAAAAAGATGTTCTGGAAGTAATTTTTAAAGATACTACCTCCATTGGAGTCAGAAAGTTTAAGGTTGAGAAAATAATGCTTCATAGAGAATTTTCCAAGGTTAAAACTAAGTACGGAGAGGTAAATGTGAAAAATTCCTATTATGAAGGTGAATTGGTAAAATATAAGGCTGAATATGAAGATTGTAAGAGAATAGCAGAAGAAAATAATTTACCTATTGCCAAGGTTTACAGAGATATTCATAAGGCTATAGAAGAAAATAATAACTTATAATCCGAAACATGAGATCGTAATAATTTGTGAAGAATTAATAATCAGTGAAATTAGGACGATTATTGATTTGATATGTATAATACATAAGGATAGAGGTGATATAATGCTGAATAATGAAAAATATATAAATTTGACTAATTATCTAAAAGAGTTGGGAAAGGTAGTTTTAGCTTTTTCCGGTGGAGTAGACAGTACGTTTTTACTTAAGGCAGCAAGAGAAGCTCTTGGTGATAATATGAAAGCGGTAACCATACTTTCACCCTATATTCCTAAATGGGAAGTGGAGGAAGCAAAACAATTAGCAGGTGAATTAGGTGTAGACTATGAAATCATAGAAGTACCTATTATAGAAGAAATCAGAAATAATCCTGAAAACAGATGCTATCTTTGTAAAAAGGCAGTATTTAATATGATTGACAACATTGCTAAAACACAGGGTTACAATTATGTAATTGATGGGACAAATCTTGATGATATAGGAGACTACAGACCAGGATTAAAAGCTCTAAAGGAGCTAAATGTAAAAAGTCCATTACTAGAATGCAAACTTACTAAATCAGATATAAGAGGTTTTTCCAAGGAATTAGGTCTAAAAACTTGGGATAAGCCATCCTATGCATGTCTTCTAACTAGAATACCTTATGGCGATGAACTAAAAGTAGAAGATTTTGAAAAAATTGAAGAAGCTGAGAAGTATATGATGAAAATAGGCTTCAGAGCAGTCAGAGTAAGATGCCATGGAGATCTTGCCAGGGTAGAGGTTGATAGGAAAGATAGATCTAGATTATTTGATGAAAAGTTAATAGATGATATTTCTAACAAACTTAAAGAAATTGGATTTAAATACGTAACACTGGATATGCAGGGATATAGAGTAGGCAGCCTTAATGAGGTTATGGTGGGAAAATAAATTTAATGTAAATAATATATTTTGAGAAAGCTTGACAGTGAAGGAAGGGAGGCAAATTTTAGTGGGAAGTGTAACTGTGTATTAATTTATAATAGAACTTCTCACTAAAATTAAACAATGAATAAAGAGGATATAAGAAATCTGCTTGAAGATGTGAAAAATAATAAAGTTGAAGTAGAAGAAGCCATGAAAAAAATTGAAGATCTTCCCTTTAAGGATTTGGGTTTTGCTAAGATTGACAATCATAGAGAGATAAGGGTAGGATATCCTGAGGTAATATACTGTGCTGGTAAAACAGTTGAGCAAGTAAAAAGTATCATTGAATTTATGCTTACAAAGGATAACAATATACTAGCTACCAGGGCCAGTGAAGAAATGTACAATTCGATAAAAGAAATATGCCCGGATGCAAGGTACAATAAGCTTGGCAAAACAATAAGCATTAAAAAAAGAGAAGAAAAGCTTACTGATAGCTATATTGCCATAGTTTCAGCAGGAACCTCTGATTTGCCAGTGGTGGAAGAAGCAGCGGAAACGGCAATGATATTTGGAAATAAAGTAGAGAAGCTTATAGATGTAGGAGTTGCAGGTATCCACAGATTATTTTCAAAATTAGATGTTATAAGAGGAGCAAAGGTTGTTATAGTTGTGGCAGGAATGGAAGGGGCCCTTGCCAGTGTAGTGGGAGGTCTTGTAGACAAACCAGTTATAGCAGTACCTACTAGTGTTGGATATGGAGCAAACTTTAAAGGACTTTCGGCTCTATTATCAATGCTAAATAGCTGTGCCAGCGGTGTCAGTGTGGTAAATATAGATAATGGTTTTGGAGCTGGATATAATGCAAGTATTATTAATAAGTTATAAAGTGATCATTAGTAAATGACATTTGTGTTTATACGGGATAGGAGGGGGTTAAAATAAATCTTAAATTGAATAAAAATACTAAATGGATTTATTATGCAATAGTAGTGGCAATACTGCATATAGTGGGTATAGCAATACTAGTGGCTCATGCTGGCAAATATCCTGAAATGCTGGGGTTTGGTTTTCTTGTATATACTCTTGGACTTAGACACGCTTTTGATGCAGATCATATAGCTGCTATTGATAATACTATTCGTAAATTGACAGAGCAGAAAGAAGAATCTACAGGTGTTGGATTTTTCTTTTCACTGGGACACTCTTCCGTAGTATTCATAATGGTAATAATAACTACCTTCTCAATGAAGTGGGCTCAAGGAAATATTCCACAAATAAAGGAGATTGGAAGCGTAATTGGTACCTCAGTATCTGGGGGATTTCTTTTACTTATAGGAATATTGAATTTATATATATGGTTTGATATTTATAAAATTTTTGGAATTACACGCAGCGGCAAATATAATGAAGAACAATTAGACAAGCTTTTGCTGAATAGAGGTTTTATTTCACGGTTTGGAGGTCCGCTTTATAGATTTATAAATAAAAGCTGGCATGTCTACCCAATGGGTTTTTTATTTGGACTTGGATTTGATACTGCTTCAGAAGTGGCACTTTTGGCTATCTCAGTAAATGCTGCAACTCAAGCTGTTCCCATTGATCTTCTAGTGGCTTTGCCAATTATCTTTGCAGCAGGAATGAGTCTTATGGATACTGCAGACGGAGTATTCATGACTAATGCATATAGTTGGGCATTTTCAACGCCTTTACGTAAAATATACTATAATTTATCCGTTACCGGAATATCTGTAGTAGCAGCACTGTGTATAGGATTTATTGAATTAACTCAAATATTGGCTCCTAAGCTTGGGCTAAACAGTGGTATTTGGAAATGGATAAGTGATCTTGATTTCGGAAATATTGGGTATTTGCTGGTGGGTTTATTTGTTCTGTCCTGGGGATTGTCCTATTTCATATGGAAGAGATTAGACTTAGAAAAATCAAGCACCACAGGGGTGTGAAATTCTATATAAATATAAAATTAAGCACCCACTGGGGTGCAATTTTTTTTAATGATGCAATTTTTCATATTTTCCCAAATTTACACCTCAGGGGTGCAAATTCTGGAAATTTGTTTTAGAGGTGTTTGATAGATTTTTGAAAAAGTTTTCTAGCCTGTCCAATAGTAAGGGGTAATTCATCTGCTTTTATTAGTCCATCCTTTACGAGAAGCTCCACTAGATGAGTTACTCTAGGCAGGCGAAGATTAATACTGCGTATAGTTTCTCTATTGCTGAACACCTCTGATGTAGTTCCAGATAGGACAACTTCACCTTTACTTAAAAGATACACTTTATCTGCAAGAATGGGAACTATATCCACATCATGTGTTGCAAATATTAGAGTTATCCCCAAGTCTTTGTTAATAGAGTTAAGCAAGTCTAAAAGATCACTAACACCTTTTGGATCTAGGGCAGAGGTAGGCTCATCCAGTACCATAACTTCAGGTTTCATAGCTAGTACACTGGCAAGGGCTATTCTCTTTTTTTCACCGCCGCTTAAATTATGGGGACTTTTATTTATATAATCAGACATTCCAACAACCTTAAGTGCCCAGTTTATAGATTCATCCAGTTCTTTTCCCGATATTTTCATATTCATAAGTCCATAGGCAATTTCCTGCCTCACTGTGGAGTTAAATAGCTGATCGTCTGAATCTTGAAATACCATACCTACATTTTTACGAATGGCAGGCAAATTTTTCTTAGTAGTAGTTAAGCCTCCTATGGTAACTGAACCAGAGGTAGGGGCAAGGAGACCGTTGAAAAGCTGAAACAGTGTGGATTTTCCAGCTCCATTTGGGCCAAGAATGGCAACTCTGTCGCCTTTATTAATCTTAAGGTTAACATTTTTTAAGGCTGAGTGACCATCATTATAAGTATAGGTGACATTAGATACGTTTATAAGTTCCATAGTTTAATTCCTTTCTATATAAAGATATTTATCAGCACTAAAATTACTAGCACAATCCCCCATAACACTCCATAAATAATATGAGAAGAGGGTATTGCATCAACATAAAAATTACTGCTAATACTATTTTCATTATAACCACGGGAAAGCATGGCATTATAAATCTTAATACTTTTGTCTAAAGACTTAATGAGTACGTGGCCTGCTATATTGCCGGTATCCTTAGCTCTTGATAGCCAAGAGGTATTGTCACTCATACGACTAAGCTGGGCTCTGCGCATATTGTAGGCAGTTTCTTCCAATATAAATACATAACGATACATCATGGCGGCTAAGTCTATTATAGTATTTGGTACTTTACAGAGTCTAAGTGTCTCCAGAATTTCTATCATTGGAGTGCTAAAAGAAAGAAGAGAACCTAGGGTGACTGCTGTCATAATCCTCAGTAAAATTAGAAAACCTAGTTTTAAACCTTCATAATATCCATATATATATATTTTATCAATATGGATAGCAAAAATAGCATGAGTCCCATTGGTGAATATAAGACTTAAAAATACTAGCCAAGCTATACTAAAGGGCATTAACAGACGTTTAGCTAAATTTTTAAAAGGAATATGCAGGATAGGAAAAATAGCCATAGCGGCTAGCCATATTCCTGCAACTAAATACCATTTTGTAAGACAAGCAGCCACAATAATAGTACTTAAAAATGCAATGGTTTTTACTCTTCCATCTAGATTATGTAGAAAGCTGTGTTTTTCAGATATAATCTTAAAATCTTCTAACATAGTCTAATCTTCCTTTAAATTGTTATCTTTACGTTTTCCAAAAAGTTTATCCCAGTGATGCCCAATTATTATTCCAGCAAACAAATTGGTAACAGAGAAAGCTCCCACCTGTGCATCTCCTGGTAATTCTAGAAGAGGGTGATGGTTTTCGGTGGCAAGAGTATTGACCTTATCATCAGTACCACTGGCCTCCATATTGTGTTTAGCCATATAAGTGCTTGATATGACTATAAAAGTTAAAATTACACACATAATTATAAGTAGGGTTTTTGTAAAAGAATCAAACCATTTTACTTCAGCAACAGGGGATTTCTTGTTGTTAACTTCTGAATTTTTTATAGTATCATGATCAGAAGGTTTTTCAACATTAAGCGTTGATTTCACTATCACGTACCTCCTTTTTAGCAGCTTTTTTCAAAATTCCAGGTAATAAGTCAGGACGACGACTTGCCATTGCCTTAAGTACAACTGCTGTGAATACAGCTTCAGCTGCAGCAAGAGGTAGTTGAGTTGGTCCATAGCCCATAAAGAATATCATCCACTGCTTAACTAGAGGAATATTACCATGGAGACTAATTGCAAGTTCAAAGGCACTGGCAAGATAAGTAACTATATCACCTACAAAACCAGCTGCTCCGGCTGCAAGCCAAAGGGGACCGTTGAATTTTCTTAAAATCTTCCAGCAGAAATAACCTGAGAATCCTCCTGCAATTCCCAGGGAAAGGGTATTGGCACCAATAGTTGTTATACCTCCATGACCTAGGAATATAGATTGGAAGAAAAGTACAATAGCTGAAATTACCGCCGTTGCAAAAGGGCCTACTAAGATTGCTGCAAGGGCTGTACCACAGGGGTGAGAGCAGGAACCTGTTACAGGTACGGGCAAGTGCATACAGGAAATAATAAATACTCCTACTCCAACCATGGCAAGAAAAGGTTTGTAATATAGGTTTTCATCAGCCCTCCTTTTAATTTCTCGAACTCCAGGGACTATAAAGGCTGCGCTGGCAGCATACATGGGTACCCAGGTTGCTGGGGATAAAATACCGTCTTCGATATGCATTGTAAAAAACCTCCATTTAATAAATATAAATTTTGTTTTGCCTGTTTTGCTAAATTAATAAATAGAGACAGCATGGCTAAGTATAAATATATATAATTATAGGTATTTTATTAAAGATAATTATTAAAATGTAATTGAACGCTAAAAAGCCTTTTAGTCCAACGGCTAAAAGGCATAGATATCCTATATAATTATATAAAAGATACTCCAGTCACCTCTCTATCTTCCGTAGAGCTTATTTGGCGAAGAATTACAGGCAGGTCTTCTGACTCAAGTATCATTACCCTTATAACCTTTCCAGTTTCCCAGTGGTATATCTATAAGGATTCCTCTATTACAGCGGCGGGACCGTGAAGGAATTTCACCTTTCTTCCCTTTTAGGCATATGAAAATAAATAGTAAGTCAAAATAGACTAGCATACTGACTAGTTATTTATTTGAATGTGCCTTAAATTAAAGTATAAACTGATAAAGGTCATTGTATGTTTTATTATATCCAGAGTTTACACTTTAGTAACCTATAATTAATAATATTAATTTTGCTTTAAGTATATAATAGTTTAAAAAGTAAAGCAATTTATTTTTAATGTACCTTTTCTAGTGCTATTGCATACAATATAAATTCTTATACTATCGTTATTTTAAATAACAAATTATGAGATATAATATTGTACCGCTTAATATTACTAACTTAGAATCTAATTTAGCAAATTGCAGCATAATAAAGGATAACACAAATAATATTACAGTGTGAACATCAACAAGAGCATGTCTTCCCGTATTTATTACTATTAATGCCATAATTCCAACAAAAGATGAAAGCAATCCACTTAATATAGGATTTACTAAACTATATTTGTTAATTTTTGTATAAATTCTAAAGGTGATTACTACAAAAAGAAAAGATGATGCATATATTGATAGAGTTCCAACTACCGCACCTATCATTCCCATAGCCTTATATCCTACAAAAGTAGCTGTAATAGTTACCGGACCAGGTGTCATTTGACCCAGTGCAACACCAACCATGAACTGATTGAGGTTTAACCAATGATGTGTGTTAACAACTTCTTGCTGTATTAGTGGAATCATTGTAAAACCATTGCCAAATGCCAATGCTCCAATCCTAAAAAATGTTACTGCAACACTTAATAGTTCTCTATTAAAGGCAGTTAGAATAAAAAACAGTAAAATTGTGATACAAATTATTATGATATTTTTCCACTGTATTTTAGTTTTCTCAATTAGATTTGTATTTTTCATATCTTCTGTACTTTTAGGAATAAGAATTATTCCCATCAGTGCTGAAATAAATAAGATTAAAAAAATGTTATTATATAATATTGAAATTATAAAGGCGGTGACAGCTATTATAATTGTTGGAATATTAGTAGTTGTTGTTTTGGCCAAATCCCATACAGCATTTAATATAAGTGCAACAACTACAGCTCCAAGTCCTTTAAATAAAACATTTACAAATGCTATATTTTCATACTTAAAATATAGCGATGACAGCACTAACATAATAAAAAATGGTGCAAAAATAAAACCTATGAAACTTGCTAATGCACCTGATAATCCCCTTAATTTATAACCTACATAAATAGAGAGAGAAACAAAGGTTGCCCCAGGTATTAATTGTGCAATTGCAAGTCCTTCAAGAAGTTCTTTTTCAGTAATCCAATTCAACTTTTTTACAATGTCTTTTTTTGTTTCTATTATCATGGAAGGACCAAAGGCTGTAAATCCTATTTTAAAAAATAAGAAAAATATTTGCATTAAATTAATATTGCTATTAGTTTCTATGTAGTTCCTATCACTTATGTCTATAGAAAGTTTTTTTATCTTTCCTGAATATCTTTTTATTTGTTCTTCACAAAATTCTTTATCTTTAAACTTTAGTTCGATATGTTGACAACCACAATTACACATATCTATTCTCTCCTTATTATTATAACTAGTTTTTATTAATTATACTTCAGTATTATATAAAATCAAATCATTGCTTATATTCATTTATAATCATTTTTATAGCTTAATGTTCTCTTTAATCATAGACTTGCAATTAGATCTATTTGATATACAAAGTGATTCTAGTTATAACAAGATTACCGTGATTTTATATATTTGTTTTGAACTGTTATATAAAATTTGTAAATAAATTGTTAACTTTATTTGTGGGGATAATTCCAATATATGTATTAAGCATAGAGTAGAAATATTACTACTTTATGCTTAATGATGGAATAGAAATGGGTGTATACAATGTGGCGAATGTTTAAATGCTTGTAAATATAAAGCATTAAGGAGAAGCTGGAAACAGTAAAAATATTTGAGGAGATTACCTTAAATCATCTCTTCATAATTCCATAATACATCAGTGAAAAAAAGTCCTTTGCCAGTTTTGGATTGTTTTCTAGTTTATCAAAGCTGGAAGGATTATTTAGGAAATAATATCGTATAGCATCTGTATAATACAGTATTGATTCTGTAGAAATGTCTTTATCAATAAGACCTTCCTTTTTTCCCTGCTCGAAGAGTTTAGTAAAGCCATCTTCTATTTTTTTATAATTATCTTTACCTATATATTCTATAGCAAAATAACCAGGTGCACTTTCTGGTGAATTATTGTGTACGGATTCTACTAAGAAATGCATGGAAAAACTTTTGCAAAAATTGATCTTTGACATCAATAATTTCTCTATTTTAACCTTTACAGAATCATTGCTTTCTAAGATATCCAAGGTTTCAAGCATATTAATATTTACAAGCTTTTTTAATAGCTCATCCCTAAGATTTTTTTTACTAACAAAGAAATTATATATGGAAACCTGTGAAACAGAAGCTTTTTTTGCAATTTCAGCAATACTCACTTTGTCATATCCAAATTCTTTAAATAGTTCTAAAGCCGCATCTAATATAGCTTCTTTTTTATCTTCACGTCTTTTTTCAAAGCCATTCATCTTTACATTCCTCCCAGGATATGAAATATATTTATAATTATATTACAAAACTATTGCATTTTCAATTTTAATAAAATATAATATGAAATATAAAGAGTGATTTATTTCATAAATATTATAATTACTTAAAGAAAAAGTCCATATATAGATGCTATGATAGTAATTATGTTATCTTTATGAAAACATAATTCTCAAAGGAAATTAAGTATAATTGGAAAAATTGCATCAATGGAAAATATTGCACCCATGGAAGTGTAATATTTAGAAGTTTTTTCACAAGCTTCACCTACATTATAGAGGGCGAAGTATGCTAATACATTATCAATTATTATTAATTATCAATATCATCAATAAATTGATAATAATAAAATACAAATTAAAGATATTTTAACCTGACTAACTTGGCGTAAGTCTCCCACGCACTCTGTGAAAGCGAT
>NZ_JBDNRK010000071.1:0-19311 GCF_047718555.1 Clostridium sp. | reverse complement strand
GCCAAGTAAGCCATGCATTTGCAGTTCTAAAATTCAGATGGGGTAAAAGAATTCCAACCTGAATTAAGAACTTGCTTCAATTTATCGGAGGAGAGTGATTTACGTGACTTTTACAAATTTAACCAAGAAAAACACAATATTAATAATGATGGGAGTAATGGTGAGTATACTATTAGCATCTCTTGATAGCACTATAGTTACTACTGCTATGCCCAAAATTATAAGCAGTCTTCAGGGCTTTGATTACTACACCTGGCCTATGATAGCTTATCTACTTTGCATAACAATATCCATGCCTCTATTTGGAAAGCTGGCAGATATGTATGGTTTTAAACCTGTATATATATTTGGAATTGTTGTTTTCTTTATAGGGTCAGCTCTATGCGGAATTTCCCAGAATATGATGCAGCTTATCTTCTTTAGAGGTTTTCAGGGAATCGGTGGAGCTATTTTAATATCAAATTCTCTTGCAATTATAGGAGTACTTTTTGCACCGGCAGAGAGGGCAAAATATGTGGGGATAGCATCTTCGGCAGGAGCTCTTGCCAGCATAGTGGGACCATCCCTTGGAGGGTTTATTACAGATAATTTCAGTTGGAGATGGGTGTTTTACGTAAATGTGCCTATAGCTATAATAGCACTTATCATAATAATATTAGTACTTCCTTCTCATAAGGCAGAGGAAAGAAAAAAAGTGGACTATTTTGGAGCTGTAGCTTTAATTGTAGCTTTAGTACCAATGCTCCTTGCTTTTACCTGGGCAGGAAAGGATTATGCTTGGAATTCAGTTCAAATTGTAGGAATGCTTATATTTTCAGTTGTTATGCTAATTGTATTTGCAGTTATTGAAATGAAAGTTGAAGATCCTATAATACCAATGACTTTATTTAAGAATTCCGTGTTTAACTTTTCAGCTATAGAAATGTTTTTAATCAGTGCTGTAATGATGGGAGCCGCAATTTTCATACCATTATTTGTACAGGAGGTTACAGGTTCCAGTGCCAGTAAATCTGGAGCAATACTTACCCCTATGATGCTTAGCCTTATTGTAGGAGCTATGGTAAGTGGTGTTCTGGTATCAAAGACCAATAAATATAAGCTTCAGGCCATAATTGGATTTGTCATTGCAGTTATTGGATCTGCACTGCTTTTGAATTTAAAAGTTAACACTAGTAATTTACAGATAATAATTGACATGATTGTTTTGGGATTTGGAATAGGGATTGTAATGCCTATCTTCAGTGTTACTGCTCAAAGTGCTTTCCCTGAAAGTCAAATTGGAGTTGTAACTTCAGCAACACAATTTTTCAAATCTCTTGGACAGACTATTGCCTCCTCAGTGCTTGGAACAATTATGAGCACAACTGTGACAAATGGATTAAAGGATCTTGACACTACAGGATTACCAGCGTCTATTACTAGTGTATTAAAGAATCCAAATGCGCTATCCGGTGGAGGAGATTCTATGAAAAGCATAGCTGCAAAATTGCCTAAGGAAATGCTGGCACGTTTTATGAAATTAATAGATGATATAAAGGGTATTCTCTCTAATTCTATTCATGATGTGTTTGTAATTGGTGTTGTTATGGCAATACTGGCTTTAGTAGTTGTACTGTTTATGAAGGAAATTCCTTTGAGTAATACTAAAAATTCAGCAGAATGATTGGAAAAAATTGCACCCCAGGGGTGCAATTTTTTTTTCGGTAGTTCCTATGTACATGCTGTAACTGCTCCATATATATTCTTCTGCTTTACTAACCATGTTAGCTCTCACTGGATTCAAATGTATATATCTACTGGTTTCAAGCATTTGTGCATCATTCTTAATAATTTCTGAATAACATCTATTCTGAAATAAATGTCCAGAGGGGTGATCATTGGCAATGCTGTTTTATCAATTAATTACATCTGCATCTTCTACATTTTTTATTGCCATATAAGAAATAACCGCGCCTATAATGCCTAAAATAAGTGGAATAATAATAATTGAACTTAAGGAACTACCATTAAAACTGCCGTTTAGTACACTGCTTAATATTACTGAAGTTACAATTGTAGCAGATGTTGATTTTTTTTTCATGCCAACATATATGGGAATTAGACTTAAAAAGCTGTAACCTATTGAATATACGAAGATACTAATTATATTTTTTACTACCATATCTACTGTTAATGTGTCGGTGAATAACTTGGCAAATGAATTAAAGAAATACATACAGCAATTTAAAAAAATATTTGATATGACCATGGATATAAAGGTAAATATGACTACAATAGTTAACTTTGCAAGCATAATATTTTTTCTCTTTATTGGATACATAAACATGAGGGTGATAGTTTTATTTGTATATTCACCAATTATTAATCTAGAAATTAGTACTGCTGCGAAGATTGAAAAGGTAGCTTTTACAAAAGTGCTAGTAACTAAAAACATATCGCTGTAACCTTTAAAAGCTATATCTCCATCGGTTTTTGAACCGAGAGGAATTAAAACCAGAAGTGCTAGAATAATTAAATTTGCAATTAGGACTCCTTTTATAGAGCCAGCTATTTTAAATTTTTTCATTTCAAGCTTCATTAATTTAAGCATTTAAGCCACCTCCATTTAATAGTTTTAAGAAATGATCTTCTAAAGAACTATTTTTCTTATTAATAGCTTCAATATTAACTCCCTTTAAAATTAAGGTTTTTGAAATATTATTTTGAGGTACTTTTAAGTCGTATATCCTTATTAAGTTATTGTCTATAATCTTAAAGTTTGAAATGCTTAAGTCATTTTCTAAAATATAAGCTGCTATTGTACAATCCTTAGTAATTATTTCTATATAATCAGTATTAAGTTGTCTTATGCTGTCCATGGTGACTTCTTCTATTAGCCTGCCATTGTTTAATACTCCTATGGTATCAGCTATTTGTTCAATCTCGCCCAAAATATGACTTGATATCAATATTGTTATTCCATATTCTTCATTTAACATTTTTAATAGATTTCTAACTTCCTTAATGCCAATGGGATCAAGTCCGTTAATTGGCTCATCTAGAATTAACAGCTGTGGTTTAGTTATAATTGCCCTAGCAATTCCAAGCCTTTGCTTCATCCCCAGTGATAAATCCTTCACAGCTTTGTCATTGATACCATTTAAATTTACCATATTTAAAACCTTGTCAATTTGATTTTTATCATAATACCCCATATATTCGCAGTGAAGCTCTAGGTTTTCTCTTGCAGTGAGCTTATCATAAAATACAGGATATTCAATGATAGCCCCCATTCTTTTCAATATCTCATAGGACTTATTGGTAAGCCTGTCACCAAAGATTTCAATTTCTCCAATGGTAGGCTTGATTAGGTTAGTAATCATCCTCATAACAGTGGTTTTACCAGCCCCGTTTGGTCCTAAAAAACCATATATCTCACCTTTTTTAATGTTCATATTTACGCTGGATACAACCTGTTTTTCCCTGAAGGTTTTTGTCAAGTTTATAGTTCTTAATATATAATTCATATTATCCTCTCCTGTTCTTTATTATGGGATTCCACTTCTAATACTTAGCTGATACATGGGGAAAATACTGAATTTTCAACAGTTTTTCACCTGACTAACTTGGCGTAAGTCTCCCCCTTCTTCAAGTTGGAGTTCAACGCCAAGTAAGCCATGCATTTGCAGTTCTAAAATTCAGATGGGGTAAAAGAATCCCCACTTGAATTAAGAACTTGCTTCAATTGTACATAGATTAACAGTTGAAGTTGGAACTTTGTACCACAATGTTATTGTATAATTTAAACTTCTATTTTTTTATTAAGCAAATCTTACAAAATTCTTAAGTTGAAAAAAATAAGATGCTTTTGCAGCATTCCATTAATAAAAATTAACCTATACATGAAGAAAAAATCCAATCTTATAAGAGTTTTTTTTTCGTGTATAAGTTAATAGTTGATTTTAGAATTCTATAAAGAAAGCATCTTGTACATACAATTTAATAGGTTAATCTTTTTAACTTAATAATAAAGGTAGTTTTCTCATTTGGCGTACTATTAAGAAGAATTTTTCCTCCCATTTTTTCTACAAGCCTTTTGGTTATGGTAAGTCCTAAACCACTACCTTGAAATGATCTATTTCTTGAATCCTCAAGGGTATACATTCTTTCAAAAACTTTATCTATCTCATTTTCATTAATGCCCTTACCTCTATCCCAAATCTCTACATAAGAAAATTCATCATCACATCTTAAACTTAATCCTATAACATTACCATCACTTCCATATTTAATGGCATTGGAAATCAAATTGCTCATTATTCTATCAAGAGCCTCCGCATTTCCTAGTGCATAAATGTTAGTCTGGGGGATATAGATATTCACTTTAAAACCTTTAGTATTTAAAATTTCATAAAAATCTAATATATTTTTTCTGCAAACCTCATTCATATTAATTCTTGTAATGTCAATATCCTTATCTCCTGATTCCAGTTTTGCCAGATCAAAAAATTTATTCATAAGGTCAATTACTTCAAGAGTTTTATTGTGTACTTTAGAAAGTAATATATCTTTTTCTTTATTTTCCATAGCCTTGTCCAACTTTATAGTTTCTATATATCCTAATACAACAGTAAGAGGAGTTTTCAAATCATGGGAAATATTTGAAAGCATTTTTCTCATAGCTATTTCTTTTTTTCTGTAGTCCACCAATACTTTTTGGTTGTAATCTAAAAGGTTATTAATTTCTACTAATAATTCTTTTAGTTCTTTGTCATCAGTAACAACTAAAAGTTTTTCCTCGGTATCATAGAGAATAATTTTTTGCACCTTGCCTTGAATGTATTGTAAATTCTTATCTCTTTTATTTTGAAGTGTATATTGAAAAAGTATTATACAAATTAAGATGAAAATAATTATTAATAATAAAATGGTCACCCTAAGTTACCTCCAGCTTGTAGCCTATTCCCCACAAGGTCTTTATATATTGTGGATTTGATGGATTATCCTCTATCTTTTCTCTCAATCTTCGCATGTGTACATTAATTACATTTTCATCTCCAAAGTATTCATCTTCCCAAATTAAATTATAGATTTGAGCCTTAGTAAACACTCTATTAGGATTTTTTATAAACAATTTTAAAATATCAAATTCTTTTGAAGTAAGCTGTATCGCCTGACCATTTTTACTGACTAAAAAATTACTTAAATCAACAGTAAGGTCTCCAACTTTAATGATCTGTATTTCTTGCTTATTATTAGAATATTTTGTTGATCTTCTAATAGCTGCTTTAATTCTTGCAGAAATTTCAATCATAGAAAAAGGCTTAGTAATATAATCATCAGCTCCAAAACCTAGACCTATAGCTTTATCTACATCGCTATCCTTTGCAGACATAATTAAAATAGGCACTGAACTTTTTTCTCTAATTATTTTTATAGTTTCTATGCCGTCTAATTTTGGCATCATTAAATCAAGAACAATTAAATCAAAATTGTCCTTTAAAAATACAGCAATTCCATCTTCGCCATTACAAGCAGTTGTTGCTATAAACCCTTCCTTTTTTAAATAATTCTTCACCATTTCGCTAATAGATAGATCATCTTCAATAATTAAAATTTTATTATTCATATGTCATACCTCATTTTATAAATACATAATTATTTATATGAATTTTTATCATCTTCAACTCGTAATCTAAGGAAATGACTAAACAGATGTGAAAGCAGCGGAGGCAGCTCATATCAAATTTGTGTAGGCAATTTAGCTAAGCATTATAATAAGTCACTTGAACTGTTTGGTGATAATGAAATAAGAAATTATCTTTATCATTGTAGCACAGAAAAACAGCTGTGAGAAGTTAATGTAGCATATGCTTAACATCTCTATTTTTTATTTTCATTATTGTGAAATTTTAGTTCTTCACACTATAGAGTGCCACTTTCACTTTAGAAAAACTTAGTCTATTTTCTAAAGCAAGTTAAACTTCTACCGATAATATTAAATACAGAACTATTGAAATAGTACGCTTAACTTAGTATTTTTGGTAGTATGACATTACCAATTATTTAAATATCAATGAATATTACTTTATTGAGGGTGTGCTCTCGCTAAGTTTATATAAATTATTTTAAGGATCTAAGGATTATGGCTATAGTGAAATATTGCAATGGCTGGACAGTGTATAAAACCGCAGCAAGTATTCATAAATAAGAAGACGGTATTTTCAAGGAGGAAAACTAAAATGATATTTTTAAGAAAAATTAAGATAGGAAAAAAGATGGCTGCAGCATTTCTGATTATAGTAATAATAATTGGTGTAGTGGGTTCAATAGGAATATCATCTTTAAAAAATGTAGATTCAAATTCTGAGAAGATGTATAGTAATAATCTGGAGAGTGTCTATAGGTTAACGGATATGAAGCAGCAGCTGATGAGAGCTAAAAGTGATCTAGTGGAGCTGGTATATTCAAGAGATCAGAATAAAAAGGCAGCTTTGCTGCAGGACATTAAAAATGATACTGATGAAAATAATAATGATATTAAAATATTTACCAGTAAGGGCTTAAGTGGCAATGAAAAAAAATTATTCGATGGATATATGGAACAAATTAATGGATCTAGAGATATAAAACAAAAGCTGTTAGATGCAATAAATAGTAACAACTATGATGAAGCAGTAGTACAGTATACAGAGCTAGATAGTAAATTTGGGCCAATGTTCAGCAGTATTGATGGGCTTATTAAAATGAATTTAGATGAGGCAAAGAATGCCAATACAAATAATCATAATGTTTTTTCTTCAGCTAGTAATGGAATGCTCATATACATATTTGTAGGAATTGTGCTTGCAATAATTCTGGGCATAATTACTACAAGGCAGTCAACCGTACCTCTTGCTAAAATGAAAGGGTTTGCAGATAGAATTGCTAATTATGATTTTTCTACACCTATAGTTGTAATAGGAAAAGACGAATTTTCAGAGGTTGCTTATGATTTAAATAGAGCCCAGGAGAATGTAAGGACTTTAGTTAAAACTATACTGGAGGATTCTCAGAATATGAGTGCTGCCAGTGAGCAGCTTTCTGCTATGGTTCAGGAATTAAACTCAAGTTTTGAGAGTATCAATACAGCTTCAAGGGAAATAACTGATGGAGTTCAGGAAACCAGTGCGTCTGCAGAGGAAGTCAGTGCATCTGTAGAAGAAGTGGATGCCAGCATAAATCAATTGTCGGAAAGAGCCATGGAAGGTAATAATAATGCTAGCAATTCAAAGATAAGAGCTAAAGAAGTTGAGAGTAAATATAAAGAGTCTGAAGAAAATATATCAAAAATATATGCTGAAAAGAATGAAAAAATATTAAAGGCAATTGAGGATGGTAAGGTAGTAGGGGATATAAATGTTATGTCAGATGCCATAGCGTCCATAGCAGAACAGATAAATTTACTTGCTCTGAATGCAGCTATTGAAGCAGCTAGAGCAGGAGAGCATGGAAAGGGTTTTGCAGTGGTAGCAGAGGAAGTTAGAAAGCTAGCAGAGCAATCATCAGAATCAGTAAAGGGTATAAAAGAAACTATTACCAAGGTTCAAGATGCCTTTGAGAATCTCTCCAACAATAGTAAAGATGTATTACAGTTTATAAATGAGGACGTAGATACACAATTTAAGGCCTTTGGAGATATGGGAAATCAATATTATAATGATTCTAATTTTGTGGCTTCCATTGCAGAGGAAATAGCTGCTATGACAGAAGAAATAACAGCTACTGTGGGACAGGTAAGTGAAGTAATACAAAATATGGCTTTAAATGCTCAAAAATCTTCAGAAAATGTAGATAAAATAGAAAATAAAATGCAGGAGGCAGTTCAGGGAGTGGAACAGGTGGCCAGTACATCAGAAGATCAGGCAAAATTGGCACAAAGCCTTAATGAAATAGTTCAAAGGTTTAAAATTTAAAATGCACCCCTAGGGGTGCATTTTTTCCATTTTCGGAACCAATGGTATGCTCATTGACAGATTTATTTCACAGTGCTATTCTCTAACTAATTAGATACCTAATTATATATGGAGAGTATATGGAGAGAATAACAATGTTAAAGTCAAATTCAGCTAAACTATATACAGCCTTAAATAGATTGGGACGACAAATCCACCGTTTTTCACATTTAAAGGAGGAAAATTATGACAAATAAAAACAATACAACTTCTGTTAAAACCAGTTACCTTTTAGTCATTATAGTACTTTCGCTTACTACCCTTATGTCTTCAATAGACACAAATATAGTAAATATTGGTCTTCCTACTATAGCAAGGGAACTTAATGCAAGCTTTGGAAGTATTCAGTGGATAGGCTTAAGCTATCTTTTGGCGGTGACTTCTCTTATAGTTGGAATAGGGCGTATTGGAGATGTGTTTGGGAAAAAATCTATTTTTATCTATGGTATCATATTGTTTACAGCTGCTTCTCTGCTATGTGGTATGTCCACTTCAATTTATATGCTTATAATTTTTCGTGCACTGCAGGGGGTAGGAGGCGCTGTACTTATGGCGCTATCCTTTGCCATTGTAGGAGATCTGGTTTCTAAGGAAAAACTTGTAACCAGTATGTCAGTGCTCACAGCCATGCTGCCTATAGGCTTTGCCCTTGGACCATCTATAGGGGGGTTACTTATAGGATATCTGGGCTGGAGAGCTGTATTTTTCTTCAACGTACCTATAGGAATTATAACATTAATTTTAGTATCAAGATTTCCTAAGATACCAATATCAGAGAAGGTTCAGAAATTTGATATACTAGGTCTTATTTTATTATGCTTTACTCTTATATGCTATGTATTAAGTGTTACTTTCGCAGAAAGTGATGGTGTGGGCATACAAGTTATTTTATGTGTAATTCTAACTATAGTAGGTATTATAGCATTTTTAACCCTAGAGCATAGAATAAGGTATCCACTTGTAAAACTCAGTATGTTTAGAAATCATGTATTCAGTGGAAGTCTTATCATATCTGTACTAATGTATGCTGTAATAACAGGTACCTTATTAATACTTCCATTTTATCTTCAGCAGGCAAGAGGGTTTTCTACATCTAAATCAGGATTATTAATGACTATAGGGCCTGTAAGCTGTGCTATTTTTACTCCTATTTCTCAATGGGCAGCAAAAAAATTTGGAAACTATACAATAATGCTTGTGGGCATATTTGCTTTTGCTGCGGGGTCCTTTGTAATGGCTACCTTGAATGGCTATTCAAGTATACTTAGATTTGCCGGCACAATTATTTTATTTAATGGAAGTCTGGCCTTTTTCCAGACACCAAATAATGCAGCTATAATATCTACTGCAAAGCCAGAACAGAGAGGACTTGCATCAGGACTTCTCAATCTTTCACGTACCATAGGACAGACTACAGGTATGGCATTTTTAGGTGCTATATTTTATTTCTTTACCAATACCAAAACTGTGGAGAAAATGAAACCTGCAAATATTGTATCTGGAATAGACCACGCACTTTTCATCGCGGGCTTTGTCATAGTATTTGCGTTTATTGTAGGATTAATTACTCTTTTGCCAAAGGCCAGAAGCAGTGCCCTTGAGAGCAAGGCTTCTTAACGTGTATTCTAGGTACGTAAAAAACGGAAAATATCCACCGATGGGTGGATGATATGTACCCCTTGGCTGAGGATGGGGATCATAGCTGATGAGATTCTAAAGATTTAGAAGGAGTTTCATCAGCTGAATTTTTTGGTGTATAATATATTAGTGACATATGTTGAAGCAAGTTCTTAATTCAGGTGGGGATACTTTTACCCCATCTGAATTTTAGAGCTGCAAATACATGGCTTACTTGGCGTTGAACTCCCACTTGAATAAGTGGGAGACTTACGCCAAGTTAGTCAGGTGAAAATATATCAATAAAAAATTACAAGGAGATAAAAATGAAGAGTTTTAAACAGAATTATTATAAAATAGTTACATTCCTGGGGATAATTTTTTCACTGCTGTGGATTATTTTCGTAAATACACAGCCCTATTCAGATTTTGCCTATTACAATAGTGTAGCAAAGCAGGTGGCTAATGGGGGACAGTGGGGAAATACCTATACCTCTGTGGGCTATTCCATAATTTTAGGCTTTGTATATAAATTATTTGGAAGCAGTTTAATTACTGCAAAGCTTTTTAATTTGGTTTTAACTTGCTTAAGCTATTTAATATTTTACAAATTATTGATAAAGCTTCCTATAAAAGAGGGCAGACGAAAAATTATATATACCTTATTCGTATTTTTCCCAAGCAATATTTTCTATAACAGCATACTGGGTACAGAAATAATATTTACAACTATATTTCTTTTAGTTACCTTAATATATTACAGTGAAATAAAATATAAATATGTACTTATTGGTATTTTAGTTGCAGCAGACTCCATGATAAAATCATTTTTTCTAGCATTCTTTTTTGCCATATTTTTAGTAGAACTTTTGTCAGGAGTAAAATTTTTACAAGTTGTAAAACATGTAGTAATAATATTGGCAGTAAGCTTATTGGCACTTTCTCCTTGGGTTTATAGAAATACAAAATTAGAGGGACAGTTCACTTTTATTGCTAATAATGGCGGAATAGTGATGTACATAAACAATAATTCTCAGAACAATTATGGAAGATGGATGGCGGCTGCTGATGTAGAGAATTCCATTGTAAATACAAAGGAATATCAGAAAGCCAATATGACAGCTAAAAATAAGATGTTGAGTACAGCAGCTAAAAAGTGGATAATAAGCCATCCAGGAAGATTTATACAATTGGGCTTTAAGAGATTGGTTAATACATATTTTGTTGGAGATGATATACTCTATGCTCTTAATGGAGTAGGTATTAGCAGGTATTGGCAGTATATCCTTATAACCTATGCTAATTTGGCAAGAAATATATTATTTATGCCTGCCATAATATTAATCATAATATCCACTGTAAAGTTAATGGTAAATTTAATTGGCAGAAAATCTATTGAAAGCTTTACCCTATATTCTCTTATATGTTTTTATATGTTTACCTGTGTATACTTTGTTACAGAGGGTCAGGGACGTTATTCTTTTCCTGTTATATTCATAGCTCTGTATTTTTTCTCAGAGTTGGCATTTTATATATTATCAGCAGTAAAAAAGAAAGTTCGCCTTTAAGAGTGCTCATACTTCAAAATTACACTGTTCTAAAATAAAATAGAATAAAAACAAAATGTTAATAAATTAACAAACATTTCGTAAAGGTTTAAAAAAATTTTGCGATAATATTAGCATCGAACTTATTCTAAGATTTATAAATAATTTTTTGGGGGAAAGAAGATGAAAATACTAAGAAGAACAAAAGTAAAAGTAAAGATAACTATAGCCTTTCTCATTATAGTTTTGATAATTGGAATAGTGGGCGCTATAGGTATGAATTCCTTAAGAAAGTCAAATTCAAATGCAGAAGACATGTATAATAATAGTCTAAAGAATCTGTATATGCTATCAGATACAGAGCAAAATTTATCTGCAATTAACGGAAATATACTTCAGCTAATATACATAAGAGATGATAGCCAAAAGGCAGGTATTTTAAAGAATACTAAGGATAATATAGATATAAATGATGGTTATATACAGGAATATGAAAAACTTGCATTAGAGGGGGAAAAAAAGAATTTATTTAATACATATAAGTCACAGCTTAAGGATTTTAAAGTTGAAGAGGAAAAAATGGTAACTCTTATTAATAATAATAATTTTGATGAGGCAGTAAAGCAATACAAACAAATGTATAATAAATTTCAGCCAATGTTTGATACCATTGATAAACTTGTAAAAATAGATGATAATGAGGCAAAACAGAAAAGTGAAAATAATAATACAGTTTATACTGCCGCAAATAATAATATAATTATATTTCTCATAGTGGGAATTATTTTAGCTATAGTCCTAGCTTGGGTTCTTGATAGAGAAATAAGTACTCCTCTATCAAAAATAAGAGCTTTTGCTGAAAGACTTGCTAAATATAATTTCTCAAAGGCAATAACAATAACAGGTACTGATGAATTCTCACAGACTGGTATTGCTCTTAATAAGGCTCAGAAAAATGTGAGCAATTTGATTAAAACTATTATAGACAATTCTCAGAATATGAGCGCTGCCAGTGAAGAACTTTCTGCTATGGTTCAGGAACTAAATGCAACCTTTGAAAATATAGATGCAGCTACAAAGGGGATAACAAATGGCATTCAGGAAACCAGTGCTTCTTCTCAGGAGATAAGTGCTTCTGTAGAAGAAGTAGATGCCAGCGTAAATCAATTATCTGAAAGGGCCATGGAGGGGAGTAATAATTCAGTACAATCTAAAGAGAGAGCTAAAGAAGTTCAAAGCAGGGGTAAGGAATCCTTAAAAGAAGTAGAAAAAGTATATGCTGCAACTAAGGATAAAATAGTAAAGTCCATTGAAGCTGGAAAGGTAGTAGAAAATATAGGGGTTATGTCTGATACCATAGCCGCTATAGCAGCACAGATAAATTTACTTGCACTTAATGCAGCTATTGAAGCGGCAAGGGCAGGAGAACATGGTAAAGGCTTTGCAGTGGTAGCAGAGGAAGTAAGAAAACTGGCAGAGCAGTCATCAGAGGCAGTATCAGGTATAAAGGATACTATCTTAAAAGTACAGGATGCTTTTAAAAATCTTTCCAGTAACAGCAATGAAATACTGAAGTTTATAAATGAAGACATTCATTCACAATTTGAGAATTTTCGAAATATGGGAAATCAATATTATGAGGATGCTAATTTTGTAAGTGCTATGTCTGAAGAAATAGCAGCTATGACAGAAGAAATCACAGCCACCGTAGATCAGGTAAGTGATGCCATACAAAATATGGCAGAAATTGCGCAGAGGTCTTCAGATGGAGCGGATTCAATACAGCAAAGTATGGATGAAGCTACAGGTGGAGTAGAACAAGTAGCACAAACAGCACAAAGTCAGGCGGAGCTTGCACAAAGTCTTAATGAAATAGTGCAGAAATTTCAAATATAGCAACATTTTTTATTTCAATTGGAGCTGTCTCACAATGTATAGATATGCATTGTGAGACAGCTTTTTACCTAGCTCCTACTAAATATAATAATTATTCAGATTGATTTCACTACATAAACTTTTGCCCCTGCAGCTGTATTTGCAGGCTTTTAATTCCGATGTTAAAATTGAAAACTTATAAAGAATTTCATCATAGCAACGACTATAATACTTTAGAGTAATTACAAATACAATTTACAAAATATCTACGAAAGGTCGTGACATTTGATTAATTAAAAAATGTGTTTTATATAATTCACATTGCTAAAAATATTATTAAACTATTGTTATTGTAAATTATATAACATAGTTGGAAAGAGAAAAACAATGAAAATACTTAAGAATCTTAAAGTAAGAACAAATATAATTATAGCTTTTTCTATTATAGTTTTAGTGGTGGCAGTTATAGGCGTCATAGGCATGTCTTCACTGCAAAAACTGGATAGAAATTCACAGGGAATGTATAGTAATAGTCTTAGAAATGTATATATACTTACAGATATGAAGCAGAATCTAACTGAGATTAAGGCAGATATGTTAGATTTAGTTTATGTAAAAGATGCCAGCAAAAGGACGGCCTTGCTGGAAGACATTAAAAAAAATACAGATGAAAATGACAGCTACATAAGAGAGTATAGCAATAGCCCTATAAATGATCAGGAACAGAAGGAATTCAGTTTGTTTAATGCCAATGTTCAGCAATTTACAGAGCAGAAGGAGTATTTATTGACTTTAATAAATAATGGTAGTTCAGATGCGGCAGTAGGTCAGTATGAGCGAATGAATGAAAAATGGCAGCCTATGTTTAATTCAATTAACAAGTTGGTGGATATGAGTAATATTCATGCCAAACAGACAAATTCCGATAATCATAGTGTATACATGGGTGCTAGTAATACCATGCTTATACTTATTGTAGCAGCTATTATTATTGCCATAATTTTATCTTTTGTAATTATCCAAGGAATAATCACTCCTCTTGGAAAAATAAGAGCGTTTGCACAGCGATTGGCGGAATATGATTTTTCTACACCAATGACTGCAGTGGGGAAAGATGAATTTTCACAAACAGCTTCAGCTCTTAATACTGCTCAAAATAATGTAAAGCAACTTATAAAAAATATTATGGATAACGCCCAGGATATGAGCGCTGCCAGTGAAGAACTTTCAGCTATGACTGAAGAACTTACAGCAAATTTTGAAAATATAGATGCTGCTACAAAGGAAATAACAAGTGGAGTGCAGGAAACCAGTGCTTCTTCAGAGGAAATTAGTGCATCTGTGCAGGAAGTAGATGGGAGCATTAATCAATTATCGCAAAAATCCTTGGAAGGAAGTAATAGTTCTTTTAAATCCAAGGAAAGTGCAATTGAAGTACAGGATAAGGGTAACAAATCTACAGAAGCAGTGAATAAAATATATGCTGAAAAGAAAAATAAAATATTAAAGGCCATTGAAGCTGGAAAAGTAGTAGAAAATATAGGAATAATGTCAGATACCATAGCAGCCATAGCAGAGCAGATAAATTTATTGGCACTTAATGCAGCTATTGAAGCGGCAAGAGCTGGAGAACATGGTAAAGGCTTTGCGGTGGTGGCCGAGGAAGTAAGAAAGCTGGCAGAACAGTCATCAGAGGCAGTATCAGGCATAAAGGATACTATTCTAAAGGTACAGGAAGCTTTTAAAAATCTTTCCGATAATAGTAATGATGTATTGACATTTATCAATGAAGATGTAGATTCACAATTTAAAGCTTTTTTAGCTATGGGAAATCAATACTACAATGACGCAAATTTTATAAGTTCTATAACTGAAGAAATAGCAGCTATGACTGAAGAGATAACTGCTACAATAGAACAAGTAGCTGAAGCTATACAAAATACAGCTGAAATTGCAGAAAAATCCTCTGGCAATATAGAGGCAATACAAAGCAGCATGAATGATGCAACTCAGGGAGTAGAACAGGTAGCTAGAACTTCTCAGAGTCAGGCAGAGTTTGCACAAAAATTAAATGAAGTAGTACAAAAATTTAAAATATAAATTTTATTTAAATATCATGCATATAGTGTTAAAATACATATATTATAATATAGTAGAGTTCTGTTTAATAAATATGTAATAACTTGGCGTTTTTATTTTACTGTTTGTTTAAGGCATATTCAAATAAATAACTAGTCAGTATGCTAGCATATTTTCACATGCCTTAATGAATATATTAAAATTTTATTTTTCAAAGAGGATAAGCTTATGAAAACAATTAATGCTAATTTAAAAAATTTATTAAAAATATGTGTATTTCTAGTTGTAATAATATGTGTTTTTACATTTGTTTTGATTAGATCAGATATTCATAATGACCAAGTTTATAAAGCAAATAATCTAAATGAAAATGAAAGTGTTCAATATATAAGTAATACTATGGGTATACATCCAGTAACAGTTATAGCTCACAGAGGAGTATGTGTTAATGAACCTGAAAACTCCATGAGTTCCATTAAGAGTTCTATGGAACACAAAGTAGATTATGCAGAAATTGATGTACAGGAAACTGAAGACGGAGTAGTAGTTTTAATGCACGATCCAAACTTGAAAAGATTGACGGGAGTAAATGTTCCTGTAAACAGATTAACTTACAAGCAGATGGAAAAACTGACATTACGTGCACCTCTGGGTTCTAAATATAAAGAGGATAAAATTCCAACTCTGGATGAGATAATAAAAGCATCTAATCATAAGCTGAAGCTTATAATAGAAATAAAGCCCTATGGAAACACTGTGGATCTTACCCGTAAAGTTGTTAATCTTATAGAAGAAAATAATTTTACTAATCAGTGCATGGTTCATTCATTGAGTTATAAGATTCTACTGGATGTAAAAAGACAAAATCCCAATATCAGGACGGGATATATAGTGAGTAGCTCTAGAGAGAAGATCCCTACGAAAGATGTGGATTTCTATAGTATAGAGCAGAAAATTATAACACCAAATTTAGTGAATAATATTCACAAAACCAATAGACTTGTATACGCGTGGACAGTTAATTATCCCGTAAACATGCAAAGGGTAATGAAATCAAATGTGGACGGTATAATAACAGATAAAGCCCCTATATTATTGGATAAGAAGAAGGAAAAGATCCATAAAATATAATTTGTATATTAACTTCAATTCGACAAGTAATCTGGAAAAGCATTGATAATACTTAATTTTAACCTGACTAACTTGGCGTAAGTCTCCCACGCACACAGCGAAAGCGATTCACACAAAATCGAAGATTTTGGTTCTCTGCTTTTCTTCAAGTGGGAGTTCAACGCCAAGTAAGCCATGCATTTGCAGTTCTAAAATTCAGATGGGGTAAAAGAATCCCCACCTGAATTAAGAACTTGCTTCAATTTAGAAAAGTTTACAAGTAAAAGCTAGTAATATCAATACTTATAAGGATTATTTGTGGAATATAGAATAAAATACACATGCATCAGCCCCATAGAAAGTATTTTACAAATCTAATATTGCAAATTTCGACAAAATGTTTATTTATTTTTTGCTATAATATAATTAATTATATTGACAAATATCAATGAATCTTACTCAGTGGGAGTTTGTATTCCCACTGAGTTTAGATGAATTATCCAGGGACGTGCCAGTGTTATCTCCACCTTTAGAAAAGCAGAGAACAAAAATCTTTGATTTTCTGTGAATCGCTTTCACAACGTGCAAGTAGAGAACCAAAATTTTTAATTTTGTGTGAATCACTTTCGCTGTGTGCGGTGGAGTGTTACAGTGGCTAGTCATCGGATAAAATTCTCATTAATTAATTTTAACTAACTATGGGGGGAATAAAGATGAGAAAGAATTTTTTAATTGGAGTAATAATAGTGGTAGTGATACTAGCAGCTGGGTCAATAGCATATATACATGGAAAAAATAGCAGCCTGGCTTCATCACAAAACAATACAAATTCTATTGCAAATAATTCGTCAGTTTTAGAAAATAACACTATCAATAGCACTAATAATTCTTCCTCTGCTTCAAACAATAGCAGCACAGGAACTGGTAATTATTCCAGCACAAATAGCAGCAATAGCGCCAATTCTAATAGTAGTAATGTAAACAATGGAGCAGCTTCAAGCAACAACAGCTCTTCTTCAAATATGAATGCAGCTAATAGTAATAGTACAAATAACTCCGCAAACAATACTGGAAATGCTAAGGGTTATGAAGCATATTTTGGTCAGTGGAAAATCACAAAATCTGTTGGAACTTTACCTATTTATGCCATGTCAAAGGACGATATAAAGAGTTATATTGGCAAAACAATAACTATATCAAATAATCAATTTGCCGATACAAATGGATCGGTACAAAGTCCTAGATATGAAGTGAAGACTGTTTCCGGCAGTGAATTTTTTGATGAAAGCAAAACAAAACTAAGTGCCATTGGAGTAAATGGGGATTCAATTAGGGAACTTACAATATATAACCCAGAGGGAAAGGCCTATAATATGATTTACTTATTGGATAACAATACTATAATATATTTATGGGATGGAGTTTTCTTTCAGGGAGAAAAGTAGAGAACCAAAATTTTTAATTTTGTGTGAATCACTTTCGCTGTGTGCAAGTAGAGAACCAAAATTTTTAATTTTGTGTGAATCACTTTTATGGTGTTCATAAAACATTTAACAAAGTTAAGGAATAGTTACAATATTGAAATAAAGACGTAACATTGAATTGGTATTATAACAATATAGGATTACCCCTTTAATCCCTATAATATTAGCGCTGGTAGAAATACTAGTGCCTATTTTTTTGTTAGAAATAATAGATGAGAAATTTAATATATAAGTTGCGATTAAAATTGTTAATTTAATAAATAACATTTAGTTAGAATCTGCTTAAATGAATATAATTTATGCAATATATATCATAGATTTGACAATAGTCTGTAAATTGTATAAAATTAGATTGATTGTTAACCTTAAAAATAAATGCAGTTAACATAGGCGCGTGTAAAATATTAATTGAAAATAGATAAAGTTACTTTAAATTAATTGTCAACTACAATGTTGTATATTAGTTGACATAACTGATTACTATAAAAGTACAAGTCTACATTAATATTATTGGCTATATGTAATTAAAAATTATATCAAATAATAAATCAAATTCATGGAGGATAAAATGGATAATATCATTTCAAAATTAGAAGAAAAAATAAATAGTGGAGAACTTATAAACTACGAAGAAGCTTTGGAACTTTCAAAGACTGAAGATCTGAAATCACTTATAAAGGCAGCAGACAGAATTCGTGACAAATTCAATGGAAAAGTTGTGGATATATGCTCCATAATGAATGCTAAATCTGGAAAATGTACAGAGGATTGTAAATACTGTGCTCAATCTGCTCACTACAAGACAAATGTACAGGAATATGGATTGGTGGATACAAGAGAAGCAGTGGAGCTTGCAAAGGAAAATGAAAGAGAGGGAGTAAACAGGTTTTCACTGGTTACTAGTGGAAGAGCTTTAACTGGAAAAGAATTTAAGAAAGCTGTGAAAATATACAGCACCTTGAGAGATGAAGTAAAGATGGATCTTTGTGCCTCCCTTGGAATTATAAATAGAGAACAGCTGGAAGAACTTAAGGCAGTGGGAATAACAATGTATCATCATAATCTTGAAACCAGCAGGGATTACTATAAGGATATATGTACAACTCACAGCTATGAAGAGAGAATAGACACCATAAAAGCAGCAAAAGCAGCTGGACTTAGAGTCTGCTCCGGTGGAATCATTGGCATGGGAGAAACTATGGAAGACAGAATAGAAATGGCTATGGATCTTCAAAAACTTCAGGTATATTCTATACCTGTAAATGTGCTGAGTCCTGTAAAGGGAACCCCCCTTGAGAATGCTAAAAGACTTACCGATGAAGAAATACTTAGAACCATAGCAGTATTTAGATTTATAAATCCCAAAAGTCAAATAAGGCTGGCAGGAGGAAGAAGTCTTATATCTAAAGATGGCCAAGATTGTCTTAGAGCAGGTGCAAATGCTACTATTTCAGGAAATTATCTTACTACCGTGGGAAACAAGATTGTAGATGATATAAAGATGATAAAGGATGTAGGCATGGAAATAGTTTAAGAAATATCTGCGAGATGCTTATTTTTTATAGGTATCTTGTTTATCCGATGACTACCATCCGTAATACTCCCATCTTCTATCAAAGTGGGAGA
>NZ_JBDNRK010000070.1:0-19816 GCF_047718555.1 Clostridium sp. | reverse complement strand
ATCTCCCACTTTGATAGAAGTTGGGAGTATTACGGATGGTAGTCATCGGATAAAACTCACTTATACTCTAATCAACATTTCTTACTAAAGTAAATCTTATTAAATATATATTCATGAAGAATAAGATTAATGCTGTTAAATTATCAGTAATGATAATATTTCTATATTCTTGCTATATGGAACTCCCTCTTTAATTTTATTTAAATAAATTTTCGGCATAGGCTCTAATATTATCTGGTATTCCATATGAAAATAAATTTTTTATATCTTGTAATGATTTTATTGAGTAAGTTAAATTAAATCTTAACTTATCACCTTCCAACTTAAAGCTGCTGATTTTAAAGGGCTCAAGAATTTTTCCATCAATATTAATAGAATTATTAGTATTATTAATTGTCATATAATTTAAATTATTCTTTTTTAATCTATTCAACACTAAATTTTTAGGTATGGGAATACGTCCTATCTTAGCACTCTTTAAATTTAATACTAACTTGTCTCCACTTGTAAATGGTACAAATTCTAACATGTATTGTGTTGAGATTTTATTAAATATATAAGAATTGATATATATGCTTATACTATCTGTATTTATATCCGTTTCCATTGCATTAACCTTTATTTTATCTTTTATAGCCCCATATAAAAGATTATTTAAATCTTTTTCAGTTAATGAAAAACCGATATTTAGATTATTATCCTGTCTATCGAATTGTATTGTATCCAGTGATTTGAAAAAATTGTCTTTAGTATTTGAACTGATGTTGCTACTATTCCATGCTATTGATCTTACAGGACTTATCAACGCAATAAGTACCAATATGATAATTATTACAATTATTCCAATTCCAAGACCTGTTAATTTCTTCTTATTTAACATATAACTCTACCCTTCTAATTTATTATTAAATAATATTATTTTAGCATCTACATTCTCAGTTTTCAATTTATAACTCTTTATACCTATTGTACCTATATGTTTATTGGTATATAATAAACATACTTATATCACATTATTATTCCAAGGTAAAATTGTAAGATAATTATTTTTTTGATATAATATTATCAGCATTTCAAAAGTAAAATAACTATGATTTATTTAAATAAACAAAATTATATCTCAAGTTATGAGGGGGAAATATAAAATGGAAAAAATAGCAAGTTTTACAGTTAATCATTTAAAATTAAAGCCAGGGGTATATGTTTCAAGAAAAGATACTATTGGTGAAAATATTATCACTACTTTTGATTTAAGATTTACAACACCTAATCTTGAACCAGTACTAAATACTGCCGAGATTCACGCAATAGAGCATTTAGCTGCTACTTATTTAAGAAATGACAAAGATATTTCAGCAAAGACTATTTATTTTGGACCAATGGGTTGCAGAACAGGTTTTTATTTAATACTTGCCGGAGATTATGAATCAAAGGACATAGTAGATCTATTAATTAATTTATTTAAATTCGTAGCAGATTATGAAGGAGAAATCCCAGGTGCTGCTGCTAGAGACTGTGGAAATTATCTTGATATGAATCTTCCTATGGCTAAATATGTAGCAAAAAAATATCTTAATGAAGTGCTTTTAAAAATTACTGATGAAACTTTAAATTATCCTCAATAAAATATATATATGTTTTTACTGGATAAAAATTAAATATTATAAAACAAAGGCTATAGAGATTAATTAAAATTCCCTATAGCTTTTATTTGCTGCAAATTAGTATAGTAATATGGTCAATACTAAATTAATCTATATTTCACTTTTATCCTTCACACTTCTTGAAGCTATAATATCTATACCTAAACCCAAAATATTTTCAATGATTATATCACCCTTTTTGACAGGTGCATTTATTTCAACCTCCTTAACCGGTTTAACAAGCTCTGTGACAATACTTTTTGAAACAGGTTCTTTACTTCTTACGGGAAGTCTTTTTATATTTCCTCCCTTTATATTTATAGTAGTAGTAAATATTCTCACTGGATTTTCAATTTCTTGAATAGCATAGCTTTTTCCTCTTTCGCATCTATTACCAGTAACCTGAAAACTACCCTCTTTACTTTCTGTAATACTTATCTTACAAGCAGTGGGACAAACTGTACATATTAATTTATTTATCATGACATTACCTCCTTAAAACATATTTAAAAACTTTAATTAGACCTCACATAGAGAGCAGCATTTATTCCTGCTTTTTCCGCCTCTTTAGTTACATTATCCACCAAATCATGTACTTGTACTACATTCCCACAGGCAAAAATTCCTTTTTCACTGGTTTCATTTAAATCATTTATTTTTATTCCACCTTTTGTTCCAATTTCAATACCAGCATTCTTTGCAAGTTCTATTTCCGGTATCAAACCTGCAGACAAAAGCACTGTGTCACATTCATATTTTTTCTCTGTTTCCAGTATTGAAATGCCATTTTCATCTACCTCACATACACTAACTGCTTCCACTCTTTCTTTGCCATATATGTTTGTAATAGTATGCTTTAATAAAAGTGGAATGTTAAAATCAGAAAGACACTGAATAACATTTCTGTAGGAACCTCCTGGTGAATCAGATTTTTCAATTACACCAATAACCTCTGCACCTTCTAATTTCATTCTGCGAGCCATTATAAGCCCTATATCTCCAGCTCCCAAAATAATTACCTTTTTACCAACCATATACCCATCTATATTAATAAGTTTTTGAGCTGTTCCTGCCGTAAATACACCTGAAGGTCGCTTTCCAAAAATTCCTATAGAATCTCTAACTCTTTCCATGCAGCCTGTGGCTAAAATTATTGCTTTGGCTTTAATTTTTATAAAACCGTCTTTTTCACTGCTGGCAGTTATATTCTTTTCCTTGTCAATACTTAATACCATAGCATCTAGCTTGTACTCTATTCCTAGTTCATTGACCTTACTGATAAATATTTCTGCATATTCAGGACCTGTAAGCTCCTCTTTAAATATATGGATACCAAATCCGCTGTGTACACATTGTCTAAGTACTCCACCTAATTCCTGTTCTCTTTCAATAATAAGCACACTATCAATTCCATTATTTTTAGCTTCCACAGCTGAGGCAAGTCCTGCAGGGCCACCACCTATAATTACAATATCATAATTCTTCAAGATATACCCACTCCCTTAATCTTTAAATTCCATCTATAAGACATATGAAAATAAATAGTAAGTCAAACTAGTTATCTATTTGAATATGCCTAAATAGAGACTTCAAAATAAAAGTTCTCACTAAATTAGACTGTCATTCAATAAGATATATGAACCTTTATTGTCATATTCAATTTCACTCATACTTTTTCCAAGTTCTCTAGACAAAATCTCAAGAATCTTAGGTTCACAAAAACTTCCTTGACATTCACCCATAAGAGCTTTTGTTCGATTTTTTACACCCTTAACTGTAGTTGCTCCACAATTTCTATGTATAGCGTCTACTATTTCACCTTCTGTAATCATCTCACAACGGCATATTACTCGTCCATATTTGGGGTCTTTTTTGATAATCTCTTCTTTTTCATTGTCATTAAGCTCTTTAAATCTATAAATTTTTCTTCTTTTAGGGTTAAAATCTGTTTTTTGTGTTATGGCTTCATAATCTCTTTCAAACACATGTTTAACCATGTCTGCTATCATTTCTGCAATAGCTGGAGCACAGGTTATACCCTGGTCTACACTGGCTGCATTTATAAATCCCTTAACTTCCTCTGATTCCCCTAAAATAACTCTTCCACTTTCTTCTTTTCCATTTAATCCAGAAAAGCATCTGATAATTTTGTCAAAGGGTATTTTATCACTTAATCTAGACATCTTTTTCTTTAAGATTTCAATTTTATCTGCAGAAGTTTCAAAAGATTCCTTACCAGCTGCTGATTCAAACACCGGCCCCATCATAATATTTCCTCCTACAGTAGGCAAAATATTAAGTCCTCTGTCCCCTTCTTTTGGACACCTATTTACAAGATGTTTAAACATAGGTCCAATATTCTCATTAAATACAATAAATTGTGCTTTCTTAGGAACAATATTAAACTTAGAATTCTCTGCCAAAGAATTGTTTATCTTATCTGCATAAAGTCCAGCACAGTTTATTATACACTTTGCCTCTATAATATTATTTTTTGCAATTACTTTGAACCCTTTATGTAACTTTTCTATATCCTCTACTTCACTATTGAGAAATAATTCAGCTCCGTTGTCCATAGCGTTTTCAACTAAGGCAACTACCATTTGAAAAGGCCACAGGCAGCCACAATTTGGAGAATAAAATCCAAACTCAAACTTCGAATCTATATTTGGTTCCAGTTCAGCAATTTCCTCTCTATTTACTATACGTACTCCTTGAGCATTACTTTTAACAGCTTTAGCATACATATTTTCTATCTTTTCCCTATCCTCTTCATCAAAACCTACTGTAAGGGAACCCATTCTCTTAAAGGGAACCTCTAGTTCCTCACATATTTCATCATATATTTCATTTCCCCTTATAAGCAATTTTTGATTTAGGCTTCCCACAGGCTGACGAAACGGCTCATAAATATTACAACAATTTGAACCTGTTGTTCCATTAGATACATCGCTATTTTTCTCCACAATTGCAATGGATACATTGTACTTTGAAAGTTCTCTAGCTATAGAAGCACCCACAATACCAGCACCTATAACTGCTACATCATACATATTCTCACCCTTTCCTTCAAATTTTTTAATTATTTAAGCCCTTTCAATAAATAATCAACTAAATATATATATATATGTTATTTAATTGCATTATTTATCTTTAAAAATCTAAGCAAGTTTTTATTTACTTTATTAGTTTTTTCATAAATAAACACTATAATATTTATTGATAATTATACTACTTTTTATTAAAAAATGTCATGAGAATAAAATATAATGAATTCTTAAATCCCACTTTCAGTGATTTTCATTATACTTGATTATTTTAATATTGTGTGAATTTTACTTTTATCAAAACTTAATGCATATCTATAATAGGCATAAATCTTGCAATTTTATCCTTCTAAATATGCATGCATTTTACTTATATCTCAATATGTTTATGTTATTGTGGTGAAAATATTTTAATATTGAAATATTTTTTCTTATTAAATACAAAATACTGTTAATACATATAAATTTTAATTTTTCAAAAGCAATTTGACTTATTTAACCAATAAGTTTACTATAAGAATAGATTTACATATGTAAACTTTATCCGATAACAGCGACACGTCCCTTAATTCATCTAAACTTGCTGGGAGTACAGATTCCCATCAAGTAAGATTCTTTGATAAATTTATTGCTATATAAGTTACAATGAAAATTATACTCTTGATTAACATTTCTAATAGACGATTTTTAAATCGGATAATTACATAGTGGGAGGTATAAGTATGAAAAAATCAGAAATTAAAACTTTAGCTTTATCTATGGGTATGTTGGTATTTCTAAGCGGATGCAGTGTAAAAAAGAATAACATCTCTAATAGTTCCAGTATTCCAAATAACAGTGTTAAAACAAATGGAGGCACTTCTTATAGCAGTAGCTCCTCTGAACAGACTCCAGGTTCTGTAAAAATTAAATATAATCTTAACTACATACGTAAACTAGCTAGTAATCAAGTAGCTGTGTGGATAGAAGATTCTCAGGGCAACTATATTAGATCACTCTATGCCAGTAAATATACCGCCGATGGTGGTTACAAGCAAAGACCAGAAGCTCTTACAGAATGGGTTTCAAAAGCAGGATGGAAAAATGCCACAAAAAATGAGATTGATACTGTTAGTGGAGCAACTCAAAGTCCTGGAAATATTAATCTTACTTGGGACTGCAAAGATGAAAAAGGTGCTGCTGTTAAGCCTGGTAAATACACTTATATTGTGGAAGGTAATATTTACTGGGGAAGCCGTGTACTTTATAAAGGTGACATAGATATAGGAAATTCTGCAAATGCTTCTAATGCTAAAGCTAATTATATAAACAAAGATTCCCAAAACAATGATACTCTTATAAAAAATGTTTCTGCAGAATTTACTCCAAAAAAATAATTTAAAAACGTATTCTTTATTCCTTTAATTGCAAGCGCTATCAAGCTTAATTTTTAATTCACAAGCCTGATAATATTATATTGTATTTAATCTAATGTGATATCCATCTCCAAACCTCTATAGGAACAAAATGGATATCACGTTAATGTATATGTAAAGCTATTTTATTACAATATGTACATTATAAATTAGGTTGTTAACCCAACTATAAGCCACACTAATACAAAACTTATTAATATAGTCATATTTGATAATATTCCTATAAATTTTTGGTCGTAATTAAATTCTATTGAAAAAGGTATGATTGCTGAAGCTGTTGGCAAAATAAATCCAATAAGTAGAGTATATTTAGACATCTTATCAAAAGGTGAAAGTATAAAAAATAATATTCCAACTGTAAAACCTATGATGTATCTTAAAGCCAACACTGAGGCAATATCTTTAAATTGTCGTAAATCAAATTTAAAGCTTAAATATATTCCCAAAAGTAATAATGACATTGGCATATTGGCTTTAGATATGGCGCTGGAAAAATCGATAGCCATCTTTGGCAAATGTAACCCTAGGATATTTATAACTACTGCAATGATATATGTAACTAACGGTATTGATTTAAACACTTTGCCTGCTGTCTCTTTAATATCCAGTTTCCCAGCTTCATCTGAAAAATAACTTGCAATAATATAACATAATCCAAATATTATAAAAGAATTTCCCAAATCAAACATACCAAAATATTTTACACCTTCATGTCCCCAAATTGCCTGAACCAACGGGTAAGCAAAAAGTCCTATATTAAAAGCAGGTAGCAGCATAAGAAGAACTCCTTTTATTCTTCTCTTTTTTTTCCTAAATACATATAAACCAATTCCCGTCATAGAAAATCCATATAACATATTTATAAAGGTTAACTTAACAAGAGAAGGTTCAACTTTTAAAGTGCTAAAAGTATTTATAATAAGACAGGGCAGTGTAACATTAATTACAATTCTTGCAAGTCCTTCACCGTCTTCCTCCTTAACTATATTTAATCTTTTACAAAGGTAGCCCAATACTATAATAAGCATTGAAATTAAAAATTGACTATTGATACTATTCATAAAAATCCCCCTAAATGTAAAACTTCATGAGATGTAAAAATGATTTAAAATTGTTTTTTGTAAGCATTTTCATATGTTACACAATTTAAATCCTATCATATAGAACAGTATAATAAAACTCTGGTAATAAATCAAAAATTATTTACAAAAAATTTAATTATTTTTACGTAACCTAATCCATAAACCGAGTTCTAAGTATCGGTATTTTCGATACTTAGAACTCTTTATCCAGGGACATAGCCACTCATTACTCCAACTATTAAGATGTTTGTTAAATCAGATAATCATACTGTAAATTATAGCTTATATAAAACCGCAAAAATTGATAATATTTTAACAAAATTACTTCTATTTGACATTTGAAACAATAGTGCTATGATAAATTTATAAACTATTAAAACTTAAATGGGGTGGTTTTATTATGGTATTAAAAGAAAATAAAAATATTGAAAATGCAGTTGACAGCGCTTACAAACTATATATAGATGGTAAATGGATTGACAGTACTGAAAACAATACAATAAAGAGTTATAACCCTGCAAACGGTAAATTTTTAGCTGAATTCGTGGATGCAACTAATGATGATGTAGATAAAGCTGTAAATGCAGCTTGGAAAGCTTTTCATGAATGGAAAACAGTAGGCCGTGAGGAAAGAAGTAAACTTCTTCTAAAAATTGCTGATTTAATTGAAGAAAATGCAGAACATCTGGCTTTAGTAGAAACCCTGGATAACGGTAAACCATTGAGAGAAACTCTTAATGTTGATGTGCCAGCCAGTGCAGATCATTTTAGATATTTTGCAGCAGCCATAAGAACTGAGGAAGGAACTGCTCAGGACATTGATAAGAATACATTGAGTATTGTTTTAAAGGAGCCTATTGGTGTCGTTGGTCAGGTTATTCCATGGAATTTTCCAATACTTATGGCAGCCTGGAAAATCGCCCCTGCACTAGCAGCTGGTGATACTATAGTCATACATCCTTCTTCTTCTACTTCTTTAAGTCTTTTAGAACTTGTAAAACTTATTGGCAATATACTCCCAGCAGGTGTATTGAATTTGATTACTGGAAAGGGTTCTAAATCCGGTGATTATATGCTTAAACACCAGGGTTTCAGCAAACTTGCCTTTACAGGCTCTACAGAAATAGGTTATGAAGTGGCAAAAGAAGCTGCAAATAAACTTATACCAGCTACTCTTGAACTTGGCGGTAAGTCTGCAAATATATTCTTTGATGATGCTCCTTTTGAAAAAGCCATTGAAGGTGCACAGTTAGGAATACTTTTTAATCAAGGTCAGGTTTGCTGTGCAGGTTCTAGATTATTTGTTCAGGAAGGCATATATGATAAATTTCTTTCTGCTTTAAAAGAAGCCTTTGAGAAAGTAAAAGTAGGTCTGCCATGGGACAGTGAAACTCAAATGGGTGCACAAGTAAATCATGGACAGTTAGAAAAAATATTAAACTATGTAGAAATAGGTAAAGAAGAAGGTGCAACCCTTATAACTGGAGGCTATAAGATTAATGAAGGTGAACTAGGTTCTGGTGAATTCATTAAACCAACACTTATTGCAGATGCTAAAAATGACATGAGAATAGCTCAGGAGGAAATCTTCGGACCTGTAGCTACAGTAATAAAATTTAAAGACGAAGAAGAAGTTATTAAACTGGCAAATGACTCTGAATATGGTCTTGGAGGAGCAGTATGGACAACAAATATAAATAAAGCTTTAAGAGTTGCTAAAGCAGTGGAAACAGGTAGAATGTGGGTTAATACTTACAATCAGTTACCTGCAGGTGCTCCTTTCGGTGGTTATAAGAAGTCCGGAATAGGAAGAGAAACCTATAAATCCATTCTCGATGCCTACACTCAGACCAAAAATATATTTATAAATATTTCAGATGATAAACTTGGTTTATATTAAATATTAGTACTTTAACCATGTATAAAAAATAGAGTTTCTCATAAGAATAGCTGAAAATTTGATTTTCAGCTATTTTTTAATATAAGACATCATACTTTCACTTGCCATCTACTTTCACATACCTTAAATAAACATAACAAGTATATACATTTTATTATTGAAAATATTATTCAGCCCATAAATAATATTATTTTTTTGTTAATAATTATTATTTAACAATCAGTAAGCACTATAAAAATTTGATTATTTACTTTAGAGCCCTAAAATTCACTATATTTTGTGATTCTTTTATCAGATTTAATTGTTTATAAACAGAATTCTTTGTTTCAGGTGGAGTTTTTTTCTCCACCTGAAACTTAGAAGTCATTATCCAGGGGCGTAGCAACCGTTATCTGCCACTTTGATAGAAAAGCAGAGAACCAAAATCTTCGATTTTGTGTGAATCGCTTTCACAGAGTGCGATGGGAGTATTACGGATGGTAGTCATCGGATAAAATAAAAAACTTAGATAAAAGAAAAAGATTTTAATACATATATACCTATAAAAATTGTAAACATAGAAAAAAAAGTTGATAAAATAACCACGTCTCCTGTAAGTCTATAATCTGAGTTCATTTCCCTAGCCATAATATAGGAAGAAACTGCAGTAGGTGCGGAAAATAATATAAATAATGATGCCAATTCATTTCCTCTAAAACCCATTAAAATTGAAATAATAACTAATAGGCAAGGTAAAATCACAAGTCTTCCAAGGGTAGCAATTAATGAATACCTTAAGTTTTTTACTACACTCTTAAATTTCAACTGTGCTCCCAAGGTAATAAGTGCTAAGGGTGTACCCAATGATGCAACCTCCGATACAGATTTATCTATAAACATTGGTAACTTTAAAGAACAAGCTTTCATTAAAATAGCTATAACTGAAGCAATTATAAGCGGATTCTTTATTATACCCATTATAGTAAATTTAATCTTTTCTTTTATATTTATGTCACCATTTTCATCAAAAACAGCTAAAATTACAACAGCTAAAAAATTATATGTAGGGATAGCCACTGGCAATAAAAGTGCTACATATTCTAGATTAGATTTTCCAAGCATATTTATTCCAATAGGAATTCCAAGCAATACAAAATTACTTCTATAGATTGTATGTATCATAGCCGAAGCTCTCTTTTTATCCTTTATGAATATTGGAATCATTATACACAATACCACTACAGAAATGACTATACTTAAAAAGGCAAAAATCAATAGTTTACTATTAAAGGATTTACCTACCTGCGCAGAGTATATTTCATAAAAAAGAAGTGTAGATAAACCCACTTTAAAATTAAATTTTACAGCTGTATTTATAAATTTCTCATCAATAAGTCCTATTTCTTTTGAAAAATACCCAACTGCCATAACTAAAAATATTGGTATTATTGTATTAAAGCTAAAAATTAAATTATCCAAAATTATTCCTCCAGATAGACATATATTAATTATATTTAATATAGTATTTACCAATATTATACTGCTTTTTTCATAAATAGTACACATATCCTATTTTTATCCGATAACTAGTAGCTGTAACACTTCACCTCCTAAAGGTGGAGATAACAGCCACACGTTCCCGTATAATTCATCTAAACTTAGTGGGAATACAAACTCCCACTAAGTAAGATTCATTGATACCATTACTTACTAAATAAAAAATGCAGACAATAAATGTCTACATTTTTATTTAAAACTTTAAATAATTTCAGCTTTTTAACAAGTTCCTAGATCTTCTTTTTTTACAATATCATTTTCCAATATATTTTCTTCATCAACTTTATTCAAAACTTCATCCTTAGTTATCTGTTTTGAAAGTTTTGTGTTAATTATAGCCGCAGCTACTAATATAAACGCTATACCTCCATAAATTCCAATTGAACTAAGTATTGATGGCAACAATTGCGATAGAATCAATTGTTGTTTAACAGTAGCAGCACTATATCCTTGAGTCAAATAGTGAGCTAATGTGATATTATACACCACAATATTTTCCACTAACAGTCCAACTCCAATAAGAGCTACAAAAACAGCAGCAACATACAAAATAATAGAACTAACTACTTTTTTTGATTTTTCAACTTTGTTTTTTTTCTCAAGTTTCATAATAATTCTCTCCATCCTGCCAAAAGGCAATTATTAGTTAGATAAGTCCATTTTTTATAAATCGCCTTAATTATAACATAGGATTACAAATAATAGTAAGAAGTCACAAAAAATTTATATTATATTTTTAATATGATTATATTTTATATTCAATTACATATTTTGCAATTAAATATAAAATATAAAAGCATTCAACCTATACCACGATTGAATGCTGCCGCTGTACTTAATTATCATAATAAATTTAATTATATTATTTAACTCTTCATTTTCATAATTTAACTAATTATTGTAATATTTATTGTTTCAACTGCTATAAACTTAATTCTCAGCAGATTCACAAATATTAATTTTAGAATGACTTTGACATTGAGTTAAGTCTTCATCAGGAACATTACTCAATCCAATTAGTTTATCAAGACATTCTGTATCGAATCCTGCTATAAGCTTATCATCAATTTTCATAAGTGGTCGTGTAATTAACAATGGATCACTGCACAAAAGTTCCAATGCTTCTTTAGATGGCAAAGCCCCCGGTATTACAGTTCCTGCTTTAACTGCAGTGGCATTTTTATTATACCATTCTTTAATATCAAGTCCTTTTAGATAAGCATAAAGTCTATCAGTGGTCCATTTTTCAGCTAAAATAGAACGTTCCTCTACAACATGTCCTGATGATGTAAGTAAAGCCTTCTGTCGTAATCCTCCCTTGCAGCCTGGTTTAGTATAGAAAATAATATGTGACATGTAATTTCCCTCCCTCTTACAATTTAATCATATAGGTAATATATCCAAATATTTATATTTACATAATATTAATTATTATATAATATTAATTATATATATTTTATCATATTATCATTATTTTTCAATAGCATTTTCCAATCTTTCTCTCTTTTCTAATAATTCTATAAACTAGCTGGGGCACAAGTTTCTACTAATTAATCTATATTAGTACTCTTTATTATAATAGAATAGCCAAGCAGTAAGTCATTTAAAAATACGTATTACTCCTTCATCATTCATTTTCTTTAATATAGTTACTAAAATTGGCAAAAGGAATAATCCAATGAACCCTAAAAGCTGTGCACCAACAAACATGCATATTAATGTAACAATTGGATGAAGTCCTATTTGATTACCCACTATTTTAGGTTCTAATACCTGTCTAATTATCAGAATAAGTAAATAAAGACTAACTAAACCAATGGCTAAACCTATATTACCTGTAATAATAGATATAATTGCCCAAGGCAGTAGTATTCCTCCTGTACCTAAAATTGGCAGTATATCAATTATTGCAATTAGTGCCGCAATTAATATGGAATTTGATATTTTTAATATAGATAAGCCTATAGACAATTCTATAAATGTAATTGTAATTAAAATAGCATAGGCCCTTATAAATTTGAAAATTGTATCAATACCATTTTTTTTGATATTTATTATAATATTCTGATTTTTTTCTAAAAACTGTCTTAATATGAATCTAGTTATCTTGTAATAATCAATGGTAAAAAAGAAGGATGAAACAATAGTAAATAAAAATTTTATAAAAAAAGATGGTATCCTCCCTGCAACACTGACAATAGCTTTTACAACAGTTGAAGACATAGATTTAACAAATGATAGAATAGAATCATTCATGCTCTGAAATCCATTAGATAACCAGGTATCCGTTTGTGGAACAGTTTTTCTAAGCCATACTACCCCTTCCTTTAATATTGGCTCTACAGTATTAATATAAAATCCAGGTAAATTATTAAAAATTTCCTTTATAGATGTAAATATTTTTACTCCAAACAAACCAATTAATATAAAAAATATTGAATAAAAAATTATTAAAACAATAATGGAGACCTTATTCCGCTTTATATTACCTTTTTCTGTAATATAATTTATAGCGGGTTTTAAAAGCAAAGAAATAAAAAATCCGATTATAAATGGTATAAATACTGGAATTACATATTTTAATACAGCAAATATAAGTCCAATTATTACAAGTATATAAGTTAGTCTTATGATAAAATTCTTTTGTTTTTGAATATCCATCTTTTGTTACCCCCATTCATACACAAATATTGTGTAAATAAAATGTTTTCCCTTTATTACATTAATTATCTTATATCATATCTTTTAAAAATATCCAATTCAAATCTGTAGATAATTCTTCACTATAACTATATCCGTAATCAAAATCCTTTATCCCCTCTCTATTATCGATATAATTTTCTGTTATATATCTTACCATAAGTCCTCTAGCTCTTTTAGCATTAAAAGAAATGATTTTATATGTTCCATTTCTATATTCTTTAAAAATTATATTGACAATTTTCCCATTAAAATTATTTATATCTACAACTTGTGAATACTCTTTAGAAGATAAATTTATTAAACTCTTATCTTTTTGATTTTTTATTTCTTCATTTAGATACTCTGTAATTTTATCCCTCCAGAAATCATATAAATTATTGCTTTTATTATTTTTTAATTTAATTCCCATCTCTAATCTATAAGGCTGTATAATATCTAATGGTCTAACTACTCCATACAATCCAGATAAAATCCTCAAATGCTGCTGCATAAACTTTAATTCATCACTACTTAAATTTTCTGAATTTATCTGTTTATAAACTTCACCATCATAATAAGCTATAGCTTGTTTTGAATTATCTATATTATGGTCACTTTTCCATTTATGATATCTTACAATATTTAATTCTGACAATTTATCACTTATTCTCATTAAGCTAGAAAGCTCTGTAGGATCATATTTTTTAAGTTCTTTAATTAAAGTATTAGCTTCTTTAATGAATACAGGCTTAGTATACAAATCGGCAGCTATCTTTTTAGATCCATTCATACTTTTAGCTGGTGCAATTATCCATATCATTTTTTTAATTCCTTTCAAATATATTTTGTGTATATTAGTCCATATATAAACAGAATTCTTGGCATCAGGTGGAGTTTTTATTCCATCTGATGCTTACTAACAGAGTTCTTAGTATCGGTTTTTGATACTTAGAAATCGTTGTCCTTTAGGGTAAGTCGTTATCCAGGGACGTAGCCATTCTTTACTCCCACTTGAATAAGATGGGAGTATTAGAGTGGGTAGTCATCGGATAAATTTATTATAATTATACTATAAAACAATAATTATACCATTCCAGAAACGTATATTAACATGAATAAAATATCAATAATTTTCAACTGAATACATGAAAATAAAAAGCACTTAATCTAACATAAAAAAAGATTAAATGCTTTTTTGTTTTATATCAATGTATCTAACCTAACTATTGAGAGTACATAAACAGAGTTCTTGGCATCAGGTGGAGTTTTTGTTTATGACCTCTGATGCTTACTAACAGAGTTCTTAGTATCAGTATTTTTGATACTTAGAAATCGTTGTCCTTTAGGGTAAATCGTTATCCAGGGACGTAGCCACTCTTTACTCCCACTTTGAAGAAAAGCAGAGAACAAAAATCTTCGATTTTCTGTGAATCGCTTTCACAGAGTGCGATGGGAGTATTAGAGTGGGTAGTCATCGGATAAATTTTTATTGCCTCTAACAATGAAGGTATATGCAATGCCTTATCCGTCCCATGTGAACCTCCATGGCCATCTGGCAGAAAATCTGCACCATGCTTTTTAATATTTGGAAAACCAGGTCCAAAAGTAATGCCTTCCGGTAATACCCTGGAATAAGTTCCACCGCCCATAACATAAGGCTCTGCATGTCCTCCACGTAAACTATAATAATTTTATCTCAAAATCCAAATACCGGTGCCATAAAATATGCAAACACTCCTAAAACCACCACATAAGCTATACAAAATTTTAGTGTTGAATTTAATATTTTTCCTTCCTTTCCAGCAAGACCTGTAGCAGCTGTTGCTACGGCTATACTTTGAGGTGATATCATCTTTCCAGCAGTTGCACCACCTGTATTAGCTGCTGCAAGCCAATATGGATTTAGTCCCAAAGATTTTGCCATTTCAACCTGAAGTCCACCAAATAAAACATTAGCTGAAGTATCGCTTCCAGTTACAAAAGTTCCAAGTGCACCAATTAAAGGAGCTATCATTGGATAAAATTTTCCCGTTCCTGACACCAAAACAACAGCTATAGATTTTACCATTCCAGAGTACCCCATAACTTTTGCCAATGCCAATATTGAAACTATAGTGATTGTAGATTTACTCATCTGTCTAATTGTATTTATAAAAACGTTTACTATTTCTTTAAAGCTAGTACCCTGAATTAATCCACCAATAAAGGTTGCTATGATAATTAATGTACCAGGATTTGCAATCCACAGAAATGAGTATGGTTTAGCACTAGCTCCTGTATAAATCTGAGCTGATGTCTGTATGTTTGATAATGCGCCACTTATTGGCTTAAATAAAGAGCTTGTAAAGATAATAAATATAAAAATTAAAATAAACGGAGTCCATGCCAAAAATGCCTGTTTAGGAGATACTTTTTCAACTTCTTTTGCTGAAGAGGATTTATAGAATATTTTAGCCATAGCTATAGTAACTACTAGACAAATAACCGAACCTAGTATTGCTGGTAATTCTGCTCCCAAATATTTAGCTGCTACAACTTCTGGTATTGCAAAAGAAAGTCCTGAAGCTAAAGATATTAAAAATACTCCTTTTATAGACTTCATACTTTTACCTGTAAGCATGACTAAAATTATTGGAACTATAATAATTAATAGTGTTAGCTGTATTCCAACTGCATAGCTTAATGTATTTACATCTATATTAGTTATCTTAGCAAGTGTAGAAACAGGAAGTCCTATGGCTCCAAAAGCTGTAGGTGTTGTATTTGCAATTAGACATATAATTGCCGCAAATATTGGGTCAAATCCAAGTGCTGCCATTATACTGGCAGGTATAGCTACTGATGTTCCAAACCCTGCAATAGCTTCAAGAAATCCACCAAAGCCCCAGGCAAGAATGAGAACTAAAATTCTTTTATCCGTGGTAATGCTAGTCATCATCTTTTTGATTACATCCATACTTTTTGTATAAACAGATAGATTATAAGTAAACACAGCAGCAATTATTACAAGCATTATAGGCCATATTGCCATTGCAGCTCCTTCTAAAGATGCAGTTATTGATTGTGCTAAAGGCATTTTCCAGACAATGACTGCTAAAATTATAGTTATAAGTAATGTAACCGGACAGGTTTTGTGTCCTGGCATTTTTAATACTACTAAGGAAATCATTAACCATACAATTGGAATCAGAGCAATAAAAGATATTACGTAAATATTCATAAATTTCTCCCCCTATTTATTATGCTGCAGAATGCTGCAGCCAATAATATGATTAATATATTTTATCCTATAACTTCTTCAACGCCATAAAAAAAGCGACTATGTCGCTTTTTATTTAGCCTTAGATTTCCACAGGCAGAACATATACCCATAAATATCCTCATTACAGGAAAATATATTTTATCCTTTTTCTTTACTATTCTTATAATTTACATAAAGAATATGATAAACAGAGTTCTTAGTATCGGTATTTTCGATACTTAGAAATCGTTATCCAGAGACGTAGCAGACCTTATCTCCCACTTTCACATAGTGCGATGGGAGGATTACGGATGGTAGTCATCGGATAAATTATTTAAAACGTTTTCATTTTATAAAAATTATACTTTTGCAAAAAATAAAAATAATAGCTAAGGAAAAAATGTTACATAACTATTTATGCATCCCCTTTTTTAAATTATTACCAAAATATTACTTGTTACTTTTATATTATCATTATATTCTAACGATTTCAATAATAGTTATTTTTTTAGCAAAATAATTTATAGCTGTAAAATACTCTAAATTATTTTATCCATTACTTTTATAAAAATTAAAATTTCATTTTAATTTGCCTACTATTATGAAAGTATACAAAATATTGTTAAATAATTATTTAGATTTTATACAAATGTAAAATTTATATTTTCACATAACTGATCTATTAAAATCTAAATTCAGTAAGTAAATCCTTTAACCATTGATATCTCATATTTGCAAATAGAATTATCCTTATCAGGGATTTCCTGAAATACTTACTGAATTAAATTTAAAGAAACACCTTCTATTATCATAAAAATACCAGCCATAAACATTTGCTGTAATCTATTTAAGTATACCAAGAATTCTGTTTATACAAATTAATATTGAACATTTTTCAGGTATAACCCTTTTGCCTGAGCTATTGGACCGTATTCTTCTCTTTTTCTCTTATTTAATATTTTTTCCATATCCACAGACTTAATTTTACCTTTACCTACTTCCAAAAGAGTTCCTACAATAATTCTCACCATATTAAGTAAAAATCCATCTCCATTTACTTCTATTTCTATGATGTTATCTTTTTCTAATATATTTATATAATTTATAATTTTAATGGTAGATTTACTATTAGGTTTTAAATTGGTAAAACTCTTAAAATCATGAGTTCCAATTAAAATTTCTGCTGCATTTCTCATTTCATTTAAATTAAGCTTTTCATCAGTATGATAAACATACTTTCTAGTGAATACATCTCTAAATTTATTATTATTTATTCTATATACATAAGTTTTTGATTTAGCATTATATCTGGCATGAAATCTTTCTTCAGTATCTTCAATAGACTTTACTATTATATCTTCAGGTAAAAATTCATATAAATAATCTAACATAGTGTTTGTAGTAAGCTCACAATTAGTATGAAAATTTGCTATATAATTTTCAGCATGAACTCCTGCATCAGTTCTTCCGCAGCCTATTACTTGAATATCTTCACCAGTCATTTTTGATAATACATTTTCTATTTTATATTGTATAGTTGATTCACCATATTTTTGTTTCTGCCAGCCCTTATATCTGCTCCCGTCATACTGAATTGTCATTTTTAAATTTCTCATATAGTACCACCTTTGATCTATTTTCTTATCCATTGTTTAAATTTCTCCAAGGATAACTTAATTATATAATTTATATCAATATAAAGCTATTTTATTTACAACCTCATTTATACTTCAGCAATGCAAAATTCTCAATATTAATTTCATTTTTAAAGATTAGGATATTTAAATATTATGGTGTATTTAATTAGCTATTACAACACAATTACGGCCATTGGCTTTTGCTTGATAAAGAGCTTTATCACTTAGTTTACAAAGCATAGCAATATCTGTTTTTTCATCTGGGATCATAGAAATTATTCCTATACTTACTGTGTATTTTATTGTAACACATTCATTAATTGAACTTTCTTCAATGGCCTTTCTTATTCTCTCTGCAATGTTATAGGAATCATTTTTATCAGAACCAGGAAGTAAAATCGCAAATTCATCGCCACCATATCTCCCAAATAAATCATATTCTCTTAACTGTTTCTTTGTTTTATCAGCAAAATCTCTCAAAGTAATATCCCCAACATTATGTCCATATGTGTCATTAACAGTTTTAAAATTATCAATATCTATAAGTAAAAATGAAATAGGTTCTTTTTTCCTAACAAAATAAGCTATGCTTCTCTTTGCTCCAGTAATAAAAGTTCTACGATTAAGAATACCTGTCAATTCATCGGTACTTGCCAGTTTAATAAGTTCCAGATCTATTTGCTCCTTTGATAGAATAACAAAACCAGTACTAGTAATTCCCAACATCATTAGCATACTAATAAGAACTAACGGTCCCGTTTGATAAATATCTTTAATAAATAGCGGCATATACCTATAGTAACTCACAGCAATAAAAGCTCTAAAAATCAGAATGGAAATTACAAAATAGCATAGAAATCCCATAATTCGCTGAAGTATTGAAGAATCTTTATTTTTTATAAGGCAAAACCCCGGAAAAGCTATTAGTAAAGCTACAAAAATTGAAGCTACACTAATTCTTACATTCTCAACATTGTAGAATACAGTAACACAATTGAAAATAAATATCATAAATATAGTTGAAAAAACATATATTTTTTTAATATTTTTTTTGAAGGCATTTATCACCATCAATATGGCTGCAGCTTCCAACGCTACTCCAATTAAATATATAGAGTTAGCAATGGGAATGGACATAAAATTAGGTATAGCACCTCTTAACGCAACAAGCATCCATGAAATTAGCTGAAAAACTTTTGAGACTACAAAGGTATTTATAGATTTGTCCTTTTTATGTTCAAATCTATATGCAAAAATATACATGATGATAAAAATATTACCTAAGATAATAGGTATTAAAATAGTTTTCATATCAATATTAAAAACCATGCATTTCACCTTCAATAAACAATAAATTTCACTGTATAATTTTATCATTGAATCAGTATTTATACAATTTAAATTTACTTTTAGACCTAATATGCTTACAAAAACTATAACTGATGAGCTCATGCACGCAAACTTTTACAATTATTTATTTACGTTAGGTAGATTCGCTGAACAAAATAAAAAATAAATTATATATAAAAAAATAAGTAGCATACACTTATTAGTAATACTACTTACTACAAAATACGATTTTATCCGATGACTAGCCGCTGTAACACTCCACCTTCTAAAGGTGGAGATAACA
>NZ_JBDNRK010000069.1:0-20685 GCF_047718555.1 Clostridium sp. | reverse complement strand
TTTGAGTATTTCATTAAAATAGTTTATGTATTTGATTTAGTTTATTAGAAATAGATATTAACGTATTTGTAAAATTAAATAATTAAAGCTATTTATAGAAAAACTTTCATATTAGCAAACAAACATATATCTCATTAATAGAGGTATAGGCTTGTGTTATTACAAAATTTCATATAAAAATAAATCAATTAGCCATAATTTCTTGCTTTTATTTATTCAATTTAGATATGTTTAATATGTATAGATCTGCATATTTACAATGTTTATTAAGATTTACTATTGATAAGTATATACTTATAGTGTAATTGAAACATAGTATAAGAAAGAGCATGAATTTTCTATAAATGACTGAATAATGAGAAGTTTTGAGTAATAAAAAATACTTTAAAATTCATTGCTGTTTGATTTTAAATATTCATCATAATGTATCCAATGTAATCCACCAACTGTCTTCCTTTTACCTCTGTAACAAGCAGATATATTTGTTTTTTCAACAGATGTGTCATATAACGCTTCTAAAATTGTATTATAAATTTTTAAACTTTCAATACAAATTACTTTAAATTCTCTACAGTACATTTTATCACATTATTGCCTTTTTTGTTTATGAAGAATATAAGAATATTACAATTTAAAGTAGTGCTTAAAGTTTAAATTTATCATTTAATTTTAGTATAAAAATATTTAATTTTACATATAACATATTTTGTATGAAAAATTAGATATTATAAGGAGTGTTTAAAATGGGTGTAGCAACTATGGCAACAAACAAATTTCAAACATGTATTGATGAGTGTAATAGGTGTGCACAAGCATGTTATGAATGCTTTAAAGCATGTTTGGATGAATCTGATGTTAATGTAAGAAAGAACTGTATAAGTATTCTTGTTGAATGTGCACAAATGTGTCAAATGTCATCATCACTTATGTCAATGAATGGTCAATTTATAAAAGACCATTGCCAACTTTGTGCCACTATTTGTGATAAATGTGCACAAGAATGTTCAATGTTTAGAGATGAACATTGCCAAAAATGTGCACAAGAATGTCGTACATGTGCTGATGAATGTAGAAAAATGACTAGTATGTAATACTCCAGAATAAGCAGTTAGAAACATAATAAAGTTCCTAACTGCTTATTTATATCGTTTTTAAATAGTCCAATTACTATACAATATCTTATCGATGGAGATTAAATTATTAAGTATAGTATAATTAAATAACTAATTATTGACATAAGCTATGGTGCTGATTAGGAAAAGAAATGATTGGTTTAAAGCCGTGCATATAATCAATTAATATTTATGTAAATTAAGTGAAAAATGTAATATTTGTAATTAGTATATTATTTAAAAATAAATAATAAATAATATAGATATTAATTAATAAGGAAGTGTTTAAAATGAAAGAGTATTTAATTCTTTTTTTTAGATCAGTCATTGCCTATTTTGTTTTACTCTTTTTTACAAGGATCATGGGAAGAAAACAAATCGCTCAATTGACATACTTTGATTATGTACTTGGAATTACAATTGGTTCCATTGCGGCAGTGGCTTCAGTAGATAAAAATATTAATGTGTTTGAGGGTGGTTTTTCAATTATTATATGGAGCCTTCTTACAATATTAATTTCAGAAGTAACTTTAAAAAATATTAAATTAAGATTATGGATAGATAGCGAACCTTTATTAATTATAGATAAAGGAAAGGTTCTTTACAAAAATATGAAAAAAGCCAGATACAATATAGGAGATTTATTAATGCAGCTTAGAGTTAAAGATATATTTTATATTACTGATGTTGAGCTAGCAATATTAGAGCCAGATGGCAAGCTTAGCGTTTTAAAAAAGGCAGAAAAAACTACAGTAACAGTAGAAGACATAAATATTAAAAAGCCTAAAACGGGCATGATGGTAGACATTATTTTGGACGGGAATATTTTATTTACACATTTAGTACATATTCAAAAGGATGAAGATTGGGTAATTGAGCAATTAAAGTCAAGAAATATTTATAATATTGAAGATGTAGTTTTTGCAGGTATACAAGCAAATGGCCAGATGTATATTGTTACTAAGAACGATTAAATTAAAATTTTTTACTAAATTTAAGGGGTATCAATAATTCATTAAATAATAGTATAATATATTTAATAACAAACTTTGAGAAGTAAACATCACAGTCATATTATTGAAATAATTCACAAGGCTACGTAAGATAAATTAAGAGGTGATTTTTTATGAGATCTTTAAAAAAACTTTCCATGGATGAATCAATTTTCATTGCAAGTGCACTAAAGTGGACTTTTTTATCTATACTAATAGGATTACTAGTAGGATCTTTTACAACATTATTTATAAAAATTATAGTAATTGGTATTGATTTTACATCAAAGTTTAAATTTTATTATTTATTTCTTCCAGCGGCATTCTTTTTAAGCAGCTTTATAATAATTAAACTTGCCCCAGATGCAAAGGGTCATGGTACAGAAAAGGCTATTGAAAGTGTAAACAAAAATAATGGAAATATGAACATAGTTGTAGTTCCTGTAAAACTTTTAACTACATTTATAACCATAATTTTCGGTGGCTCAGTTGGTCTTGAAGGACCAGCAACTCAAATAGGTGGTGCAATTTCATCTTTTATAGGACAGATGACAAAAATGAATGTAATGGACAAGCGTCGCCTTGTAGTATGCGGAATAAGTGCTGGATTTGTGTCTGTATTTAATGCTCCCGTTGGTGCTGCAATATTTGCTTGTGAAGTTTTATACATAGGGAAAATTTCTTACATAGCTCTTCTTCCTTCTCTTATATCTTCTTTTGTAAGTTATTATGTTGGACTATATATGGGAAATAAACCTTTGATTTTTACTATAAAATATATACCCAATAACCAGATAACTGCATTTTTAGAAGTATTTGTTTTTGGTATCGCTATTGGATTTTTAGCCATATTATTTATAAAATTAGTTAAATATGTTGAAAAGGGTTTTGGAAAAATTAAAATATATGCTCCGTTAAGAGGGATTGTAGGTGGTATTTTAATAATAGTAACAATTTATGTGTTTAATTCTTTTCAGTCACTTGGAATAGGCGATGGAACTATAAATGAAATTATTTCAGGTGGGAAATTCAGCAATTTTTTATTTATAAATAAAGCTTTAGTAACTGCTTTCACATTGGGTTCTGGCGGAAGTGGAGGAATTCTAACACCTATGCTTTTCATTGGTTCTTCCTTTGGAAATGCTTGGGCACAAATTACAGGCTCAAATGTGGCTTTTTATTCTGCAATAGGCATGGCATCCTTTTTAGCTGCCTGCTCAAATGTTCCTATTTCATCCATTATAATTGCCATGGAGCTTTTTGGAAATCAAGTTGGAATATATGCTGCTATAGCAATTGGAATAAGCTATATAATAGTTGGACATGAAAGTATTTATCCAACTCAAGTTGTTGTATATTCTAAAACTCCCTCACTATCAATTGATGAGAATATTGAAGTAAATGATATTAAAGAACAAAAAATGTCAGAAAAAAAACATATAGTAAAAAGATTTTTTACAAGGGACTAATAAATTTAATGTCATAACAGACATAAGTCAGTAGATATATTTTAAAATAGTAAATACTGACTTATATCTGTTTTCTGTACGAATCTTTGTTAGAGTAACAGTGTAAAATAATCTATGTAATTCCCAATCACAATATTCTTAAAGCCTTTTTATATCTTTACTTACTATAAGCGGTGATATATTTTACAATATCAACTATTGCTTATCTTATATTTATATTAGTATCATCATTATCATTTATAAAATCTTGTGACGTGGAATCTAAATTGTCCCTTAAAATTAAATCCCTAAAATTAAACTTTTTAATAGTTCCCATTGGAAATGTATATTGAAATCCACAACTTTTTAGGCCAGCTAATTCAGATATCATTAAAACTATTCCTACAAAATAACCAGGTAAGCCAACTACACTGGACATTATTATTAAAATAATAGACCATAATGTTATTGATCCATAAATTTTTGGTGTCAAAAATGAAGCTATGGAACTTAAAGCTACGATAATTAGTGTAGTTTCAGATACAAAGCCAGCACTTACTGCTAATTGTCCTAGAATTAAAGCACCTACAATACTCATTGCCTGCCCTACTGGTTGAGGCAATCTTACGCCTGCTTCCCTTAATATTTGGAAAAAAAACATCATCATAATTATCTCTACTACCATAGGCAATGGCACACCTGCTCTGGATATAGAAAGCCTAAATACAAATACAGAAGGTATTAATGAAAAATGATGGGTAGTTAAAGCAACATATAGCCCTGGCAAGAGCACTGAAATAAGATATCCAAGCCACCTTAAAATCCTTAAAGAATTAGACATATATTTGTTTAAATAATAATCATCCGGCATTTGAAAATTTTCATAGAAAAAATAAGGCGCTGTAATTGCGAAAGGTGTACCGTCAACAATAATTGCTACTCTTCCTTCGAATAATTTGGAAGCTACCACATCCGGTTTTTCTGTATAACCTATAGTGTCATAAAAGGTACCCTTTTCTTTTAGCTGTTCTTCTATATAATTTGTATCCAGTAAAAAATCTAAATCCATCTTTTTTAGTTTTTTTCTTATTTGAGATACTAATTTGCTGCTGGCTATGCCTTTTATATAAGATAGTATTACAATTGAATCAGACTTTTTTCCCATATACATACTTTCAAATTTTAAATCAGCATTTCTAACTTTTCTCCTTATAAGAGAAATATTATCTACAAAGGCTTCTGTAAAACCTTCTCTTGGTCCTTTTATAACACTCTCTGTAATTGGTATTGATACAGATCTTCTAGCCCAACTCTTTGCTTCACAAAATATTAACCCCTCATAAAAATCAGAAATTATAACTACATCTCCTGAAAGTATATGCAGCAGTACGTCATGACTGGTATCTATATTCCCTATGGAATTTGCAAATATAATACTTTTCTTTATATCTTCTGCAGTTTCAATATTATCTCTTTCCTTTACAATAGGTTCAATTATATATTGACTTATAAAATGAGAATCTGTTAAATTATCAATAAATATTATATATATGCAGCCTTTTTTACACTTTATCCCCCTATTTTTTACATCTACATTATCCTTTAGTTTTTCCTTTACAAATGTAATATAATCTTCATTCATACCATCACATACCTTATTTTTTCTTTGCCTTGTATAATTTTGATTAAGTATCAAATAATAGAATCAAATACAAAGCTTTCAATAGTAGTATGGATTTTTATGAATACTTTATGCAAAAAAGATAATGTTATGGATAAAAATGATAGAATGCAATAGTTATTGCACCTACACAATGAAATACATTACTAAAATCTATTTTTAATTCTCTATTCAGTAATTTTATTCATAATTTAATATACACGATTAAAGTTTTATGATTAATATTATTATAAATTGCACTTTATACAATGCAAAACATGATAAAGTCAATATTTGCAGCATTATAAGTTGCTTAACAATACTTAATTGGCATATTTATACTAGAGGAGTGTTTTTATGAGTGGTTCATGGGTATCTTTACTACCTTTTTTAATTGTAATACCAATATCTATATTTACAAAACAAGTTCAGCCAGGTTTGTTTGTGGCTTTAATCTTAGGAAGTTATTTAAAAACACCAGATTTACTTGGTGGTATGAAATCAATGATTTCTTACATTGTAAAAAATATGATTCAAATGAATAATATACGAATAATTATTTTTCTTTACTTATTTGCTGGTATTATAAGTATGATTAAACTTGCTGGAGGTATAAAAGGATTTGTTTTTCTTGTGAGTAAAAAAATCAAGTCTAAGACTGGTGCTATGGCTCTTACTTGGATATCGACAATGTTTACTTTTTGTGATCCAGATTTTAGAATTGTCACAATAGCACCAATAATGAAAGCATTAAGGGAAAAACTTAATATGTCAAAACAGAAGATTGGCATAGTTATAGAAATTACTTCAAATCCTGTAGTTGGTCTTATTCCTATAGCAACTGCATTTGTTGGATATATGGTTTCAGTTATTCATATGGCCATGAAAAGTTCAGGAATTCAGGGTCAGCCATATATCTACTATATTAAAAGTATACCCTTTAACTTTTTTTCATTTGTTATAATAATTTTGGGATTATATTATACATTTTTCATGCATAAGGATGAGGCCAGTATGAAAGATGATAATAAAGATCTTAATGAAGATCAGGGGGAAGAAGGATTAGAACAATGTTATAGAGCATACGAAAAAGAAACTCCAACGAAGCCATGGAATTTTATACTACCAATTTTTATAGTACTATCAACTACTCTTTTTTTAAGCTGGTGGGACGGACATTCTAAAGCTAAAAATTTTTTTGATGCTTTTCTGAAAAGTGATGTACTTGGAGTTATGTTGGAAGGATTATTCATCGGATTAATATTCTCTTTGATATTTTTTATGTTTCAGCGTATTAATATATCAAAATTGGTAACTCACTTTGTAAAAGGTGGGAATGAACTTATGTCAGTAGTTATTATGCTTTCTTTAATTTGGGCTGTATCAAATGTTGCTGAGGATTTAGGATTTTCTAAATATGTAACAAGTCATGTTACGGGATTAATTCCTCATTTCTTTATTGCACCGTCATTATTTGTATTAGGAGGAATTCTATCATACTTTATTGGATCTTCATGGGGAACATGGGGATTACTAATGCCACTAGGAGTTGCTCTTGCCAAGGAAGGAAATGCCAACATTTTCTTATGCATAGGCGCTGTATTTGCCAGTGGTACATTAGGAGCTTTTGCATCACCCCTTAGCGATAATACCGTGACATTATGTACTATACTTGATTTGCCTGTAATAGATTATGCCAAAAGCAAGTTGCTTCCAACATTAATTGCAGGAGGAATTACTACAGGACTCTATGTATGTGCAGCCTTTGTATTTAGATGAACATAATATTTACTATTTAAATGCTGATGAGAAAATATAATATTATGTTTACTTTTAGTATAATCTATATTTTTGAGTGGATGATATAATTATGTAGATATAAATTGCGATGTATTATTGGTATTTTCGTTCTAGTTTTATTATAGTAAGGACCTCTTCAAATGTTATCTTTACGTGAATTATGCCTTGTCATTTTTATTGGAATAGTATTTTGTGAGACTTGATTATATTTTTAAATACGTGATTTCTTTTTGGATTAATCTTTTCAAGTATTATCATAACAAGTTAATCTTTTAGATTTTCTGTGAGAATATTTAAATTGATTTTATATTAATACTTTAAATCTTTTTCTTTATTATTTTCGTAAATTATTGTATTGCTTTCTTGTATCGCTAGCTTAGCTATATTAGACAAATAAATAGGCCCATAAATATCTTTTAATTACTAGATCTAACTACAGTTTCAATTCCATTTCCATTTGCAGTTATTTTACTATATATACATGTATACATATATATATAGCAAGATCATTAGATTGCACACTTTAGAAAATCTAAAAAGGTATAAAAAATGATCACTTTTGTAGTAATGGAGGCAGAAAAATGAAATTAAAAAGCAAATCCAATACTTATAATACTTTATTTCACTGGCATAGTTTTAGATTGAAGCTTGTTTTTGAGGGAATCGGCGTAGGTATTACTACTGGTCTATTAATTGTACTGTATCGTTATGCACTTGAAAAGACAGGACTTCTTTTAACTAATGTTTATAAAACTATATCTATAGAACCTATACTTATTCTACCATGGATTGTGACTTTAATAATTATAGGATATATTGTAGGATTAATGGTTAAAAATGAACCCATGATTAGTGGAAGTGGAATCCCTCAAGTAGAAGGAGTGTTACTTAGAAAACTTGATATGACATGGTGGAGGGTTATACTTGGCAAATTTATTGGAGGCGTTCTTTCAATAGGATTCGGTCTTTCATTAGGAAGAGAAGGCCCATCAGTCCAGTTAGGTGCGGCAATCGGTCAAGGGTTTAGTAAGGTGTTTAAAAGAGTAAAAATTGAAGAAAAATACCTCATCACAAGTGGAGCAAGTGCAGGACTAGCTGCTGTTTTTAATGCTCCTTTAGCTGGAGCAATGTTTGCATTAGAGGAAGTCCATAAAAATTTTTCACCCTTAATTTTGCTTTCAGCTTTATCTGCCGCATTATCAGCTGATTTTGTAACCAGTGGTTTTTTAGGTTTAAAACCCGTTCTTAAATTTAAAAATTTGGATATATTACCACTTAAGTTTTATTTTTATATAATTTTATTAGGTGTTATTACAGGAGCATTAGGAGTAGTATTCAATAAGATTCTTTTAAAAACTCAGAATCTATACGTAGAACAATCATGGCTCCCAAAAGAAATGAAAATCGTAGTACCTTTATTAATTTCAGCCATCCTTGGAATTTTATTACCACAAGTTCTAAGTGGAGGACATGAACTTATAATTTCACTAATTACAGGAAATTTCTCTTTAACTATTTTAGTGATTTTGGTTCTTGTAAAATTTTTATTTACTATGGCAAGTTATGGATCAGGTGCACCAGGAGGAATTTTTCTTCCACTACTTGCTATTGGAGCTTTGATAGGAAATATTTATGGAATAGTACTTGTACATTTTCTACATTTTAATAGTATATATATTAATAACTTCATAATACTTGCAATGGCAGGATATTTTACAGCTATAGTTAGAGCACCTATAACGGGTACTATTCTAATTACTGAAATGACAGGTTCCTTTAATCATTTGCTATCTTTGGCTATTGCATCTATAGTTGCATATATAGTTGCAGATATTTTAGCATCAAAACCTATTTATGAATCATTACTTGAAAAATTTTTATACAATCAAGGAGAAACAATATCTATTGGTAATAGTAAAAATAAGGCTATATTAGAGTTTATAGTTTGTATAGGATCATATTTAGATGGGAAGCAAATTAAAGAAGTAAAATGGCCATCACATTGTTTATTAGTAGCAGTTAAGAGAGGAGAACATGAAATAATTCCAAAAGGAGACACTGTTATTTTTCATGGAGACTATTTGATTATACTCACTAATGATGATAGGGTATCTAAGATAAATGATGCTTTAACAATAATGACAGGCGGTTGTGAAATACTAAAATAATTATTTTAAGGAGAATTTATGATGAAAAAGGCATTAAGTTTTAGAGAAGAAATACCATCAAGAGTTTTGGATGATTTATTTAAAAAATATGCTTACAAAAATTCTTTTCTTCCAATTAGTTTATATGATATACCAATCAGAAAAATTATTATTGCTGCAGAATAAAATCCTATTCTGAAATCCTGCACCTCAAGGCTGATAACAAAAAGTAGAATTATAATTACTATTGTTCCATAAGCACCTGCTTTTCCTAAAATAAGTGGAGATGCATATTTTTCTTCACTGCTTCTTTTTTTCAACCAGATCAGATAAACTATTAAATTAACTATCCAGTTAAAAAATGAATAATAAGAACATGCTGAAACAAGATAATTAAACAGTTTAGCACTTACCAAAAAAGATACCAGAATCACCAGTAATGATATTATTCCTGTCAAAATCCATGCATTCCAGTAAAAATCTTTTTTTGTTTTTTCTTTGAATATTGGAGGAGCTTCCTTTGCTTCTGATAGGGAAATAATTGTCTGATTGCAACTGTAGTAATTACCTATCATTACTGAAAAGGTTGCTATAAGTATTATTAAATTAATTATTGGAGAAGCCCAATTTATATCCATACTGTTAAGTGACTGAATTATCGGAGAAGAAGTAATATTAATATTACTCCAATTTATAGTTAAAACTATTACACACATTGTTAAAGTGTATAAAGTAACAAGTCCCGTAGTTACAAGAATAGTGGCTTTTGGTATGGATAAACAGGGTTTTCTTACATCTGATGTAGCCATTGCTATAGTACTTATACCTGAATAGGTAAATATTACAACTAACATAGACCGTAATAGACCTGAAAATTTATTTGGGAAAAAATTATTTAACGTATTATAAGGAATCGGTTTTGATTGAACACCATGAGACAATAAAAATACCAGTCCTATTCCAATGAATATTGCAATAGTCAATATTTTAAGTACAGCAGTACCTGACTCAATGTAACTAAAGTACTTCATATTCAGTCTATTTATTAAAATAACTACAATTATAACACACAATGCCAGTAATGCTATGGAGACTTGTGGAAACCAATATTTTAAAAATACTGCTGCGGCAACAGCTTCAGAAGCTATACCCAGTATACTTGAAATGTATATTATCCATCCTAACAAGTAACCTGTAAATTTTCCAAGAAACTGTTCAGTGTACACGCGAAAGGAACCAGTAACAGGACGATTTATACTTATGCTGGTCATTGCTCCAAGCACCTGTGACATTATAAGTCCTCCAAACAAAAACGCTAAAATAACAGCGGGTCCTGCTTGTTTTATTGCTATCCCTGAACCAAGGAAGAAACCAGAGCCGACTATTCCTCCTATACCTATTCCTGCCAAACTGTACGCATTTAGTTCTTTTTTTAATTTATTATTATTGTTTATATTTTTACAATCGCTGTTATTCATCATCTTCACCCTTTTGATTTATATATATATTTAGTATACCCACAACTGAAAAAATATAGCCTGCAGATTTTTTTATGTTTATATTACTAATTAAATTTGCATTTATTTATACTATTTTTTTTGACTCTAATATGGATGGTTTAGAAAATTTAATTTCTGATTTGATACTACAATTGCTAAGTTATATGGGGTGGAGGGAGCATTTGCGTGATGTACTGAAAAATAAATGTTATAATATGTAATTTGATATTTTGTAAGTTCAAATAAAAAAAGGCAGGGACGCCTTTTTAGTTTATGAAGAATATAAGAATTATTGTGTTTATTTATTATGCTTCGATACTTTTTTCTATTTTATGAGAAAATGATAATTTAATTAGAATAGGTGTTATAATTGTAGTCAATATTACAACAATTAAAGTTGGAAGAAATATTTCTTCTGAAATTATTTCCTTCTGAAGACCTATATTTACAGTAATTATAGCCACTTCACCTCTTGAAATCATACCAGTTCCAATTTGGACTGATTCACTCTTACTCATCTTGAGAAGCCTTGCAGCACCACCGCATCCTACTACTTTCCCAACTACTGCTATAATAAACATAACTAAAGTAATAAAAATCACTTCCAAATTTATTTCCTTTAAATTTGCTTCAATTCCAACACTTGCAAAAAATATAAGAGACAAAAATCCTGATGAAATTGCCTTAACATTTCTCTCCAGATATTCTTTATGGGTAAGTGGTGAAAGTATAAGTCCACATATATATGCACCAGTAATATCTGCTATACCTAAACTTTCAGCAATATATGCTATTAATATAGCAAAGGCTATAGAAAACGTAAGAAATTCTCTTCCTGGTTTTATATAATTCGTAAATTTATTCATATATTTTGGTATATATATAACTCCAATTATAGAAAATAGACAGAATAAAATTATTTTTGTAAACACATATACAATTGATAATGTTCCTGAATTTCCAGTACTTGAACCAGAAGTTTGTGCTACCGCAAGAACTACAGATATAAGTATAAGTCCCCAAATATCATCTATTACGGCTGCTCCAAGAATATTTATACCTGATCTTGTATTAAGATTTCCAAGTTCTTTAAGCGTTTCCACTGTAATACTTACGCTTGTAGCAGTTAAAATAACTCCAAGATCTGAAAGCAACTTAATATTGTCATCATACGGTACAATATTGAGGACAACTGGTCCAAGTAGGGGTAATACCAGCAGCCGTGTCATGTACTGAAAAGCATATACCATATAAAGGAAATTAAGAGCCTACTATAATAATTATAAAACTTAAAGTAGACTCTTGTGTTTTAAGAAGATTATTTATGCTTGTCCTGAAACAGTATAAGTATCTATTGGAATTCTTTTATCCATATCCGAATCAAAATTCCCATATGGATTTACATGATTATAGATTAGTGGAGTCAAAGCTCTGAAATCTTCAGGCGACATCATATCGTACCATTTCTTTTCAGATGATACGTGCTGTATCATTAATGTATTTACATATACCAAGCAATTTTGTAAGAGATGAAGACTTAACACTGAAAGTTCTTGATCTTCAATTCTGCTTGTTGATATTTCACCACTTTTACCTTAGAAAATAAATGAATTGGCTGAATTCCAGTTCTCAACCACATTAAGACCTTCATGTATTTCTATTCTCAATTCTTATGAGCTTAAGTATTCACAAAGAAATATAGTTTTTATAGCTTTTCCTGATTCAGCAAGCGCAAGGTATGTTGGATGTTTTAAATTGTTTCTAGTAAACTTTTTTAATATAGATTCTGTCTCAGCAGTACCTAGCCTTAAAGCAGTTGCATATTTTATCATTTGATCGTACTGCTGTCTTATAAGTTCCCAATTTATAGGTCTTGTTAACACTTGGCTGTAAGTTAGAATATGCTTCACTCATTCCAGGATCCGGACTATATAATTTTTATGAATGTATTGCTTTAATTCTAGGAATTAGATTAAAACCTAGCAGATGGCAGAAAGCAAAAGCAACTTCACTTTGACCATGAGAATCTACAAAGTTTTTTTCTATCTCCATATCAGTACAGTGTTTTAATAATCCTTCTATCATTGCTGATACCTCAGAAGATGAACACTGCTTTAATTGTGAGTATATGCAGGTAGAATTTTTTTCAACATGCCAGTATATCATTACACCACGTCTGCGATATCTAATATGCCATTTTGTCATTAAATTCTGATCCCATGCTCCAAATTTTTTACTATCCGAAGCACAGGTTGTTGTACCTTCACCCCAGATATTTTCTGCTCGACTTTTAAGTATGGCATCAACTACTGTTGATATTGCATTATGTAGATTTACTTTATTTATAAATTTCCTTTTTACATAAAGTAAATCTTTATAACTTTCACCATGATTTCCTGCTGAAATACGCTTTAAACCTGTGTTTGTTCCTAATCCATACAAAGCTAAAATAAGACGTTTTTGAATTAAAGCTCTGTCTAATTTTTCGTATGTAGCTACGGTTTTAAAGTTGTCAGTAAAATTTATTCTTAAATCAGCTTCCTTAAGGACATCAAGTAAATTAGTCATGGGCCAGTGTCTCATGATTTCAGCTTTTATTTTTGACAAGTTCAAAGGTTCATCTTGTGGTTCACTTGGAGATAATGTAATCCAACCTTTATTATTTTTATTAGATATACGTACTTTAGAATTCTTAGGCATACCAACATCTAGTTTATTTAATGCACTATACATAGATTGTTTAATACTATTTATAAATTCTTCTGAATCCAATGGCTGTTTTAGGGCTTTATAATTCTCTTCTCTGCGTTCTTCAAAATCAGTTGGTAAGTCATCATCGGGATTTCTATATCTATTTGCACCAACTACCCATATTTCTTTACAACGCAATTTATCTCTTAAGGCTTGCAAGGTAACAATTTCATAATTTATCCTATTTATGCGTTCATGGCCAGTATCGTCAGTTTCTATAACCGCATCTTTAATAGATGCACGAATAACACCATCAATTGGTATAAATTCATTGTCGGTAAAATAATGAGTACCTATATTATAATATTTTTTGATAATATCTAAAGCTTTTATAATAGGATTATGTATTTGATTATTTGAACAAAATTGTAGAGTATCAAGTATTTCTGGAACCATTCTTCTATAATGATTACTATAAGATGATCTCATAACTGTATATACTTTTTGTCTATATGCAGAACCTGTATTTTTAAGCTCTTTTACTAAGTCTTTTAATGTACTCTCACTTACAATTGGAAATAATACTTTCTTTATTATACCGTCTGGATTATTTACAGCTGCATCTGCCATTTGAAATAAAATATTCGTCTTTCCATTGACACGTCTAAAATCATTTAAAATTTCTTTATCGACTTTTCTTTCGGCTCTAACACCTATCCTATGAATAATTTGTATTAGAAGTTCAATAAGATTGTCTGTAATTTCTCTACTTCTAAGCCAAAAGAAGGATGATAATAAAGTGTAGCGAAGTGGTTTTGAATGCCTGCGGAGTTCTCGTAAATCTTCTGGAACAGCTCTTAATTTATATTTTTTAAGAGTTTTTTGAGGAATATTATTAAAAAGATTATCTGGAAGATTAATTTGTTGAATTGTTTTGAGTTTAATAATTTCTTTAAAAACACTTTCTAATCCAATACGCCCTGGATCAGCTCTCAAATCACTAAAAGAAATATTATCTGGACTGCTGTAATCTACTTCATTTTCCTCATAAGTAGTTAAATCATTAATTAACGTGTCCATTTTATTTAATGATTCTTCTGATAATTTATCAAAAGTTTCTTGGAAAAATTTATTTTCATAAGTAAAAATAGCCGATTTAGTTATACGATCTATACGTTCAGGTGTTGGAGGTTCAATTTGTAATTCTCTAAATCTACTGTAAGCAACATCTTTCAGATTATCTATATCATCATGGTAAAAAACATGTTTCGATAACCAATTTGATATGATATCAGCATCTTCTGAAGTAGGTTCCCTAAATCCAACATATTCTCTAATTTGAGACTTATGATTATAATAAGTCCTACTAGTCATATCATAATTATCAAAAAGGTTTCCTGGGACTTGAACTTGCTTTGCAATATAGTCTAATACTACTTTAGGTATCTCTTTTTTTGAATTTGGAAATCTTGCTTCATACTGAAAAAATTTCAAAAGTATCGTAAATCCTAATTTAGTTTCACCAGTTTTATTTCCAATAAGAAACATTTCATTCGGCATAATTGTAAAATTATCAATTAAATCATCTAATTCCCAATTTCTCCTCATAGAATATCACCTCATCCATATAATTCAATATTTGATAACAATAATATCATATAAGTATGGTAAAATAAATGACCGTTTATATTACTATATTCACTCTTTTATAAAGTTACGGAAACAAGCCATTTTAATAGTAAATAAAATTGGTAAATAAATCATAGTAAATATATTGACTGAATGGAACGTTTAATTTACTATAATAATAGTGGTTATTATGAAAGGGATGTTTAAATATGATATTTGGATATGCAAGGGTAAGTACTCAAGAACAAAATTTAGACAGACAATTGGATTCTTTAAAAGTGGCAGGTGCAGAAGAAATAATACAAGAAAAAATAACTGGAACAAAAGCAGATAGACCAGAATTAAATAGACTACTAGATAAGTTAAGGAAAAATGATGTTATATTAGTAACAGATCTTACGAGACTAAGTAGAAGTACAAAGGATTTATTCAGTTTAGTAGATCAGATCGAAAAGAACGGTGCTAATATTAAAAGTTTAAAAGAAAGCTGGCTAGATACTACAACCCCCCAGGGAAAATTGATGTTTACCTTTATGGCGGGAATAAGCCAATTTGAAAGAGATTTAATAAGTCAAAGGACAAAGGAAGGCTTGGAAGCAGCAAGAGCTCGAGGGAAAAAAGGTGGTAGAAAACCTAAACTTGATGATAATAAAAAGAAGGCTATATATGAGTTATATCAGCAGAAAAAAACAACAGTGAAAGACTTATGTAATATGTTTGGTATCAGCAAACCAACTCTGTACAAGGTAATAGAACAAGTTAGTAAAATCAATGTTTCATAAGAAATATTAAAATATATTTATATTTAGTAAATAATCAATGATTATTAAAAAAGTAGCCTTAGAGAGCTATTCTTTGTAATTATTAGGTATACGGGAGGATGAATTATGCCAAGGCCAGTTAAATATAGGAAAATAGAGAATTTACCCCAATATACATACTTTGTACCAATGGGTAGAAGAAAATGTGAAATTGAAGATATAATAATAAAAGTTGAAGAGCTTGAAGCAATAAGACTTAAAGATATTGAGGACTTAAATCAAGAAGAATGTGCAAAAAAAATGCATATTTCAAGGCAAACTTTTCAAAATATAATTGATAATGCAAGAAAGAAGATTGCAACTGCTATCATAGAAGGAAAGGCCATAAATATAAGTGGTGGAAACTACACAATGAATATTTGTCAATTTAAATGTCTAGTTTGTAATAATATATACGAAATAAAATATGAAGAAGATAGAACTATTTGCCCGATATGTGGTTCTAAACAAGTGATATGCAGCAGAAAAAGTAGTTTTTGCAATAAAACTTGTAATAAATCAGTTAAAAGTGACTAAAGTCTTATAGACAACATTTCAATGTCATCATTTAAAGTAGTATTCAATTTTCTTGTAAAAACTTCCATTACAATTATAAACTTGCCTTTTTTATTTTATTAAGCAATTTATATAATAAATATTTGGTTATTAGCATTTGACAATAAAAAAGCATTTATTATATAATATAAATAGCATATGCCAATAATAAATTGAATATTTATTATATATCAAATGAAATAAAGGAGGCTAAATATTATGAAAATAGCAGTACCTAACAATGAAAATATGGTAAATGAACATTTTGGAAAGAGTGAAAGCTTCATTATTGCAACAGTAGAAGATAAAAAAATTACACAAATCGAAAAAATATCTACTAAAGAACTTGCGCATCAGCATCAGGGGCTAGCAGATTTACTTGTAAATCATGGAACAAGTGTTGTTATAACTGGTGGTATAGGTGGAGGTGCACTTGCAGGTTTACAGCAGAATGGGCTTAAGATAATAAAAGGAGCATCAGGAGAATATATAAAGGTTATTGAGGAATACATCAGTGGAAATTTAGAAGATAAAAATGTAGTTTGCAATCATCATTGAGAACATAATAATCATTAATTGTAGTAATTGATACGCTAACACTAGAAGTATAAAATATAAATTGACAATTATATAAAGTATGAACTAACATTATTATATAATAAATTTCTAATATACTTATATTAAATATTAGTATTACCTTTAGGAGGAATTTTAATGATAGATAATGTTAAAGATATAGCAGAATTATTGAAAGTGTTAGCGAATGAAAATAGGTTAATGATTGTGTGCAATCTTATTGAATCGCCGATGACAGTAACTGAGCTCCATCAAAAAATTAATAATTTGACACAATCAGCACTGTCACAGCATTTAGCAATGTTAAAAGCTCACAGAATATTGAGTTCAAATAAATCTGGACTTTCAATTACCTATTTTATACAAGATGATAGGATAAGTAATGTAATTAAGGTATTAAAAGAAAATTATTGTGATGATTAAAAGAAGTTATATAAGACATGCAAATTGGATAAAACTGATTGCATGTCTTTTTTGTTACATGAATTTATATAAATTTCAGATTAAACTAAATACATATTTTAAAACAAAAATTAAAACAGTATTGACAAAAACTAATTCAGGATTTAATATTAGTATATTAGAAGTTACTAATATACTAATATTAAATTTTGGAGGTAATTAATATGTTTTCAATTTTTGGAAAAAGTAATTTTAGTTCAATTAGTGTTCATGATTTAGATAGTAAGCTAGGAGAAATTAATTTAATAGATGTTAGAGAAAATTATGAATACCAAGGTGGTCATATACCAACAGCTAAAAATATACCAATGGGTATGATTTTAGCTAATCCAGAAAGGTATATTAATAAATCAAAGGAATATCACATAGTGTGTCAATCAGGTGCAAGAAGTGCAAGAACTTGTAAAGAGTTATCTAATCAAGGATATAATGTTGTAAATATTTCTGGTGGAACAGGATCTTACATTCTTCCATTAGAAAGATAAAAAAATAAAATGAAAGAAGGTAATATCATGGCAAAAGTAATAAATAGTAGAGAATTTAAAGATGAGGTTTTAAATAGTAATAATGATGTTGTATTAGTAGACTTCTTTGCAGAATGGTGTGGACCTTGCAAGATGCTTGCACCGGTAGTGGAAGAATTGAGTATAGAAATGGCAGGAAAGGCTAAAGTATTTAAGGTTGATGTAGATAAAATCGGTGATATAGCTCAAAAATATGGCATCATGGGTGTGCCAACAGTTATGATTTTCAAAAATGGTACAGATGTTGATAAAATAGTAGGTTTCCAACCAAAGGAAGTTTTAAAAAGTAAGGTGGAACAATATTCAGTTATATAATTATAAAGTTGGAGGTGTAGTAAAATGAAAAAAGTAACAGAATTTCACAAAGAAGGATACAATTGTGCAGAATCTATTGTAAAAGCTATAAATGAAGAAAAGGGATTAAATATTCCAGTTTCCATAGCAAGCCCTTTTGGCGGAGGCATGACAGTTGGGGCTACTTGTGGAGCTATTACAGGAACACTAATGGCTATAGGTGCATTAAAAGGAAGAGAATCAGGTAAAGAAGCAAATGCAACAAGGAAGTTAACTAAAGAATTAATAAATAAAGTAAAAGAAAAGTATGGAACTTTTGAATGTTTAGAATTAAAGAAAAACGGTGTATCATGTGATGAAATAATAGAATACAGCTATGATATTTTAAAAGAATCTATTTAATGGAACAAAAGAGCAGATAATTTCATAAAATAAACAGTCTATATAAAAAATATTATGGGCTATTTATTTACTATTGACATTGTATAAGAAGTAGCAGTATATTTAACTATATAATTATTTAATTATATAGTTAAATATCAGGAGGATAACTATGGATGAACAAGAATTAAGCGTTAAAATTTTTAAAGCTTTAGGACACCCTATAAGGTATAAAATAGTTAAGTTCTTATATGATGGACCTAAGTGTGTATGCAAATTAAATGAAGATATAGAATTTAGTCAAGCTAATTTATCTCAACATTTAAAGATACTTAAGGCAGCTGGAATTTTATCATCTGAAAAAGTCGGTATGAATATGCATTATAGAATTAGCAATGATGAAATTAAAAATATTATTGATAGTGTAGATAAATTTGTTATGAGTTACACTGATAACTCTAAATATAAAATATTATAAATTTAGGAGGATAATATTATGGAAATAAAAATTTTAGGAACAGGATGTTCAAATTGTAAAAAGCTTGAAGCAAATGCAAAGGAAGCCATTAAAGAGCTCAATGTAGAAGCTAAAATCACAAAGGTAGAAGATATTAAAGATATTATGAAATATGGAGTTATGAGAACACCTGCTATAGTTATTAATGAAAAAGTTAAGATGTTTGGTAAAGTTGCGAGTGTTGATGAAATTAAGAAATATATTGATGATGAAAAATAAGAGAGACTTATCCTAAAAGAGGACTTAATCCTATATTAATTAGGAATAAAGTCCATTATTTTAAGATGGTATATAAGTATTTAATTATAAAGTTATAGATTGAATGGAGGGTTAATATGTTTACACCTATACAAATTTTTGCGGACTTTCTTATTTATAATGTTTTTGGAATTGCTAAAGAAAGTAAACTTGGAAGTGCTCTTGATTTCTTTGTATTTGACACTATAAAGATATTTATCTTATTACTAATAATAATTTATGTAATCACTTTTATAAGGAGTTTTTTTCCACCAGAAAAAACAAGAAAAATCCTTGCAAAGAGTAAAGGCAGCACATTTATAGGTCATATTCTTGCTGCATTACTTGGGATTGTTACTCCATTTTGTTCATGCTCTGCAGTTCCACTGTTTATTGGATTTGTTGAAGCAGGAGTACCACTTGGAGTTATATTTTCTTTTTTAGTAGCTGCGCCAATGGTAAATGAAGTTGCTTTAGGACTTCTTTATGGTTTATTCGGACTAAAGATAGCTCTAATTTATGTTTTATCTGGAGAAATAATAGCTATTGTAAGTGGTATTATAATTGGTAAATTAGAAATGGAAAAACACGTAGAAGGATATGTTTATGAAACACAAATGATTTCTGATGTAGAAATACTTGATCCTACTATTAAAGAGCGATTAATAGATTCATGGGTATTTACAAAGGATTTAATAAAGAAAATATGGATATATGTAATAATAGGTATTGCTATAGGTGGTTTCATACATGGGTGGATTCCAGCAGGTGCCTTAGCAAAATATGCAGGAAAGAATAATCCATTTGCAGTATTTGTAGCTGTATTAACAGGAATTCCATTATACTCTAATGCAGCTGGCGTAATACCATTGGTTAGTGAGCTTACAAGAGCTGGCGTTTCAATGGGAACTTCTCTAGCATTTATGATGGCAGTAACAGGTCTTAGCTTACCAGAAGCAATCCTTTTGAGAAGAGTTCTAAAACCTAAACTATTAGCAGTGTTCTTTGGAGTAGTAGGATTAGGAATAGTATTTACTGGATATCTATTTAATTTTATAATATTTTAGAGTAGCAGAAGAAAATTTATTTATGTTTAAAATTTAAAAAATAAGGATTCTTCTGATGTGTCTGTATAGTTTCTATTTAAATAGTATAATTATAATTGTAAATAAAAAAGTTTAAACAAAATGAGCGTTACCTTTTGAAAATGTAATATAAAAAAACCTTGCAGAGCTTGAGATCCGTTGAGAAATCTTAAAATTTTGTATTATATCAAAGAAGAAAAGGAGGAATTTTTTAATGATTAATAAAAATGAACAAAAACTATATGATATTATAAATATATCACAAAAATAATTAAA
>NZ_JBDNRK010000068.1:0-21275 GCF_047718555.1 Clostridium sp. | reverse complement strand
GAATCGCTTTCACAGAGTGCGTGGGAGACTTACGCCAAGTTAGTCAGGTTAAATACTTTGCACTAACAAATGTACAAACACAATGAATATAATATGGTGTATTTCGGAAAGAAGGAATAGTTATGAAAAGTATTTATGCTGTTAAAGGTAACATTATATTTACTCCTAGTTTTGGTAAATACAATATATTTGAAAACAGTTATATTGTAATAGAAGATAACTATGTTAAAGGAGTATATGAAAAACTTCCTGCAATATATAAAGATATATTAGTAAAAGATTATGGAAATTCACTTATAATACCTGGTTTTGTAGATTTACATCTTCACGCTCCACAATTTGCAAATCTTGGTCTTGGACTTGATAAGGAATTGATGCCCTGGCTGGAAACCTACACTTTTCCAGAAGAAAAAAAGTATTCAGATTTAGCTTATGCCAAAAAAGTATATTCCTATCTTATAAAAGAACTATGGAAGCTTGGTACTACTCGTTCTGTAATATTTGCAACTCTTCATAAGGAAGCTTCTAAAATGCTTATGGATATGTTTAGTCAGTCAGGACTTTCAGCTTATGTAGGTAAAGTTAATATGGACAGAAATTCACCAGATTTCTTAGTAGAAACCACTGAACAGTCTTTAAAAGATACGGAAGAAATTCTCATAGAATACTCTGAAAAATATGATTTAGTTAAGCCGATAATAACTCCCAGATTCGTTCCCACCTGTACTACTGAATTAATGAATGGTCTTGGAAAACTGGCAGTAAAATTCAATGCTAAAGTTCAATCTCATTTATGTGAAAATAGAGATGAAATTTCTTTTGTAAAACAGCTTCACCCTGATAGTAAAAATTATGCCAGAGTATATGATGAAGCAGGACTTTTAGGGCAACTTCCTACCTGCATGGCACACTGTGTACATTTAGAGGAAGATGAAATTGATCTAATGGCTAAAAGACAAGTTTTTGCAGTACACTGTCCTAATTCCAATAGCAATTTGTCCAGCGGCATAGCTCCCATAAGGAAACTTATAAATAGGGGTATCCCTGTGGGTCTTGGCAGTGATATTTCCGGCGGCCACAGTCTATCTATTATTAACACCATAGTATCTGCAGCTCAAGTGTCAAATTTAAATTATGCTGTTAATAATAGGGCTGAAAAAAGCTTAACTACTGCTGAATTATTCTATATTGCCACAAAAGGCGGCGGTAAATTTTTCGGAAAAGTAGGCAGCTTTGAAGAAGGCTATGAATTTGATGCCTTAGTAATTGATGACAGTACTCTTCCCATAGTAAAACCTTTATCCTTAGAGGAAAGACTTCAAAAATTTATCTATACTGGCGATGATAGAAATATAAAGGTTCGTTATGTAGCTGGAAATGAAGTTCTAGAGCCTGTATTGTGAAAATTTTAAATATTTTTTAGCTAAAATACATTTCATTATTTTCTATTTTTATCCATTTAGTTAAAAAACCTGAAGTTAGTATTAGCAACCAGCTTCAGGCTTTTTGTGCAAAATAAATTCACTTAACTTCCATATCAATGAATCTTACTCAGTGGTAGTTTTTATCCCCACTGAGTTTAGATGAATTATCCAGGGACGTGCCGCTGTTATCTCCACCTTTAGCATGTGGAGTATTACAGCGACTAGTCATCGGATAAATTTATTTACCTGGTTTAAATGTTGTACAACAAGTATCATCACTAGTATGTGGCTCATTTTTACCGCTCATTGGATTAACCTCCAAAGCGCTGGCATTACAGACATTGTTTTTCCAGTAATTGCAGCTATCAACGCCGCATTTAACTTCCATTTTAGGTGCCATAGTATAAATCTCCTTTCATATGTGTTTTACATGATTTAGTATGTTATAAAAAATAGATATTATACCTAAAGCTATTGCCTCAATGAAAACATAATTTTCAGTAAATCCATGCGAAGGAAATTATGACAAATCTATATATTGAAGCAAGTTCTTAATTCAGGTGGAAATTCTTTTACCCCATCTGAATTTTAGAACTGCAAATGCATGGCTTACTTGGCGTTGAACTCCCACTTGAAGAAAAGCAGAGAACCAAAATCTTAGATTTTGTGTGAATCGCTTTCGCTGTGTGCGTGGGAGACTTACGCCAAGTTAGTCAGGTTAAAATAGGCTTTATTGTGCATTTCGCATTGACAAATATACGACGTACTACTATACTGTATAGTAGTATATCGTATAAAGGAGGTTTAATTTTGATATCATCAATTGATTTAATAATTCTAGGATACTTATTTCGTGGTGAGAAAAGTGCTTATGAAATGGTTAAAGAGTTCGAAACCTGGGACTTGACTCATTGGATCAAAATAAGTAATGCTTCTATTTATAAGAAGATTATTAAGCTTTGCGAAAATGGATATCTCAATTCAAAAACTATTAAAGAAGGTGAAATGCCAGAAAAGATTGTGTATTCTATAAATACAAAAGGTAATGAATATTTTCATAAACTTATGGATGAGTCTTCTACCAATTTTTCTAATGTATATTTTGACTTCAGCGGCTTTATTGCAAACTTAAATAATCTTAGTGCTGATGAAAGACATAATTTGCTAAAAAAGTTCAATAATACATTAAAAGCAAAGAATGAATACATGAATGGTGCCCCTAAAGAAGAGCATAAAGATTTGAGAAGCCAAAATAGTACTGCAGAGGATATCATAGGTCTTTATGAAGATCTATATAAACTTTTAGATAAGTGGTCTTCAAAGCTATTAGAAAAATATTGATATTATTTATTTTATTAATAATAAACTTCTATTCCGAAGGTAATTCATTACTCTATAGAAATTTGTGATACTACCTATAAAATTTTATTGATAAATATACTAATCACTGTTTACAAGGATTATCTTTAAAAGCTAACATAAAAATAATAACAATTATATTAAATAAAAATGAAAAATACGAGGAGATTTAATATGAACAAGAAATCTAATTCCAGTACTGCCATCGCCTTTGTTGCCATAATATTAGGTTTTTTTATGGCACTTTTAGACACTACCATAGTTAACATAACTTTACCTAAAATGACAGAATACTTTAATACTACAGTACAAAATATATCCTGGGTAATAAATGGTTACAACATTGCCTTTGCCGTAATGATAATAACAGCTTCAAGACTTGCAGATCAATTTGGAAGAAAAAAATTATTTATTATTGGTATAATAGCTTTTACTATATCTTCTCTGCTATCAGGTCTATCTGCTTCTCCAGAAATGCTAATTGTATTCAGAGTAATACAGGGTTTATCTGCTGCTTTTGTAGTACCGGTTACTGTGCCTTTGGCAGTTAACATATTCCCTCCTGAAAAGCATGGAATGGTAGTTGGATTATGGGGAGCTTTCGCAGGTCTTGCTGCTGCCAGTGGGCCTTCTCTTGGAGGTATACTTACTCAATTTTTCAGCTGGAGATTTATATTCTTTATAAATATACCTATTGGAATCATTTCAGTTATATTAACAATAAAATACATTAAGGAATCCTATGATACCTCTGCTGATAAAAGTATTGATTTTCTAGGAATAATAACACTTTCCGCCGCCGTATTTTCATTAACCCTTGCACTTATAGAAGCTAATGATAAAGGATGGACTTCCAGCTTCATAATTTCATTATTTGTAATATTTATAATATCCTTTATACTATTTATAGTATCAGAATTAAAAGTAAAGAGTCCAATGCTGCCTTTTAGTCTTTTCAAAATAAAGTCTTTTTCCTGTGGAGCAGTTGCACTGTTTTTGTTAGGTCTTGGAATGATGTCTGGTGCATTTTTCTTAGCCTTCTTTTTAACTCAGGTTAAAGGGTTAGATCAACTTTACGCCGGTCTCATTATATCAACTATGGCAGCAGGTTCTATGGTAAGCTCAGCTCTATCCGGACGTTTTATGCAAAAATTCGGTGGGAGATGGTTTAGTGTTGCAGGTATGGCTCTTCTTTCCATATCCTGTTATCTTTTCAGTACTCTTACTCAGTATTCAACAGATTTAGACATAATATGGAGACTTGTTGTAGGTGGTGTTGGTATGGGACTTTCTATGTCCTCCATGATGGGTTCCATGATAAAAAATGTGCCAAAAGATAAGGTCGGTATGACCTCAGGTGTGAACAATATGACAAGAACTCTTGGTACAGTACTTGGTGTAGCAGTACTTGTAACCTTATTTAATTCCAGCATGACCAGTGAAATGTCAACAGCTAAGACTGATGCCATTAATATAGTTAAAGCTGATACAGTTTTTAATTCTGATGCTAAGACAGCTATGATAGCTTCACTTAATTCAAGTAACTCTAGCAGTAAACCAAATATAAATGATATATTAAAACAAATTGATGCTAAAGAAAAGGAAACCTTACAAGCCGCTCCCCCTGCTATGCAAAGTAAGATTCAACAGGGTTTTGAAGTTCAAAAAAATGAAACAAAAATGCTTTTTACAAATATACAAAATAAATTTACAGATCATACGGTAGCTGCCTTTAGCTCTACCTTTAGATATGGCTTTTTCATATTGATACCTGGAATATTCTTTGCTTTCTTTAGTGATGAAAGGAAGAAAGAGAACTTAGTAGAGCAAAAAGATAAGTTATCGGCAGTGTAAAAAATGGACTAGAGTTATTTGGAACTCTGGTCCATTTTTTATATCGGGAGCGCAAAACAGATAGTTGTCCCATTAGAGGAAGATTCAACACAATTCTATAGAATTTATTAAATATAAAGTTTATTTTACAAACATAGTCCACAAATGTGATATTGGCATCACAAGTACAAGAGCCGGCAACATATTGGCGATTGGAAAAGCTTTTATACCACTTATTCGAAAACCTGTTGCTAACATAATAATACCTCCACAGGCGGTAAAATCTGCAACCATTGTTGGTGTAGTCATTGGCAATATAAATGATGCACTAAAAAACAGACATATTAGTAAAATAAACTGAGGAACACAAATAGTTAAAACTATATATCCAAGAGCTGTTGCAAAAATTCCTGCTGTGAAAAAATCTAGAAATGATTTTGCTATTAATACTGAATGATCACCGGTCATCCCCTCATTTAATGCACCAAATATTCCTGTACCACTGGCACAAAATAAAACTACTATGCCAACAAACTTCTCCATAAATTCTTTTTGATTATGTATATTTCCCTTACTAGAAAATATTTTTTCAACTGGTTTACGTACACGCCCTGCACACCACTCAATTCCCTTTTCAAGTTTAATTAACTCACCTATAGCACTGCCAAGAATTAAAGATAAGATAACTGCAGGCATTGTATTCATTTTTACTATGAGGCTTATACCCATGGCCATTGATGCTGCACCAAAAGTAAGGGGCAATGCTTTACGTACTCGTTCTGGAATTTTATCTCCTAAAAATGCTCCTATTAAACCTCCAAAAAGCACTGAGAGAGCATTAATTATAACTCCAATAGGCATTATTGTTTCCTCCAATCCTTCAGCTAGTATTTTGCTTTTAAGCTAATCTGATTATAGCAATTTTAATATAGCCTATAGTGAAATTCTTTCTATCATAATTATATCTCATTCAAATTATCACCACAAATAAAATAGAGATCCTAAACATAGTAAAAAACTTATAAATATACTTTACATAAGACCTAAAAATATGTGAAAATTTAAAATTTTTACTTATTTCTAGAAGGAATATACACTTTTGTGTAGAAATAATAATATGTAAACATTTTAATAATATATTTTACTTGTTTGTAATATATTTTATATTAAAGGAAGGTGTGTTATAGTGAAAAGACTATTTATAAAACCAATTCAAGATCAATTTGAAAAAGTAAATCAACGTACGAAAAAGTTAGTAGGTATTATCGACAAATCCGATGAAAACCATGTCATACAGGGCATTATGAATGTACTTCACAAAATAAACGATAATTTTTATATTATAACCAAAAGATCTGAGTATTATCTATATGGCTACGATAGCGATAATTTAGGTGTAAAAATAATTGTTGACCATAACTTTTCTGAAATGGATGCTAAAACTTCTAATATTGAAATGCACATGAATCCTTCTACAGATAATGAAAACGATTTGATTATATCCATAGAAACTGACAATCCTGAACACTCTGATGATGTAGAAGCCTTTAACAATTTTTGTCTACAAAAATTGTTCATATATGAGGAATAGACTACTCCAACTTAAAGAATCAAAAAGCTCTCTGCTTTTAGGAGTCCGTAATCTACACTCTGCACAGGCTTAAAATTTTCTTGCTCCCATGGCACTGTACTATAGTGACCTAGCCCCTACATGAGCCTTGAGTGTTTTATTAATGTGTTATCAATCTCCAGCCTATCCTATAGATGCTAGGAAAATTCTGTGCATTAGTCTAAAGTAGACATGAAAACATTTCAATATCAAAATGTTCTCATGTCTACTTTTTTATCTTAGGCATATGAAAATAAATAGTAAGTCAAAGACGCAACGGATATTTTGAAAAATATATCCATTAATGACTTACTATCTATGTTATTCTTTGATAAAATATTATCATAGATAACAATTTACACTATTGGATAACGATTTACTCTAAAGGACCACCATTTCTAAGTATCAAAAATACTGATACTTAGAAATCTGTTAGTAAGTATCATAAACAGAGTTCTTTGTTTCAGGTGGAGTTTTTTTCTCCAGCTGAAACTTAGAAATCGTTATCCAGGGACGTAGCAGCCGTTATCTCCCACTTTGATAGAAAAGCAGAGAACAAAAATCTTTGATTTTCTGTGAATCGCTTTCGCTGTGTGCAAGTAGAGAGCCAAAATTTTTAATTTTGTGCGAATCACTTTCACAGAGTGCGATGGTAGTCATCGGATAAATGCCTATAGTAATAACTCTGTTTATATGAATATAAAGTAATTTTAAAGTAAAAACTAGTTAAATGTGTTGCAATTATCATTATAATGTATTAAAATAATATTTAATAATTATTATTTGTTAATAATACATATTATAAGTGAGGAGTGATTATAATGAAAGCCCTAGAAGTAAAAAAAGATATTTATTGGGTAGGTGCCCTAGATCCAGGTCTTAGAATATTTGATATTATAATGTATACACCTTTCGGAACAACCTATAATTCCTATATAGTTAAAGGTACAAATAAAACAGCCGTCTTCGAAACTGTTAAAGAGAAGTTTTTTGATGAATATCTTGAAAGATTAAAGTCCTTAAATATTGATATAACAAGTATAGACTACATTATAGTTGATCATACAGAACCGGATCATGCAGGCTCCGTAGCAAAACTCCTTGATATATCGAGGAATGCAAAGGTAGTTGGTTCTTCTACTGCCATAAAATTCTTAAAAGGCATTGTAAATCATGACTTTGATTATATTGAAGTAAAAGATGGTTCTATCTTAGATTTAGGTGGAAAAACTCTTAAATTTATTTCAGCTCCTATGCTTCATTGGCCTGACTCCATATATACTTATATACCTGAGGATAAGTTTTTAGTAACTTGTGATTCCTTTGGATGTCATTACTGCTCTGAAGAAATGTTTGATGATAAAATAGAAAATTATGATGATTATCTTGAGGCATTAAAATATTATTTTGATGGTATTATGGGGCCTTTTAAACCTTATGTTTTAAGAGCTTATGAAAAAATAAAAGATCTGCCTATTGATACAATCTGTACAGGTCATGGACCAATTTTAAGAAAACGCCATAAGGAAGTTATAGAGCTCTACAGAAAATGGGCTTCTGAAAACACTTTAAATTCTAAAAATATTGTAATCAGCTACGTTTCTGCTTATGGATATACAAAAACTCTAGCAGAAAAGATAAGTGAAGGAATACAGTCCACAGGGGATTTTAATGTAGAATTACTAGATGTAATATATAATAAGCAAGAAGAAGTAATAGATAAAATAACTGCTGCTGCAGGTGTATTATTTGGTTCACCTACTATTAACAGTGATGCACTTAAACCAATTTTAGATCTTTTCAATATATTGAATCCAATAATTCACGGTGGAAAAGTTGCCGCTGCCTTTGGTTCCTATGGTTGGAGTGGGGAAGCTGTTCCAAATATAGAAAGAAGACTTAAGGAATTGAGATTTGATGTTCTCACTCCAGGATTAAAAGTAAACTTTAAACCTTCTGAGGAAGACCTCATTTCTGCCTATAAATTTGGTGAAAGCTTTGGAGAAAAGGTAAAGGAACATCTTAATAATGGTGTAAAAAATAAAAAGAAAGCTAGCACAAAGAAATGGAAATGCCTCGTCTGCGGAGTAGTATTTGATGGAGATAAACCTCCTAAAGTCTGCCCTGTGTGTGGTGCTGGAGAAGATCAGTTTATAGAGGTAAAACAGGAGGATGTAACCTTCGCTTCAGATAAAAAAGAAAAATTTCTTATAATAGGAAACGGTGCTGCTGGCTTCTATAGTGCTGAAGCTATAAGAAATAGAAATAAAGCTGCTGATATTGAAATAGTATCTTCTGAAAAATATAGAACTTACTATAGGCCAGAGCTTTCAGATTATCTAAGTGAAAACCTTCCAGATAATAAGCTCTACGTTGCACCAGAGAACTGGTATACTGAAAATAATGTAGTACTTACTCTAGGCACAACAATAAAAGAAATAAAACCAGATGAAAAAAAGGTAATTCTACAGGATAATACTGAAAAGTCCTATGATAAGCTGGTACTGGCAAATGGAAGCAGGAACTTTATTCCACCATCCATAGAAGGTATTGATAAGAAAGGTGTTTACACACTAAAATCTTTAGATGATGCCTCTGAAATAAAAGATAATTTATCTAAAATAAAAAATGCAGTAGTAGTAGGCGGCGGTCTTTTAGGACTTGAAGCTGCTTGGGAAATGAAAAAGCACGGTATAAAAGTATCCGTTATAGAATGCATATCAAGACTTTTACCTAAGCAATTAGATGAGGCTGGCGGTAAAGTATTTAAACAAATTGCAGATAAATCGGGCATAGATATAGTACTTGACGAATGTGCAATTAAAATACATGGTAATGAAGAAGTAACTGGAGTAGAATTAAAAAGCGGTAAAATTATAGATGCAGATTTAGTTCTCTTCTCCGTTGGAATAGTTCCAAACAAAGAAATCGCTGAGAGCGCCGGCATTGCTGTTAATAGAGGCATTATAGTAAATGAAAAAATGGAAACAAATAAAAAGGATATATATGCCGCTGGTGATGTTGCTGAATTTAACGGCCTAGTTTATGGTAACTGGAATGCAGCCGTAGAAATGGGTAAAACAGCTGGTGCCAATGCTGTTGGAGACGATGTTAAATTTGAAGACTTTGTTTCTTCTGTAATATTCAATGCATTAAATACCTCTGTATTGTCTCTTGGAGAGATTTCACCAAAGGGTGGTAAAAAAGTAGAAATTGCAGATGATAACAGTGAAAAAATCAAGACCCTATTCTTCAAAAATGATGTATTTGCAGGTGGTTATCTAATAGGCGATACTAAGGAAGGCGCTAAGCTTATTCTGGCAATGGAGGAAGGCAAAACTCTCAATGAAGCTCTTTCTGAAGGACTTATAGTTTAATTTGCAATGCCCACTTGGCAGTATACCCTTGGGGTAATTTCCAATAAAAAATCACTATGGAATTCATATGAATCCCGTAGTGATTTTTTATAAAAATAAACATTAAATATTTTTATAAAATCTTATTTTTTCTTATTGAGCATTATATCAAGAATCATATCATTAGTTTCTCTCATTGCTACAGATCCAATATTACATGCATTTCTTATGGTATTGTCTGCCTCTGCCTCCACGATTCCTTCTTCATCAGTAATGCTTATATCTTCCATTGCCAGCATAGCTCCGGTAATGGCTGCAAAAACGCAGGTGGATATTTTAAGTGCGCAACTATTTTTAGCACCGTCACATACCATTCCTGTTATATTTCCATAAACATTTTGGATTGACTGCTTTATATGCTTTTCATTGCCGCCTAATAAAAATGTTATGGCAGCAGCAACGGATGCTCCTGCTAATACAGCTCCGCATAGTGCAGACAATCTTCCCAGGTAACTATGCATATATATGGACATTAAATTACTCATGGTGAGAGCTCTTGTTATAGTTTCCTCATCTTTTTCCAGCTCATGTCCCATTGATATTACAGGTATGGAAAGTAATATTCCCTGATTTCCGCTTCCACAGCTGCTTAGTACGGATAGTGAGCATCCGTCCATTCTGGCATCAGAGGCAGCGGCAGTTTTAAGTATAGTTCCTATCATGATGTCATTTTTAAGTAAATTGTAATTTATATATTTTTTGAGTACTTTACCCACTTTATGCCCATAGTCATTTTCAAGTCCCTCTTCACTTATGCACTCATTAAGTCTGGCATTTTCCCTTATGAATTTTATTTTTTCATAGGGCACATTTACTACAAAATCATATATTTCTTCAATAGATAAAATTTCTTTATCCCTTAAATAATCTTCAGAGTCATTTTTTGTTTCATCTTTTTTAAATAAAACCTGTCCATTTAACTCAATGAGAGTAATATTTAAATGATTTTTTTCTATAACAACTCTTGAATAATTGTCTTTGTTTTTCAATATAACTTCTATATATATGTAAGTTATATTTTCCTTTAATTTAACCTGCACCTTACTGCTATTCACAATACTTTTTGCTCTGGCAACCTGATTATCAGTTAAATCCTTTAAAACTTCCAGCTTATAATCTGACTTTCCACCTATACTTCCTACTGCGGCAGCTATGGGAATACCAATCATTCCTGTTCCCGGTACCCCTACTCCCATGGCATTCTTCAAAATACTATTGCTTGCGTATATTTCTATACTTTCAGGCTCTTCCACTAAAACTTCTCTGGCTTTTGCAGAAGCATAAGCTACGGCAATTGGCTCTGTACATCCCATGGCTGGCACAGCTTCTCTTTTGATTATATCTATATATTCATCCCATTTTTTATTATTCATAGGCCTTCCTTTCGCCTTTCTAATTCTATATTTATTCCATGACTATCCACTCTAATACTCCCATCGCATTCTGTAAAAGTGATTCGCACAAAATTAAAAATTTTAATCCTCTACTTGCACTCTGTGAAAGCGATTCACAGAAAATCATTACTATTCCCTAACCTGCCTGACTTTCAGCTCTTACATTGTATACTCTCGTCATAAATATATATATTGGTATACCTACAACTAGTCCTCCAAGTCCAAATAAAACATTGTGTAATGTGGTCTGAGTGAGCATCCATATGCTGACAACAATTGCTACCACAGGTATAACAGGTCCAAAGGGTATTCTAAAAGTACTATTTAAATCTGGTCTGGTTTTTCTTAACACAGGAATAGCAAGGCAAGTTGGAAGATACTGTGCAAATCTAGAAATTACGCTTATAGCCGCAAGAGTTGCAAAGCTGCCTGATATTGCTATAAGTATTGCAATTACAACTGTTATAAGTATTGACCATGCAGGAGTTCCATGTTTTCCATTCTTTGAAATAATCTTTGGAAGCATACCACCTTCAGCTAGTGCCACACCGGATCTTGGTGTTATAAAGGAAGATGCTATGTTTATTCCACCAATGGATATAAGAGTTCCTGCAGTAACTAAAGCTGAACCAAAAGGTCCCATAAAAGCTCCCGCTGCATCTGCTACAGGTGCTACAGAATTAGCTAATTTAGGTCCTAAGGCTCCAATACATACCGCTAAAATCAAAAGATAAAATGCAGATACTATTAGCATTACAGTTATCAATGCTATAGGTACATTTTTTTCTGGTTTTTCCATATCCTCTGCTGCAACTGCTATGGATTCAAATCCTGTAAAAGCATAAAATATTATAAGTGCTGCACTTCCAAATGAACCAGCTTTATAGCTTCCACCTACAAACATTGGAGAAAAGTTTCCACCCTTTATAAAAAATATGCCTATAGCCACAAATATAACAAGAGGTATCAGTTTTCCAAAAGTAACAATATTATTCATAAGTTGTGATACTTTAACACCTAGATAGTTTAAAAATCCTAATCCTCCAATAATTATAGTTACTATTATATTCTTTACAATTCCAGTGCCCGCCTGAGGCCAGACTTTACTCAGTGCAGTTGTAAAAGCCACCGCCATAGCTGACCAGGCAATTATACTTATAGCCCATTTCATAAAACCAACTTCAAAGCCAATAAAATTTCCAAAAGCTTCTTTTGCATATATATAGGGGCCACCATTTTGCTTAAACATGCCTGCCGCTTCTGCAAAACATAAGGCAAGACTTATTACTAAAAACATATCAAACAATACTACAAACATACTTGCAGATCCAATAGTTTTATAAATTGAATTTGGCAGTAAAAAAATACCTGAACCTATAATTGCATTGATTCCCAGAAGTACAATACTTGAAAATCCAAATTTACTTTTTTCTTTCATTTAAAACACCTAACCCTTCTTTACATTTTTTATTAATTCTTTAAATATATTAAGCATTTCAGGAGAACTGCTGCTCATCATTTCAGGATGCCACTGAATTCCCATGACAAAATTTTCTCCCTCCTTTTCTATGGCTTCAATAGTACCATCCTTTGTCCTAGCTGCAATTTTAAAACCTTCTGCCACTCTATTCAAGCTTTGATGATGAAAACTATTTGTAGTTACTTTTGAGCTCAGTATAAAGTTCAATCTGCTTCCCTCTACAATTTCTACCGTATGCCCCGCAGTAGAAGGACTTGTTTCTTGAAAATGCTTTATATAACAATTTTCATCATAGGATAGATCCTGATTTATAGTTCCTCCAAAGGCTGCATTCATAAGCTGAATTCCCCTGCATATTCCAAGTACAGGTTTATTCATCTTACAGGCCTCTTTTAACAGCCATATATCAAATTCATCTCTCTCTGGTAATATAGCTCCCAGTTTTTGCTTTGGCTCTTCACCATAAATTAATGGATTCACATCATAACCACCGGATAAAATTAATGCGTCTACATTTGACATTTGTTCTTTAGCCAAATCTTCATCATTTACAATGGGAATTATATAAGGTATACCCCCTGCCATAGCTACAGCCCTTACATAATCATCATTTACATAAGCCCTTCTATAGCCCGGAAACATTCCACCTTGATCAACTATAAAGCTTCCCGATATACCTACAATAGGTTTCTTATCCATTTTACTTCCTCCTATTATTTTAGTTATTGTTTTTCATTCATATATTTTTCTTCTAAGGCATCCTTCTTTAAGCCCTGCAAATATACATTATTAATAAAGCAATTTTTATGCCAATATATTTATAAATTATTATCAAACTAATGTAATAGATTTATTTTTATTATAAATAGCCTGTATTCACTATAATTTGTTTAAATTCAATATGAAATAAATTTTTTATTTATACACACATAATAAATTAACGGGATATATAGGTTATCTATACATCCCGTTAATTATCCTATTTAATATTTTCTCACCTTTTTCACTGATTTTGCTTCCACCTCTTCCAATCTTTGAATCAATAATATTCATCTCATTCATTACCTTTAATGCATACCTGACCTGAGCCTCAGTGAAGTTCATATTCTCCTTTTTAAGTTCTTCAATTATATTACTTCTCCCTGAAGAAATCCTTTCAGTATTAAGTCTTTTTACAGCTTTCAGTATGTAGAAGCATTTTTCATATCCTAATTTTTTATTTAAGATATCAATTTCTTTTGAGAAATCATCACCATTGTTCATTATATAAAACGGCAGTGATTTTTCTGTTACCTCTTTACCTTCACTCATTAGCGATATATAAGATGATATATTCATAAGTTCCCTTATATTTCCCGGCCAATTGTAATCTTCAATTATCTTCTCAAATTCAACAGTAAATTCATATTTATCTTTAAGAAAATACTTTAATAACAGCAGCACATCTTCCTTTCTTTCTCTCAAAGGTGGAATTAAGAGCGGAAGTACATTTATTCTATAATAAAGGTCTTCTCTAAAGTCTCCCTTCTCAATTAAATTATGCAAATTTTTATTTGTAGCAGCAATAACCCTTATATCTATGTCAATCACCTTATCTGAACCTATTCTCATAACCTGCTTTTCCTGAAGAATTCTCAGCAGTCTTGTCTGCAGATGCAGCGGCATATCTCCTATTTCATCCAAAAATATAGTTCCATTATTAGCTGTTTCAAATAAACCTTTTTTTCCTTCCCTCAGTGCTCCTGTAAAAGCCCCTCTGTCATAGCCAAAAAGTTCACTTTCAAGTAAATTCTCCGGCATAGCCGCACAGTTCACAGCAATAAAAGATTGATTCTTTCTTTTCGATTCATTATGAATAGATTGAGCCAGCAGTTCTTTTCCGGTACCACTTTCTCCAGTTATGAGCACTGTTAAATCCGAGTCAGCTATTTTCTTTGCTATTCTTATGCATTCTTTCATATTGGAAGAATGAGTAATTATGTCCTTAAAGCTATATCTTGCTATCTGCCCATGTTCTCTTAGCTTACTGCTTAAATTCTGTTCCAGTTTTTTTATCTCAGTTATTTCTCTGATATTTATAAGTATACCGTTTTCCATTCCAAGATAATTGATTATTCTCTTGTTTATATTTAAATATCTATTTTCAAATTTAAATACTTCATCCTTTAATGTCTTCTCATGAACCACTCTCTTAAAATTATCTCTGAATACATCATTGATATTTTTATTTAATATTCCTTCCCTCATGTCAAACATTTTTAAAGCACTGCTGTTACAAACAGTTATCTTTCCATCTTTATTAGCTAAAATAATTCCCTCACTTAACTGATTTAAAACAGTATTCATCTCCAGATTTTTACTGTACAATTCTTTGTACTGTTCCTTTATTCCGTTTCCTATATTTATTATGGTGTCAGAATATTTTATGAGTCTATTCTGAACTACATCATTGTTTATTTGAAGTCTATTTATTATTCTCATAAAGGTTAAAAAGTCTATACATCGATCTCCAATATCTATAACCTCTTTTATGTGTCTTGGTACTTTATTCACTTCACCAGGGGTAATTGCTACCTTTATATTTTCATATCTTCTTTCTTCATAATAAGGTATGAAATTTAAATGATTTATTCCTATCTCATATAACAGGGAGATAATTTGTAAAGTAGTTTCTTTATTATCATTTACAACTAACACATCCATTCCCTCTGGTATGGAAAATATTTTGTAACCTTCTCTTTCTCTTATAGTCCTCTCAATAACCATTATTTTTCTTATATCATTTACATAATCTTTTATGGCTATAAGTCTCTCCTCTATCATAACAAGAATTAAATCATCTTCTATAATGTAGCCTTTTTTTAATTCTGATAGATAATAATTGTTTATATTTACAAAACCTTCAAATATTTCTTCTAAATTATCTTTCAGAAAAACTGCTAATTTCGAATTACTATCAGTAATTACTGCAATACTTTTCATAAATTCACCTACTTTTTTTCAACTAAGAGATTGATATCATTTGTAAAATTCATCAAAAAAAATTGAATAAGTCTTTACGACTAAACTCCTTACCCCCATGCTGTTCTATAAACTTAATACTGTTATCATTATCATCTTGCCTATCTCTTATTAAAACATAATGCTGTTATACAAGTAAATATTAATAAGCTTACAACTAACTTATATTAAATCCTGTTAGTGAAAATTTATTTTTTGCCAATCAGCATTATCTCATATAAATGAGCAAAAAGAGACAGGATTTATATGGAAATTTAAGTTATACTATAGAAAAAGATTGAAGGAGGTAGTTATCTTAATATGAATTATGATGTTTGCATTAAGAAGTCTATGGAATATATTGAACGTAATCTAAATGAGAAAATAGAACTTAAAGACCTTGCTGAAAAGGCCTTTTTATCAAAATATCATTTTCACAGAGTTTTTCATGCTATTGTTGGAGAACCCGTAGCTGAATATATACGAAAGAGAAGACTTGTAAAAGCAGCTAATGAGTTGCTAAATACAGATGATAAAATTGTAAATATAGCTTTAAAATATCAGTTTAATTCTCAGGAATCCTTTACAAAAGCCTTTAAAAAACTTTATGGGATACCGCCAAGAGAATTTAGGAAAAGCAGAATTAATGTAACTCCTATAAGTTCAAAAAATAAAATTACAAGTATGCTTTCAATGGCAGCTTAATGACTTAACAATTGTCCAAACTAATATTTAAGAGGTGATTTTAATGAGTTATGTACCCATAGTTATAGAGCAGACAAATTCAGGAGAACGTTCCTATGATATATACTCTAGGTTACTTAAAGATAGAATAATTATGTTAGCTGATGAAGTGACTGATGCCACTGCAAGCTTAATTATATCTCAGCTATTATTTCTTGAGGCCGACAATCCTGACGCTGATATTAATTTTTATATAAATAGTCCTGGAGGCTCTGTAACTGCTGGAATGGCAATATACGATACAATGCAATATATAAAATCAGATGTATCCACCATATGTGTAGGCTTAGCTGCAAGCATGGGATCATTTTTATTAACAGCAGGTCAATCTGGTAAGCGATATGCTCTGCCCAATAGCGAAATCCTAATACATCAACCATCAGTTCATGGCGGCTTTCAAGGTCAGGCCACAGATATAAAAATTCATGCAGATTGGCTTCTAAAAACCAAGAGTAAAATAAATAAAATATATAGTGAAAGGACAGGTAATTCTCTTGAAAAAATAGACAAAGATATGGAAAGAGATTATTTCATGTCTGCTGAAGAAGCTATGAAATATGGAATAATAGACAAAATTCTTTCAAAATAGGATCTGTTACAAATATTAATATATATAAGTAGAAATTTAAAATAAAAATGGATTGTACCAAATTCACTGTCAGCACTGAAGGCAATTAAAACATGCAAAAACATTTACTTTAACAAGTTGTGTGTAGAATTCTCATATTCCCTTAGGTACAAGATGTATAACACATTAAATAAAGATCCACTAGAAATCTCATACATTAAATAAAATATGACACCTCTAGTGGATTTAAATCTTCTCCAGTTTAGTACACATAAATTAATCTAATCTCACAGTTATTTTTTATGGACTTAGTTCCATCTTATCGTGAATCCGATTTTATATAAATATATAACCCTTAATATACTTATTACATATAATATAAAACAATTATCCTGTGAGTCCTCTCTTATAAAAATATTAGTATACTTATTTTATTAAATTATACTTTATCCGCTAAGAAAATTTTTCTCTTTACTGCTGCTATAAACATAAATAATATTGACATTATAATTTCCACCTCCCCTTTTAATAAATTTAAAATATTTTCTATTATTCTCAACCATTCTTAACATCTCGCTTATCATTTATTTGGCTATACGTTAGCATATACTGTTAATATTGTTTGAATTTTTTATAAATTTCCAATTTTCAGTATACTTTTTATATTACCAAACAAAATATACTTTGTCAATATGTTTAATATAAAATCATTATCAGAATATATTTAATTTATTATAAATTGAAATTAATAATTTATTAACATTTATTTTACAGAAAATAAAATCATATAAAAACTAACAAAAATTTAATTATAATTCCTTTATAATTGCTTTTGTATCATATGGTAATTAGAATTTAATCCTATACATTATATAGACATACATAACAGGATAATCATACATATAAAGGTATATTAGCTATAATTTGATTTTTCATAAAATTTATGTATAATTATAGGTAAAGAGAAGAAAATATATATACAAAATAAAAAATAAAGAGAAAATGGGAGGAAACAATTATGGCTATTAGTGCAAGAAACCAATTAAAGGGAAAAGTTACAAATATAAAAAAGGGTGTTATAACTGCTGAAGTAGTTGTAGATATCGGTGGAGGAAATCATATTACTTCAATAGTATCTCTTGAATCTATTGAAGATCTTGGTATCAAAGAAGGTTCAGAAGTAACTGCTCTTGTTAAATCAACATCAGTTTTACTTTTAGCTTAGTATTTTCCTATATAAAAATATATTTTTATTGTCACAATGAAATGATCGGCTAACATAAAATAAGAGGAAAACTTTCAAATACGCTTTCCTCTTATTTTTATTTTATTTAACTTAATAAACATGTAGAATACTATTATATATGTCTTCAGTTAGAGTTAATGCACCACTGTAACCAACATAATTCTTGTCCAATATAAGACTGTTTAGTATTGGAATTGATATATCCAGTTCATATCCCTTCAATTCAGAAACTATATCCTTATCCCAAAAGCTGCCTATAATTAGTGGTTTATGGTTTTTGTGATCATAATTTCTTATGCCCTCATGAATTTTTCCACCATCAGTTTCAAATATAACCTCTGCCGAAACGGCCTTTGAAGAGCTTTCAAATCCACTTCTTATAGATTCCTGATGTTCCTTTGGAGTATCCTCAGTAATATACTGCTGACCTGGTACAAGTCCAAGTTCCTTTATTAAGAATTTATTTATACCAAGAGCATAAAAGGAATCAGTGATAGTAAAGAACCTATGAAATAAACCATAACGAAATTCTAAAAAAAAGTCAGCTGATCTCCCCAAGTAATAGTAATAATTTTTTTCTTCTTCTCTTATAAAATCTTCCGCCTTATTTTTATCCAGATTTCCAAATCCCACTACTTCTCTCAAAAACTCTGTGGTTTGTTTAGCGCCTATAGGAAGTATTGGATGATACAAATATGGTGTTCCATATTTGTTTTTTAATAGTTTTGCTGTTTTCAGTCCTACCCATGGAGATAATACAATGTTAAATTCAGCATTGGGAATAGTTTTCCACTCCTCTACGCCCTTGGATTTTGGTCCAAATAGTATATTTACCTTTAGTCCTATTCCCTCTAGCAGACGCTTAATCTCTGCCAAATTCCCGGCCCAAAATGGATCCTGATAAGGAACTGAAGACCAAACGTTAACCAATCTCTTTTTAACCGTTGGCTCCACATCTCCTATAAATTGATTTATAATAGCTTCAATTACCAATTCATGTCCCACATAATTAGTTCCCTTAAAACCACCAGTTTCAGCATATACTATTGGTATACCCTCTTTTTGGTACTTGGAAACTACCTGACCCACATCATCTCCTATAATATCAGAAGTGCACCCCGTCATTACCACAAACAAATCTCCTTTCAAAATCTTAAGGGTTCCATCTATTACTTCCCTTAGTCTATCTTCCCCTCCAAATACTACTTCTCTTTCTGAGCTGTTTGTGCAAGGCACAGTAGTTCCACCAGCATAACCAGTTCCCTGATATCCAGCATCAAGACTTACACCACTAAATACTTTTTCACTGCAGCCTGGTCCCGAATTAAGAATTGGTATTGCTTTATTTATAGCTAAAACAGTTTGCTGTGCTCCTATAGCGCACACATATCTTGGTTGTTCGATTATCTCTGCCATTGATTTTTCCCCCTTAAAATTTTATATATTAATAACTGGAAAAATTTGCACCCCAGGGGTGTAATTTTTTCCAGTGAAAGTTTTCCACTATACTTCCACATGATGTTTTTCAAATAATTCATGCTTGCTTTTATCTTTACTTTTTAAGAAAGAATATGGATTTTGCTTCATCCACCAATCTGTATAAGGTAATTCTGAGTGTTCTGAAATATTTTTTACGAATTCATCATTTTCCAACAATTCAACAATTCTTTCTCCGAAATTAATTAATCCCTGATAACCAAAAGCAAGGTTTACATTTCCCCATAAAATAGTTGGTATACCAAGTTTTACAGCCCATATTGCCAATCCTGTATGTCTTAATATGCATATATCCGGTTTTATTTTATTTAAAGCATTTACAAACTCAAAGGATTGCTTATTGGATACCTCATAATTAGGTATGTCTCCATAATTTTTAACAACATGACCTAAAGTATCTGTATTTTCATCTCTATTATCATAGACAGGATCATGATGGTATACAGAAGCCCCCATTACTTTTATATTTAACTCCCCTAATAAAGTGGCAAAATTATGTCCATAGGCAGACCCGGCACTGATATATGCTATTTTTCCCTTTAACTTATTTCTTAACTCTTCAAGCTTAGGCTCTATTCTTTCCTTTTCAGATCTTATAAATTCTTCTACTTCCTTCTCTTTACTAGTTACCTTTCCCAGTTCTCTAAAGAACTGATCAGTTCCTGTTATACCAAAGGGTTGAGGAGCTTTTACTTCTGGAACTCCATACTCCTGCTCTAAGCCCGCTGCAAGATAAGTACCTAAAGTTGCACAAATTTGTATTGTTGCTGCGGCCTCTGATAATTTTGACAATCCTTCTATAGTGCTTGACTGAACTACAGGGTTTATTTTCAATCCTATTTTTTCAAATAGCTCTGTAAGCACTTCACTTCCCCAAAAGCTTATCAGATTAATCACATCTTTTTTCTTTTCCACTGGAGGCTTCACTATTTTCCTCAGAATTCCATGAAAAGCAGCATCAAAGCCTGTAGTCCATACTCTTGATTTAAACCCTTCACAGGAAATATTGATTACAGGTATACCTAGTTCCTTCTCTGCCCTTTCCACAATTGATTCTATATCATCCCCTATTATTCCTGAAGCACAGGAGCTAGCTACAAATATTGCCTTTGGATTAAATCTTTCAAAAGTCTCTTTTATAGTTTTACTAAGTTTTGCTCCTCCACCATAAATGGTATCTTTCTCCTGTAAATTTGAACTCACTGAACTGATGTTTTTTAAAGGTAAATTTCTTCTTTTCTGAACTATTTTGTTTCTAAAACTGATACTTGAAAATCCCCCTGAGCATCCTACAGGTCCATGTTGTATTACCACTGCATCTTGTATAGTAGAAAGCTGAGATATAGCATGAGTAAGACTGCAGCCAGACCATTGACTGAAGCTGCGATTTTCCTCTTTAAGTTTTCCGCATCTGGATCTTTCTGCTAAATTTTCTGCTGTGCCGCAGAATCCAGTAATGGAACCAAGTCTTTTCTCTCTGATTACTACCTCAGGTATTTCCAAATTAATTTTCAAGTTAATCCCCCCAATAGTTTAAAATTATCTCTATCTGAAATTTAGTGCCTCATGCATTAACTAAATTTAATATTTTCCCAAATTAATCTTTATATCAATGAATCTTACTTGGTGGGAGTTGTTGTACTCCCGCCAAGTTTAGATGAATTATCCAGGGACGTAGCAGCCGTTATCTCCCACTTTGATAGAA
>NZ_JBDNRK010000067.1:0-21688 GCF_047718555.1 Clostridium sp. | reverse complement strand
GATAGGTTGAAGGTTCGAATCCTTTTCGCGGAGCCATTTTTATTTTTTGAATATAATTATTACGTTAATTACAAATGTAGTTAGCGTTTTTTTGTTTATAAAAAATTATGTATTTATATAAAGGTTAATCAAACACATTAGAATGCTTAATGTATATGATATATTACGTGTAATGAAATAAAAAAATATACTATAATAAAGTTAGAGATGTAATTACTTAATCTCAAACAAAAATAAGGAGGGAAATCCAATGAATGAAAAGCAAATGAATCGAATGCATACAGGTAAGGGATTTATTGCCGCACTAGACCAAAGTGGCGGTAGCACTCCAAAGGCACTACTACAATATGGTATTCCAGAAAGCAGTTATTCTAATGATAAAGAGATGTTTGATTTAGTACACGAAATGAGAAAACGCATTATAATGAGTCCTGCATTTACTTCAGAGTATATTCTGGGTGCTATCTTATTTGAAAATACAATGTATCGTACCATTGATGGTCAGTATACAGCTGATTATCTTTGGCAGAGAAAGAATATTGTACCTTTTTTAAAGGTGGATAAAGGATTAACTGAACTTGAAGATGGCGTTCAGCTCATGAAACCAATAACTAATTTGAAGCACCTTTTAAAACAGGCTGTAGAAAAAAATATTTTTGGAACAAAAATGCGCTCAGTTATTAAAGAAGCTAATCCTGATGGAATTAAAAACGTAGTAAATCAGCAATTTGAAATTGCTAAACAGATCGCTAAGTTTGGTCTAGTTCCAATTATTGAACCAGAGGTTGATATTCATAGCACTGATAAGGAAGAATCAGAAAAGCTTTTAAAACTTGAAATTTCAAAGCAGTTATCAGTCCTTGATAAGGAAACAAAAGTGATGCTTAAACTCTCAATACCAACAGACGATAATTTCTATAGTGATTTCATGGATGATCCACATGTTGTAAGAGTTGTGGCTTTGTCTGGAGGTTACAGCCAAGCTGAAGCAAATAAAAAACTAGCATGCAATCATGGATTAATCGCTAGTTTCTCACGAGCTTTATCGCAAGGATTAACTGCTGAGCAGACTGAGGAAGAATTCAACGCAACCATATTGAAATCAATTAAGGAAATCTATGAAGCATCAATCAAATAATTTAGAGTGAGATTATTGTTTTAGAAGCCTTTAGAATGGTGTTTAATTTTAATTTAGATTATATATTGAAGATACTGAAGCAGGCAATAAGGTTAAGTTTGATCTAAATGGTAAAAGAGTTATTCTATATAATGCTACAGTAATAGTAGAAGAAAAATAGTCAAACATTTATGTTTATTTAATTGTGAGGAAACCTGATAAAATTAGAGCTTTTATGGGGTTTCCTCATAATTATATTATGGATCAATTAGGAGAAACCTCATAAGTACTTTTGATGTATACTATTTTATTTGTTTCTCATGACAGAAGATTTATAAGTTCCTTAGGAAACAATATTATATATTCTGTGATTATTATCAATATTAATTATATTTTAATTTAGCTAATGCTAATACTCTGAAATCCATGATAATTTGTACTACAATATTAATTTTTTGGAATACTAATTTTAAATAATAATCCGATAAAAATGTTTAATTTAGGGAGAAACTCAATCAAATACTTCCATGATTGGGTTTTCATGTGCCTAACATTTAATTATATAAAGGTTATTATGGCTATTTATAATGTATAACTTAGTTTGCAAATAATTCAGTTTAATATAATGTTGGAGGTTTTATTGAATGAAAAAGAAAAGAATGTTTTGGATTTTTTCAGTTTTTGTATTGATTGCTATTATATCTGGTTCTCTTATAATTAAAAGTTTAACTACAACAAGTTATGGTAAACTAGATACAATGTTTGGCGTGATGACGAAAATAGAAAAATATCTTAACCCTATCTCACTCAAAGGAAAATCAATATATGAAATACGGGCAGCGCTACATAAGGATACAACAAAATGGAGCTCTAAACCTATAACCTTTTCAAATATAAAGAATATGGATATAAAAACATCTTCAAATCAAGTACCAGTGCGAATATATACGCCTGATAATGGCAACAAGTTCCCTTTGATAATTTATTCCCATGGTGGTAGTTGGATTGGCGGTAATCTTGATGATTATGACAATGTTTGTAGGAAGCTTTCCAAAAATTCAAAAGCTATAGTAGTATCTGTTAATTATCGTCTTGCACCAGAAAATCCTTTTCCAGCTGGTCTTAATGACGTATATAATGTACTCCTATGGGTTTATAAAAATGCTAAGAGCATTAACGGGGACTCCAGTAGAATTTGTGTTGCAGGTGATAGTGCCGGGGGCAACCTTTCTGCGGCAGTTTCTCAAATGGCACGTGATGAAGCTGGCCCCCACATAACTTCTGTGGTATTAATATATCCATCTACAAACATTTATAAGCTTCATACTAAATCTTGGTCGTATTTTGGTATGGATTATAATCCTACAAGGGAAAACTCTGAGAGATTTATATCCCTATATACTCCAAGATTGGAAGATAGAAAAAGTAACTATGCTTCTCCTTTGTTATATAAAAATTTCAAGGGATTACCAGACACACTAATAATTACAGCTGAATTTGATCCACTAAGGGATGAGGGTGAGTCTTATGGAAATGAGTTAAGGAATGCAGGCGTGGATGTAATTTCCACAAGGTATAAAGGTGTTATTCATGGCTTCGTTTCAATGGATAATATTACAGAAAAAGCAGATCAGGCTTTAAATGAAATTTCCACATATCTACAAAGGCAATTTAATAAAAGCTGATTTTACTCTCAATTTGGACCTGCACCAGCGTGTGCATTAGGAAGCTGTTGTAACGAAAAACAGGAAGGAAAAGATTGTCTAACTGTTTTAGATTTTGTTGGTCAGGTACATAAAAATTATAATTTTGAGGAAAAGTTTAAAAATGAATAATAATTTCATCCTGTGGTAATACTAATTTTTAGAAATTGGTATAAAATAAAGGAGGGGCTTTTAATGGACAAAAGTACAGATATAAAAAAAGGTAAACATAAAAAGTCTATGGAAAAAGCAAAGGAAATGATTGACAGAGGCTGCGGACTAGGAAAGATAGTATCAGAGACTCATCTTAAAGAAGAGGATGTAATTAAAGCAAAGAAAAAGTGGGTAGATCAATCTTAAAACCTATGTTTATATATAATTAATGAGTTTGGAAAAGTGTATGATAATTATGATTTCAAAGATTATCAATTTTTCAACGTGATAGAAAGTGCGGGCAAGCCCTCACTACAAGGATAGTTCTTATAGAAGATGACTCCTAGTCATCTCCTTGATTTTATGAGCAATTTTGTTAGAAAAATTGTAATATCAAACTTATTTAAATTTAATTTACATTGAAAATAATAGCTTTTTACGCAATTTAGATAGTTCAAAAATTTATAAATAAGGAAAAGTACATAGATTTTATTCTTGTAAATCTATGTACTTTCTCAATATAATTTAATTTAGGGAATATTAACTTTACATTTTGAGAAAAAACACTACAATAGCATTCTAATTATTCTTAATATGGTATAATCCGATAATATATTATAAAATAAAAATATATAACTACTAAGTCTAGCGTAGATATTGCAGATAGATTTGTTCAAATATGAATGATGCTCTTAATAAATAAATGAAAGGACAACTTTTTAGATGATGGAGAGGGAAGAACTAAAAGAAGAAGTTACACATGGAAATGTTAGCTTTCCTTTAGCCTGTTATAAATGGAATGCTAATAAACAGTTTTTTGTTAAATTGCATTGGCATGATGAAACAGAATTAGTCTTTTTTCAAAAAGGAAAATTTATTGTAGACATTAACATGAAAAAATATGAGATAGACTCTCCTGCATTTATGTTTATTACTTCCGGGGATATTCATTCTATTATCGGCGAAGGAGGGGGCAGGGAAAGTGCTGTAGTTTTTGATTTGAAGATGCTTAGTTTTGAGTATTTTGATGGAATACAATATCATATTATCAGACCATTGCTTGAAAAAAAGATACAGTTTCCTAAATTTGTTTTTTCAAAAGATAGTATATTTATAGAAGTGGGAAAAATATATAGGAAAATTATAAAAGAGTCAAGATGCGAAGAATTAAGTTCATGTATTCGAGTGAAATCATATATCTATCAACTGATTGCCCTTTTGTATGAAAATAAAAAATTTTACTATTCAGATGATATTAAGAAAGAGGATAACTATAAAATAGCAAATGTTAAAAAGATTCTTACTTACATTCATGATAATTACAGCCAAAAAATATCCACCAATGATATGGCGAAACTAGTAGGAATGAACTCACAATATTTCTGCCGGTATTTTAAAAAGTTAATTGGAAAAACACCAACCGGCTATATCAATGAAATCAGGATTGAAAGAGCTTCTGAATATATTTTACAAACAGAAATGAAGATTATTGATATTGCTATGGCTTGTGGATACGAGAATATGGGATATTTTATCAAACGTTTTAGGGAACATAAACATATGTCTCCGTCAGAATATCTAAAAAAAATAAAAAAGTCAAAATAGTATAGTGTTTTGTCAAAATTGAAGAAGAAATTTCCTTTCTATGTATATATACTGTAAATATATATTAGAAAGGGGATTTTTTTATGAAAAGACAGTGGTGGCACAAAAAAGTAGCATATCAGATTTATCCTAAGAGTTTTAATGATACCAATGGAGATGGTATTGGAGATATTAGAGGAATTATTGAAAAATTAGATTATCTGAAAGAATTGGGGATTGATATTATTTGGATTTGTCCTATATATAAATCTCCTTTTGTAGACCAGGGATACGACATATCAGATTATTACAGTATTGCACCGGAGTTTGGTACTATGGATGAATTTGATGAGCTTCTGGAAGAAGCAAAGAAAAGAAATATGTATATTGTCATGGATTTAGTTATTAATCATTGTTCTGACAAACATGAATGGTTTCAAAAGGCACTAGCTGAACCAAATGGTGAATATGCAGATTATTTCTATTTTGTAAAAGGTAAAAATGGAAATCCACCTAGTAACTATCGTTCCTATTTTGGTGGAAGTGTATGGGAACCAGTGGAAGGTACAGATAAATATTATCTGCATCTGTTTGCTAAGGAACAGCCGGATTTAAACTGGAATAATCCTAAAGTGAAAGAGGAGTTATTTAAGATGATTAACTGGTGGCTTGAAAAGGGGCTGGCAGGTTTTCGTATTGATGCTATTATCAATATCAAAAAAGATTTAGCATTTCCAAGTTATTCGCCAGATGGAGATGATGGACTTGTCAGTGTAACAAAAATGGTAGAAGAAGTAAAAGGAGTAGGCGAAATGCTTCAGGAAATGAAGCAGCAGACTTTTGACAGGTTTGAAGCATTTACAGTAGCAGAGGTCTTTAATATGAAGGATGATGAGCTGCCAAAATTTATTGGTGAAGGTGGTCATTTTTCTACAATGTTTGATTTTTCTGCACATGTTCTTACAAATGGTAAAAACGGCTGGTATGATGCTAAGCCAATAGATTTTGATACATGGAGAAATACTATGTTTCAGTCACAGTTACAATGTCAGGGAATAGGATTCCTGGCTAATATTATTGAAAATCATGATGAGCCAAGAGGGATTTGTACTTATCTCCCAGAATATGCACAAGGGGAAGATGGAATAAAAATGCTTGCAACAACGAGTATTCTGCTGCGTGGAATCCCTTTTATTTATCAGGGACAAGAAATTGGTATGAGAAATTGCAGAATGGAAAGTATTGATGAATATGATGATATTGGCACAAAGGATCAGTACAAAAAAGCTATAGAGGCAGGTCTAAGCAATGAGGAGGCATTGGAAGTATGCTATGCACACAGTAGGGATAATGCAAGAACTCCAATGCAGTGGAGTGGGAAACACAATGCAGAATTTACAGAAGGAAAGCCATGGATTAAGGTCAATCCAAATTATCCTGATATTAATGTAGAATCCCAAATGAAGGATGAAGCATCTGTATTGCTATATTACCAGAAACTGATTGCTTTAAGAAAATCAGAACAATATGGAGAAGTCTTTACCTATGGAGATTTTATTCCTGCATATTTAGATAATGAAAAGATATATGCTTATTACAGGCAATTAGATAACCAGAAAATATTGGTAGCAGCTAATTTTGGAGAGATAGAAATGACACTGGAAATGAAGCATGATAGAAATGAGGTATTATTATCCAATATGAATATTTCATCACCTATTGGAAGAAAAGTTGTGTTGAAATCATGTGAGGCAGCAGTAGTATATGTTGGTCAATAGTTAACCTTGTGTTTATTGGATTAGTTATGATAAATATATATTCATCCTATTGGCAGTACGGGGATTTATACGGTTACAGTTTTTCGCGAGTACCATAGAGTAGATTTGTTTAGTATCATGTAATATGGAAATAAAGATAATTATAAAAATAGAAAAAAAGGAAGGGAGAAATTGAGAAAGAATGAATCAAAAAGAAAGAATGATAGCAGGATTACCATACAAAGCGTGGTTAGATGGACTTAGTGAAGAGAGAATACAAAATAAATTAAAAATATATGATTATAATTTACTTCGCCCTGATGAAGATAAAAAAATGTCTCAAATGATCAAAGATATATTAGGGAAAACAGGCGATAGTATTTTTATAGAACAACCATTTCATTGCGATTATGGTAAAAACATAGAAGTCGGAAATAATTTTTATGCAAATTATAATTGTACAATATTAGATGTGAGTAAGGTAATAATCGGTGAAAACGTTATGTTTGCTCCCAATGTAGCAATTTATACAGCAGGACATCCAATTCACCCACAATCAAGAAATTCTGGTTATGAGTATGGTCTTGCAGTAACCATCGGTAATAATGTTTGGATAGGTGGAAGTGTTGTAATAAATCCTGATATTAAGATAGGAAATAATGTTGTAATAGGTTCTGGAAGCGTTGTAACAAAAGATATACCAGATAATGTGGTTGCAGTGGGAAATCCATGTAAGGTGATACGAAAAATAACAGATGATGATAGAAAATACTATTTTAAGGATAGAGAATTTGATGTTCAAGATTATTAATAGCAATTAAACATTATACTAAACAGCTGGGTTTATTGAGGATTTTTGGATATTTAGCTGTTATCAAAGGAGAAATTAATTTTCAACCAACTTTTCCATGTGAATTAGGATGTGCTTTCGATGAAAGTACATCTGTTTTTTTATGCTTTTTTAACCTAATGTGTGTGGAATTACCCACTCTCTATAGGTTGGAGATGGATAGCACCTGCTTACAGGCAATAGATGTGATAAATACATCAAGTTATATAAATTTGCTATCAGTAGGGCCAGAAGACTTGTAAAAAAGGATTTCCGAATAAAAAAAGCAGTTGTGGAAAAAATATTTCTGAAGTAGAAGTTACTGACTTATAACAACTATTGGTGAGAGCATATGACAGAGATAAAAATACTTCAGTAAATATTTGTGCAAGTTATTTTTAATAAAAATTATTTTTGGGGTTGATTAAATAGTATATTTCGTGGTATCTTATTAATATTGAAATTATAATTATTATTATATAATAATTAATATTCATATTATTATAAGGTTTAGAAGGAGTGATTGAAATGAGTAAAATTATCTTGGTGGGTGCAAATCATGCTGGAACTGCTGCAGCTAATACTATTTTAGATAACTATCCTGGAAATGAATTAGTTATTTTTGATAGAAATAGTAATATTAGTTACTTGGGATGTGGTACTGCTTTGTATGTTGGAAAGCAGATAGATGATACTGCTGGACTGTTTTATTGTTCCCCAGAAATATTTGCTTCTAAAAAAGCTGTGGTACATATGGAAGCAGAAGTAAAAAATGTGGATTTTCAAGAGAAAAAAGTTTATGCTGTAGATAAAAATGGTACAGAAATAGTTGAAAGCTATGATAAATTGATTTTAGCAACTGGTTCACTTCCTATCATTCCTAAAATTCCTGGGGTTGATTTAGAAAATGTAGAAAATGTAAAGTTATTTCAGGATGGTCAAAAAATTGATAAATTGCTTCAAGATGATTCAATTCGAAATGTAGCAGTTGTAGGAGCAGGGTATATTGGCGTTGAAATTGCAGAAGCAATTAAACGTCGTAATAAAAATCCTCTATTATTTGATGTAGCAGATACTAGTCTTTCAAGTTATTATGATGAATGGTTCAGTCATGATATGGATGAAATTCTAAAAAACAATGGAGTAGAATTACATTACGGCGAAATGGTTAAGGAAATCAAAGGTGATACCAAAGTAACAGGTATTGTTACTGATAAAGGTGAGTATGACGTAGATTTGGTAATTATTTGTATTGGCTTTTATCCAAATAGCTATATTGGTAAAGATAAAATTGATACCATTGCAAATGGAGCTTATAAAGTAAATCTTAATCAAGAGACAAACATTCAGGATGTATATGCTATTGGCGATTGTGCTACTGTTTATAGTAATGTCATGAAACAAAGCAATTATATTGCCTTGGCAACTAATGCAGTACGCAGCGGCGTGGTAGCCGGACACAATGCTTGTGGTACACCTGTTGAGTCTGCAGGTGTACAGGGTTCAAATGGAATATGTATATTTGGATATAAGATGGTGTCTACAGGTTTGAATTTAAAAGCTGCTAAAAAAGCAGGATTTGATCCAGTTTATACACAATATGAAGATTTACAAAAACCAGCTTTTATTAAAGAAGAAAATGCAAAGGTAAAAATTCGCATTATCTATGATAAGGAATCTCGTAGAGTATTAGGTGCAGAGATGGCTTCATATTATGATATTTCTATGGGTATTCATATGTTTTCCTTGGCTATCGAAGAAGGAGTTACTATTGACAAGTTGAAACTTTTGGATATATTCTTCTTGCCTCATTTCAACCAACCTTATAACTATATAACTATGGCGGCATTGAGTGCTGAGTAATTATTCATATAACTAGAAAACTGCCTTTAAGAAATATATATAAAAGCCAAGCAGCAGATTATAGGGGTTAATCTGCTGCTTGGCTTTTGTGTTAATATCTATCTCTTTGTATATGGAAGTTGTCTGTCTTTTCTTGCATGTTTCTTGTTTTGGAGTAGTACTGTGCTAAATAAAATGTATACAAGTAGGGAGTGATATATATTAAAATAATAAAATACGCATTTACAGAATGACAAAATAATAGTATGCAACAAAATAATACTATTTTAAAGTATAAATAGAGCAATATACAACAAAAATGAAACAAAATATAATGATAAGGTTTTCAATAATTGTAGTATTATTTAATTAGAGGAAAGATAAATATAGTAACATTTATTAAAATAGTGGGGTGGGAAAGTGAATAAGTATATAATGGCTTTAGATCAGGGTACTACAGGTTCAAAATGTATTATTTTCGATGAAGGCGGTAATATAGTCAGCAGTGCACAAAAGGAGACTACTCAGATATATCCAAAGGCTGGATGGGTTGAACATATTCCTATGGAAATATGGGCTACGCAGTTCAGTGTAGCAGCAGAGGCAATGGCAAAAAGTAATATATCAGCTGTAGATATAGCGGGAATTGGCATAACAAATCAAAGAGAAACTACAATTGTCTGGGATAAGAGAACAGGGGTTCCGGTATATAATGCCATAGTTTGGCAGTGCAGGAGAACAGCAGAATTTTGTGATGAACTTAGAGAACGGGGATTTGAAGATGTAATAAAAGAGAAAACAGGACTTATGCTGGATGCATATTTTTCAGCAACGAAGATTAAATGGATTTTGGATAATGTTCAGGGTGCAAGGGAAGAGGCAGAACGAGGTAATTTATTGTTTGGAAATGTGGATACCTGGTTAATTTGGAATTTGACAAAGGGTAAGGTTCATGTAACCGATTACACGAATGCGTCAAGAACTCTGCTATACAATATTTATGATTTAAAGTGGGATGATGAATTACTTGATATATTTGGCATTCCAAAATCTATGCTTCCAGAAGTAAAACCATCCAGCTGCATTTATGGTAATACTGATGAAATCATATTTGGAAAGCCAATTCCAATATGTGGAGATGCAGGGGATCAACAGGCATCTTTATTTGGTCAGACTTGTTTTAATGAAGGAACTGCCAAAAATACCTATGGCACTGGATGTTTCATATTGCTGAATACAGGAGAAAAAGCTGTAAAATCTAAAAATGGTTTGATTACTACAATAGCTGCAGGGGTAGGCGATCAGGTAGAATATGCGTTGGAAGGAAGTATATTTATGGGTGGAGCTTCCATTCAGTGGTTAAGAGATGAGCTTAGAATGATTAAAAGTGCAGCGGATACCGAGGAATACGCAGAGGCTGTAGAAGATACCAATGGAGTTTATGTGGTTCCTGCTTTTGTAGGACTTGGCGCTCCTTATTGGGATCCTTATGCAAGAGGTATTATCGTCGGACTTACAAGAGGTGCTAAAAAGGAACATTTAATTAGAGCTACATTAGAAGCCTTGGCATATCAGACCTATGATGTGTTAAAAGCCATGGAGGAGGATTCTGATATAAAATTAAAAATTTTAAAAGTAGATGGAGGAGCCTGCGTTAATAATTTTCTTATGCAGTTCCATGCTGATCTATTAGATATTAAAGTAGACAGACCTAAAGTAGTACAGACTACGGCAATGGGAGCAGCTTATCTTGCAGGTTTGGCAGTTGGCTATTGGAAGGATAAAGAAGATGTTTCAAGGAACAGAGAAACTTCAAGAGTGTTTAGTCCAAATATGGAGGAATCAAAAAGAGAAAATTTGTTAAAGAGTTGGCATGCCGCAGTGGAAAGATCAAGAAACTGGGCTAATGTAAGTAATAAATAAAAATTTAGGGGGTAAAAAATGTTTGATGTAATTATTATTGGAGCTGGCGTAATCGGTTGCAGCATAGCGAGAGAAATATCAAGATATGATTTAAAGGTTTGTGTATTAGAAAAGGATATAGATGTTGCTAATGGGACCAGTAAAGCAAATAGTGGCATAGTTCATGCTGGATATGATGCAAAATTTGGTTCACTTAAAGCAAAGTTAAATGTTAAAGGAAATCAGATGTTTGATAGGCTGTCAAAGGAATTAGATTTTCCCTTTAAACGAAATGGATCATTGGTACTCTGTTTTGATGAAAAAGATTTAGATAAATTGAGAGCAATAAAGGAAAATGGAGAAAAAAATGGAGTTAAGGATTTAAGAATATTTGGTAGGGAAGAAGTAAAAGCTATAGAACCCAATATATCAGATAAGGTAGTTGCAGCTATGTATGCACCTACAGGTGGAATTGTGTGTCCTTATGAAATGACCATAGCCTATGCAGAAAATGCCTATGATAATGGAGTACAATTTCAACTGCTGACAACTGTGGAAGATATAGAAAAAAATAATTCCAAATTTATTATAAAAACTGATAAAGGTGATATTAGTGCAAAATTAGTTATAAATGCAGCAGGTTTATATGCAGATACAATAAATAACAGATTAAGTGAGAATAAGTTTGATATTATACCAAGAAAAGGTGAGTATTGTCTATTTGACAAGGATGCCAAAGATGATTTGGAAAAAACTTTATTTCAACTTCCAACTAAAATGGGGAAGGGGGTACTTGTCACACCGACTGTTGATGGAAACTTACTAATAGGTCCTAATGCAATAGATATAAAAGAAAAAGATGATCTTTCAACAACTGAAGAGGGTATAGATGATATTTTATCTAAGGCAAAATTGACAATGGATACAATACCAATGAGACAGGTAATAACCTCTTTTTCTGGACTTAGGGCTCATTCAGAATTAAATGATTTTATAATAGGTGAAGCTGAAGATGTAGATAATTTTATTAATGCTGCAGGAATTGAATCTCCAGGGCTTTCTAGTGCACCAGCTATTGCAGAAATGGTAACAGATATAGTAGTAGAAAAACTTTCACCAGATAAGAATAAAGATTTTAATCCTGTTAGAAAAGGTATTCCTAAATTTAGAGAATTAAGCAATGAAGAAAGAGCAAAATTGATAGCTGAAAATAGGGCTTATGGAAGAGTTATCTGCAGATGCGAAATTGTCACTGAAGGGGAAATTATAAATGCAATTAAAAGACCTCTGGGAGCAAAAACTATAGATGGCATAAAAAGAAGAACCAGAGCAGGTATGGGTAAATGTCAATCTGGATTCTGCTCAAATAAAATAGTTGATATTTTATCAAGGGAGCTGGATATATCTCCTGAAGATGTAAGCAAATTTGGTAGTGCTTCAAAGATCCTTATAGGAAAGATAAAAGAATAGGAATATTGGATATTGGTAAAAAAACTTGATTTCATAATAAGTAATAAATAACCATTAGGACTTCTTTCCACAATAATAATTAAAGATAAGAGAGATATAACTGAAAATTCAAAGTATAGAGAGGAAGGTTAGCGTAATGCAACAATATGATATTGTAATTATTGGAGGAGGACCTGCTGGTCTTGCTGCTGCAATAAAGGCAAAAGAAGAGGGCATTGAAAATATATTAATATTAGAAAGAGACAATAAACTTGGGGGAATATTAAATCAATGTATTCATAATGGATTTGGTCTTCATACCTTTAAAGAAGAATTAACAGGACCTGAATATGCACAAAGATTTATAGATAAGGCAATTTACATGAAAATTCCATATAAATTGAATACCATGGTAATTGATTTAACAGAGGATAAAAAAATAACGGCAGTAAACGATGTAGATGGAATTTTAGAAATACAGGCTAAATCTATTGTGTTAGCAATGGGCTGTAGAGAGAGACCAAGGGGAGCTATTAATATACCAGGAAGTAGATGCGCTGGTGTATACTCAGCTGGTACTGCGCAGAAATTTGTAAATATAGAGGGGTATATGCCAGGAAAAGAAATTGTAATACTTGGTTCAGGGGATATTGGGCTTATTATGGCAAGGAGAATGACTTTTGAGGGGGCTAAAGTTAAGGCCGTAGTTGAAGTAATGCCATATTCAGGAGGACTAAAGAGAAATATAGTTCAGTGCTTGGATGATTATAATATTCCTCTTAAGCTGTCATATACGGTAACAAATATAAAGGGTAAAGAAAGAGTGGAAGGTGTTACCATAGCAAAAGTAGATAAGAATAGAAAGCCAATCAAGGGCACTGAGGAATTTATTAGCTGTGATACTGTACTTTTATCAGTAGGACTTATACCGGAAAATGATCTTTCACAGAAGGCAGGAATTAAATTATCAAGGGTTACTTCAGGAGCCTTTGTAAATGAAAGCCTGCAAACAAGTGTAGAAGGCATATTTGCCTGTGGTAATGTACTTCACGTACACGACTTAGTTGATAACGTTACTATTGAGAGCATGTCCGCAGGAGCAAATGCTGCGGAATATGTAAAGGGTAAAAAATTTGATAAAAAAGGCATAGAAATTATACCTTCCAATGGGGTGAGATATACTGTACCAACCTATATAAATAGTGAAAATGTGGAAAAGGCTGTAGATGTAAGATTTAGAGTTGGAGATGTATTTGAAAATAGTTATATATCTGCCTATTTTGATAATGAAAGAGAAATTCATATAAAAAAGAGTATTTTAACCCCAGGTGAAATGGAAACTATAAAAATTACAAAGCAGATGTTGGATAAACACAGTGATTCTAAAAAAATAGATATAATGGTTGAGAGGTGATAAGGTATGAGTGAAGAGAGACAGTTAACTTGTATAGGATGTCCGAGGGGATGTTCTCTAAAAGTATATTTAAATGGCACTACTGTAGTAGATGTAACTGGAAATGCTTGTAAAAGAGGAGCTGCGTATGGAGAGAAGGAATGCACAAATCCAACTAGAATTGTAACTTCCTGTGTGAAAGTGAAGGATGGAGTGGAAAATGTTGTTTCTGTAAAAACAGAAGAGGATATTCCAAAAGAAAAAATATTTCAATGTTTAGAAGCACTTAGAAATGTAGTTGTAGAAGCTCCTATTACAATAAACGATATAATAATAAAAAATGTGGCTGACACCGGTATAAATATAATAGCCACTAAAAATATAGAGCAAAAGTGAATTTTATCCCATGACTAGCCGCTGTAACACTCCAACTTCTAAAGCCGGAAATAACAGCGACACGTCCCTGGATAATTCATCTAAACTTGGTGGGAGTACAACATAATCCCACCAAGTAAGATTCATTAATACTAGTTTGATAATTAATTCTATTTGATCAACTGCAGTACTAAAATACTATATTTTGCAAAATCAATTTGCAAATGAAACTATATAAATATATAATTTTAATTGCAAGTAATTAATATATTTGAAGTATTTGAGGTGAATGTATTGGCTGTGGAATTTATCTTAAAAGATATCATAGATATGGAAGAATTTCAAAAAATACAGGACGATATTGCCTATTCAACAGGTACTGCAATTATTACAACTGATTATAATGGAAAACCAATAACAAAGCATAGTATGTGCACTGATTTTTGTAATAGTATTCGTGAAAAAAGTGATTTAAAAGCTTTATGTGAAAAATGTGATTCTATAGGTGGATTAGAGTCAGTAAGAAGGGGAAGTCCGTATATTTATAAATGTCATATGGGAATTATAGATTTTGCGATTCCCATTATATTTAAAGGCAAATATATTGGGAGTCTAATGGCAGGGCAAATTTTGACAGAGGAAAGTGAACTTAAAAAGCTAGAAAATATTATTGAAGTTGATGATAAAATAGAGAATAAAGATAAAGTTATGGAAAAGTATAAAAATATACCGATTATACCCTATGATAAAATTCAGTCTATTGCTAAAATGATATTTCGTGTAAGTAATTATATTGTGGATCAGGGAGCTTTAAAAATGATTCAACAGGAGCTTAATGAAAAAAATATAAGGGTTATGGAGGCTGAAAAAATTCAAACAGAGCTGGAGAGAGAATTAAAGGACTCCCAGTTAAAAGCTCTGCAATCTCAAATTAATCCTCATTTTTTATTTAATACCTTAAACAGTATTTCGGCATTGGCGTTGATTGAAGAAGCACCAAGAACCAAGGAAGTTGTCTGTAATCTATCAGAAATTCTCCGATATACATTGAGAAATACAAGAGGAGTGGTGGAGTTGGAAGATGAAATTAGTTATATTATTTCATATTTGAACTTACAGAAAATAAGATTTGGTTCCAGATTGGATTTTCATGTTGATGTAGATGATAAATATCAGAAAGTAAAGATTCCATTTATGATTATACAGCCTTTTGTTGAAAATTCCATAATTCATGGAATAGGCTTAAAAGAAAAGGGCGGACTGATAAAAATTAAGGTATATAAATCTGATAATGCTTTAATTATTTTAATTGAAGACAATGGAGTAGGCATTGATGAAGATAAATTAAGATTAATAAATAGCGGAAAAGGTGAATATGGTGAAAAAAATTCTCCACATGGAATTGGAATTGTCAATGTTAAACAGAGAATGAATTACTTTTATGGGAAAAATTATTATATTGATATAACCAGTCCAAAAAATAAAGGTACTAAAGTTAAAGTAATGTTGTTTAATAACATATAAATAGCAAAAATTTACAAAAGTAGGACAAAATATTTTGATGATAATCTAATAATATATTGTATCATATTAAGTGGAGGAATTAATTCCTTTATAGAAGGTGAAATTTTAGCTTTAATTTATCCGAAAACTCTTGATTTTTGAGAGTAATTTTTATTGTAAAATTTGCAAACGTTTGCAATAAATTAATTTGAAAGGAAGATTGCTATGTCAAAATTTATAGCTGAAATGTTAGGAACCATGATTCTAATTATCTTAGGCGATGGAGTTGTTGCAAATGTGGTATTAAATAAAACAAAAGGTCAAAATTCAGGATGGATAGTTATTACCACTGGATGGGCTCTGGCAGTTGCTATACCTGTGTTTATATTTGGAAGTACTAGCGGAGCACATTTTAATCCAGCAGTAACAATTGGTCTAGCTGTAATAGGAAAGTTTCCCTGGAATAATGTACTCCCTTATATAACTGCTCAATTAATAGGTGCTTTTATAGGAGCCGCAATAGTCTGGATATATTATAGACCTCATTTTAATGTTACTGAAGATCATGATGCAAAACTTTCTGTATTCTGCACACAGCCTGCTATTAGAGATACGTTTTCAAATTTTATTTGTGAATTTATTGGTACCTTTATATTAGTTTTTTCAATATTGGGTATAGGAAATACACATATGGCAGATGGTGTATCACCTTTAGTAGTTGGTTGTATTATCTGGGTGATTGGTCTTACTTTGGGTGGGACAACAGGATATGCTATTAATCCCGTCAGAGATCTTGGACCGCGTATAGCCCATTATGTTTTGCCTATATATAAAAAGGGAAGTTCTGAATGGAACTATGCATGGATTCCTGTGATAGCGCCTATATGTGGAGGCGTTGTTGGGGCCATTCTCTATAAAATTTTATTTTAATTTCAATATATGTATAGCTTTTCATATGCTGTTGTGCTATGATATACATTATATGTATGTTATATACAGTATAATAAATTTTACTTATTAGAAAAGGATATATTATTTAAATATCTATGGCATTTAATATAAAAATTTTTCGGGTGATTCTTATGTATAAAATATTATTAGTGGATGATGAAGAATTACAAAGAGAAGCTTTAAAAATTATGTTAAAAAACTTTAAAGATGTAGTAAAAGTTATAGGTGAAGCACAAAATGGTAGGGAAGCTATAGAATTAGATGAAAAATTAGAGCCGGATATAATTTTTATGGATGTAAAAATTCCTGGAATAGATGGCATTAAGGCTTCGGAAATAATTAAAAGTACAAATCATAATAAAATAATTATCATAATTACAGCTTATGACGATTTCAATTTAATTCATAAAGCTTTACTCTTAAATGTAAACGATTATATATTAAAACCTGTAAGAGAGAAGCAATTAAATGAGGTTCTAAATACACAAATTGCCAAATTAAAACTGCACCAAAATAAAAGAGAAAAAACGGAATTAGATGACAAAAATACTTATGCTGAAAAAGATAAAGAAGATATAAATTGTATAAATAAGTCTTTACAGCCTGCATTAAAATATATAAAGAAAAATTACAGAGATGAAATAAGTCTGGAAGAAATGGCTAATGTTACAAATTTGAGCGTGTATTATTTCAGCAGGTTATTTAAGAAAGAAATAGGAATTAATTTTACAACTTACGTAAATCAATGTAAAATAAAAAAAGCAAGGGAAATGCTTGAATATACAGATATACCAATAGTAGATATAGCTGCAGAACTTGGATATTATGAATGTGGATATTTTACAAAAGTATTTAAAAAAATTAATGGAATAACTCCAACTAAGTATAGAAATATTATTAAAAAATAGACTGGATAAAGTATGTTCTTTGTTTCATGTAGTCATAACAAATAAAAAAGAAATTGAAGATGAAATTGTAGCAAGCATAAATTGTCTATTGCGATACCAATTTACGCCATAGAAATTGGTACTATAGTAAAAAATGCAAAATTATGCTTGCTCCTTGCTGCCCATATCTCTTGCTGCATGAGTAATTTTCTTCCTTCTTTTTTTATACTCTGCTGAAGACTCTCTTTTATTTACTGTTTATTTAATACATACTTATACCCATGAACCTATTATTACTATACATATGCGATAGATAAAATATTTTTTAATGCTGGTTGTATTTCTGTAATACTTTTTTGAACTCTTCTCCTTGCCCTATGGACAAGTATTCTGTTTCACCATTCTTTATAACTGTCTTATAAGCATAGGCCTCATTTGAATCTTCAGGCCCAACTATCACATATTCATTTCCATCCATTTTAACAATATCAATCAATTCTAAATCTACTTTCTTGCCACTTTCATTTATTACAGTGATTAATTTATTAGTTTTCATATATATACCACCTTTCTCTTATTATATTGTGTCTAAATAGAGGTTTTATACCAAATTTTTATAATAACTTAGTAAAAGTCGTAAAAAGATGTGGTGAAAAGTTTTCATGTTAGTTGCAGTATTAAGCAGGAAAAAGCCCTGGAATATAATATTATTCCAGGGCTTTTCAATAATTTATATAAAAAATTTTTTATATAAATGCATTTTATAGTTCATTTAAAGATTTATAGATGTCATCAGCTAGTTTATCAAGTTTTTGTTCTTGTTCTGCCTTAAGTGTAGAAGTTGTATCTATTGGCTCACCTATAATTTCCATATTAGGCATATTGCCGATTAGTTCTTTCATCTGTTTTACAGCAGCACTTGCCCAAGTATGGTTTCCTAAAATTGAAACTTTACGATTTTTAAAGCCTAATGCAGTTAATTCATGCAGTAATGTATGCATTGGATAGTAAAGGTTCAGATTATATGTTGGAGCACCAATTACCATATGACTGTATTTCCATAGATCAGATATTATGTATGAAGGATGAGTTTTAGATACATCATACATACGTATATCTTTAATTCCCTTTTGAGCAAGTTTATTAGCCAAAGCATTCATCACATTTTCTGTATTACCATACATAGATCCGTAGGCAAAGACAACACCTTTTTTCTCAGGTTTATAAAGACTCCAGTAATTATACTTATCTAAAATGTATGGAATGTCCTTTTTGTGCCATATAGGACCATGTACGGAACATATCATATTAATTTCAAGCTTTGAAAGCTTTTTCAAAGCAGATTGAACCTGTCTTCCATATTTTCCTACAATATTAGTATAGTATCTTCTTGCTTCATCTAAGAAGACATTTTCAAAATCTGTTTCATCTGCAAAGATATTTCCAGCTAGTGCACCAAAAGATCCAAATGCATCTGCAGAAAATAAGATACCTTGAGATTTTTCATAGGTTACCATAACTTCAGGCCAGTGAACCATAGGCGCAAAATAGAAGCTAAGGGTATGATTACCAAGTAATATTTCTGTTCCTTCTTTTTCTATTACTATACTATTAGATGATATATCTATATTGAAATATTGATCAAAGAACTTAAAGGTTGTTTTACTTGCTATTATTTTTACTTCTGGATAAAGTCTTATTATTTCCTCAATATTGGCACCATGATCTGGTTCTATATGGTTAACCACTAAATAATCTAACTTTCTACCTGCAAGGACATGTTTTATATTTTCTATAAATAATTTGGTGATTGATGAATCAACTGTATCTAAAAGTACTGTCTTATCATCTAATATTAAATATGAATTGTATGATACCCCATTTGGAAGAGGAAACATATTTTCAAAAAGTTCAAGTCTTCTGTCGCTTCCTCCAACCCAAAATATTTGTGGAGAGATTTCTTGTACACTATGCAAAGCAAGTGCCCCCTTTCATTTATAGTATTTACTATATATAGTTTTTAATATATATAGTATTATTTTAACACTATGATACTTAAAAGCAAGTCTACTTATTAAATTTGTAATTTTAAAAAGCTTTTTAATATCTGTAGAAGGTTCTATACAGTTATAGGTAGTGTTTGCTACAGTAATAGAAAAATTATAATTGATGGATGTACATAGTAAAAATTTCATGTGATTAATTTAAATTAATTAATTCTTATAATATAAAAAACTATTATGTTATAATCTAGGTAAGAATATATAGAGTGAAAAATATGTGTAATTGTTTGATTTCTTATCTCAAAGCATATAAAAAAGCAATTATTGTATAGAAAATAGTAGTAGTAATTTTGTTGGAATAGAGGTGTAATTTATGGGTAGAAAGTTCAATACTACAGGTGTTTGTATACCACATCTACATTATATGGTAGATATAAGTAATAAACTTGATAAAATTGAAGGTATGGTTCGAAGTGGTGAATACTTCGTTATAAATAGACCAAGGCAGTACGGCAAAACTACAACTATGTATATGTTAGAACAAGATTTAAAAGAAGAATATTTAATATTGAGCATTAGCTTTGAAGGCATAGGAGATAAAGTTTTTGAAAGTGAATCGGAGTTTTCAGTAAGTTTTTTAAAAATTTTAGCTAAGGCTGCCAAGTATCAAGATAAAGAAATAAGTAAGTTCATATTAGAGCTTGTAAATGGTGTAAATAATTTTGAACTTTTATCAGAAAGTATAACTGATCTGGTAGAAGAAAGTAAAAAAGAGGTAGTACTGCTAGTTGATGAAGTTGATAAAAGTTCTAATAATCAATTGTTTTTAAGTTTTTTAGGAATGCTTAGAAATAAGTTTTTATTAAGACAACAGGGTAAAGATAGAGCTTTTCATTCCGTTATCCTTGCAGGAGTCTATGACATCAAAAACTTAAAGCTTAAAATTAGGGATGATTATGAAAAAAAATATAATAGCCCATGGAATATTGCAACAAATTTTAAGGTGGATATGAGTTTTAACGATGAAGAGATAGCTACTATGCTTAAGGAGTACTCAAAAGATAAAAATATATCAATAAATGTTAAAGAAATCTCAGAAAGAATTTATTTTTATACAAGTGGATATCCTTTTTTGGTAAGCAGGCTTTGTGAGATTATGGATGATAATTTATTACTTGATAGTAAGTCAGCTTGGGGCTCTGAAAATATAAATAAAGCTGTAAAACAATTGTTACAAGAGAGTAATACTCTTTTTGACGACTTAATAAAAAATATTGAAAATAATAATGAACTTAGAGAATATATATTTGATTTAACAATTAATGCTACTGAAAAAACTTTTAATATCCATAATCCATTAATAGATTTAGGTATTGTATTTGGATATTTTAAAAATCTAGATGGAAGAGTAAAAATATCTAATCGAATATTTGAGCAAATGCTTTACAATTATTTTTCTTCTAAGCTAGAAAATAAAACAGATATGTCAAATTATAATTTTAGAGAAAACTTTATTATTAATAATAAATTAGATTTTAAAAATATTGTTTTAAGGTTTCAACAATTTATGAAAGAACAATATAGTTCTATTGATTCTAAGTTCATAGAACGAGAGGGAAGACTCCTTTTTTTAGCTTTTATAAAACCAATTATAAACGGAGTAGGCTTTGATTTTAAGGAAGTACAGGTATCAGAAGAAAAAAGGCTGGATATAGTAATTACTTATTTACAAAATAAATATTTAGTGGAGCTTAAGATATGGCGTGGACAGGAATATCATAAAAAGGGATTAAAGCAATTATATGATTATATGGATATTCAAGAATTGAATACTTCATATCTTGTTGTATATGATTTTAACAAGAGTAAAGAGTACAAGAATGAAAAGTTAATTTATAAAGATAAAGAAATTTTTATTGTATGGGTATAGAAAACAGAGTATAAATAAAAAATTAAAAGTATTTTTATTGACAAAATACTTTTAAAGCTATATATTAAGTTTGAAATAAGATTCTAATCATTTAATTTGAGTAAACAGTTTTTTATTATTTGATAATGAAATTCGCTAACTACAAAACTAGAAGGCAAGTTTAAAATATTATAAAAATAAACTTTTAAAATATATTAAACTTGCCTTTTGATTTTATAGGATTATTTAATTCAATCAATTATTAAATGTAATTTTATAAAAACTTTTTACCAAAATTATAAAAAGTATTATTATTAAAAGAAAATCAATA
>NZ_JBDNRK010000066.1:0-21830 GCF_047718555.1 Clostridium sp. | reverse complement strand
TGTTAATGCCAAAAGTTACTATAAATAATTTAATATTGAACTTGGATATCTATAAATAAATCGCTTCCTTATTTTTTCTTAAGATTTCTAAATCACATTATAAGAAAAAGGCGTAGTTTATAATAATAGAAGATTGTGTAATAGATTATATTTATAATATCTGCGACAAATTGGATTTTACTGTTCTTTATCATCTTGCTTTTTCTTTTTTGAACTCATATACGTAAGGACAATAGCAACAGCAAAACCAAAAGCAACCCAAGGAAACGCAGCCTTTAAAAAATCTTCCACTTCACTTACCCCCTTTTTTAATACTCTTACATAAATTTTACTTCACCTTTTTTACACTCCCGAACTAACATTTTTGTGTTCAACATATTCAATTACAGTGCCATCTAAATGTTTTACAGTTAAATTCATTACTGTTGGAACTTTCTTTATGTCTCTAACAATTACAGCTTCATTATTTAATAAGAATTCTTTAAATTCAATAACAGAATCTACTAAGAAAGTTGCCTTCGTATCCTTAAATGGTTTTAAAGCCTTATCAGTACCACTTAAAATTAAAATATTACCTATTTGTGCTAATTCTAAATTCATTTCAGTGTAATTAAATCTTAAATCACAATCTTAATTTAATAGTTTTTTGTAAAAATCTATAGATATATTTATATCATTTACGTATAAACGAGTTAATATTTTCTTTATTTCCACCTATTCGTATCTCCTTTATTCACAGTAATTAACTTTATATGAAAAATATTTATTAACTAAACCACACATTATGCTCGTTTTGTTCAATCAGACAAATTGAAATTTAACTATGCCTTTCTCCCATATATCAGATACCAATCACACTCTTTATCGAATGTATCTCTTATAATATCTAAACCTAGTTTTTTCATTGTATCCAATAAATTCATATGTGTGAATGGTGTAAAACTTAATGAATTTTCATAAAGTTCAACATGATTATCTTCCCAAATTTCTTGAAACAAAATCTCTACCTCTGATTCTTGCTCAATACCATTCAATTTCCAATGATACATTGGTATATACTCTTTATTAAGGTACGATATTTTGTCATATACAGTAAATCTGTTGTTTTCAGCTACTATTTTTTCCCAATTACGAGTTTCTATAACAAGTGTCCCTTTCTTTTTAAGTACTTGAACCAAAGAAGAAATATCATTTTCTCTTGTTACTGCATTTGGTGAATGAACGATTGAGTTGCCTATATTAAACACAATATCAAATTGTGCCTGAAAAACACTTGGTAGTTCTGACCATCCCTTAACCTCTGTTGATATTGACACATTATGCTTTTGCGAAAATTCATTTGCAAGTTTCACCATTTCGCTACTTATGTCAGTTGCTGTAACATTATATCCATTTAATGCTAATGCAGTAGCCTGAACTCCATTTCCACAGGCAGAATCCAATATAGATACTTCTTTATCTGTATATGATTGTAACAAATTCTTATGGTTTTCTATAAATTCTAATTGCCGTATTTGTTCAGTAGCCATATCTCCATAGAAAGCATTATATAGCCAGTTCATTTTATCATAATCTTGTTTTTCATCATTATTCATATACTAATATTCCTTTCCTTCAAATTGAAATTTATTTCTTCTTATCTTTTTTATTGATAGCACCTAAAGATCAAAAAAGAGCAATACCTATAGCAATCCAAATGGCAATATTCACTTGAAATCCCCCATCTAAAATTATAATTTATTGAATTAATTATATTGATCATATGTTACATTTATCTATTATTACTGCCTAAAAGAATATTTTGAACTTATTATATTACTAAATAATATTATTGGATGGTTTGTTCTGTCCAATAATATTCCCCTCATTGTCAGTAATGTAAGTGCCTTTTGTAGTGTCTAATATTACATATTTATTGTTCCAAGGATCTTTTACAACTGCACATTTCCCGATTCTAATGTCAAAAGGCCCGTATATAATTTGACCTCCTGCCTTTTCTATTTCTTTAACCGCTTCAATTACTGAATCTACTTTTATATCAATATTCTGTTCTTTGCGTTCATTCTGAATGACAATTTCAGTTATTCCTTCACTCATTCCAAGGCCTGCTACTGAATCTGATTTCCATAAAACTTTCAATCCAAGACTGTTGCAATAATATTCAATTCCCCGCTGTATGTCTGGAGTATAGAGTTCTATACAGTCCATATAACTAAATAATGGTTTTTTTGATGTACCCATAAGGACACTCCCCTTTAAAATCAATTAATAATTCGAAATATATTCTATTTTCCTTATATATCCATAAACACGTACAAATAGCTATTTATCTAGCTTTGTACGTGTTGATGTCTACTATTACTTCATATAAGAAAAATATGCATTAAACTAACAATTATATTCTTCCAAGAATCTTATTAAAGCATCCTTCCAACAAGGTAATATCTTAAATCCGTTTTCGACTAATTTAGTCTTATCCATTCGACTATTTGAAGGTCTCTTTGCTTTTGCACCATACTCTTCGCTAGATACTGGAATAATTTTAATTTTTTTATTCGTATAAGCAAAAATTTCTTGTGCGAATTCATCCCAGGAGCAGAAGCCTTCATTTGAAACATTGTACTTTCCATATTTGTCTGTCTGAATCATATCAACCATAATTTGGGCAACATCCACAGTATATGTTGGAGAACCAACTTGGTTAGAAACCACCGTTATTTCATTGTTAGTTTCAGCAAGTTTCAACATAGATTTAATAAAATTTTTTCCATTAATTCCAAATACCCATGAAATTCTAACTATAAAATATTTATCAAGTAAACTATCAACTGCTAACTCTCCTTGATACTTGCTTTTTCCATACTGACTAACTGGTTTTCTTTCATCATCTGGTTTCCATGGTTCTGTACCATCGCCACTAAACACATAATCTGTGCTTACATATAATAGCGTTATATCATATTGCTTACAAGCCAATGCAATATTTTTAGTTCCTTCTACATTGATTAAGTTACATTTATCTATTTCAATTTCTGCATTATCAACTGCAGTATAACCAGCACAATGAATAATTACATTAGGTCTTATATTTTCAATTGTCTGAAAGACGGCATTTTTAACTGTTATATCACAATCTTTTGAGCCAATACCAACTGCGTCTATATTTCTTTTCTTGAGTTCTTTTATAATATCATATCCTAACTGTCCTGTTGCACCCGTTACTAAAACTTTCATTTATTTCTCATCCCTTCATATATAGCCAGTTCTTTATACACAAAATCTTTACTTAACTAACTTACAAATTACTATTTGTCTGCAGATTATATAAATAATCTTTACTTCTCAGTTTCTCACTAGTCCGTATTAATTGTATAATAAAATAGTACCATATTATTGATTAAGTGGTAAATTATAATGATTGAAATTGAAGAGTTAGTGATAAACAACTAAAGAGTTTTAAATTTTTTCTCTTTAATATTCAAAAAAGCATATGCAGCAAAAATAATCAAATATGGCATTGCAGGATAGAAATATCTTTCAAAAGCATAGAACGGTAAATAGATTACTATAAAATATAGTATCATTAAAAGAGCTATTATTCCCATTCTGTTTCTATTTTTATTTAAATAAAACTTAACTATACCAATTACCCCAAAGACAATTATCAAATAATGCCATAGAAATGACATCACAAAGGGTACTCCTAAAAATGGTATCCAAAGAAAAGGCATCCTTATTTCATAATAAGTTTTACCTAGTGTGTACCATAACAAAAATTTAAGAGGATGCTTTGGTACAAGGTTTTTCAGTCTATATTTAGATACTTGAATATCAACTTGATTTTCTTGATATTCTTTTCCTGTATATTTAAATTGATTATAATTTAATCCATCTGTCGCTTTGGTACTTTGATCATAATTAATATATGTACCTTGAAGCATTGGATTACCAGTTGCTAAGGTAAGTGGAACAAACTTATGAAAAACATTATAATTTCTAATCCACCAAGGAGACATTATTAAACAAAAAATTCCCAGTACAATTGTTCCATACTTAAACATTTCCTTAATGCTGTATTTTCTTAATATCCATATTATTAAAATAATAATGGGGAAAGCAGCAATTGTTGGTCTGAAATAAGTAGCAAGTGCCCAAGATATACCGCCAAAGATATAATACTTAGTATTTTTTTTCTCTATAGCGTAAATAGAAAAATATATTAATAATAATACAAAAAATTTAAATAAGCTCTCCGTTAATATTAAATTTGCTACCCAATAATCAGAAATATATAATGCATTTATAATTACAGCCATTATGCCTATTTTGCTATTAAATATTTTTCTGCCAATTAAAAACACTAAGTATAGAGAGCCAGTTTGTATAATTGATTGAAAAATCCTATAGGCAGTTATTCCATCAAACTTTCCAAACAGAATTACAAAAAATGCTAAACTATAAGGTAACCCAGGCATCATAAAAGCCGTTGAAATTCCAGGATTATGATAAACATACTGTCCAGTATCCACTAAAGTCCAAGCACTTCTAATAAATTTAACGTCATCATTATCTGGGTTAGTCAAACTACCTAACAAAGTGGAGTTACCATATATGAAAATCGAAAAAATATTTATCAAAAGAAATATAGAGCAAGTAATTCCTAAAATTATTTTTATTTTTTTTCCCTCTTCTTTTAAGCTGAATAAACTTTCTTTCGTAGGCTGTCCAAAAATTAATCTACTTGTTTCAGTTTTCATTATCCTTCACCTATCCTATAACTTAAATAGTAGTTCCTATTCTTTTCACATAATCACTTCACTCATTTTCAAAAATCAATAGTAAGTTCACAATATAAGAAAATTTCGAACTTATTTAATATCTATCCAATATCTTTGAGTTATTTCTCTATCTTCCATAACTTCATTCTCTAAAACCCCACCATTCTTGATTATAGTCTTTGCTGATGCACTATTTGTCTTATTGCATGTAATCAATGCCTTTTTAATTCCTAACTTTTTTATCATTGGCAATGATAATGATAGCATTTTTATAGCATAACCTTTTTTACGCTCAGATGGTCTTATTCCATAACCGATATGTCCACCATAGCTTAGTAAATATTCATTCAATTCATGTCTGATATGTAAGGCTCCATAAATTCTTTTATTTTCATCGACTAAAAAGTATAGTGTAGACGGAACAAAACCCCTATCATATGCTTTATCTGTTGTCATGTCTCTCCAAAAAATAATCAATTCTTTATAATCTATAATACTTCTTCTCGCTGCATATGGAACTATTTTATCCTCTTCTTTTTCCCATTCGTTAATATAGTCATTATATTCTTTTTCCATTTTAATTGTTGGCTCTACTAATTTAAATAACACAAAACTCACTCCTTTGATTCTATTATTATCATATTTAAAAACACTTCAACCTTGTTAATTAAATTAATTCGTAAAATCCTACAAATACGCCCGATCTATTTTTAATAAAATACATCAAACATATAAAATGTTTAACTATCAAGCTTCACATTATAGACATTATCTTCATCCTTCAATTCATTTCTCTTAATACCATTATTCTACAAATGAACTTAATTTCCTTCAAAAGTAAACTTTTTATTTATAACCCATAAATTAATCTTTTCTTTATTAATATAACTTTGTACATTAAATTATATGAAGTTAATTTTCCGTTCCTTCTCATAATTTCATTTCATAAAACAAAAACTCGATATACTCAGAAATTTGAGTATATCGAGTTTAACATTTTAATGTTCCATATCTAATACTTTAAATAGAATAATGTCTAGTTCAAGACTTTTTTAGACAACTACACTTATCTTACCTGACTTCCTGTTGGAAGTTCTCCTGGAATGGATACAGTGAATAGCTTGCTATCATCATCTGTAGCTGCCGCAAGTATCATTCCCTGTGAAAGTTCTCCTCTTAATTTTGCCGGTTTTAAATTTGCTACCAATACTACATATTTACCTACAAGTTCTTCAGGTTTATAATACTTGGAGATACCTGAAATGATCTGTCTTTCTTCTTCACCTAATTGGACTTTTAACTTCAAAAGCTTATTTGATTTCTTTACAGCTTCACATTCTATTACCTTTACTACTCTCAAGTCTATCTTATCAAAATCCTCTATAGTGATTTCTTCTTTTATCGGCTGTATCTTTGGTTTTGCTGAAGCCTTCAACTGATCTTCTCTTATCTTATTAAGCAGTTCCAGTTTAGCATCTACGTCTATTCTTGGGAATATGGCTTCTCCCTTTTTAACCTTACTGCCAGCCCTTGTTCCATCAAAGGCTGCTATACTGTTCCAGGTTGTCAATTCTACATTTAACTGATCATTTATTTTTTCACTGGTTTCTGGTAAAAAGGCTGACAAAAGCGTAGATACAATTCTAAGACTTTCCACTAGATTATATAGAACTGTTCCAAGCCTTGCTTGCTTATCTTCTTCTTTTGCAAGTATCCAAGGAGTAGTTTCATCTATATATTTATTTGATCTTCTTATAAGTTCCCATATATCATCTAAAGCTTCTGGTATTTTCAAAGCATCCATATGTTTTTCTACATTTTTAGGGGTTTCAATTGCTAAATCAATAAGCTCATTATCTAAAGCTTCCTTAGCTGTAGGTGCTTGTATAATACCCTCAAAATATTTTTCTATCATTGCTACTGTCCTTGAGACTAAATTACCAAGATCATTAGCTAAATCAGAATTTATTCTTTTAATAAATATTTCATTGTTAAATAATCCATCTGCGCCGAAAGGTATTTCATGCAATAAATAATATCTTACAGGATCAGTTCCAAATTCATTAACCAATATTACTGGATCTACTACATTGCCTTTGGATTTGGACATTTTTCCTCCATCTACTAATAGCCATCCGTGTCCAAAAACCTGTTTAGGAAGCTCAAGACCTAAGGCCATAAGCATTATTGGCCAGTATATTGTGTGAAATCTTAATATGTCTTTTCCAATCAGATGAACATCACAAGGCCAATATTTTTTATAGAGTTCTTCATTCTCGCTGCCATATCCAAGTGCTGTAATATAATTTGACAGAGCATCTATCCATACATATATAACATGTTTCTCATCAAAAGTTACTGGTATTCCCCAATTAAAAGAAGTCCTTGAGATACATAAATCCTGAAGTCCTGGTTTTAAGAAATTATTTAACATTTCATTTTTTCTTGATTCTGGCTGAATAAATTCAGGATGGTTTTCTATATATTCAATAAGTCTATCTGCATATTTTGACATCTTAAAAAAATATGCTTCCTCTTTTGTCTTTTCTACCGGTCTTCCACAATCGGGACATTTTCCATCCACAAGCTGTGTTTCTGTCCAAAAAGATTCACAGGGAGTGCAATATAGACCTTCATAAGCATCTTTATATATATCGCCCTGCGCATAAAGTTTTTCCACTATTTTTTGAACTGCCTTTACATGATAATCATCAGTAGTTCTAATAAATTTATCATAACCTATATTCATCATTTTCCATAAGTCTTTTATTCCTGCCACTATTTCATCCACATATTCCTTAGGGGTAACTCCTTTTTCTTCAGCTTTTCTCTGTATCTTTTGACCATGCTCATCTGTTCCCGTAAGAAGCATTACGTCATACCCACATAATCTTTTAAATCTAGCTAGTGCATCTGCAGCCACAGTAGTATAGGTATTACCTATATGAAGCTTAGCTGACGGATAGTATATTGGCGTAGTAATATAAAATTTTTTCTTTTCGTTCATTTTTCTTCCTCCTCAAATTCTATCTTATATTTCAATTTGTAATTTTCCTAAATTACTAATCAAAGATTTTATATAAAGTAATTACATTTTTGTTATTTGAAGCTAGAAACCTCTTCTAGCTTCACTATATGATGTTTTTCTCTATACAAAAAAGCCTCCAAATAAAAACCAGTTTTATTTAGAGGCGTGTTATCGCGTTACCACTCTACTTCATTTCTACCTTGCAGCAGAAATCTTACTAAGTGACTCCTCAATATAAGATAGATTCAAACCTCCTATATCAATTTATCACCTTACACTTTAACGTGTGCTTTTCGTTATATCCTACTAAGTTATGTGTGTAATTATTATACACCATCTTTAGTCAGATATACTGCTCAGGGGCCATGTTCACAAATATAGACATTACTGATTTTCACCAATCTCAGCTCTCTTATAAATGCTTCTAATTGTTACTCTTCCCATCAATGCATTCTTCTTCAATTATCTATTTCATATTATAAACAACATTTAAAATATTATAACAACATTTTTTAGTTTGGCTTACATTTTTATGTTATTACATATTTTTTCTATTGTCAATACTGGGTTGAGGCATAGATTTGATCTTTTCCTGACCGAAAGGTTCAGACCTCCACATCTAAGCGAAGCGAAGGTGGGATTTTCCAATCAGGTGGGGTAGACTCCCCACCTGATTTACCGATGTTTCAGCTTGCTGAAACGAGTTCGCTTAAAGATGTCTTAACTACTCAGTAAATCCCTTATTTCTTCTTCTGACATCTTTGAAATTATGGCCTCTTCAGAATTATCAATATCCATAACACTTTTTATTATATCTCTTTTTTTCTCTTGGAGTTCATATATCTTTTCTTCAATAGTACCCATAGCTATAAGCTTTATTATTTCTACAGTTTTCTTTTGACCAATTCTGTGAGCCCTGTCAGAAGCTTGTTGTTCAACTGCTGGATTCCACCATGGATCATAGTGTATAACTACATCTGCTCCAGTTAAATTAAGTCCCGTTCCTCCTGCTTTTAAGGATATAAGGAATATATCTCCCTTTCCCTGATTAAAAGCTGTTACCATATGTCCTCTTTCTTCCATCTTTGTCTGACCATCTAAATACATATACTCTATATCTTTAGTACTTAGAAATTTACCTATATTTTTTAGCACACTGGTAAACTGTGAGAAAAGCAATATTCTGTGTCCGGAATTTATACTATTTTCGATTATATCATCCAAAGCTGCAAGCTTTCCACTGTCCCCCTTATAATTTTCTATAAATATAGAGGGATCACAACAAATTTGTCTTAACCTTGTCAGTATGGATAATATCATAAGTTTACTCTTATTAAAGCCTTTTTCTTTAATATTGCTATCTATTTGCTCTTTAGCATTTTGCAAATAAGCAGCGTAAATTTTCTTTTGCTCCTCAGTCATTTCTACAGCTATTTTATGTTCAATTTTAGGAGGAAGTTCTTTTATAACTTCACTTTTCAACCTTCTCAATATAAAAGGTCTTATATGTTTATTAAGCTCATCTAAAGCATTTTTATCATTTGCCTTTACAATAGGTGCTTCATATTTTTTCACAAATTTGCCATGAGACAGAAGATACCCGGGCATAATAAAATCAAATATTGACCAAAGTTCCGAGAGAGAGTTCTCAATAGGCGTTCCTGTCAATGCAAAATAATTTTTAGCCTTTATTTCTTTTACAGACTTAGCATTTATAGAATTGGGATTTTTTATCTGCTGTGCTTCATCTAAGATACAATACTTAAACTCTATAGAATTATAATATTCAATATCTCTTCTTATAAGTGGATAAGATGTTATTAAAATATCATACTCATTGGAACTCTCTATAAATTTTTTTCTTTGTTCCTTAGAACCGGATACTACTAAAGCCTTTAAATTTGGATAAAACTTTTCAATCTCGGAAAACCAATTATAAACTAAAGAGGTTGGTGCTATTACAAGACTAGGCATATTATCTCCATTTTCTTTTTCTGAGGCTAAAAAACTAATTATCTGCAAAGTTTTCCCCAGGCCCATTTCATCAGCAAGTATTCCGCCAAATCCACAGCTAGCTAAAGTCTTTAGCCATTTAAATCCAACCTTTTGATATTTTCTCATAATTTTTTCTAGAACTTTGGGTACAGAAAAATCTGCATCTTTTACATCCTTAATGGTATTTATAAGCTGTGTAAACTTATTATTTCTTTTAATATAGTCCATATTATATAGCTTTATGTTTTCATCTATGTACATTGAACTGTATTTAGGAATTATTACTGTATCCTTTTCCAGATCAGAATCCTTTATATCCAAAAAGTCGATCATATTCCCAATATTTTTTATCTCTTCAGACTCTAAAGGTACAAAGCCTCCCTTTTTCAATTTATAATATTTTTTCTTCTGCCTTAAGGCATCAAATATATTTTTTAATTCCCTTTTATCTACGCCCTCTATTTCAAAATTAAATTCCAGAAGGTCATTATCATTTAATTTTACTCCCCCGCTATAGTATGAAGTTCCATATATCTTGAAATTTTTAAAGGAATTTGAATAATATATTTCACAGAAATCCTGAAGTGTACTGATGCCATTATTTAAGAAATCAATTATTTCTTCCTCTTCATTATTTATAAATTCATCTCCATACTTTTGAAATTTATAATTTTTAAATAGATTAACAACAGTTAATTCTGTTTCTACATCTCTTATAAGTATAGAATCTTTAGAACTACCATTGTCTTTGGCCAGAGGATTTATGTTTATATCTCCATAACAAAATTTAACAGTTCCCATTACCATATCATTTGACCTATCCAGATATATTTTGGTGTTTAATGGTTCCCTATAAAATTTTTCTTGAAGACTAGTATCTATTACAAGGTTATCAGTTATCTTTTCCAAGCTTGGTATTATGTAAGATGCAATTTTTCCGCTATCCTCTACATCAAACTTTATTACATTTTTTCTTTCTTTCAAAAATGCATTATAAAAAGGTATGTATAATTTTCTTTTCTGTTCATCTACCTTATATATAAAGCCTTCATGAAAAAAGTATTCTCCATTTTCTGTAATTGGATATGGTATACTATCCTTTTGTATAAGCTCTATTTCATTATTCTTAGATACCAATTGAAAGTCTAAAGGTATGGGTTCCTTAACAATTTTTACATTTTTATACTCCTGAGCCTTTATACTGATATTTATTTCTCTGTCTTTTATTATATTTAAAAATCTTTTTACCTTAATATCTGTAAGATGGGCCTTTTTACCTACTAAAATTTTATTGCCCCCGTTATAAGAGTATTCAAATTGATAGTTTCTCTCATCATCCTCATAAATTTCTTCAATAAGTTCTACAATCCTTCTGTCTTCCTCATTAAAATGATGAACCATTGGATCAAAGGTAAAGCCCTTACCAAACTCTATGTTTTGACTTTTACCAATATAAGAATTTATAAATTCTCTCATATTCCTAACCACATATAATCTATCTTCTCCAATTTTCAATTGCAGACTTGAACCTTTTTCTGACCATGGATTTATTTCAAGTTTTACTTCCATGTTAAGCTCTTTCCCAATATTCTCTTTTTCTACCATTCCATTTTTTATTTGATCAATCAGTATATTTGTTCTCATAGTATACTTGCGTCCCGTTATACTATTCTTATCTCTTATGTATTTAAACATGGCTGCAGCTATATGTGGGCAAATTCTATCATCTAAGGAATACTTGTGAAACTCTCTGCACTGGCATTTTACATTATTGACTCCCGTTCTGTCATTAAACCATATTTCATTTGCAAATTCCATTCCATTATCTGCTACCACAGCTTCTATTTTTGTCTCATTATCACCAAGTTCCTTATTGTAATTCTTAGTAACATTTATTTTTTTAACTTTACCTTTTTTATAGTAATTATCTGCCTTTTTATATACAAATTCATCTGCCCAATACTTTACAGTTTCTTCTTTAATATCAAACACCGCTCTCACCTCTGCTTATCTATATTTTATCCAAATATAAGAAATTATTTCAATTAAAAGATCTATTTCAATTTTACTAATATAAATAATATATAAAATTCACTTATTATTCATTTAATTATATCTGAATTTTAATTTAGTTTTTCCAGTTTTTCTTTAACACTTTTAAGATCCTGCCAAAATAATTTCTTTTTACTTTCATCTCTAAAAAGAGCTGCCGGGTGAAAAGTAGCCATAATATTAAAATTTTTTACTTTTAGCCATTTCCCTCTATCACGAGTTATTTTCATAGTTCCAGTTTTCAATACGTCTTTCCAAAGTTCACTTTCTACCTCATCCAAGGAATTTCCACTATTATTTAAAGCTTCCTCCATAACATATTTCATAGCTACAGCTCCTAAACACACAATTATCTTAGGTTTTATAAGTGCAACTTGGTTTCTTAAGTATGGTATACAAGCCTTTGCTTCTTCTTCCACAGGAGTTCTATTATTTTCCGGCCTGCATTTACATACATTACAAATATAATAGTCCCTTTCTCTTATAAGATCCAATGCATTAAGTGCTTTTGTAAGCAGCTGCCCAGCCCTGCCTACAAAAGGCCTCCCAGTTCTATCCTCATCTGCTCCAGGTGCTTCCCCTATAAACATCAATTTGGAATTTATATTACCTTCTCCAAAAACCACATTAGTTTTATTCTCACATAAGCCGCATTTAGTACAAGCTTCACTTTCTTCTTTAAGTTCTTTCCAATGAAGCAAAATAATCACCTCAAGCTTTATAACATTTTATTTTAATAATACCATAAATCTACCAATCATATTTTCCTAAAATTTATACCTTTTTAATTACTTTATTTTTATATTATACCATTATTAAAACACGAAAGCTGTAAATTAATTTCTACTATACCATTTATCCGATGACTACCCACTCTAATACTCCCAGCTTCTTCAAAGTGGGAGTAAAGAGTGGCTACGTCCCTGGATAACGACTTACCCTAAAGGACAACGATTTCTAAGTATCGAAAATACCGATACTTAGAACTCTGTTAGTAGTCATCAGTTGGAATAAAGACTCCACCTGATGCTAAGAACTCTGTTTATAGTAGTTCCAATATGAAATCTTCACTACATATAGTATATATCTTTTATTAAATATACTTTTGTGAGGTAATCATATTATAAACTCTACAAATTAGTTATATAATAAATTTTGCAAAAGTCACTGCCATAATAATAGCAGTAATATCTGCCAGTACTGCTGCCCAAAGAGTATGTCTTATTTTTTTTATTCCCACAGAGCCATAATATACAGTTATAGTATAGAATATAGTTTCAGTAGATCCCATCATTATAGAAGCAACTAAACCTATGTAACTGTCTGTCCCATACTTTTTTAGTGTTTCTGCAAATATCCCCATAGCACCACTACCTGACAGAGGCTTAACTAAAGCTAATGGTACAAGTTCCGGAGGTAATCCGATGAATTTTACCACAGGTTTTACTAAAGCTATAAAATAATCCATAGCTCTAGACTCTCTAAAGACAGTTACAGCTATAATCATGGCAAGAAGATAGGGAAATATCTTAATGCATATACTTATGCCATCCTTCGCCCCTTCTACAAAGCATTCATATACCTTGACATTTTTTAGCATTCCATAAACTACTATTACTAATATGATTATTGGGATTATTGCCTTAATAGCATAATTCAACTACTTCACCCCGCTTCAAAAATACCTCTCCAAAATTTTACAATAAATCATGCCCATAACAGCAGCTATAGCTGTAGTTATTATAGCCGGTACTATAATTATTCCTGGATTTTGAGATCCACAAGCCGCTCTTATGGATATAACTGAAGTTGGAACAAACTGAATACAAGCTGCATTCAAAACTAAAAATCTAGCCATGTCATTTGTAGCAGTACCTTTAATTGGATTTATTTTCTCCATTTCACTCATAGTTTCAATTCCAAAAGGCGTAGCAGCATTTGAAAGTCCCATCATATTAGAAGTTAAATTCATAATCATGGGCCCCATAACCTTATCATTTTTAGAGCTATCTTTAAAAATAATCCTAAGTATTGGTTTTAATATTCTAGACAATTTATCTGTTAGTCCACTTTTTTCAGCAATTCTCATTACTCCACACCAAAGACACATTAATCCTAATAATTCTATTGTTAATTGTACTGTTGAAGTAGTGGAACCCACAATTGCCTTTGATACTATTTCACCTCTTCCCGTTACAAGCCCAAATATAATACCAAACGCTATAATAAAAAACCATATATAATTTATCATATTAATCACCCCTCATATATTTATATATACAAGCTGTCATTAAAATTACTTTAACTTTACGTTTAAGCATAAAATTAATATATGCAATTCTCTATTATAGAAAAGAATGAAACCGCCCTTCAGTAATCTAAAGTTTATTTATCATAAAATAAAAAGCACTATCAAAATTACTAAATTTAAATAATTTTGACAGTGCTAAATACAATTAATTACTTAATATTATCATGAACCCAAACTATTGTATCCAGATTCCAGACCCTATAGGGACATTATCATAAATATACTTTGCATTTTCAAGAGCTAACCTTACACATCCATGAGAGGCAGATTTGCCCAGTGTTCCATCTAATAAATTACCATTCTTATCAAATAAAACGCTATGAAATAAATAATTACCTTGAATTTGAGTATAATATTTAAGTATGGCTTCTCCTGACTTAAATTGAGGTCCTTTGATTCCTACAAAAAAATGTCCTAAAACTGTAGGTGTACCCCCTGTTCCTGATGCACATTGGAATGAATTTATTAATTTCCAATTACGATTTGTACCATTAAAGATATATACCGTTTGTTGTGCTATATTTACCATAATATAATAGTTAGTGTAGCTTTGAGTATCTACTTGATTCACTATATTTTCAACATTTGCAGAATTAGCATTAGATACTACCGGTGCTGTAGGCTGATACATGACATCAGCTGTGGGCTCCTTTTTCAGATCATCCAATGTGGAACCTTTTACTATTCCATCAGTGGTAAGACCATGCCTATGTTGAAAATCCATTACCGCATATACCGTCTGTTCTCCAAAATCCCCATCCTCATCTACAGTATAGCCAAATTTATTAAGTTTCTTCTGAATATCCTTTACATCATCGCCCTTATCTCCTGATTTAAGCACATCTCTTGGTGGTGGTGCTGGAGTTGACTTTTTTTCATCAGGTGTACTAGCATTACCTGCCTTATTTACCTGCGTACTATCTGTTTTGCTGCTTTTATCTTTACTAGAAGATAAATTATGCGCAAAAGCACTACCTATATCAGCCAAGCTGCTGCAGGCAGAAAAAGTAAAAATTATTATTAAACCTATAATTGCTATTAATAAGATTCGCCTCATGCTACTGCTCCATCCCTCTCTTAACAAGATTTTAACTTATAAATTTTCCCCCTTTTAGAGTTGATATTTATTTTGATTAATTTAGTTAATATTTATTAATTAAATTTATAATTTTATTATACTTTAATTTTAATTAATAGTTAACTATTTACACAAATTATGTTAAAAAATTTTTATTTATCCATAAAAAATGACTTTATTATAGCGAAGCATTCTCTTATAGAAAAATTAGGCAACAAAATATTATTAACTGGTGCTGCTATACCCTCTACATTAAGCCCTGCTCTTCTTGCTAAAAATTTTGCCCTAAATACGTGATAATTGCTTGTAACTATAGCTATCTTTGGATTAGGTCTACTATCTACTTTATTTAGAATCTCTGCTGTATATTTCATATTTTCCATTGTATTTTCAGATTTTTCTTCTTTTAATATATTTTCACTATTTACACCATGTTGAATAAGGTATTCTTTCATAGACTCCGCTTCTGATATGTCTTCTCCCTTTCCTTGTCCCCCGGATACTATAACTTTCACATTAGGATTTCTTTTTATAAATTCTAATGCCTTCTCAGTTCGCTGAAGCTGAATTAGAAGCATATTTCTTCCCCTTATTCCAGCACCTAAAATCATAATATAATCCGGCTTGTCCTTAACAGTCTTATTTGCACTATATACAATGCATGCTTCAATAAATATAAACACTGATAAAATTAAAATGATAGAAATATTAAATATTTTAAAAGCTCTTTTTATTATTATATTTTTTTCTCCTAGGCTAATTTTCAAAACTCCTACTGCTATAAAAATAATCCCTATTAGCGCAAAAAAAAGCGAGAAATTTACTATTATGTTGAAAGTTAAAAAACATATTATAAAATACAATAAGCTTAATATACCCAACATTATTATAGCTTTCTCAAATATATGACACTTCAAATATATCATATAAACATCCTCCCAATAAATGTAATATGCTAATCTTCTCTTATATATGTTAAATTTTAATATATTCTTAAATGAATTAATACAGTATTGGTAAAATATTCATAGTTTTTTCTTATATTTCTATATAAATTATTAGTATAAGTATGATATTATACATATTATTAAGCCATAAAAAATTACAAAGATATTTCTACATTTAAAGGAGACTATTTATGCCTTATCTATTTATATTTAATATTGATTTTTATCATTTATTTTTTTACTTTATATTTTATTCCTTTTTAGGCTGGTGTGTAGAAGTGCTTTATTCTTTTAAAATTAAAGGAGAGTTTGTAAATCGCGGCTTTTTAAATGGTCCTTTTTGCCCTGTTTATGGTTTTGGTGCCATATCTATAATAATGATAGTTAAGCCTTTTGAAAACAATATTATATTTTTAATTGTAAGTTGTCTCTTTTTCCCGTCTCTTATTGAATATATTACAGGTTTTATTCTTGAGAAATTATTTAATACTACTTGGTGGGATTATTCTAATACTAAATTTAATCTTCAAGGTAGAATCTGTCTCAAATTTTCCATAATATGGTTTCTAGTTTCACTGATTATCTTAGTTTTTATCCATCCGTATATAATGGAATCTATGGTAAATGCCCTACCTTTAAACTATGGAATTGTTATTATGTATATATTGATAAGTTATTTTATAATAGACCTGTATATAACTATGATTTCTTTAATAAAACTAAAGGAATTATTTGCTGAACTTTATCATATTTCTTTAGAATTAAGGAGCAAACTTAATACAATAAAACAAATTGGTGATTCTATAAATCCTATAGATGTATCTGCTGCCCCTAGAAACATAAAAAATAAAGTTACAGATGTTTTTGAAAATACAACTAAAAATTTATCTAACACACTTGATAATATAAATTATAAACTTGATAATACAACTAGTAACCTGGTTTCTAAAATATCCAGCAAATTACCAAAAGAAGAAAAAGATATAATTTATACTCTTAATAAAAAAGTTAAGGAATTAAAGACTACTTATGAAGGAATTTTAGATAAAATTGCTTATAATCATTCAAGAATCTTCAAGGCTTATCCTAATCTAAAATCTAAATATGGTTCTAGGGTTTTAATTGATGTACAAAAAAAGATTAAACTTATAAATTTAAAAGCTAAAAAGAAGTTTAAGCATTAAAATTTTGTAGAAAGTTATACAAAACTGTTGATAAATGCTTTCTAATATGTCTTCTAAATACTTTTAGGTAATATAACTACATCATATCTCATAAAGGCATCTTTAACTAATGGCTTTTGTGATGTAACATTTTTAATTTCCTCTAAATTTTTTGCTTTGAAAACTATAGTTCCACCGCTCTTATTGTATACACCGCCACCAATTAAATATTTAGTTGCTTTTATATCTGAATTTCTTATTTTAGTATTATGTAAAACTTTGTTTTCCTTCGGTTTATCCTCTGAATCATTAATTATATAATCGATTTTTACAAACAAATTGTTTTTATCCATAGATTAGTCCCCCATCATATTATTAATTTATATAGTTACACATTTACAAAATATCTATTGAATAGACTATACTAATTCATGCTTAATGCTTGTTTACATATAAAGTATATGAACTTATAAAATCTATTATTACGTCGAACTCCTGTTCGCATTTTCATTGTACAGAACATTCGTTCGCATGTCAATATATTTTATTACTTTTTAAAAAATATATGTTATAATATTTTATGTTGGCAGGTAGTTCTAAAAAATTATAATTCCTAAACTGGAGGCAAGAAATGATATTAACTGATATAATGAAATATATTGAAAGCGAATATAAAGTTATAAATAATACTCCCTGTGAAATCTGTGGAGGAGATTACGAAGCAAACGAACTGGAAATATTAGTTATAAATGATGAGACCTATGATATTTGTCAATGTACTTGTTCTCTATGTGGACATGAAAAGATTTTTGAATTTCCAGCACCTTTTCTAAATGAAGAGTATTTAAAATACAGAGATAATATAAACTAGAGGAGATTACTATGAATAAAGAAAGTCTAGACCTAGCAAAGCAAAAAATTGACGAAGCACTAATTACTGTGGAAGCCATGGAAAAAGATTTTGATTCTAAAATCATTTCAGATAAAAACGTAAAAGAGCAATTTGTTTTTTTATCAGAAAAAGTGCATCAATTAGAAAAAATATTAAAGCAAGAGGGTATTTTATAACATAAATTTTATTGTAGGTGATAACAATGGATAAAATTACTGAATCAGAAACTATAGATTTAGAGGAGTTTAAGCTAAAAAAAAATAAATCTTTACATGGACTCAATAAAATTAAAAATCCTTTAATAATATTATTTATCTCAATAATATTATTATTCATTATTGCCTGCTATTTTTATTCATACTCTTCAAGCCTAGTGATTATAGACGTAGGCACATCTATAAATTTAAAAGTAAATAAATATGGAAAAGTGATAGATGCATCCTCCCTAACTTCAAGTGGTAACAATATAATAAGTGAAAGTAATGTTCATAACAAAAACATAAATGAGGCACTAATAATTCTTTTAAGTAAAGCTGAAGCTAATAATTACATAGATCCTTTAGACAAAAATCAATTGAAACATAATGTATCTGTTTTTATCTCTGGTGATACCCTAGACATATCTAAGTTCTCTGATGAGGTGAAAACTAAAAAATTGAATCTTAATATAAATGAAAATGGATCAGAAAAAAATAACAGGTAATTATACTACATAATTTATCCTGTTATTTTATTTATAATTTTATTGATAGTTTGGATTAGTAAGCCTTTCTTTAAATTGATCAAAACCCTTTAGGGCATTAACAAATACTCTGTTTAAAAAGAGTATATTTGTATCTTTATTTGCCCACCCATTATTAATGGTAAATGCCATAGTATATCCTGCATTTTTGGCTGCCTGTTCAGTAAAATTATTATATTTTCCAGAAGGATATGCAATATAATCCACTTTCTTATCTAGAAGCTTTTCAAGAAACTGTTTTGATTGTACCAAAGTCTCCTGCTGCTTTTCTAAAGACAATTTATCAAGCTCTTCATGATTTACTGTATGACTCTGTATATCAATTCCATTAGCATCCATTTCCTTTAACTGAGCTGAAGTTAAATATGCACCAATTTTATCTGTACCACCTGTAATAACAAAAATGGTTGCCCTAAATCCAAACTCTTTAAGTATAGGATATGCATTAGTATAGTTATCTTCATAAGCATCATCAAAGGTTAAAACCACTGATTTTTCTGGAACTGGTTTGTCATTTTTTAAGAAATTATATAATTCATCTAAAGTTAAAGTAGTATACCCATTATCCTTCAGATACTGCATTTGCTGCTTGAAAACTTCCGGAGGTAAGATAATGCTTTTACTGACATTATCAGTTACCTTACTATTATCAGCAATGCTGTGATACATAAGTACTGGTATTTGTTTGTCATTATGTATCAAATTTTCTCCCTTAAATTCTCTCAGCTTATTATATTTAGGCTCATCTTTCTTTATATCAATTTCAGCGACTTTATTTGAATTTTCTTGTTTATTATTGGCTGATGAATTATTATTTCTTTTGTTGGTAACTATATTATATGTAACTATACCACACAACAAAACTAAGATAATTACAATTATCCATACTATTCTTAGTTTAAAAGTCCTCACTACCATGCCTCCTCAAAATATATCATAACTTTATTGATAATTGCTGTTATTTACTCTATCCTCAAAATTAGCCTCAGTATGTTTCGGTCCCATATAAACTCTACTTAATTTATATGCTCCATCAGTTTTATAACTCCATTTTCCATCTCTGCTAAGTCCTAATAAATAACCAGCTTTACTTGCTGCATCTAAAGTATTTGTATTGTAGCTTCCAAAAGGATAGGATACATAGTTAACTTTTTTATTCAAAATTGATTCTAAACGCTGTTTTGAATTTTGAAGACTTTTTAACTGTTGTGCAGCAGTCAAATCACCGAGTCTTACATTTTCATATGTACCACTTTCTATATCTAATCCATTATTTTGCATATCCTTTAGCTGTGCCGTAGTTAAGTAATTAGGATCTTTATCTATAGCACTAGCTACTACGAACACAGTAGCTTTAAATCCGTATTGCTTTAAAACTGGAAAGACATTGGTATAATTGTCCTCATATCCATCATCAAAAGTCAATGCTACAGATTTTTCAGGTATAGGCTTATTCTTTGTAATGAAATCATTAACTTCGTCCATAGTCAATGTATAATAGCCATTATCTTTTAAATATTTCATTTGAGCATCAAAATTGTTTTTAGTTACTCTAAGCCCAGCAACATTCTCTGACGCTGCCTCATTACTCACACTATGATACATAACTACTGGAACCCCTTTATCGTTACTTTTCATCGGTGTTTGTTTATTTTGTTTATCAGCTTCATTACTAACTTCTGAGGCTTGTTTATTTGAACTCAAATCATTGGCAATTTTTTTATCTGCTGCTGTACTTGTATTAGCTTTGGCAATATCACTATGCTTATTGACATTGACAATTACTGCCCATACAATTACTGCCACTAATATAAAAAAACTCACACCTATTATCTTTTTTTCTTCACTTTTCATTATGGCTTCCTTCCTAATAATTTAAATAATAATTACTTTTATATTAATTTACTATTATATTTTATCAAAAAAGTATACATTTATCCATATTATACTATAAAATATAAAAGTTATGTTTTTAGATTATTAGTACTTATTCACATTATCCACAATATATATGTTATTAACTTGTGTAAATTCTTAATTCTCTACGTTAATTATAAATAAATAGAAATTCATTTTATTGAGTTATACACATTGTCCACAAAATTGTTGATAACTTGTGGATAATAAGTTAATATTACCTTTTTAATATCTGCTTATTTTAATAAATTATTGTTTTTCAACAAGTCTTGCGTTAATTATGAGCCTATGGGTTGCAATTCTTATAGGTGTACACGTAACAAGAGTCATTGTAGCATCTGAAGTCGGATTTAAAACTTCCACATGATCAGGAGTTACAACACTAATATTATATACTTTATAAGTATAAGTACCGCTTTTAGCTTGTACATTAATTATGTCACCATTTTTAATTTCACCTAATCTATTAAAATATTCACTATAGGTATAGCTTCTATGCCCTGCCACACAAAAATTTCCCTTCTGTCCCGGCATAGCTGTTCCCTTAAAATGCCCTACTGCATATTTTAAAGTACTTAAATCAACACCTTCTCCTACGGCTACTTTTAAATTTATCTTAGGTATTGTAATTATTCCAATAGCTCCTTCAGCATCTGCTGGAGGTTGTGCATCTGTACTTGAATCTGCATTGGATTTATTATCTTCCTGAGCAATTGTCCTCTGGAAATCATTAATCATTGCCTTTTCCTTATGTGCTGCCCATAATCTCATACCTATTGCTGAAGAAATTACTATTATTCCAGCCGCAATAAGAATGCCTCCAACTATTTTAAATTTTTTCATCACATTTACCTCCATTACTTTTATTACTTAGGCATGTGAAAATAAATAGTAAGTCAAAGATGCGACGAATATTTTGAATCCAAC
>NZ_JBDNRK010000065.1:0-22414 GCF_047718555.1 Clostridium sp. | reverse complement strand
ATGACTTTTAATCATGTTGTCCGGGGTTCGATTCCCCGGTAAGCCACCAAAAAAACATCCTTAAATAAGGATGTTTTTTATTTCATTAACTACTTTTAAATTAGTATTTAATTACTGACGAAATGAAAAATAGAAGTTAAACATTTAATGTTTTTCCTTATTTTATGGGTAATATATTGATAATTGATTTTGAAATTATATATAAATTTAAAATTTGTGGTAAATTTTAAAATAAGAATGTATAATAATATTAGGGAAATTATTAAAAATGACCTATATTCTGAACAAGATTATAGGTTATTTTATTTAAATATGTAGATTAATTTTTTATTTTCTTGTAATATAAATTAGAAAGTTAATTTATACTAGTGTAGTATTTAACCTATTTAAATGGTATATGAATTAAATTATAGGTCTAAAATATTATTATAGATTAGTATATGAAAAAGTAGCCATATTCATTTAAGTATGGTTTATAGAAAAGGAGTGTTTAAAATGAAAGTGTTTCAAGATCTTGTCAAAGAAACATTAGAACTTCGTGATTTAGAAGAATTAGAATCAGCAGCAGATTTATTTCAATTTGGAATAGAAAAAGGGTATTATAACAAAAGGCAGGCTGATGAATTTAATAATATCTACTGGAAGGTTAAAAATAAATGTCTAGGATATGCTATTGCAGATGTTGTAAAGGGCAACACTTTGGATATTATAAGTATAGTTACTAATGCTCCAGCAGATATAAAAGACAATAGAAGTGAGCTTATTGGATATGTAAATTCCAGATTAAAGGCACTGAAGGGAAAAGTAACAGGAATCAGATAATTGCTATGTAATGGATGAACTATTTAAATAAAAATTTAAATTTTTATAAAATAGTTATGTTCATTATAGGTAAGTTTTTGTTATTTTAATATTTATATATAAGTTGCAATTAAGATTGTAAATTTAATCAATAATATTTAATGGAGTAAGTCTAAAAAAATAGCCATTTTATATTGAAGATGATTTATTGGACCATATGTAATAAAATTTATTATAACTAGTGTATAAAACAAACTATAAATAAAAAATTTCTAAGGAGACTTTTAATGAGGAAAGGAACAGGATCTAGTTTAGCACTTTTAATTGCGGCTGCTATATGGGGATTTGCATTTGTTGCACAAAGAGTTGGAATGAAATATATTGGACCTTTTACCTTTACTGGTATAAGATTTGCATTAGGGGCCATATCATTAATTCCGCTCATGATTTTTTATAATAATAAAGATGAAAAAGTGAAGATTAAAAATATCAAAGGTAATAATAATTTACTAGGTGGAGTTATTATAGGTATAATTCTTTTTCTAGCAGCATCCTTTCAACAAGTTGGACTAATAGGTACATCGGCAGGAAAAGCGGCTTTTATAACAGGACTATATATAGTATTTGTTCCAATACTTGGACTGTTTTTAAGGCATCATATCAAAGCTAATACGTGGATTGGTGCTGTAATAGCAGTTGTAGGCTTGTATTTTTTATGTGTTACAAATAGATTTAGTATATCATATAGCGATATGCTTGAACTTGCCAGCGCTTTTCTTTTTGCAATACATATACTTTTGATAGATTATTTTTCTCAAAAAATTAACGTATTAAAATTAGCATTTTCCCAATTTATAACTTGTTCAATTTTAAGTATGATAATGGCTGTATTTATTGAACATATAACTTTCAGTGGAATTTTGCAAGCACTAATACCTATTCTTTATGGAGGCATATGTTCTGTGGGGATAGCTTATACCTTACAAATTCTTGGACAAAAGAATGCTGAGCCCACCCATGCGGCTATTATATGTAGTATGGAAACAGTATTCGCTACTATTGGAGGAATTTTCATTTTAAATGAGCAATTGGGAGTTAAAGGAAGTATAGGATGTCTACTTATGCTCACAGGAATGATTTTATCTCAATTAAAAAGCAGTAAGCAAGAGGATGAGAATATAGAAATTAAATCTGCCTGTTAAATCTAGTATTCTAACTTTACACTCAGTAAAAGATTTTAATTTATCCGATGACTAACCACTCTAATACTCCCATCTTCTTCAAAGTGGGAGTAAAGAGTGGCTATGTCCCTGGATAACGACTTACCCTAAAGGATAACGATTTCTAAGTATCGAAAATACCGATACTTAGAATTCTGTTTATCCAATGATATCAATGAGTCTTACTTACTGGGAGTGGTACTACCACTAAGTTTAGATGAATTATCCAGAAACGCATTACTGTTATCTCCAGCTTTTAGAAAAGCAGAGAACCAAAATCTTGGATTTTGTGTGAATCGCTTTCGCTGTGTGCAAGCAGAGAACCAAAATCTTGGATTTTGTGTGAATCGCTTTCGCTGTGTGAAGTGGAGTATTACAGTGACTAGTTAAATAGGAAAGGAGATTTTAAAATTGAATGAAATAACAATGCTAGGAACTGGAGCTGCAATGGTCACAAGATGTTATAATACTTGTTTCACGATTTCAAGTAAAGATGAATATTTTCTTGTAGATACAGGAGGCGGCAATACTATTCTTTCAAATTTGGAGAAAGCAGATATACCTATAAATAAAATTCATAATGTATTTATATCTCATAGTCATAATGATCATATAACGGGAATTGTTTGGATAATAAGAGCAGTGGCACAACAAATTATTAATGGGAATTACAATGGTAAACTTTATATCTATTGTCATAAGGATGTAATAGACATTATAAGAACCATAAGTAATTTATTATTACAAAAAAAGTTTGTAGATCATATTGATAAAGATATAATTTTTATAGAAATATATGATAAATATTCACTTGATATATTGGACATGCATCTTCAATGCTTTGATATTAGAAGTACAAAACTTCTTCAATTTGGATTTACAGCTAGACTTAGTAATGGAAAGAAGTTAACTTTTCTTGGAGATGAACCACTTAATGAAAGTGTGTTCAGTTATGCACATAAATCACAGTATCTTATGCATGAGGCCTTTTGTTTGTATTCTCAGAGAGAAAAGTTCAAGCCTTATGAAAAACATCATTCTACAGTAAAGGATGCTTGTGAGAATGCTTCAAAATTACAAGTAGAAAATGTTATATTATTTCATACAGAAGATAAAAATTTAAGTAAGAGAAAAGAAATGTACTCAGAAGAGGGACAAGAGTATTTTAAGGGTAAAATAATAGTTCCTGATGACCTTGAAGTTATAGAGCTTTAATAAAAATAGGCATAAAAAGTTAGTGATAACTTTCTATGCTTATTTTATTCACATGAATTTGAAGAAGCCAATGGGAAATTTGAGAATAATATTATGAGTTAAATATTATAATGTATACAGAGTAAAAATTATAAATTATTGACAATGTTTGTCCTACATGGTATACTCGTAAAAACTAAACAGATAAGAATACTAGGAAAGCTGACTGATCAGATTACCTGAAGGCCAAGTTTATATTTTAGTATATATAAGCCTGGCTTTTATCTATATTTTGATTATATTATCCAATTAATTCGAATCTTTAGAAAGGATATGCATTAATGTTAAATGAAATTATTAAATTTTTACTAAGTAATACTAAGCAATATTATACGGCTGTCCTTATACATATATCCATAAGTATAACAGCTGTATTGATAAGTATTGCCATAGCTGTTCCCTTAGGAGTATTATGCTCGAAAAGTTCAAAGATTCTCTATCCTGTTATGAATTTTTTTAATTTCCTAAGAATTATTCCCAGCCTTGCAATACTGGTTTTGGCATTGCCTATACTTGGGACAGGTTTTACTCCTGCACTAATTGCTTTAATAATTCTCGCAGTACCTCCAATACTTATTAACACATATTTAGGCTTTAAGAATATCAGTCCATCAATTATTGAAAGTGCAGAGGGGATGGGGATGGGATATAGAGAATTACTTTTTAAAGTCCAAAGTCCATTGGCCATGCCTTTGATAATTACAGGAGTTAGAACTTCTTCTGTGGAGGTTATAGCCAGTGCTACTCTGGCATCCTATATAGGTGCTGGGGGATTAGGTGATTTTATATTTACTGGATTAAGCATGAATGATTATACCATGCTGCTTGTAGGAGGCATATCCGTGGCAATTTTGTCTGTCATTGCAGAAATAATATTATTTTTTTTACAACAGGGAATTACAAGATATCAAAGAGATTAAAAATAATTATTTAGGAGAGTGTTAAATATGAATAAAAAATTTTTTGCATTACCATTGTTAGCGGTAGTACTTACTGCTGTGATATTTACAGGCTGTGGTAAAAGCACTGGTTCTAATGCTAACACAGCTAATAGTTCCGGTTCCAAACCTACAATAAAGGTTGGTTCCAAGAACTTTACAGAATCTCTTGTTTTGGGAGAATTATATGCAGATGCATTAGAACATGCCGGATATAAGGTTGATAGAAAATTGAATTTAGGAGATGCGGTAGTCCATACTTCTTTGGTAAATGGAGATATAGATTTATATCCTGAATATACAGGTACAGGTTTATTATCAATTTTAAAAGAAGCACCAATGTATGATTCAAAAGCGGTTTATGATGAAGTTTCTGCAAAATACAAGGATAAATTTAAATTGATTTGGCTAGATCCATCTGCGGCTAATGATTCTCAAGGATTAGTTATAACTAAAAAAGCTTCAGATCAGTATAACATACATACAATTTCTGATCTACAAAAGAATGCAAGTAAAATTAGATTTGCCTCACAAGGAGAATTTGATAAGAGGTCTGATGGACTTCCGGCTTTAATAAAGGCATATGGTCCCTTTAATTTCAAAGATGAAAAGCTATATGATAATGGGTTAAAGTATGATGTACTTAAAAATGATAAAGCAGATCTTGCTGTAGCTTATACTACAGAGGGTCAATTAAGTGATAGCCAGTTTGTAGTTTTAGAGGATGACAAGCATGTATGGCCTCCATATAATGTTGCGCCAGTAGTAAGACAGGATATTCTTGATAAGAATCCTGATATAAAAGATATTTTAAATAAAGTTACTGCTAAATTGGACAATAAGACTTTAATAAAATTAAATGCAGAGGTGGATATAGATAAGAAAGAATATAAAACTGTAGCAAAGGAATTCTACAATCAAGAATTTGGCAAATAAAAAATTTGTAATTTAAATAGGTAGCTTGCTTTCATGCTCTCATTATGGGCATGAAAAGAAGTTACCTTATTTATATATAACCATTGTAGGCGGTAAGTTATCAATGAATCTTACTCAGTGGGAATTTGTACTCCCGCTGAGTTTAGATGAATTATCCAGCGACTAGGCATTGGATAAAACATATTATAATAGATTATTGCAGAATATCGGCGTAGAAATTCAAGGGATTAGAATTTTGCAGTAAAATAAATTTTAATAAAGGGGAGGGACATAAATATTGACAACAGCTATTGAGTTTATAAAGGTCAGTAAAAAATTTAATAATTCTAAAGAATACTCTGTTTCAGAAGTAAGTTTAAGTATTGAAAAAGGAAGTTTTATAACTATTTTAGGAACTTCAGGCTCTGGGAAAACCACATTATTAAAGATGATTAATAGAATATATGAAGCTACTTCCGGGGAAATATTGTTTTTTGGTGAGAACATAAAAAACTTGAATGTAGAGATACATAGAAGGAAAATAGGCTATGTTATTCAACAGATTGGATTATTTCCACATATGACTGTGGAACAAAATATAGCAACAGTACCTAAAATATTACATTGGAATAAAGATAAAATAGCACAGCGTGTTGAGTATCTATTGAAGCTGGTAGGACTTTTGCCAAATGACTTTAAAAAAAGATATCCTAGGCAATTATCCGGTGGGCAGCAGCAGAGAGTTGGCCTAGCTAGGGCGATGGCGGCAGATCCAGAAATAATGTTAATGGACGAACCATTCGGTGCCATAGATGCCATAACAAGACAGAATCTCCAAGATGAATTAATTAGTATACAAAAAAAGCTTAACAAGACAATCGTTTTTGTAACTCATGATGTTAATGAAGCTTTTAAACTTGGGGACAAGGTTATCGTAATGAATAAAGGAAAGATTCAACAATTTGATAGTCCTTATAATATTCTGTTTAAACCTGCAAATGATTTTGTTGCTCGTTTAGTCTCTTCAGAGGATGCCCTTCAAAAGTTGAAATATTTAAAGGCAGAACTTGCTATGATTCCGTTAGAGTTACCTGTGGATCATGAAGGTGTGAGAGTTGGAAAAGAAGAAAGTTTATATGATGTGTTAACTACTTTCCTTAATAATAATGTAAAGACAGTTATAGTTGAGGATGATAAACATCATGTTTTAGGAAAAATAAATTGGAGTCAGCTAAATATTAAGGCTGTACAGAGAAAACAAGATATTTATGAAAAGTCAGGTGATGATTGTGATAAAATATCTATTTGAAAATTATGAGGATATGCTTACATTGTTATTGCAGCATATTCAATTGGTAGTAATAAGTGTTGCAATATCTTTACTTATTGCAATAGCTTTAGGAAGTTTAGTCTTACGTTCACGATGGGCATCTATGATTGTATTATCCTTGTTTGGAGTATTGTATTCAATACCAAGCCTTGCAATGTTTGCATTTTTAATTCCGGTTTTAGGTCTGGGAGAAAAAACAGCTGTGGTGGTTCTTATAATATATAATCAATATATACTTGTAAGAAATATACTTATGGCTTTTCAATCAATAGATACTTCAATTATTGAGGCTGCAAGGGGCATGGGACTAAATTCTAGGCAGTTGTTTATATATATTCAATTACCTTTAGCTGCACCAATAATAATTGGAGGAACAAGAATAGCTATTGTATCCACTATAGGTATAGCTACTATTGCATCTGTAATTAATGCTGGTGGATTAGGAGTTATATTATTTGATGGACTAAGAATGAATTATATAACAAAAATCTTGTGGGGTACCATTATGGCTGCTGGTCTGGCCTTAATAGCAAATCAGATATTATTGTTTATAGAAAAAATTGCTGATAGGAAAGCTAAGGGAGAATATAACAGTCAAGATAGAAAAGAAGCACTAGATGGAGTAGTTCTTAAATAATTAGTTGTAATGCTTGTGAGAAATCAGGATAGTTTTTATGAACGATATTATATGCACACACAGTATTTTAAATAAATAGAAGAATGGTTGAGCAGATTTTCATGGCAACACTATTATTGCAGATTATATTAAATTCTGATGTTATAAGATTTTCTATTGAACATTATTACAATACTATATAAGGAGAAAGATATGTCAAAAGATGCGGAGATTATAAAACTTTTAAATATTCCTGAAATTATGATACCATACTTGAATTTAATTTATACTGAAGATCAGTTAAAACTTATAGCTATTATTAAGAATAAAGTATTATCTAAAGAGGAAATTGAAACCATTCTTGGAAAATCTGCAGCTGTTTTATTGGACAATGCTTATAAAGCTGCTGTGGTTGATAAGGTTATAGAGGAAGAAATAATAAAATATCAACTTAGCTCTCTGCCTAATAGACTTGATAAAATGGCGACCTTTGAAGGAGACAAATGGGGTAGTATAGAATCAGAAGATAGAAAGAAAATAGCGGATTGGCTTTTCAATGATTATTTAGAAGCTAAGAGAAATAGTTCCATTGAGAAAATATCTGAGAATGGAAATAAGATACTGCCGTTAAATGAAGCTATAGATTATTTAAATACTGCAAAAAATGATATATATGTTATGCCCTGTGATTGCAAGGCTATAACAGAAAATTGCAGCTTTGATAGAAATGTTTGTATGAGTATGGGAAGTGGTTTAAATAGTTCTTCTGATAGAGGACATGGGAAAAAATTGAATAAGGAAGAGGCTATAGAACTATTAAAACATGCAGATAGAGAGGGCCTTATCCATTCAGTAGAAAATGGTGCAATTTGTAATTGCTGTAGTTGCTGCTGTTATCCTCTAAGAGCATCAAAGACATTGGGGATTGAAGGAAAATGGCCTTTGGTAAGCTATGTTGCAATCATGGATAAGAATAAATGTGTAAATTGCGGTATATGTACTAAACGATGTCAATTGGATGTATTTCAAAAGAAAGATGGAGTTATTTATATGGATAATTCAAAATGTGTAGGCTGTGGGTTATGCGTAAATACTTGCCCTAAAGAAGCTTTGCACCTAGAAAAACTATAAAGGAGTGTGTTACTAAATGTCACATAAAGAATATGGATTTGAAACACTGCAGATAAGAGCAGGTTATGATCCAAAAGAACACAATTATGCTGCAGCTGTGCCAATTTATCAGACAACAGCCTTTAATTTTGGAGATACGGAGAGGTTAGAAAAAATATATTCTCTTAAGGAGGGTGGTTTCTACTACACTAGAATAGGTAATCCTACCTCGGATGTTCTGGAGAAAAGAATAGCGGCTTTAGAAGGAGGAACAGCAGCAGTTGCAGTAGCTTCTGGTATGGCAGCAATAACTTATTCACTGCTTAATGTAGCAGAGGGGGGAGGAGAAATTGCAGCAGTAAATACTTTATATTCAGGTTCTTTCAATCTTTTTAATCATATTTTGCCTCAGTTTGGTATAAAGGTAAACTGGATTGAAGATCCCTATGATCTTAACTCTTTTAGGAAAGCTATTACACCCAATACAAGAGCAATATTTGCTGAGTCTATAGGTAATCCGTTAATTAATGTGCTGGATATAGAGGAGGTAGCAAAAATAGCCCATGAGAGCAATATACCTCTTATAATTGATAATACGTTCCCTACTCCTCATCTTTTAAATCCTATTAAGTATGGAGCTGATATAGTTGTACATTCTGCTACAAAGGCATTAGGTGGACATGGAACAGCAATTGGAGGAATAATTGTTGAAAGCGGAAAATTCAATTGGGGAAATGGTAAATTCCCTCACTTTACTGCACCAGACTACAGTGCCAAAAATGAAAGCTTATATGAATTGGTTCCTACATCAGTTTTTACCACAAGAATAAGACTTAGATATTTAAGTGACTTTGGAGCAGCTATAAGTCCATTTAATTCATTTTTAATTCTACAAGGTATTGAAACACTATCGGTGAGAATAAATGAAGAAGTGAGGACTACAGAAAAAATAGTAAAGTATTTATCAGTACATCCAAAAGTATCTTGGGTTAATTATCCCAGCGTAAAGGGAAATAGAAACAATAAACTGGCGGAAAAGTATCTTTCTAAAGGTTATGGTACTATATTTACCTTTGGCTTTAAAGGAAATCAAGAAGATATTAATAAATTTATAAATAGTTTGGAGTTATTTAGTTTCCTTGCTAATATAGGAGATGCCAGATCCTTGGTAGTTCAGCCTTGTGTAGCAACTCATGGATCTTTAAGCATAGAAAATAGAAATAAAGCAGGAGCTTTTCCAGATGCTATAAGATTATCTATAGGTCTGGAAAAAGCTGAAGATTTAATTGCAGACCTTGACCAAGCCTTCTCAAAGGTAAACTAGATAGCCTAGAATAATTTAAGTTAAGATCACGTTTTAGAAGAATTTTTTCTGTTTTTTTGCTTAAACCCACAATGTTCACAGTAGATAGCGTTATTTTCTATCTCCTTTCCACATAAAGGGCATATTTTTTTGTCTTGAATTTTTGTTATTTTTTTTCGTATATCCATAATTTTATGTTTAATTTCTTTAATATCTTTACAGTATTTTATAAGATTACTATCTATAGGTTTATTTTTTTCATATTGTTTGTATATTCTTTCTCCTATTTTTTTATATAGATTTTCAATTTCCCTTTCTTCTCCTGAAATCTCAAAATTTAATTTTGAGGTTTCTATAAATTCACCTGTCTTTTTTACAGCGGAATTAGCACTACTTTCTATAGAATCTTTTATTTTTGTGAAATTGTAAGGTATAGGCATATTTATCCCTCCTACTCTATACAATATAGCTATAATATTATACGAAATAATTAAATATTATGTTCTAAAAAATCATAAAATTAATAAATGGTATGATTTATTAATTTGGAGTGATGATATATGGCAGAAAATAAAGCGTTTATACCTTTATATTTAAATAATGATATGGTTAATAATCTTTTTACTGTAGTTGTACAAGAATTTGTTGAATCAAAGAGTATAAATACAAAAGAACAAATTAGTATTAATTATAGGGGACCTATAAGTGAATTTTCTCAAGAAATTTTTGGGAAATATGTTCAAGGAGAGGTTAATGTTCAAATATTAAATGAATTTTCAAAGCAAAAAACCCAAGTTGCTATTTCAAAGGACATAGAGGTATTTATGCATTTAAGAAATTTATTAATTAAAAATAACTTACTTAGAGATATATCTTCAAATGAAATGGTTAATAATATACATGAAAATGATTTTGTAACAGTTAAGTGCAGACTTCTTGAAAATCCTATATTTTACTATGTTAAGAATTTAATAAATAATATGGAGATACAGAATGTATTTGGAAATATTAAAAGTATAAATAGCAGCAAAGTTGAAGTCCTTAATAATCTAAAAACTTATATGGATTCATGGAAAAATAAAAATTGTATTAGATGTGTAACTACTGAACTTTGTTCTCCTAAATCTAGATTTATTGTCCCTGTTGATCCAACCTATAATATAAGCAGATTTGATTATACGGGACGTTGTGGAGTAAACATAATGGGGAAGGTAGTGAATTTTATAGATAATAAAAATTATAATTACATGGATTTATTTGGAGATAACTCTTTGAATTTCATAAATGAAAATTACTTTACAGATTTTATGGGATTAAACAGTATTGAAAATTCTATAGAAACTTTTAGTAATAAATTCATTGTCAATGGTGGCAATATGATAGAAATATTACCTATAGCTATATTTGTATAAACAAAGTTTTAAAGCGTCAGACAGAGTTTTTATTCAATTTAATGCTTATAACCTTTGTATATGAGTGCTGATAATCTTTATACTTGTATCTTTAAAAAGTAGTTTAGAGTTTTAAATAGAACATAACGAATAAATAATTTTAATTATAAATAAATGTATGATATAATGTGAAATATAAAAATTAGAAATATAAATAATGTTCGTAGTACCATTATTTATTGTATTGAAATAATTAAAGCAATCAGCTATAATAATCATACAATAAAAATTATTAATTAGTAATTTTTACAAATTAGTTATGTTATAGAGTACTACTATAGAATAAGGAGTTGATATTTTTGATTAAACAATGGGAAGGCTTTAAAGAGGGAAACTGGACCAATAATATTGACGTAAGAGATTTTATTCAAAAAAATTATAAAGAGTATACTGGTGATAAAAGCTTTTTAAAAGGACCTACTGAAAAGACTAAAAAAGTATGGGATAAAGCAGTTACTCTTATTTTAGAAGAACTAAAAAAGGGAATACTTGATGTGGATACAGAAACGATTTCTGGAATAAATAGTTTTAAACCAGGATATTTAGATAAAGATAATGAAGTTATAGTAGGTTTTCAGACAGATGCACCCCTTAAGAGAATTACTAATCCTTTTGGTGGAATAAGGATGGCAGAGCAATCTCTTAAAGAATATGGTTTTAAAATTAGTGATGAAATGCACAATGTTTTTACAAACTATAGAAAAACACATAATCAAGGAGTATTTGACGCCTATCCAGAAGAGACAAAAGTAGCTAGATCAGCAGGGGTTTTAACTGGACTTCCAGATGCCTATGGAAGAGGAAGAATAATAGGTGATTATAGAAGAATAGCTCTTTATGGAATAGATTTTCTAATAGAAGAGAAGAAAAAAGATCTAAGTGCTTTAAAGGGAGATATGCTTGACGAATTGATAAGGCTTAGAGAGGAAGTATCAGAGCAAATAAGAGCTCTTGGAGAAATTAAGAATATGGCTCTTTCCTATGGAATAGATATATCAAAACCTGCTGTAAATGCTAAGGAAGCAGTTCAATTTTTATATTTTGGATATTTAGCTGGTGTAAAAGAAAATAATGGAGCGGCAATGTCACTTGGAAGGACAAGTACCTTTTTAGATATTTATATTGAAAGAGATTTGGAAAATGGATTGATTAGCGAAGATGAAGCACAGGAGATAATAGATCAATTCATTATAAAATTGAGAATGGTAAGACATTTGAGAACTCCAGAATATAATGAGCTATTTGCAGGAGATCCAACTTGGGTTACTGAATCTATAGCTGGTGTTGGAATAGATGGAAGAACTCTTGTTACAAAAAATTCCTTTAGATATTTGCATACGCTAATAAATCTTGGATCAGCGCCAGAACCTAATATGACTGTACTTTGGTCAGAAAATTTGCCAGAAAGCTTTAAAAGATTCTGTGCAGAAATGTCTATTTTAACCGATTCTATTCAGTATGAAAATGATGATATAATGAGACCAATTTATGGAGATGACTATGCAATTGCTTGCTGTGTATCTGCCATGCAAGTTGGAAAACAGATGCAATTCTTTGGTGCAAGATGTAATGTGGCTAAATGTCTTCTTTTAGCAATAAATGGTGGTATAGACGAGAAGAAAGGCGTAAAGATCGTTCCAGACATTGAACCTATTACAGATGATGTATTAGATTATGACAAGGTAAAAGCTAATTATTTTAAGGTGCTTGAATATATGGCAGGTCTTTATGTTAATACTATGAATATAATACATTTTATGCATGATAAATATGCTTATGAAGGTAGTCAAATGGCGTTACATGATACAAAGGTTGGAAGACTTATGGCCTTTGGTATTGCGGGATTCTCTGTAGCTGCTGATTCCCTAAGTGCAATAAGATATGCTAAAGTTAAACCTATAAGAGAAAATGGAATTGCTGTAGATTTTGTTAAAGAAGGAGATTTTCCTAAATATGGTAATGATGACGACAGAGTAGATAGCATTGCTATAGAAATTGTTGAAAAATTCTCTGCTGAATTAAAGAAACACCCAACTTATAGAAATGCAAAACATACACTTTCAGTACTTACCATTACGTCAAATGTAATGTATGGTAAGAAGACAGGTACAACTCCTGATGGAAGAAAACTTGGAGAACCATTAGCACCAGGAGCTAATCCAATGCATGGAAGAGATATGGAAGGTGCATTAGCATCTTTAAATTCTGTAGCTAAAGTTCCTTATGCTTGCTGTGAAGATGGTGTTTCAAATACTTTCTCCATAGTGCCAAATGCCTTGGGAAATGATCATGATGTAAGAATAGACAATTTAGTTGGTATTATGGGAGGATATTTTAGTCAGGGTGCACACCATTTAAATGTTAATGTGCTCAATAGAGAAACGTTAATAGATGCAATGGATCATCCGGATAAATATCCAACACTTACTATAAGAGTGTCAGGATATGCCGTTAATTTTAACAGACTATCAAAAGCACATCAAAAAGAAGTTATAAGCAGAACTTTTCACGAAAAATTGTAATTATGAAGCAGGCTATTAGCCTGCTTAATTTTTTCTCATAGTAAACTGGTATAGTAAGATTTTTTTTAGGATAGGGGTAAAAAGTGGGAAGACCTTTGATAATTAGGCTAAATTCAATATAAGGAGCTTATATTAGGGAAGATTTATTGGTTATAAGGAGAAATAGTTATGGTAAAAGGAAGAATTCACTCAATAGAAAGTATGGGACTTGTTGATGGTCCGGGTATTAGAACGGTTGTATTTTTTCAGGGTTGTAGATTAAGATGTGTATACTGCCATAATCCTGATACATGGAAAATGACTGGGGGAAAAGAGATAACTGCAGAAGAATTATTGAAAAAAATATTGAGATTTAAACCATATTTTAAAAGGTCGGGAGGAGGAGTAACTTTTTCAGGAGGGGAAGTACTTTTACAACCAGAATTTTTAGTGGAGATATTGAAATTATGTAAAAAAAATGATATTCACACAACTATTGATACTGCTGGCTATGGAGAGGGTAATTATGAAGAAATTTTAAAATATACAGATTTAGTTATACTTGACATAAAGCATGTAGATGAAGAGGGATACAAAAATATTACGGGTAAAGGGAGAGGAGACTTAAACGAATTTTTAAAGGCACTAGAAAATGCAGGTACAAAAATTTGGATAAGGCATGTAGTAGTTCCTAATTTAACTGATTCTAAAGATCATATAAAAAAATTAGCTGATATAATTAAAAATATAAAAAATGTAGAGAAAATAGAGCTCTTGCCTTATCATACTTTGGGTATAAATAAATACGAAAAATTAGGTATGGATTATAGACTTAAGGATATTGAAGCTATGGATAGAGAAAAATGTAAAGAACTAGAAAAGTATTTAAAGGATTTACTAAAATAGGTTGTTCTAATTATTATTAATATTATAACTATTTATAGTATGTAGATTAAAAAATTATTTGCAAATGCTAACATTCACAAAGTATATAGAGAAATTTGTTTTTATATGATGTATAATGTAGATGCTTAGAGAAAGGTTTTTAGTTCTTTAAAGCTTAATGCATATATATTTAAATGACTATTTTATCTAATATTATATATGCAAAATAAATATTAATCTAATCAATTTTATCAATGAATCTTACTCAGTGGTAGTTTGTATTCACACTGAGTTTAGATGAATTATCCAGGGACGTGCCGATGTTATCTTCAACCTTTTTTATAAAGTGGAGTGTCACAGTGGCTAGTTATCGGATAAATTGCAGTTATATATGGTTTAATTAATGGATTATTATATTAGGTGGTGATGCAAAGATGAGGTTAATTCCTATACAATGTGTGAAAGAAAATACTAAATTGGCAAAATCTATATACGATAATGATGGGAAAATCTTATTAAAAAAGGGATCTATACTTAAAGATGCTATTATAAAAAAAATAAAGGATTTAGATATATATTCAATATATATCTTTGATGAATATAGTAATAAAATAATAGAAGAAGTAATAAAACCGGAAATAAGGCAAAAAGCAATAATAGCTATAAAGAAAAGTTTCGTAAATATTAATGACGATAAATTGAAGATATTCAATTACAAGGATAGGGGAGGAGAGTTTAACTCAATTGTCTATATCACAAAAGAATTAATTGAGGAGATATTATCAAAAGATGATATAATGGTCAATTTGGTAGATATAAAAAGTAGTAGCAACTATATATTCCAACATAGTGTAAATGTGGCAATAATATCATTGATAATTGGAATAAAGCTTAATTTACATAAATTTGATTTAATAGATCTTTGTATTGGAGCAATACTGCATGATATAGGTATGATTTTTGTTCCTTCTGAAATAGTAAATAAGGAATCAGAACTTACCTATGAGGAGTATGAAATAGTAAAGCATCATACAAAAAAAGGTTACGAGTTTTTAAGAGAGAGCTTCGAAATTCCAGTGACTTCTCTTTTGATTGCATTACAGCATCATGAAAGAACAGGTGGACAAGGATATCCAACTGGTAAGTCAGGAGAAGAAATAAGTAAATTTGCTAAAATTGTAGCTATTGCAGATACTTATGATGCATTAACAGCTCATAGGCCTTATAGAAAAGCTATGAGTCCCAATGAAGCTCTAGAGTATCTTATGGCTAGTGGTGGAATTCAATTTGATTACAAGTATATAGAAGTCTTTTCAAAGATAATAGTACCTTACGCAGAAGGTACTTTAGTAAAACTAACTAACGCAGAAATCGCAGTAGTTGAAAAGATAAATATAAATTTTCCACTGAGACCAAATGTTAAAATTATACGCAGCAGTGACAGTAAAAGAATTAATAGGGTTATTGATCTAGAGAAAGAACTTGATATAGTTATTAAGGATGTTTACCAGGAATCAATATAAATTAAGTTTAACGTCTATAATAGTGATATATTTTTAAAAGGGTAAACGCGTAGTATTGCATGTCCTTTTATATCATCAATATTTACAGGACCAAAGAATCTACTATCGGTACTATTACCTCTATTATCACCTAATACAAATACATAGCCTTTTGGAACAGTATAAATTTTGTCGCCAATAAATGGACCAGCGTCAGTTATGGTGTTATTGGCTAAATATGGTTCTGATAAAATGTGGCCATTAATATACACTTTTCCATTTTTTATCTGTAGTTTATCTCCTGCTAGGCCTATTACTCTTTTTATAAAAAGATCGTTGTTTTCATTTCTAGAATTAAATATTATTATTTCATCTCTTTTTATAATATGAGTCATTGAACTTATTTTTTCTACAAAGGTTATGTCTTTATCATTAAGAGTATTGAGCATAGAAGTTCCCTCTATGTCAGCTCTGGCAAATATGTATTTATTTATTCCAATAGCAAATAATATTGCCAGGGTGAGAGTAAATATAAGTTGTGTTGAAGTTTTAAAAATTTTATACTTATTATTTTTTTTCATAAAATCCCTCCTATACTCTAATATATTAACAAATGTTATAGTAATTATTCAACTAAAATTGTAAATATAATGAAAATATAGAAAAAATTAAATAATATATGATTGTTAAAAGTGAAAGACTTAGTTAAGCATTAAATTAAAATTCTTAACTAAGTCCTTAATTATATTATTTACAAAATTGCTGGAAAATGTCCTTTACTTTAGGGACCACATAATGGCTTCCCCCTCTATTTTTAACATCTTCATACATTTCTAATACTAGTAGCTTTGGATCATTGGTATTTACAGCTATAAACAAACCATTTTCGGTACCATTGGTATCATTTTGGTTAGCTTTTATTTCCGCTGTGCCGGTTTTTCCTGCTAAAGGAATATTTGGTATATATGCACCGTGACCAGTGCCTTCAGGATTTGATACGACTTGACTTAAGTCGTTTAATATTGTGTTGGATATATCTTGAGAAAAAACGTTAGATTTCCATACTTTATTTTGAGAAGAAGATTTTTTATCAGCGTTTAAATAAGGATTTACAATATTACCTCCATTTACAAAAGAAGTATAAATAGAAGTAAGCTGTAATGGATTTATAAGCATCTCACCTTGTCCATAACCTGAATCTGCTAATTGAATATCTGTATTAATTGTATTATCTTTAGATAATTTTGAAGTTGTCATTCCATATTCAAAAGGTATCTTTTCACCTATTCCAAAATTTTTAGTTTCAGAAACAAAAGTATCTTTTCCTATATTTAATGCTGCTTGAGCAAAGTATATATTATCTGAATGCACTAATGCGTTTAATAGGTTAGAAGGTTCTGAATACTCCTCAGTCCTTGTTACAAAATAACCTCCCCAACTGCTATCCTTTTGCCATTTTAATCCGCTTATATTTTTAGCTGCATTGGGATCCAGTTTATTAGTTTTTAAACCGATAGCAGCAGTAATAGGTTTAAAGGTTGATCCCGGTGCAAAGGCAGATTCAAATCTATTTAAAAGAGGCTTCTTAGGATCATTATTAAGTGAATTCCACTTATCTGAGGACATTCCCAATACAAAATCATTTGGATCATAAGCTGGTGAGCTTACAAGAGCCAATACTTCTCCTGTTTTAGGCTGCATTGCAATAGAGGTACCCGAGTCACCTTTGTATTGGTCATATAAGGCAGATTGAATATCTGCATTTATTGTGATGTTTAAATCAGCACCATTTTTAGGATCCTTCTTTGCTAAAGTTTTTTTCTTATTACCATTTTTATCTACTATATATATTTCAGCACCATCTTCTGCTCGTATTTGGGTTTCATATATTTTTTCTAATCCACTTTTACCTATTACATCATCCTGTGTGTATCCTTGACTTTTAAGTTTGGTAAGTTCTTCGGCACTAATGGGTTGTACATAGCCTGTAAGGAAAGCTGCTTTTTCTTTTAATGGATACACTCTTGCAGCTTTATCTTGTATCATAATACCAGGAATCTGTGAAAGGGATGATATTTTAGCAGAGTCATCTTTGGATATAGTATCAATAGGTACAAATATATCTGGTTTAACATAGGAAGCGGAAAGCTTTTTATCAATACTGTCTGAGGGAATATTTAGGATTTGTGCAACCTTATTTTTGGCATTTGAATCATTAGCATTAAATTTTCCTGCTACAATTCCTATTTGTGCAACAAAGCCATTCTTTGCAAGATAAGAACCATTTTCACCACGGATTTCACCACGTTTTCCCAGCTTTTTATCTACTCTGACTTTTTCGTCATCACCTAAATCTGGGAAAATCATTTTATTACTCCAGAGTATAGTCCAAGTTTTTGAATTATTTATTTCCTCTTGTTTTAAATAGGCAGTATCTTGAAAATTTATTGCTCCACCAGAGGTATTCATTGATACTTTAAAGGGTATGTTTACATTGCCATTTCCATCTGCCTTAAAAGATTTTGGATATTCAGGAGTTATAGATATATTACTTAAATCAATACCATCATATATATTTTTATACTTTTGAATAAAATCTTTTTCTGCAATATTTTTTTTGCTATCTGAACTTAAATAAGAATACATGTTTTTGAAATCACTTTTACTCCAAGCTTTTACGTATTTATCAAAAGAGTCTTTAGCAGTATTGGTATTACTGCATCCAAATACAAGCGTAAGAAGGGAGATTAATAGAAGGCTTAATAAAAAATTTTTTTTCATAGCTGCGGGATACCTCATTTCTTATAAATTTCACTATATGTACAATTCAAAAGTCTAGTTATCTACTACTATTATACAGTTTGTCATAAAAATTGTATTTTGTAAAGGTATACTGATTATATGTAAAATGCTGTGAAGTATTGTAATATTTATTTGATGAGTGGGGATACAAACTCCCACTGAGTAAGATTCATTGATAATAAAAAAATTTGTTGCAATTATATTTATACATTGTTAACTGACAATTACATGATAGTTGACAATATTTCTTTAATATATTAATATAAACCTAGTAATAGACTTTATATTAAATTGATTAGTGCGGAGGTGCAGATTTTTGAGATTTAACACAAGAGGAATGATTTTAACAGCATTATTTGCGGCGTTAACGGCGGTAGGGGCATTTATTAGAATACCTATAGGGCCAGTACCGATAACCATGCAAGCTTTATTTACAATTTTAGCAGGTGTAATTTTAGGTGCAAGGGTTGGTGCTATGTCACAACTTATATATGTGTTATTAGGTCTTGTAGGGTTACCTATATTTGCTGATGGAACAGGCGGACTTATGCATGTTCTTAGTCCAAGCTTTGGGTATTTGATCGGATTTATAATTTCAGCTTTTGTCATAGGAAAAATAGTTGAACGCAGTGAGAAAATCACTTTTATTAAAATGTTTGCTATTTGTATTTTGGGAATCATTATAATTTATATTATAGGAATACCTTATTTGTATGTAATATTAAAGAATGTTTTATTTAAGGAAATAACTTTTCAATATGCAATTAAAATAGGATTTTTAGTTTTTATACCAGGAGACTTATTAAAGGTTGTAATAGCTTCTTTACTAGCAGTAAAGGTAATACCTATACTTAGAAGGCAGGGAATGTTAGAAAACAGGTAGCAATATATCTAACTTTAATTCGGAATAGTGATAAAGGGCAAACTACTAAATGGAAAAATTTACACCCCTGAGGTGTAAATTTTTCCATTTTTAGTTAGCAATCTTCTCATATTATTTATTCAATATATCTAATTTCTTAGTTGCTTCGCCAATTAATATATCTTTTTTATTCAATTCAGGTTTTTTTATTACTAGATCCAGTAATTCATTTAAGGTTTTTCCAATGGCAATGCCTTTGGAATAGCCTATATTTATCAAATCGCCGCCGTTTATAGCTAGATCCTTTAAAGAAAGAGGGTCCTTTCTAGATAAAACTTTTTGTACAGAAGCTTTTAAATTTATTACTGGTGAAAAATCATGGGGAGGGTTATGTCCTTTTATATCTGCTATTTGTAACTCGAATAAATAATTAAGATTATCTACACCTACCCTATTTATAAATTTTTTTATTGCGGGCAATTTTAAATTATTTCTATTTACTAAATGTTCTTTTATAAGTGTATAAATTATTTTTATGGTATTATTATCGAATTTTAATCTTTTTAATATTTCCTGAGAAATTTTTGCTCCTTCTATAGCGTGCATATAAAAATGTCCAATCCCTTTTGCATCTATAGAGAAACATTTTGGTTTGCCAATATCATGGAATAGAGCCGCAATTCTTATTATTAAATTGTTAGATGTACTATCTAAAACCAGCATAGTGTGTTCAAATATGTCTTTGTGGTGGTGGGGATTGCGCTGATTAAATCCTACACAGCCATGTAATTCTGGGAAAATTATTCTTAATAGTCCTGTTTTATTTAATTCATGAAAACCTATGCTTGGAGTATTACTTAAAAGTATTTTTGAAATTTCATCTCTAATTCTTTCCATGCTTACATTTTTTATAAGTAAATAGTTTTTTTTAATGGAATCAGCAGTATTCTTATCTATTTGAAAATTAAGTTCTGTAGAAAATCTAATAGCCCTAAGCATTCTTAATGAATCTTCATTAAATCTTAAATCAGGGTTACCAACAGAACAAATTAATTTATGCCTCAAATCCTTTTCTCCATTAAAGGGGTCTTGTAATCCTTCAGTATGATTATAGGCCATAGAGTTTATTGTGAAATCTCTTCTGCCTAAGTCTTCGTATAAAGAATTGCTAAATATGACTTCGTCTGGATGACGATTATCACTATATTTGCCGTCTATTCTGAAGGTGGTAACTTCATAGGAGGTTTTATTAATTAATACAGTTATGGTTCCGTGTTTAATTCCTGTAGGTATAGTAGTTGCAAAAATTTGACTTATATCTTCTGGTAAGGCACTGGTGGTTATATCCCAATCCTTAGGTTCTCTATGCATAAGCATATCTCTAATGCAGCCACCTACAGCATAAGCAGAAAAACTATTTTTATTTAATGTGTCAATTATATATTCAACATCTTTTGGTAAAATTATTTTCATAGGTGGTCTCCTTATTTTAAAGTATTAATAATATTTTGTAATCAAAGATAGTTTTTTTATTCTATAGATCTATAGAATAAGCTAGCAAATTATCTAGGCAAATATTATATGATTATCTAATTTTATTATATCCGATATTTGCTATATATTACGTATTTTTTCTTGTAGTAAAAATAGATTAATGCTATTATCTATAATATGAACAGAGTTCAAATTTTTTTTGAGGAGAATTAAAATGGAGAATAAGGTATTAGCATCAGTAAATGGTAAGGAAATTACAGAAAATGATATTGACCAAGTTATTTTGAGTTTTCCACAAGATAAAAGACATCAGTTGTTAACTGAAAAAGGTAAAAAAAGATTGCTTGAGCAACTTGTATCTGTTGAATTAATATATAATGACGCAAAGGATAATGGACTTGAAAACGACGACGAATATAAAAGTCAATTAGAAACAATGAAAAAAGAAATTCTAACTCAAATAGCTATGAAAAGAGTTCTTGGTGGAGCTGTAACAGTTACTGAGCAAGAAGCTAAAGATTATTATGAATTAAATAAAGATAAATTTAAAACACCAGCGACTGCTACTGCTAAACATATACTATTAGATACAGAAGAAGATGCTTTAAAAGTAAGCAGTGAAATAAAGGCAGGAAAGTCCTTTGAAGATGCTGCAAGAGAGTATTCAACCTGTCCATCTAAAGAAGAAGGCGGTAATCTTGGAGCATTTACAAAGGGACAAATGGTTCAAGAGTTTGAAGATGCCTCCTTTACTCAAGAAATAGGAATAGTAGGTGAACCTGTAAAAACTCAATATGGTTATCATATTATAAAGGTTGAAAATAGAACTGAAGATATACCTAAGACATTTGAAGAGGTAAAAGAAAATATAATTAATGGTTTAACTAAAGAAAGACAGAATATGAAGTATACTAAGTATATGGAAGAACTTAAGAAAAAATATCCAGTAGAAATGAAATAAGAAAATATATTTTTAGGTTAAAATTATATTTTCTTATTTGGAAAATTAATCTCAAATTTTGTTTATTTTTAGGAAACTAAGCTATAGTAGATTGTTTTCACAATATGTATAAGGATATATAAAGGCACTATGAAAATTTCACTGGAATAAAATTTTCATAGTGCCTTTATAGTAGTTTAAACCTAAAAAAATTTACTTTTTATATAATAAATCTTAGTATACCATACCTAGTGTGTCAGTATATGAAATTAGGAGAAATAAAGTATAATAATTAGATACCTATACTTAATGCCAAATTTTTATACATATATCAATATAATAATTAATTTATTAATGATACAATGAATGACGTTGTGAAAAACAATATACGAAATAACTCAAATCAACATGAAAAAAGTTATTGACAATATGTCCAAATAATGATATTATATAAAAGCTGTCAGATGACAGAAATTGATCTTTGAAAATT
>NZ_JBDNRK010000064.1:0-22421 GCF_047718555.1 Clostridium sp. | reverse complement strand
GGATAACGATTTACCCTAAAGGACAACGATTTCTAAGTATCGAAAATACCGATACCAAGAACTCTGTTTATCTATCCTATCTAAATATCAGTTATTGCTATGATACTTTACCTTTAAAGATTACGATAATGGTATCATATTTCTAGACATTTAACTATTTAATTCTCATAGTATTAGGCATACCTCATTTGTTGATATATTAAATATTGATTTTTTCAAATTATAACCATTTTTCATAAAGCTTCATCATTGCTGAAATATCCTCTTTACCCATTCCTTCACTTCTGGCCATCTCATACATCTGCTGAGTTAAATTTCCTATAAGTAAAGGCATTTTTAAATCTTTTGCGGTATCTATTGCAAGCTGTAAGTCTTTATACTGTAAATCTATCATAAATCCAGGTTTAAAATTCTTTTCTTTTATAAATTTCTCATATTTTGAAGTTAAAGCATAAGAACTACCAGAACTCTTACTGATAACTTCAAATAGTACATCTGCATCTAAACCGGCTTTTATCCCTAAAGTAAGAGCCTCAGCTACTGCTGCCATATTGGCACCTAGTAAAAGATTGTTTACTAACTTAACCGTATCCCCTGCCCCTACATTGCCTACATAATAAATTTTTTCCCCTATGTTCTTTAGAACCTCAGTTACACTATCTACTAATTCTTTTCTTCCACCTGCCATAATAGTCAATGTACCTTTTTCAGCACCAATGGAACCACCACTAACAGGGGCATCTATTACTTCAACACCTTTTTTTTCACACTCTCTAGCTATATATTGAATAGTTTTTGGAGTAATGCTGCTTAAATCTATTATTACAGTTCCAGGTTTCGCTCCTTCCAGAACTCCATTTTCTCCTAGAATAACATTTTTAACTATTTGGGAATTAGGAAGAGAAGTCATAACAATATCAGCTTCCTTTGCAACTTCTGCAGGATTTTCTCCAGCTAAGGCTCCCTTTTCTTGAAATTCCTTAACAATCTCATCTGCTACATCATAGACTTTCAATTCATGTCCATTTTTCAATATATTATTAGCCATGTTTTTACCCATGACACCTAATCCTATAAAACCTATTTTCATTTTTGTACCTCCGAATGTTTTCTATTTTTATTTTAGAATTAATTCTTCAAAATCTCTACAATAAAATTTAAATTATAATATTTACTTTATGTCATCAATTTAAGTTAAAAATTATTATCTATAGATATGTTACTATTCACTTTCTCTTTAGCCTTAACTAGATCGATTTTGGGTCTAGGTAACATTGAAGCTAAAAGCACTGCAATAATAGGTATAATAGTCAAACTGGATATTGCCGCATGTATTCCATGATTATCCGATATCCATCCAAGTATTGGTGAAACTACTCCTCCCATAGTTACTGCAAGACCCAAAGTAACTCCAGATGCTAAGCCCATATGATTTGGCAAGTATTTTTGTCCAAGCACTACCATTGGACTAAATGGAGTGTAAAGTGCAAAGCCTATTGGAACTAATAGAGCAGTTGCAATGGCAACATTATGAACATTTATAAATATAAATAATAGTGGCATAAGAGCAGCATATCCAGCTATTACTACTTTTTTGTGTCCAACTCTATCTGATACACGTCCTGCAATAAGAGTTCCAATAGCTCCTACAATAATCAATATAGATAAAGCTATACTTCCCGATCTTTCAGATTGTCCTAATATATGTATCCAATATAGAGGTAAGAAAGTATTAAGTCCAAAGAAAATTGTGGCACGACAAAGAAGTGTTAAGGTTAAATTTGCAAAAGGTTTCCATTCATCAGGGCTATCATTAATTCCCGATTTTACAGTATCTTCGCTAACTTTCTGTAATTTTTTAGAAAAACTTTTTAGTTGTGTTAATAGAACTAAACTCATAATTATAGCTGGTATACATAGAATAATTGTTCCCTTTAATCCAAATAATAATAATAACTCAGTAGTTATAATAGGGCCTACAGCAAAACCTATATTTCCTCCTGCTGCAAAGGTACTGACACTAGTAGCTTTATTTTTACCAGCAAATTTATTTGCCAAACGAGCTCCTTCTGGGTGAAAGGCAGCTATACCAACCCCACTTATAGCCACTGCAATTGCTATAAGCCAATAGTTAGAGGTAATTCCTGCTGCACCTATGCCAAGTCCTCCAAGTAATACCCCAAGCGGCAGTGTCCAAGGTGCTGAAATTTTATCTGAGTAAAGACCAAATATTGGTTGTACTATAGATGAGCTAAGATTAGCTGCAAAAATTAAAAAAGCTGCTGCTGCATAACTAAGATGCTTTTCTGTAATTAGAAAGGGCAGCATTGCCGGTAATGCCCCTTGGTAAATATCTGTAATTAGATGTCCTGATGTTAATAATTTAATATAACGACTCATTTTTTTCTCTCCTTTTATTATAACCAATGGGTTTCTATTGATAAACAATCACAAAAATGCAAGAAATTTTTTTTATTTAATAAAATTTCATAATTTTTATTGCTAAAAATCAATATTTTTCTTATTATTATAACAAAAACATATTCATATGAAAAATATTTAATATATATTAATTCATATAAAAAACATATGGATCTAAAGGAGATTGTAAAATGGATATAAGACAACTTAAATACTTTCTAGCCGTTGCAGAAGAAGGGCAAATAACCTCCGCTGCTAAAAAATTAAATATTTCACAGCCCCCTCTCAGTCAACAGTTAAAAGCCTTAGAAAATGAATTAGGTGTTAAATTATTTATAAGAAATAGTAGAAATGTAGAGTTAACTGAAGCAGGTATTATACTTAGAAATAAATCCGAACAGATATTAGAATTAGTTAATGCTACAGAAAAAGAATTAAAAGACTTAAATAGAGGACTACAAGGTACTCTGAATATTGGTACTGTAGGTTCTTCTGCTATCACTATATTACCTGAGAAAATACATAAATTTCATAAAAAATATCCTAATATAAACTTCCAAATGTGGGATGGCAGCAGTGTTAGAATAATGGAATTACTGAACAATGGAATTATAGAACTAGGTTTTGTACGTGCTCCTTTTAATTCTAAGCTCTACAACTCATTGTACATAAAAAATAATGAGTTAAAAAATTATACTCATGATACCATGGTAACTGTAGCAAAATCTGAATTATATGACGACATATATAAAGATACTATATCCATAAAAGAACTAGAAAATAAACCACTTATAATTCATAGAAGATTTGAAAATATAATAACAGAAGCTTGCAATAAATTAGGTTTTAATCCTAAAATAATATGTAAGAATGATGATATTATATCTTCTTTGACTTGGGCAAATGCTGGTATTGGCATAGCTTTAGTACCAAGAACTTCTTCAACACTTATGTACAATACAAATCTTAAAATTAAAGAAATTACTAATCCATCTATAGAAGCCAAATCTGCTCTAATATGGATGAAAAATCGTTATTTATCTACTGCAGCATCTCATTTCATCGAATATTTTAATACAGATAATTAAATTAAAAGGCTGTCTCGCTATGCATAGAATACATAGCGAGACAGCCCAAATTTATATTTCTTTGATGAAATTACATCAATCCACCTACAGCTAAATTTAAAAAAAATTCTCTGTTCAATTTTTCTCTGCATACTAAAAGTGGAAGAACTATATCAAATACAGTTTTTTCATTAAAAATTGCTGCTGTAGGAATACCCATAACAGGTATATTCTTTTCATAGGCCAGTAAAAACATATTTCCGGGCTGCACTGGCACTCCATGAACAATCAGTTCTTCTACTTCCTCTTTTATGGCTACAGGCGTCATATCATCTTCATCTACAGACATTCCACCAGTACAAACTATCATATCTGATCCTGAATTAATGGCTTTTCTTATTTCTTCCTTTATCAACTGCTTATCATCAGGAACCTTTACTGTTTTTATAATTTTACAACCATAATATTCAAATTTTGGTTTTAAAGTATCATAAAATTTATCTTTAATAGTACCATTAAAGATTTCAGTACCTGTAATTATCAAACATATCTTTTGTTTTATAAAAGGCATTACTTTAAATATTTTGCTATGGTCACACAGCGTTTCCAGCCTCTCTATATTTTCTTTCCTAGTATATAAAGGGATTATTCTTTCTGAAACAATTTTTTCTCCTTTTGAAACCACTGTATTATTATTGATAGTTGTTATTGTGATGTGCTCTATTTCATTAAGAGTATACAGTTTTTTCTTATCAACTTTAAAAACTCCATCTATTTTTGAAGATATATTTACTTTACCCTCTGATACATCACTTATATTATAATCTTCATTATTACAAATAGCCTCAGCAATTCTTATGGCACAATCATCCTCATGAATAGTCCCTTCTGGTATGTCATCTATGTAAAAATGTTCTTTGCCTATAGTTTTCAATATATTGACATCCTTTTCTTCAATTATATGTCCCCTCTTAAAAACTACTCCTTTAAACTCTCCAGGAATAATTTGTGTAATATCATGACATATAGGAAGTCCTATAGCTTCTTTTACATCTATAGCTTTCATTTTTCTCCCCTCACTTTAATAAGCTCTGCAGCAATACTAATTGCTATTTCCGCTGGTGTATCAGCATTAATTTCTATGCCTACAGGGGAATGAATCCTCAAAAAATCTTCTTCACCATATCCAAAAGCCTTGAGCTTTGAACATATTTCTACTCTCTTTCTCTTGCTTCCTATCATACCTATATATTTGGCCTTTGACTTTAATATCTGCTTCATCACCTTTAAATCACAGGCATGACCTCTTGTTATTGCAACAATATAGGTTTCTTCATCAATTTTAATGTTAAAATCTTTATCAAAGGAATCTATTATCTTAATTTCATCTACAAAAGGAAATCTATCTCTATTTGCAAAGCTCTCCCTATCATCTATTACTATTGTCTTAAAATCTACCATTTTAGTTAGCTTTGCTAGCTTTTCAGATATATGTCCTGCTCCAAAAATATATAGAATTTCATTACTTGAAATAGATTCAATAATATAGATACTGTTATCTATTTCTACAGTTTTAAGCTGCTTTTTCCCCAAATTTTCTTTTACCTTGCAGTAAAGCTCTGTTTCTATGCCCTTTGGCTCACCATCATTTGAATAGGTGCATAGATACCTTTTAATAGATAAATCTTTTTTATCCAAAATAGTTATAAATTGTGCTTTTTTATTTTCCTCTATAGACTGAAGAGAAGTTTTATAGATATCCATGTCATCAGCACATAGATATTCCAATAAAACTTCCACTTCGCCACCGCATATCATATCCGTTTCTTTTAATCCGTTCAAATCAAAATGCATAGTAACATTTTTCTTATTATTAAATACTTCTACTGCTTTATTTAAAACCTGTGATTCTAATCTTCCTCCACCAATGGTACCAAAGATACTATTATCTTTAAATATTATCATCTTAGCTCCAGAGGTACGAGGGGAGGAACCAAGACTTCCAAATATAGTTGCACAAACTAATGGCTCTCCTACTTTTAATGAATCACATATTTTTTTAAACAATTCTTTCATTAAAACGTCCTCCTGTTAATATTATAATTATCTTTCTTCTCTAAAGTAAGCATTTCCAAGAGCATTTGGTGGAGCATTTTTCTTTGATTTTTTCATAGAAACTACTACTAAAATTATAAAAGTTGCTATATAAGGCACAGCAGCAATTAAATACTGTGATACTATAGGCTTAGCCAATCTAAAACCTATTATGTCAAGTCCTCCAAAGAAGAAGGCTCCTATAATAGCTTTAAATGGATTCCAACCTGCAAATATTACAAGAGCTACTGCAATCCAGCCTCTTCCTGCAGTAACATTATCCTGCCAGGTTGGTACATACACTAAAGATAGATAAGCTCCTCCAAGTCCACAAAGTGCTCCTCCCAATAGTATGTGCACATATTTGTATAAACTTACATTTATGCTTGCAGCATCTGCTGCTGCGGGATTCTCACCTATAGCAGTTAAGTTTAAACCCTTTGAAGTCTTATATAAATATATTCCCAATACAATGGCACATACGTACCCCAAATACACAAATACGTCATGAGTAAAAAATACAGGACCTAAAAATGGTATCTTAGATAGCAGTGGAATATTTATAGGATCAAAAAAATTTTTTATAGAATTTGGTGCAATCTGACCTACCATCTTTGCACCTACCATACTAGAAAAACCACTTCCAAAAATAGTTAGAGTAAGTCCTGAAACTACTTGATTTGCTCTAAGTCCTACAGTCAAAAATGCATAAATAAGAGCACCTGCTGCACCTGCTGCCATGGCTCCAATTAAAGCAAGAATTGGATTACCTGTTTTTAATCCTACCATAAACCCAATTACAGCTCCCATAAGCATAATACCTTCCACACCAAGATTTAGGTGTCCTGCTTTTTCTGTAACTATTTCTCCAAGAGTTCCAAAAAGCAGCGGTGTTCCCGCAACTACTGCTGCTGCTAAAAAACTAATTAACCAACTCATTATGCTACCTCCTCAGCTTTTTTTCCTTTTGACGCAAATTTAACTTTAAATCTTATGAAAAACTCACTACCTAGCACAAAGAAAAGAATAGTTGATTGTAATATCAAGGCTGCCGATTCAGGTATTCCAAAAGCGGTTTGAATATAGCTTGCTCCCGTTAAAAGTGCTGCAAAAAGTATAGATACTATCACCATTGCAATAGCATTAAGATTAGCCAGCCAAGCTACTATTATAGCCGTGTTGCCAGCTCCACCTGTTATTTCTACAGATAGTGTATGACTTACTGCTGAAGTTTGTATAAAACCTACTACTCCACAAATAGCTCCACTTAAAAATAAAGCTCCAAGAGCTGTCTTTTTTATATTTATTCCTGAATATAAAGCTGTATTTTCACTTTCACCTATTACTGAAATTTCATATCCTTTTTTAGTGTAATTCAAATACATATATACTAATATTGTTATAATAATAGCTATAATCCAACCTATATGAATACCAAACACCTCTGGCAGAGTGGCATTATCTGAGAAATTCGGTATTTTAGGAAAACCCAAGGCACTCTTATCCTTCCAAGGCCCATACTGAAGATAAGTTACAAATTTTAGAGCTATGTAATTCATCATAAGAGTAGTAATAGTTTCATTGGTTTTCCAATTAACTCTAAAAAATGATGGTATGAATGCCCAAATACCTCCAAATATTAAGGCTGATATAAGCATTAATATTAATAATATTGGCTGAGACATATTGGGAAATTTTAAAGCTATTAAAGCAGCTCCAAAGGCTCCCATCATTATCTGCCCTTCTCCTCCAATATTCCAAAATTTCATTTTAAAAGCTATAGATACTCCAAGAGCTGATATCAAAAGTGGTATGGCCTTTATTATAGTTTGTCTTATATTATAAGGCGACCCAAAGGCACCCTGTATCATTGTACCATATACCATAACCGGATTTAATTTAAGTATAATTAAAAATATACTTACTAACAGCAATGCAAGAACTATAGCTGTTATCCTTATTTGCATGCTTTTTTTATTACTTATATCCGCTCTTTTAGCAAACCGTATCATCATAATTCACCGCCACCTTTATTTACATTTGAAACCATAAGCGTTCCAAGTTTTTCTTTTGTAGCATCCTTTGACTCTACAATTCCCGTAACATTTCCGCTGTTTAAAACCATAATTCTATCACAAAGCTTCATTAACACATCTAAATCTTCTCCTACAAATAAGACCGAATTGCCCTTTTTCTTCTCCTCATTTATAAGATTATAAATTGTATAACATGTATTTACGTCCAGTCCTCTTACAGGATAGGCCATTACAATTAATTTTGGATTTAAGCTCAGTTCCCTTCCAAGTAATATTTTTTGTATATTACCACCAGACAGATATCTTATAGGATAAAATATTCCTGGAGTTTTTACCTCCAAATTTTTTACTAGCTGCTTTGCTTTTTCTATCAATTGTTTTCTGCTTAGAAGAAAACCCTTTTGCTTTTTATAATCTTTAAGCAGAAGATTATCTACAATATTCATGGAACCAACTAGTCCCATTCCCAGTCTATCCTCTGGTATAAATCCAATAGCTATATTATTTTGTATCATTTCCCTTGAAGATTTTCCAGTTATATTTTCTCCTTGAAATACAATTTCTCCACTTTCTACAGAACATATACCAGTTATGGCCTCACAAAGTTCCTTCTGCCCACAGCCTGCAATACCAGCCACTCCAAAAACTTCTCCTTCTTTTATTTCAAAATTGACATCCTTTAAAAGCCTTATATTGTCTTTATTTGAAACACTTAAATTTGAAACCTTAAGTACTGTTTTCCCTGGTTTACATTCAACTCTATCTATGAACAAATCCATTTCTTTTCCTACCATTAGTTCAGTAAGATTTTTAGGATTAGTATTTTTCTTATCTACTGTACAAATTGCTTCACCTTTTCTCAAAATAGTTATTCTATCTGATACTTCCATAACCTCGTCCAATTTATGAGTTATGAATATAACGGCACATCCTTTTTCTTTAATTCTATTCATTATATTAAATAATTTTTTAGTTTCCTGCGGTGTAAATACAGAGGTTGGCTCATCTAAAATAAGTATATCTGCTCCTCTATATAATATTTTTAATATCTCAAGATTTTGTCTTTCACCTACAGACATATCGTATACATATTTATCTAGATTAACATCTAAACTAAATTTTTCGCAAACTTCATTTATTTTGTCAGAAACATTTTTTTCATTAATAAAAATTTTGTTATTTTGCCCCAATAATATATTTTGCCTTGCAGTCATTGATTCTACTAATTTAAAATGTTGAAACACCATTCCTATACCAGCCTTAATAGAATCCTTAGGTGATGAAAAATGTACTTTTTCCCCATGAATAAATATAGAACCACTGTCAGGAGTATAAACCCCTGACAGCATGTTCATAAGAGTACTTTTACCAGCGCCATTTTCACCTAAGAGTGCATGTATTTCTCCAGCATTAACACTAAAGTCTATGTTATTGTTAGCTACAACTTTTCCAAACACTTTCGTTATGTTTTTTACAGAAATCAACTCTGAACTCATAAGTATCACTCCACACTAGTTATTTTTGTATTGTACCATCTACACCTTCAACGAACCAATCCATAGACTTAATCTGCTCATCAGTTAAAGAACTTCCTTGTTGAATTTTAACAGTACCTTTTTGATCTTTAATTGGTCCTTGGAATATCTTATTCTTACCTGAAACTATATCAGCTTTAACTGCATCAACCTTTTCCTTTGCTCCCTGTGGTGCATTAGCAGTAAGTGGTGCTATATCTACAATACCATCTTTTATGCCGCCCCAATAGCTGCTTGATTTCCAAGTTCCTGCTTGTATTTCTTTTATTTGTTGTACATAGTATACTCCCCAGTTAAATACATCTGATGTCAAGTTAGCCTTAGGTGCATATTTACTCATATCAGTATTATAGCCTACAGAGAATACCCCAGCATCTTCTGCTGCTTCCTGTACTCCAGGAGTATTTTGATGTTGACCTACCACGTCTATACCTTGTGCTATTAAAGCTTTAGCTGCTTCTTTTTCCTTTGCAGGATCATACCAGGTATTTGTCCATACAACCTTAACTGTTGCATTAGGATTTACTGATCTAGCCCCTAAAGTAAAGGCATTTATTCCTCTGATAACCTCTGGTATTGGAAAAGCACCAACAAATCCAATTTTATTGCTTTTAGTTTTCATACCTGCCACAATTCCTGATAAATACCTTGCTTCATATTCTCTTCCAAAATAGTTAGACATATTTGTCTCCTGCTTATAACCACCAGCATGAAGGAATTTTATGTCTGGATGTTTTTTAGCTTCTGCCTGTATTCCATCCATAAATCCAAAACTAGCTCCAACTATTACAGTAGCTCCTTGATTTATCATATCTTCAGTGACTTTTTGAACCTGTGATGTTTCCTCTGGTACTGATTCTTTATATATGGTTTCTACTCCAGTTTCTTTTTCTAAATACTTTCTTCCTAAATCTTGAGCGTAATTATAACCGCCATCAGTTACTGGACCACTAAGAAGAAATCCTACCTTTAATTTCTTATCCTTGCTGGATGGATTTGAAGAACTACTCTGCCCTGACGAACAACCTGTCAGCAACATAGCTGAAACTAATGACACTGCTGCTAATTTTGTTAAGATCTTTTTCATGTTTGTTACCCCCTTAAATTTATAACTAAATATTATTACTAGCAATATTGATGCCAACATTAATATAGTAGTTTTCTTGACATTTTTTTATTATTTTAAAGTATATATTAACAATTTATCAATTATTATATATAAAATTATATTTATCATAATGATAAATATAATCAATATGATAACACATTAAGAATTCAACCTATATTCTTCTACTTTTCTATAGAGGGTGGCAATTCCTATTCCTAGCTTTATGGCAGCTAATTTTTTACCTTCTGTACTGGTTCCGTAAATACGAAGGGCACTTTTTATAGTTTGCTTTTCCAATTGTTTTAGGTTTAATATCTCTGCATGCTGCGTATTTAGTATATTCTGTTCAGCTCTCTTAACTATTTTTTGTGGTAATGTTTCTTTAGTTACAATTCCATTTGAATCCATCATATTTATCATGAATTCTACTGTATTTTGTAACTCCCTTATGTTCCCTGGCCAACTATACCTAAGCATGTAATTCCATATATCTCCATCTATGCCTATAAACTTTTTATTAAACAACTTACAATATTTATTGGCAAAATTGTAGGTTAATATTTTTATGTCTTCTATCCTTTCACGCAGTGGTGGAAGCTCTATAGGTATAACACTTAATCTATAATATAAATCTTCTCTAAACTTATCCTCTTTTATAAGTTCCTCCAGATTTTTATTTGTAGCTGCTATTATTCTAATGTCTATTTTTACAGACTCATTAGATCCAAGTCTAACTATCTCCTTTTCTTGAATTACCCTAAGAAGCTTCACCTGCATATGAAGAGGCATATCTCCTATTTCATCTAGGAAGATTGTGCCTTTGTCAGCCAATTCAAATTTACCTTTTCTACCCTTAGGATCTGCCCCAGTAAAGGCACCTTTAACATAACCAAATAGTTCACTTTCTAAAAGATTCTCAGGTATTGCACCACAATTAACCGCTATAAATACTTCATATTTTCTGTCACTGGCTTTATGAATGGCTCTAGCAAACATCTCTTTACCAGAACCACTTTCTCCTGTAATAAGTACTGTGGATATAGACTTTGCTATCTTTAATATTTTCTTTTTAATGGTCATTATTTTTGAGGAAGTTCCCAATATGTTGTCAAACACCACATCATTGCCCTGATCTGTCAATCTATTTATTTTATTTTTTATAGTTTTACTCTCATTGAATATAAATATGTATTTATATTTTTCACCTAATTCTATATCACTCACATTGCCTACTAAAAAATATTCCTCACCCTTCAATAAAACTCTAAATTCTTGATCCTCAAGCAGATAGTTTCCAGTAAATTCTACATTCATTTTTAAACTGCTTCCATCATAAAGATCTAATATTTCATTTGCCTTTTTATTAGAATGAGATATGTAATAATTTTTATCCAGTATTACTACTCCTTCAGCTATTTCATCCGTTATCACTTTCAATAGCTTTGCCATAATAGTTATGTTTTCATTTTCTATTGCTTCATAAGCTTTTGCACTTATAAGATCAGCCATTTGTTCTAAAAACACTGAATAAGTATCTATATTTGATAGAATTTTCTCTTTTTGATAATTATTAAAGCATATAAGCCCTATTACTCCTATTACTTGATTATTCAAATTTATTGGCACACACATTTCAAACTTTTCTATACAAGTTTCACAATTAGGACACTCTAGACAAATATCATGCTTTCCAGGTTCAGTTATCGTATATTTTTCTCCCGTTCTTAAAACTCCCTCATAAACATGTCCTTCATTCTCTAAGCTTTTATTTATGCCATCTTTATACTTTCCTGTACCAGCAATTCTAACAAGTGTACTATCTACAATTTCTACATCAACATCTAAAACCTGTGACAAAATATCTGCACATTGAATTGCCGTATTTTGTATTTTTTTTAATATAGTACTCATTAGCTTCACCTCAATGCAAATTAGTTAACGCTTATGAGTATATTATGAATATATATATATGTCAATAATCATTTTGATAATTTAATAAAATTATATTATATTTATTAAATATTTATTATAAAAATGATAATTATATTCCACATTATAAAATAAAATCCATATTTTAGCTATAAGGATAAAAAAACCACTCAAGAATACATTTTTCTAAGACCAATATTCTATGTCCTTACTTTAAAAAGGAAGGACTGCTTTAAAATGCATTAACACACTTTAAAACAGTCCTTCTCTACAAAATAGAATTTAATTTTCAATTATTTTTAAATCTTGTCCTATAATGTGATCATTTATCCACTTCACTACAAATTCTAATAAATCTAAAATATATTTATCTTGATTCTCATCCACATCTTTTAATTCTACTTTATTTAACTGCTCAATAAACTCATCATGCTCTATTTTATGGGCAAAAAATCTCTTGTACTTTATACTTAACATGTATTTTTCCTCTTCTTGAAAATGAAAAATAGTATAGTCCTTAAGTTCTCCAATAATTTCTACTATTTTATTATACTTGTCCACAAAATACTCACTTTTTAATAAATTATAAGCTCTTTCTGCAATTCTAAAGAGTTCCTTGTGCTGTTCATCTATTGTTTGAATACCAAGTAAGTAATCATCTTTCCATTTTAACATATTAATCCTCATTCTCCTTATCTAGGCTTATTTTTTCATTTATACGATTACATATCTTATTAAACAAAATTTTCATAGATATAATTTTAATATATTTTTATTCTAATAGCAATAATAGTATATTAAAATTATAGAGATGTCCTGTACTACATATAAATGCATTTTGACACACCACCTCTATTAAATTTTATTCTTCAAGAATTTTAAAATCTGTACCCAAAATATGTTCACTTATCCAATTCACTACAAATTCAAGTAAATCCATAATATACTTATCTTGATTACTATCTACGTCTGCCAAATCCACTTTATTTAATTTTTCAATAAACTCATCATGCTCTATTTTATGTGCAAAAAATCTCTTATACTTTATACTCATCATATACTTTTGTTCTTCTTGAAAGTGAAAAATAGTATATTCCCTAAGTTCCTCAATAATTTCTACTATTTTATTATATTTGTCCACAAAATAGTCACTTTTTAATAAACTATAAGCACTTTCTGCAATTCTAAAAAGTTCCTTATGTTGTTCATCAATTTTATTAATACCAAGCAAATAGTCATCTTTCCATTTTAACATATTCTTATCCCCTCCGTTATTTAGGCATATTCAAATAAATAACTAGTCAGTATGCTAGCCTATTTGAATCCTACTGCGTCAACAGAACCCTCAGATAGCCCACTATCCTCGGAACCTGTTTCCTTGTATGATTCAAAATATTCGTCGCATCTTTGACTTACTATTTATTTTCACATGCCTTATATAAATAAAATATTAAAAACATTGTTGCTTTTACATAGATTTAATTAAAATCCTATACTAGATACTCGCTTTACATATGTTTAAAAATAACTTATTAGCAAAGCTATATTCAGTGCCGTAACTATTATTCCAATTATCCAAAGCAATGTTTTATCTAATATAGAGTTCACAAATTTACCCATAACTTTTTTTGAAGAAGTAAGATAGATTTGAGTAAAAATAGTTATAGGTAGCTGAATACTTAAAAGCATTTGAGAGTAAACCAGACCACTAAAAGGATCAGCTATAAAAAATATAATAATAGCAGCAAAGATCAATGTGATATAAACACCTATCTTAGTATGATTGTCACCTATATCATAAGGCTCTCCATATATGCCAGCAAAAATACTTCCCCCGGCCATTCCAGCTGTGACTGTAGAAGACACCCCTGCGAATAAAAGTGCTAATGCAAATATTACAGACGCTCCACCACCAAGAAGAGGTTTCAACATTTGTTGAGCTTGATTTAATTCTGTTACTTGAACATGATTTGTAAAAAAAGTCGAAGCTGCCAAAAGAATCATTGCACTATTTATAGCCCAACCTATTATCATCGAAAATAAAGTATCTGCAAATTCATATTTAAGCTGCTTTTTTATTACATCTTCATTTTTCAAATTCCATTGCCTGCTTTGTATAACTTCGGAATGTAGAAAAAGATTGTGCGGCATAACTACAGCACCTAAAACACTCATTATTATAGGCATGGAATGTTTAGGGAAGGTTGGACTTACCCATCCTATAACTGCTGTTCTCCAATCCACATGTACCAAGGTCAATTCAAATATAAAGGATATTCCTATAATGGACACAAAACCTATAATCCATCTTTCAAGTTTTTTATAAGAATTTGTAAACAACATCCATATTACTAATGCTAGCATTATGACTGTACCAAATTTAATTGGTATCTTAAAAAGCATTTCAAGAGCTATTGCTCCTCCTAAAAGCTCAGCTAGGGCTGTAGATACAGATGCGGCCACAGCAGTCAAAAGTATTATATTTTTAATAATAGGCTTAATGTTCTTTGTAGCCGACTCAGAAAGACAATCTCCTGTAACTATACCAAGATGAGCCGCATTATGCTGCAATATTATCAGCATAATAGTTGAAAGCGTCACCATCCAAAGAAGAGCATATCCAAAGTTAGATCCAGCAGAGACATTTGATGCCCAATTACCTGGGTCAATAAAACCTACAGTTACAAGAAGTCCAGGTCCTATATATTTTAAAAAATCCATAGCCATGAGCCTAGGCTTATGCTCATCCTTAAATATATTAAAATTAAAAGATTTCTTCATGGTTTAGTTACACCTCAAATTCAATAAAGTTATGTAAAAAACGTTCATTATAAAATTTATGCATATTTATACCTATTATACATATCTTTTATTTATAATTTTAAACTTTTCTAGGTAATCAGTCAATAATCATTATTCATTAATATTTTATTTAAACAAATAAAATTCAACGCAAAATATAAAAAACCATCAAAATATTTTATCGTTGTAAATAAATTATACAAAATAAAATAAAATGACGGGATTTTTATGTAGGTAATCTTTTTAAAACTAATTATTAAAATATACTTTTATATGTCCAAGCATTATTTAAACATTATAAACATAAATGAAATTCCAATACAAATAAGAACTATGGCACTAATTATTAAAAATATACCGTATCCTTTTCTGTCACTATTTTTACTTAAAAAATACACTCCATTAAAAAATTGAAGTAATCCCAATAATATAAGAATGGAGGACATCATTATTATTTTATCACCAATTCCTAAAAAAGTAAGAACAGATATCAAAATGATTAATACTCCAAGTACTACCCTTATCAATAAAAATTTATTTTTCAACAAACAGGTATCCTCCTTACTATAGGTATTTTAAAATTTTTTATTTAGTTCCAAATAATCTATCTCCTGCATCCCCAAGACCTGGAACAATATATCCCTTTTCATTTAACTTTTCATCAATTGATGCTAAATATATATCTACATCCGGATGTGCTTCTTGTACTGCCTTTACTCCCTCTGGTGCACCTATAAGGCACATAATTCTTATATATTTGGCCCCTTTTTTCTTCAAAAGACTTATTGCATCAATGGCAGAACCACCAGTTGCAAGCATAGGGTCTGTTACTATTATATCTCTTTCTTCAATATCCTGAGGAAGTTTACAAAAATATTCTACTGGTTGAAGTGTCTTTTCATCTCTATATAATCCTATATGACCAACCTTTGCAGCTGGAATAAGTCTTAGCATGCCTTCAACCATTCCAAGACCTGCTCTTAATATTGGTACTATAGCAACTTTTTTACCTGCAAGTATTTTACATTTTGTCTTGCAAATTGGTGTTTCTATTTCCACAGTCTCCGTTTTCATATCACGAGTTACTTCATAAGCCATAAGCATAGCTACTTCCTCCACAAGTTCTCTAAACTCCTTAGAACCTGTATTTTTATCTCTTATAAGAGATAATTTATGCAATATTAAAGGATGTGCTATTTGTGTTACCTTACTCATTTTACTTCCTCCTAAATTTTCCTATATAAAGTATATTAAGATAAATAACCTAATCTATTATTTATTATTTTCAATATCAGCAATCTTATTTACTCTTTTCTCATGCCTTCCACCTTCAAAACTTGCTCCTAAAAAAGTATCCACTATGTCAATTGCAAGTCCTGGTCCGACAACTCTTTCTCCCAAGGCAATTATATTTGCATTATTATGTTCCCTGCATGCATGTGCTGAAAAAGTATCAGAACAAGTGGCCGCTCTAATTCCCTTTACTTTATTAGCTGCAATGCCTATTCCTATACCAGTACCACAAACCAATATACCTAAATCAAAGTTTTTTTGTGCTACTTCATTTGCTACCTTATATGCATAATCAGGATAATCACAGGATTCCTCATTATATGTACCAAAATCCTTTATTTCTATACACTTTTCCTCTAAATGTTTTATTATTATTTTTTTAAGGGATAATCCCGCATGATCACTACCTAATGCTATCTTCATTACACATACCTCCATAATTTTCGAAATTGTATTTTTTATTTTAAATTAATTCAATTAAGTATACTTACACACTCTATAATATATTTAAAGATTTTCATATTGCATAAAATATTTAGCTATTATAACTGACTATTTTTTCACATACTTACGTAAAAAAAAGATAAATGTATTTTATACAATACCTTTATCTTGCAATTTTTTAATTAAAAGTTCTATACTAGACTTTAAATCATTAAAGGTGTCCCTATATACATCTATATTACCACCATAAGGATCTGTTACATCCCTACTAATGGAGACATATTCATTTAAAGAATATACCTTAGAATTGTACTCTTCAAAATTATTTTTAATCATATAAGCCATATAGCCAGTCATAGTAAGTATAAGATCGAATTTCTCAAGCATTTCTCTAGTAAACTGAACTGCTTTTCTATTATCGAAATCTATATTTAAATTTTGTTTTATTAGCAAATGGGAATTTTTAGAAATAATACTTTCAGGCACTACACTTAATCCCGCTGAAGAAGCTGTAACTCCATCTATATTACATAATTCATTAAATATTGCTTCAGCCATACAACTTCTGCAGGTGTTCCCTGTACAGACAAAAAGTAGCTTCATACTATTTCCTCCTGTATACATTACAAATTACTGGATACCATCTTTTATCAACATTGTAAACTAAACATTTATTATATTGAACCCAGCAGATTTTTTTAATCTATTCATTATAGCTATTCCAAAACCAATTTCCTCAAAAGCTTCAGATAATATAATATCTACATTATTGTCATCAAAAGCTCTAAGTGTCTCAAAAAGATTTTTCCCTATACTATTGAGATCATTTCTACTTCCAAGGGATATAACTAATGCTCCTTTATATCTGTTCTTAGTTTCCTCTGTAGCCATAATACCAACTTTTTTACCTTCATCTATATAAGTTTGCACCATTTCATTAATTTTTGCAATAGTTTTTTGTAATTCTCCACTGACAATTTTTACTGCTGCTTTTGGTGCATAGTGTCTATATTTCATTCCTGGGGCCTTAGGTTTAAAATCCTTTTCTGGTTTTCTCATTATTGCTTTATCTATATAAATATTTTCATCTATTTCTCTAAGCATCTCCAGAGTTATTCCGCCAGGTCTCAATACACAAGGCGGTGTGACTGTACAATCTATGATAGTGGACTCCAATCCCACTTCAGAAATTTCTCCACCTACTATGTATTCAATTTTTCCTTTTAAATCTTCTATACACCTCTCCATATCTGTAGGACTTGGCCTTCCTGATATATTTGCGGAAGGTGCTGCAATAGGTACTTTCGCTGTTTTTATTATAGCTCTCGCAATGATACTTTTTGGCATTCTAATACCAATAGATTTTAGTCCCGCCGACGTAACATCTGGTATTAATGACGTCTTTTCAAGTATAATTGTCATAGGACCTGGCCAAAACTTCTCCATAAGCATTTTTGCCACTTCAGGTATATTTTTAACTAAAGGCCGTATTTCCTCTAAATCAGAAATATGAACTATTAAAGGATTATCCTGCGGTCTGCCCTTAGCCAAAAAAATCTTCGTTACAGCGCCTTCATCTAAAGCATTTGCTCCTAGTCCATAGACTGTTTCCGTAGGGAAAGCTACTAATCCTTTATTCTTTATGACCCGTGCAATTTCTTCAAGTATGCCTTTATCTAAATTATTACTATCCAATACCCTAACCTTAGTATCCACTTCAAATACACCTTCTTAAACATAATAAACAAATTGACTTCATTGTACTATTAAGTATTTCAGCTGTCAAATATATTATAAAACTGTGCACATAGCAAGTCCAAGTAGAAAACCCATTAGAATACCTAATGTACTTGTAACCCCAGACCAAATTGTATTAGCTTCTGGTATCATTTTCCCACAAACCACATAAAGCATTATACCTGAGGCAAGTCCAAGACTTGTACCTAATACACTTTGTGATATGCCTCCTATAAAAATCCCTATAGTTGCTCCAAAAGCCGTGGGCAATGCAGTTATTGCTGTATATAGAAAAATTTTAAGTGGATCTATTTTAGAAGCTACCATAGGAGCTGCCACTGCAATTCCCTCTGGTATATCATGTACAGCTATAAGTATACACATCTTAATTCCAAGACTCCCACCTACTATAAATCCACAGCCCATAATTATGCCTTCCGGAAAATTATGAAGCATAAGTCCTATAGCCGTTAAAAGTGCGATTTGCAAATGTTTATTTGAATGGAAATTATTTTTACTTATCAGCCTGTCCGCAAATGTAATAACAGCTATCCCTATTAAAGCAGTGGAAATAGTACTAATAAATCCCCATTTTTTTATGCATTCAGGAATAAGGTCAAAAACTACTACTGCAAGCATGATACCAGCAGCAAAACCAATAAGTGCACCTAAAAGTCTCTTAGATGGATTTTTAATTAGGAGCCCTACAGAGGAACCTATTAGAGTTCCAAGTAGAGATACTACACTGACAAACATTAATATTATTACAGTATTTATATTCAAAAAAATCACCCCATATCTATAACATTCTATTTACAGACATGAGGATTTATTCATTAATAAACTCTTATTTAAATAACTAAATAAGTTATTATTTCTTTTCAAATATCTAATTTCTGTATTCCTTTATTTTTCCTATAGCTTCTTCTGTAAAAAAAGCTCCAGTACAGGACTTATATAATTCATCTAATAATTTATACTTTTTATAACCGCCAGTGGAAATCACTGTATAGAAATACTCATTTTCAGGATTATTCTTTTTAAATCTTCCATAATGATAACCTGCATAAGGATATCTTTTTAAAAAATCAATATCAATTTTTCTTACAAATCTATTTCTCGTAATACTTTTAGTAATTAAAATTAATTTCATATCGCTTCCAGAACCTTCTGCATGGATTATATCTATCTTTTGGCAAAGCAAATTTATATCCTTTTTAGGAAATCCTATAGTGACCTTTATTCTATATTTATCTACTTCATAGCTTAAAACCTGAACTTTTGTTTTAAAACTCATAGCAGCCAAAATTAATAATTCTATTACAAATAGATATATGAAAAAAAATATATTTATTTGACCTGATAAATACCAAACAACAGGAAGAATAATAAGTATAAAAATCATGGCTATCATAGACCTCTTATAGGAAGCCCTTTGTTTTTTAATAGCTTTATTTATATTCATATTCCTCCCCACCACCTTAGTAAATGACTTTCTATAGAGGTACGCAATCATCTCAGCATCAAATATATTTAAATTGAAAGTTATACAGCCTGATTACCAACAGCCTTCATCTTTTCTGCCTGCTCCTCAGTAATTAATGCATCAATAATTTCATCTATTTCTCCATCTAAAAAGGAATCAAGTTTATACAGTGTAACACCTATTCTGTGATCTGTAACTCTACCTTGAGGAAAATTGTAAGTTCTTATTCTTTCGCTTCTATCACCTGTTCCAACTTGGCTCTTTCTATCCTCTGCGATACCTGCACTTCTTTCCTCTTGAGCCTTTTCGAACAATCTTGCTCTTAAAACCTTCATAGCCTTTTCTTTATTTTTAAGCTGACTCTTTTCATCCTGACAGGAAACTACCATTCCAGTTGGTAAATGTGTTATTCTAACAGCGGAATCCGTAGTATTTACACACTGACCACCGTGTCCAGAAGCTCTAAATACATCTATTCTCAAATCATTTGGATTTATTTCTACATCCACATCTTCAACCTCCGGCAAGACTGCCACAGTAGAAGTTGAAGTATGAATTCTACCACTGGATTCTGTATCTGGAACCCTTTGAACTCTATGAGCACCACTTTCGAATTTAAGTCTGCTATAGGCACCTTCACCTTTTATCATAAATACAACTTCTTTGAAACCTCCTATATCAGTTTCATTGGCACTCATAACTTCTATATTCCAACCTTTTCTTTCCGCATATCTTGTGTACATTCTAAAAAGATTGGCAGCAAATAGTGCAGCTTCTTCTCCACCAGCGCCACCTCTTATTTCCACAAATACATTTTTATTGTCATTTGGATCCTTTGGAAGAAGCAGTACTTTAAGCTCATCTTCGTATTTAGTTAAATTCTGCTGAAGTTCTTTTATTTCTTCTTCAACCATTTCCTTAAGTTCTCTATCTATTTTTTCACCCAGCATTTCCTGATCATCTTTTAGGTTTTCCTGAGCACTTTTATACTGCCTGTATTTAGTCACTATAGTTTCCATATCTGCATGTTCTTTGCAAAGCTTCTGCCACTCTTTCTGATTCGCCATAACAGTTGGATCACTAATCTTAATTGATAATTCCTCATATTTATTCTCTATAAAATTAAGTCTTTCAAGCATTAATTTATCACTCCGTATTTAGTAATTATCAAAGAAATATTTAATTGAATTATATGAAATTTTTCACATACTATATCTTTGAAAATACCTTATTTTAATAATTCTATATTATAACATATAATGTTTTGTATAACCATAGTAATTTAAACTTTAACTCATTATGGTAAGACACATTCAAATAAATAACTAGTCAGTATGCTAGTCTATTTTGAATCCTACTGCGTCAACAGAACCCTCAGATAGCTCACTATCTTCGGAACCTGTTTCCTTGTACGATTCAAAATATCCGTCGCATCTTTGACTTATTATTTATTTTCATATGCCTAAACTTCCTTTAATCACTCTGTCATTTCCAGAAAGATCTTTAATACACACTACATCTTTAAATCCATTCTGTTCCAGCAGTTGGGTTACTTCTTCTTTCTGATCATAGCCTATTTCAAAAATTATTAAGCCCTTTGAATTTAAAACTTTTTTTGATTCTCTAATTATTCTTCTATAAAAGTCCAATCCATCTTCTCCGCCGCAAAGCGCTATAAAAGGTTCATAATTCTTTACATCTTCCATTAAAGTTCCTATAACTTTACTTTTTATATATGGAGGATTAGAAACAACAACATCAAAACTACATTCATTTTCTATAGCCTTGCTGAGCAAATCACTTTTTAATACCTGAACTCTTTTTTCTAAGTTAAATCTTTCTAAATTGATCTGCGTAACCTCTATGGCAATTTCTGAAATATCGTAACAAATCACCTGCGAATCATCTAAATAATTAGCAATAGCTATACCTATTGCTCCACTTCCACAACATACATCACAAATTTTTTTTAAATTTTGCTTTTTTATTTCCTTTATAGCTTCTTCTACAAGTACTTCCGTATCTGCTCTTGGTATAAGCACTCCTGGTTTTATAAAATACTCTAGGCCCATAAATTCCGTACTCTGGAGAATATATTTTACAGGCATTTTTTTCTTTCTAATTTCTATCAGCTTAAGAAATTCTGCTCTTTTATTTTCCTCCACCTGCAAATCTCTATTTGTAATTATAAACAGTTTATCCTTATTTAAAACCTTACATAGTATAAGTTGAGTATCTAACATATAAGTCTCAATATTTTGAGACTTTAATATATCATAACCCAATATTAAAAGCTCCTGTATTTTCATTTTAACCCTCTACATTTTCTTAGGCACATTCAAATAAATAATTAGTCAGTATGCTAGCCTATTTTTAACCTGACTAACTTGGCGTAAGTCTCCCACGCACTCTGTGAAAGCGATTCACACAAAATCAAAGATTTTGGTTCTCTGCTTTTCTTCAAGTGGG